>JBCBPW010000262.1:0-504 GCA_039820545.1 Bacteroidota bacterium | reverse complement strand
TCTCCCTAGGGCAACACGATTTGCAGCGAGACAACATCAATATGCAGTGCAAATTTCACTTTGTCGCACTTCACAATTTCGGAGGACTTTTTTACCCAGCACTGCGCAGCTCTGGAATGATCTTCCTGCTGATATTTTTTCAGGAAGATTCTACTGCTTTTAAAAAACTTTGTAATGATGCTCTAAGTGAGGGTTTTATCGATTTTTAACTAATATTTTTTATTTATTGACTTATCTTTTCTTATTATTTATTTATTATTCATTATATTCTATTCTCTAACGCCTATTTTTCCTTTCTTTTTGACATAGGGGTGCAATATTCTTTGGAAGCTCAGTATTCTGAGTAAATGGCCTCTAGGCTTTTTCCATCTGAATATTGTACACATTAACCAAGAATAATAATAATAATAATAAAAATGATAATCAAGGAGCTAAAATCATTCTGGGTATATATTAATGTCAGTGACAGGGTGCTTTTGGCAAGTGTCGCTCAATGAATGATTT
>JBCBPW010000261.1:0-507 GCA_039820545.1 Bacteroidota bacterium | reverse complement strand
ATTGCCACCCAAGATTCCATCACGCCGCGTAATTCGGATGGGACGCATTCAGAGGGAAGTAGTGGACGGCCCAGGCGACGGATTCATAAGCCGAAGAAGCATTGTCCATGTTGCAAGTTAAAGCTGATTCATTGTCAAAAGCAAGCTCCTACCCTATTGACCCGAACTCAGGAAATCATGAGATTGGAGGGGACTCCAATCGATATGGCCCGGGGAGGGGACCTGGTGAGGGAGCAGGATGTTTTCAAAATTCGGGCTAAGCCAGCCATAGTGAGTATTATCGTAAAGACCCAGCCCACTTATGCCTCCGTTTGGAATCGTTCGACATTGGATGAGATACTCGAGCGAATGGAAAGAACGGATATTGAAGAGGTGGAGCCTGTGCAATTCCTGGAATGGACTAGGGATGGTAGTAGTCTGGAGTTCTCGGTGGAAATTGTAGTTCCCTTTCAAGAAGAGTGGATCACGTTTGGAGAACTGCAATCATCTGAGCAAACGATTATGGTG
>JBCBPW010000260.1:0-511 GCA_039820545.1 Bacteroidota bacterium | reverse complement strand
TAATAAATTCAACATTTAATACGAGAAAAACTAAGAAGATCTCCAAGAATCATAAAGAATAGGCCACATGTACCCCCTTTTATGACCTTAAGATTTATTTGGGGGCATCATGGATCATGCCTGCACCGCTTCTCTCACTCCGCGTCGCTTATCAGCCACGCAGTCTCTCTGATATGCCGAAGGCAAGATTTCAGCACCTTTTCATAGGATTTCTCCTCATACTGCATATCTCCTTTCTCTTTAGGCAGCTTCTTTTCCAGTAAGCCATATTTTCCAGATATTTCTTATTTACACAAAACCCCTTGGGATCAATCCTCAGATCCATATCCTCCAAAAGTTCGTAAATGACCCCTCTAAATTACTGCCACATACCCCAAGGCATCTCTTCGAAACTAACCTTAGGCGCTTCATATTATTCGGAGTGTCCCAGCAGAACCTATGCCATGTCTAATCGAACACAGAGGCCTCTAGAGTAAATAAGGGCTTGATTATCAGTAGTTAACTCATCCTA
>JBCBPW010000259.1:0-514 GCA_039820545.1 Bacteroidota bacterium | reverse complement strand
CATCTCTGAAATTTTTTCTAAGCCTCGGAGAGCAATTCTGAGCTCATATTCGTGTTCTACGTGAAAAACTGAGTGTGTGGAGTGATTTTGAGCACGATCAAATCATTATTGGAGAAGTTTGACTCTATCGGATACGAGATCCCCGAAAAGTCGAAGGTGGACAACCCGAGTATTGCCCACCCAGATAGTCAATTGTGACCGGGAACTGATTCAAAGCTCATTTTCCAGCTCGACATATTGGGTAGTAACCGTGGTATCAAAAACAGGAAGCTAGTTGCAGTATTGGAGATTTCCGAGACCTCTGGATACCATATTAGTGAGATCACAGGAGTGACCTCAAATCAAAACTTTTGGACCTTTCAATTTCACTCAGTGCATCCCAGAGCAGAAGGAACTCTACGAACGCAGCCCCTACTAGTGGTACTAACGTGTAGTGCAACCAGAACAAGGATATTCTTTTCCACAGTGTTTGCGACTACTTTGTAAAGTCGATTTTGAACTCTGAAATTTTGGG
>JBCBPW010000258.1:0-519 GCA_039820545.1 Bacteroidota bacterium | reverse complement strand
TTTTTTTTTTTTTTTTTTTTTTCTTTTTTTTTTTTTTTTTTTTTTTTTATTTTTTTTTTTTTTTTTTTTAATTTTTTTTTTAAATTTTGACTTTGCGGCCGAGGTCTCACTATAAGCCTGGGACTTGTCACGGAGACCCCGACCCCACCATCCGAACAAGCAATTCCCGCAAGGGCGGGTTCAATTTTACAGCCAAAGTTTAACGTCCCACAAAGTACAGGGACGGCCGCCCCGCTCAGGGTCACCTCTCACCAGTCAGTTGCCAGCTGACCTACGTAGCGCAAACATTGAGCGCCGAAGCGTCTCCGGGGAACCGATCCCAAGCCTCTACGTGCTCTGCCACAGCACGCACTCAGAGCGATTCCAGCGCTCTACCAACTGAGCTACCGGGGCGGCTATTATAAACTAAATAAGACTAAATTATACGATAGAGCGCCCAAGAGGTGAAAAATCCATCCCCTAATGTGTTGCAAGTGTCCCAACATTGAGGGGCGCCCAACCGTGAAGTGGAAAATCGAT
>JBCBPW010000257.1:0-527 GCA_039820545.1 Bacteroidota bacterium | reverse complement strand
GGACTTCTTTAAATAGAGAATAGCTTTGTCGTTGTCTATGTTTTCTGAATTTGTATCTGAATTATTATTATTATTATTAAAAAAATGAATACCTATTCATGTGGAAAAAGCCAAAGGCCATTTACTTATAAATAAGCTTCCACGGAATATGGTATCCATACGGAAAATGAAGAAGAAAAGTGAAGAGAGAAAGAAAGGTAAAATTTACTTTAAAATAGTTAGTCAGAGTTAAAAATGACTAAAAGATAAAATAATAAATATATTTTAAAAAATAGTGATAAAAATCACAATTAATTTCTCCCATGATTATCCCGTAAAAACCTATTGCATTTCCTCTTGAACTTAGATGGATCCTCAACCATCACATCATCAGGAAGGCTATTCCAGAGTTTGCTGGTAAAAGGGATGAAGCATCTCTGGAACTGAGATGTGTTGCAGCGTGGGATAGTTGCAGCATATTGGTGTTGCTGTTCTGCTCTCTCTCTCTCTCTCTCTCTCTCTCTCTCAGATCTCAGAGAACACGACTC
>JBCBPW010000256.1:0-531 GCA_039820545.1 Bacteroidota bacterium | reverse complement strand
CTCCCCCTACACTCAATTCTACTGTGTAAGAATCGGCACCCGTGGAACTCGTCCATGTAATACGTGGGAACAACTGTGTCGCCACACTCAAAGACGTCAAAGTGAAGCCTCCAGGCGCAGGTTGCGCACAAGTAGGCGCTGTTACAGTCGAAGTGATATTCGAGCAGTTCACACCATTGACAGTCGCAGTCACATCTGTGCCCTCAGGTACACCTGTCACGCGGAAGGAACCCGTAGCCACAGCATCAGGATCATTGTCCAGTACAACCGTACCTGTGCTAGCCGTCACGGTGTAGTCGCCGTTTCCAGCACCCGAGAAGTTGAACGTAGCCGTGTAGGTATCTGTTCCAGAAGTAAATGCGTTACATACACCTGAGTTGGAACCGAATGAGAAGGAGCATGTAGGCGGTGTGAAACCAAAGCCTTCTACTAGGACATTGTCGATATGAGGCAGCTCAGAAGAAGAGTTGACATCTGCTATCACTTCGATCTGCAAAGTAGAACCGCTCAAACCATTGATGGTAGGACGAA
>JBCBPW010000255.1:0-532 GCA_039820545.1 Bacteroidota bacterium | reverse complement strand
CAATCATCAAAATGTCATCAAGATATGCCATGACATGATCCAAAGAAAACCCAGACAGGACAGCATTCATCAACCGCTGAAACGTAGCAGGGGCATTACAAAGGCCAAAAGGCATACGTTTAAACTGCCAATGCCCTGCACTCGTCGAAAAAGCTGTAAATGGTTTTGATGATTCTGCCATCGGAACCTGATAATATCCTCTTATCAGATCCAATGAGGTAAAATACTGAACCCCATGAAGGTTATAAAGATGCTTTCCCACTTCCCAATATTGAGGATGCCCTTTACAACCTTCATGGGGTTCAGTATTTTACCTCATTGGATCTGATAAGAGGATATTATCAGGTTCCGATGGCAGAATCATCAAAACCATTTACAGCTTTTTCGACAAGTGCAGGGCATTGGCAGTTTAAGCGTATGCCTTTTGGCCTTTGTAATGCCCCTGCTACGTTTCAGCGGTTGATGAATGCTGTCCTGTCTGGGTTTTCTTTGGATCATGTCATGGCATATCTTGATGACATTTTGATGATTG
>JBCBPW010000254.1:0-534 GCA_039820545.1 Bacteroidota bacterium | reverse complement strand
AATTTTTTTAAATAATAATAATAATAATAATGGCAAACTTCCTTTCACTATCACCCGTGTCCCAGAGGTAACGCTCGGGACTCACAACCGTGTGGTCCCGAGTTCGATCCCAGCTCAGATCGAAAAGTTTTTCTGGGTTCGAGAGGAGTACTCCTGGTAGGTGAGCTCTACTAGGGGGGAGGTTAGGGTGGGACATAGTGAGTCCTTCCTCTCTTTGAGAGCCATAGACCCCTCGACCACCCTGAGTCTCTAGACTGGCTGATGGATTATGGAGAGCTACTAATTAGTAGCCATTGGCCATGTTTCCAATATGGGAACATATATGCTTGCCTCCTGCGTTCTGTCACAGTTTCGTGACCTTTAATAACCTTTAATTAATCTATTTTCTTAATATTATTATTATTATTATTATTATTATTATTAAAAAATGAATACCTATTCATGTGGAAAAAGCCAGAGGCCATTTACTTATAAATAAGCTTCCACGGAATATGGTATCCATAAGGAAAATGAAGAAGAAAAGTGAAGAGAGAA
>JBCBPW010000253.1:0-537 GCA_039820545.1 Bacteroidota bacterium | reverse complement strand
CTACTTTCTTCAGGGGGGAGTATTGTGGAACTCCCTCATGTCCTTCCCCAAAGAAGCGCCTTGTTAGGCACTAGAATCGACTCCGTCTACCTGCCTCCTGATACGCCAGCCTAAGCTCATAGCGGAGGATACGAAGAAGGCGGCCGCTAAACTTCAAGATCCAAAATACATAATCATTCCTAATTTCTCAAAGGTCTTGTCTTTATAATTGATTTATATACCATTGTGTTCAGCTTTCAAAGACCTTTCATTTGAATGTATAAAAACCACCTTTTTGTATTTCCTTTCATTTTTATTCAAGATTGTATTTTGTATTGTATCGCTGGTCGACTCAGGCTCACTGTAGTTTGCCGTTGAAGTCAGCCAGCGCTGTATATATCCTGCTGCCTCAGTGGCTTAAATACACATTCTTCAACTGACCTTCCTGGCGTGTTATTCTGCCCTTCCTGATTGAGACCTCACAGTACAAATTCTCTCTCTCTCTCTCTCTCTCTCTCTCTCTCTCTCTCTCTCTCTCTCTCTCTCTCTCTCTCTCTC
>JBCBPW010000252.1:0-539 GCA_039820545.1 Bacteroidota bacterium | reverse complement strand
CAGAGATAAAGCCCAACGCGCCAGCCGATTTATTATCAAGTGTTTCAATTCCAACAGGTACAATTCAGAGCGATCCAAATTTAACCGAAGAAAAATATCTTGCACTGTTTCAATTCCAACAGGTACAATTCAGAGCGCGAATAATTGAGCTGTGATTGCAAGTGTCGTTATGTTTCAATTCCAACAGGTACAATTCAGAGTCAAATTGCTTATGTCTATCGGTCCTCAAAAGTGGGTTTCAATTCCAACAGGTACAATTCAGAGTAAATTTTTGCCTCTATCAGTATTTAAACTAATAGGTTTCAATTCCAACAGGTACAATTCAGAGATACCAAAATCAGCAAAGAATATTTATTTGCTAACACGTTTCAATTCCAACAGGTACAATTCAGAGTGATGCAGCAGAATGAGGAAAAGGATGCGGAGCTGAGTTTCAATTCCAACAGGTACAATTCAGAGTTGATAATAATCAAGAAAGGACTCATAGAATACCCTGTTTCAATTCCAACAGGTACAATTCAGAGATTCGCCCGAATGAG
>JBCBPW010000251.1:0-556 GCA_039820545.1 Bacteroidota bacterium | reverse complement strand
GGAACTCCCTCAGTTCCTTCCCCAAAGAAGCGCCTTTCTAGGCACTCTCTTTTCTACTAATTCTTCCCTCGACAATTCCAATGCTCCTGAACCTCCTTCTTTACCCATTTCTAATCCTATTACCCACCTATCATTTCTACTCGTAAAGTTCGTAGGGTACTCTCATCTCTGAAGACGAACAAGGCATCTTGCCCTGACGGAATCCCACCTAGGTTCCTGAAGGAATTTGCGGTTGAGTTGGCGCCAGTGCTTTGCCGTCTTTTTCGTCTCATACTCAAAACCTCCACCTACCCTAAATCTTGGAAGCATGCCCTGGTTCAGCCTGTTCCTAAGAAGGGTGACCATTCTAATCCCTCCAACTATCCTCCTATAGCCCTTACTTCTGCTATCTCTAAAGTCTTCGAGTTTCTTCTTAATTTTCATTTTCTCAAACACCTTGAATCCCACTCCCTTCTCTCCGATCATCAGTATGGCTTCCGTAAGGCGAGGTCTACTGGTGATCTACTTTCCTATCTCACCCATCTCTGGTCATCCTCTTTGCGGAAATTCGGAGAAA
>JBCBPW010000250.1:0-553 GCA_039820545.1 Bacteroidota bacterium | reverse complement strand
TGTGTGTGTGTGTGTGTATGTGTATATATATATATCAGTGTTGGGCACCGCAAATCATTTTAGCACTTCCGCTATCGCAATTCCGCCAAGCTGATAAGGTACCTTCCGCTCCGCAAATTCCGCCATATTGAAAAATGAACACCTTCCGCCATCGCAAACCGCAATCGCCAAATATAGCGGACAATAGATTTGCGGACTAGCATATTGACGGAAGTTCCATCAAAATTACTAATGCATTAGAGCATTCAGCAACATGTCCTACAGTTTAATGTGGGATCCGAACCACATGATCATACATCCAATACTGGAAATACATCATTCTATACAATGAGTGCAATGTAGAAGGGTGTCCTACAGTTTTAAGTGGGATCCGAACCACTAGAAAATTATATAATCATTACGGGATACGTAAAGCAACAAGGCTATTTGTACAAATTGAATACCATCCGTTCACATAGAGATCTTGAGTGTAACTGATTACTAGTCTACTGATCAAATTCTTTTAAATATCAAACTACCTCGTTATGGATTATATATTGTTTATTGATCAGTA
>JBCBPW010000249.1:0-571 GCA_039820545.1 Bacteroidota bacterium | reverse complement strand
GTCCGGGACCGTCTCTGAGACTGGAGAGGAGGGAGTGTCCATATGGACCGCCACAGAGGAGGGAGCCGGAGAAAACACAGCAGAGGAGGGCTGTCTTCCTCGCCTCCTCCGGGCGGATTCCCCGTGCGACCACCTGGAGCACCTAAACATATAAAGTTCCTTGTCCTCCGTCTCCTTCGCACAGGAGGAGCTCCGTGTAGCCTCACTGCAGAGATATTCCATTAGCGTGATCCTGTCGGGATCAGGATTTCTGTTCAGCACTGTAGCCAGGCTGACAAAGAGTCACAACTCTGTTAGTCCATGCATTCCTGCGATTCTCAGTAGTGAAGACTTTATGAGCTTTTTTAGCAGGAAAATAATCAAAATTAGAGATGAGATCGGCCAGGCCCAGCTGTCGGCGGCTGTGGACGTCCCTGCAGCTTCATTGATTTCTTCTGTTTTTGATTTGACTCTGGATTGTTTCTCTTCTGTGGGCCTCTCTGAGTTGACCTCAACTATCAGTAAAGCTAAACCATCTACATGCCTGTTGGATCCCATCCCAACTCGGCTGCTCAAAGATTTTATGTCCTCT
>JBCBPW010000248.1:0-574 GCA_039820545.1 Bacteroidota bacterium | reverse complement strand
CCAGTATGAAGACGCTGACGGCAACGCCACCCAAGTAGACAAGCAACTCATCCAGTTTCAGCACGCCAAGGGCAGAGTCACTTGGGATGGATCGGAGATATAACCTCACCGACCATGCGTGAAGCTTTGGGGTAGGGGCCCTAAAGGTGAGCTATCAGAGTCGTCTTCCAAGACGGAGACAAAGATGGAAGAGTCAATCCCGATCCCATCGCAGGGCAGGATGTCGTGCAGGTGATACAAGGCTATTACCCGTTTGGGATGAGTCATTCGGGGAGCTTTGCTACCACGACTTCTCCCGAAAATCAGTACCTTTATAATGGAAAGGAGCTACAAGATGAGCTGAATCTGGGATGGTATGACTATGGGGCGAGGATGTATGATCCGACTGTAGGAAAATGGAATGGGGTGGATGCTTTGGCGGAGGAGTATTTGGCATTTTCCCTATATAATTATACTCTAAATAATCCAATTATTTTCGTTGATCCTGACGGGAATAAAATTAAACCTTCTGGAGAAAATGCAGTAAATATCATCAGGAAAACCTTGCCTGAAGATGCAAGAGAATATATTCAAA
>JBCBPW010000247.1:318-575 GCA_039820545.1 Bacteroidota bacterium | reverse complement strand
CGCGAAGCTTTGGGGTAGGGGCCCTAAAGGTGAGCTACGAGAGTCGTCTTCTCAGACCAAAACCAAGATGGGCGAATCAATCCTGATCCATTGAATGGAATCGACATCAGGCAGATAGTGGAGGGCTATTACCCCGCTGCAACCGACGGAATACTTGGACGTCGCGAGCCGCAGCACAATACCGACCAAAGTATAGTAATCTCCCCCGAAAATCAGTATCTCTACAACGGAAAGGAGCTACAGGACGAGTTAAATCT
>JBCBPW010000247.1:0-308 GCA_039820545.1 Bacteroidota bacterium | reverse complement strand
AAATCTAGGGTGGTATGACTATGGGGCTAGGATGTATGATCCGACTGTAGGAAGATGGAATGGGGTGGATCCGTTGGCAGAGGAGTATCAGACGTTTTCTCCTTATAACTACGCAGCTAACAACCCGATTAGATTTATTGATCCAGATGGGAATATGGTTTCTCTTGCTAGAAATGCAACCTCATGGGAAGCAATGCAAAAAAGGATTTCACAACAGAAGAATGAAAAACAAATGAGAGGACTTCAGAAAAAGCTTAGTGAAGGTCAAGTACAGCCGAACGATAAATTCATTAAATTAGCAGACTTAC
>JBCBPW010000246.1:0-578 GCA_039820545.1 Bacteroidota bacterium | reverse complement strand
CCAGCAGGGCGGCCAGCCCGGCCGGCCAGCCGTCCTCGTCCACAGCGGGGGCGGCAGCGGGGGCGGCGGCGGCGACGGCGGCGGCGGCGGCGCCGTCGGGGCCGGAGTTGGTGCTGCCGGCGGTCTCCACGGCCTCGTCAGCCAACTCGATGGTAGCCATGGCCTCGGCACCGTCTTGCCCAAGGCTCCAGGTTCTGTAGCGGTCCTCCACGACTCCGGTAGCGCTGTCGCTGCTGCTGCTGTTGCTGTTGCTGTTGCTGCTGCTGCTGTTGCTGCTGCTGCTGCCGCCTCCGCCGCGCTGGCGGGCCTGCATCACCCCGGCAAAGTCGAGCCTTTGGCGGCGGTGTCTGAGAGCCGCGGCGGTGGCCGACACAGCGGCGGGCACAGGACTGATGGGCGGACGGTCGCTGAGGGTCCAGTCGCCTTGCACGAGCACCACCGTGGCAAAGGCCAAGATGAGAATGACAGCAGCTGTCGACGAAACGGCAGCTAGGGCAGCTGCCGCAAGAATGACTGCTCCGATGCTGACCACGATCGCGACTGTTTGCACACGGGGCGATGTCAGGCACATGCCAAAC
>JBCBPW010000245.1:0-586 GCA_039820545.1 Bacteroidota bacterium | reverse complement strand
GATATATTTATTTTCGAGTCAAATCATGAAAACTGGGGAGTTCTGAATTCCAAAGATTTTATAGAAAAGGAGATGATGAAACAATACAATTATAAAAACTACTATGGGAAGATTTTGACAAGATTTAAAGAGATGAAAATAAACACAGACGCACAACAAAGCGCATGACATCCATGGCATAAGGATATGGCCACGGTGCATGCGCTAGGCGTTGGGCGTCATTAAGAAAAAAAGAAAACCATGAAACATGAAGATTTACCAGAAAGGTGGAAATTGAAAATAGTTGAATACTTGAAATCGAATGGGGATGAAGATAGAAAAAGACTGAGTGCGTATGACTTCTTTCCAAATCGAAAGGTAGAAATCAAATTTGAAGATGATTCATTTGCTGAATTTAGACATGCACTTGTGATAAATGCATCTGAACTTAAAGAAGTTGGAATTTTTACAGAACATTGTGGTTATCATATTTTTAATTTGGGAGGAACGTACATAAATTATGTTGAAGACGAATAAAACCTACATAATTAAATTGAATGATGAGATAATTGGCGAATCCAATCTTGAAAAAGCAGACCCACCAATG
>JBCBPW010000244.1:0-588 GCA_039820545.1 Bacteroidota bacterium | reverse complement strand
AGGGAAGGGAAGGCTCTGCTGGCAATGGGATACTCTGTTCGCCATCAGGTAGCTCCCACAAACACACACACACGTCTAGGGATACATCAATGGGGCGTACGTCAAGGGTAGGCACACACCACTCTTCTTCTTCTTCGCCTTCTTCTCCTTCTTCTTCTTGTCTTTTCGTCTTCTTCTTGGGTACCACTGATAAGTTTCACGTCGAATATTTTTCTGGTAGATTTGTAAGTTGTCTCTGGAACTGGCTTCTGCTTCACTTCACAAACTCGCGTTGAGGATATTCTCGAATTTTCTTGTAATTGTAGTTTCCTTGTTACTTTTCTTGTGTATTCTTCTTCTTCTTCTTCTTCTTTTCCTTTGTCTTTTCCTTCGATGAGTTTCTTGTAGACAAATAGTTTTCTTTCAATCTTCTGTCTTGCTTTGAGTATCAAACTTCTTTTCACTCTGTAGATTCTGGATTCGTCTTGAAGTTTTCTTGGTAACTTGCTTTTATTTCTAAGTTTCTTGTAGATACTTGAGATACGAAGATCGTAGTGTAGGGAAAGAGTGTGCAAACCAGTTGATTGATGGGGGTGGGGAGGGTGCGTT
>JBCBPW010000243.1:0-607 GCA_039820545.1 Bacteroidota bacterium | reverse complement strand
ATAGATTTTTTTTTTCATCAAAAGTCCTTTTCCCTGTTGTAGGGGTGGCCTGCACAAAATCCAGAAGGTAACAAAATTGCCACATTCACACTTTCATCATGTACGCTGGTGAAACCTCCCGTTAATATTCTTCTACCCCTTCCCACGAAGGGGATTCATACACTCACTCGGGAGGCCCACCCACGGCTCGTCACTCCCCCCTGCAAATATAAATGGATGTATGAATGAAATAAAAAGTTTGGGTGTGTCTGTGTATACTTATGCAAACAAGGCAGGTTGATCACAAGCGATATCAGTCCCCTTCCGAGCCATTAACTGAATGTACTTAAAGCCCTGTAGATTTTCAAATATTTGGTCAATTGGAACGAAATTCAAACTTGATCTGTAACTCATTAATACCTTCCCCTGTTCCATGTCTCAAATTGATACCTGATAAGATAGCCAATAAAGGTGCGGAAAAATTAAGTAGACAGACAGACAGACACTGATAAAACCTATAGTGTCCCCGGTCTCATTGGAATGGGACTTACTAGGAGGACTGTACCACAGCTAGGGTACTGAGGCTAGAAACCAGAAGGAAGAAAACGATAAAAATAAAATAAATAAT
>JBCBPW010000242.1:0-609 GCA_039820545.1 Bacteroidota bacterium | reverse complement strand
TTTTTTCGTCTCGGATTCTTTTCTAACCTATGGCGGATTTACACACCCGACCTCTAGAATTAGCATGTAAAGTTTCGTCGTCCTGAGTTGACCTGCCCTTTTCATATCTGAAAACCGTTTCTTGCTGCCGTGTTTAGTTTTCCCACAATGCACTTTTTTATACAGGCCACTTTTGGCTGAAAAAAACATGCCATACAGCAGGGTCAAAAAAATTTTTTCGTCTCGGATTCTTTTCTAACCTATGGCGGATTTACACACCCGACCTCTAGAATTAGCATGTAAAGTTTCGTCGTCCTGAGTTGACCTGCTGCCGAGCAATGCTGCCTCAAAGTTTTCAAAATTCAGCAAAGGGGGGACCCCAGGGAAATTTTTCGCTCAGTTCAAAATTTAAATTCCTCCAAAAACCATATGGTATGATGGCAAATTTCCTGCTCATTCCATATCTGAAAACCGTTTCTGGCTGCCAGCTTCCGTTTTCCCGCAGTGATTTTTTATATACAGGCCACTTTTTGGCTAAAAAAACATGCCATACAGCATGATGAAAAAAACTTTTTTGTTTCAGATTCTTTTGAAACCTATGGCGGATTGATACCCTTAACCTCGCCAATC
>JBCBPW010000241.1:0-619 GCA_039820545.1 Bacteroidota bacterium | reverse complement strand
AAAGCATCTAAGTGCGAAGCCCACCGCAAGATGAGTTTTCCATGAGGGTCGTAGAAGATGACTACGTAGATAGGCAGTAAGTGTACGCATGGTGACATGTTTAGCTGAGCTGTACTAATTACCCGAATCTTTCTTCTTTATTTGCAACGTTACTGTGCATTCCTTCTTATGTTAAAGACAGGAAGGGCGTATGTGTCGATGATATGTACCACTTCTTTTAGTCGGAGGGATGTTGTTTACTTATGACTTATGTACTCAGTTGGGGTACAAGTCAAGTGTAGCTAAGAAGCATCCCAAGACGTATAAAATGAGCGTTTGACAACTTACTGAACCAAGCAGGCAGTACGAAAGGACACAAAATAAGACCTGTTCAGTAGAGAAGTCCAACACAGCAAGCTCCAAGATCGGTGTCCATAGCACAAGGGTCCACCTCTTCCCATCCCGAACAGAGAAGTTAAGCCTTGTAGCGCCGATGGTACTGCCGTAACAGGTGGAAGAGTAGGTCGATGCCACACTTTTGAACCTCCCAGGAGACTGGGAGGTTTTTTTATGGAGAAAACTACCTGCTATACGTAGACTCCGATCTACATAGGGCGGGAAGCTGCTCCGCTATAGGTAG
>JBCBPW010000240.1:0-640 GCA_039820545.1 Bacteroidota bacterium | reverse complement strand
GTTGCCTTTTCTCCTGATGGCCAATACATATTGACCGGTAGTTACGATAACACCGCCAAGTTATGGAACCGCCAAGGACAGGAAATTCAATCCTTTGAAGGACATAAAGCTCGCGTAAATTCCGTTGCCTTTTCTCCCGATGGCCAATACATTTTGACTGGGAGTTGGAATAACACCGCCAAGTTATGGAACCGCCAAGGACAGGAAATTCGATCCTTCGAAGGACATGCATCTTACGTAAATTCCGTTGCCTTTTCTCCCGATGGCCAATACATTTTGACCGGTAGTAGGGATAATACCGCCAAGTTATGGAACCGCCAAGGCGAGGAAATCCGATCCTTCGCAGGCCATGAAGACGCCGTATATTCCGTTGCCTTTTCTCCCGATGGCCAATACATTTTGACCGGTAGTAGGGATAAAACCGCCAAGTTATGGAACCGCCAAGGACAGGAAATTCGATCCTTCGAAGAGCATGAAAAGACCGTAAATTCCGTTGCCTTTTCTCCCGATGGCCAATACATTTTGACCGGTAGTGGAGATAAAACCGCCAAGCTATTGAACCTCCAAGGCGAGGAAATCCGATCCTTCGCAGGCCATGAAGACGCCGTATATTCCGTTGCCTTTTCTCCCGATGGCCAAT
>JBCBPW010000239.1:0-641 GCA_039820545.1 Bacteroidota bacterium | reverse complement strand
TGTGGACAAACGTCTAGGACGTCATCTCTGGGAACTCTAGGGCCCGAGCCGAGCACTCCTTCGAAGAGGACTCCGAAGTGGTAGCCCGGGGAGTGTGTAACATAGAAGCAGTTCCGAAATGAAAATTTCGTTCAAAATTCAATATGGCCGGATCGAGTTCGAGCATGATCACTGCATGACAAGCATTTTTGGCAGAAATCAGTTCGTACAGCTGGAATTGCGTAACAAACAGGTACCCGTACGCAAGAATCGTTGAGAATTGACTCAAATGGTGTGAATCATCCACAAGCCACGGCGCTAGAGACTCAAATTAGAGACTGAGATCTAAATACTCACCGAACTCGTGCTTTTATCCATTATTTTGTCTATTTTTATGTTATTTTAGATGTTGATGATGTGAATTTATCTTGAACTCGTGTGGTTTTTCTTTCTTTTAGGTATGTAGTTCCCCTTTAGGTATTCTTTAGCAGTTCTCCCGAATCTCTTGTCCTTGTAACGAAGATCTCCAAGGCTTCCGACTCTTTATCCTCCCCGAACGAAGGAATGTTGACACTAAAAACTGGATTATTAAGATAGAGATCCCTATTCCTTCGGTCGCTGATATCTTAATGATTAGTGTCAAAGTCATGAGCATGACTTGC
>JBCBPW010000238.1:0-655 GCA_039820545.1 Bacteroidota bacterium | reverse complement strand
CATCCAGTCTGTGGTCTGCAGTGAATACCAGCCTTGGCATACAGCACAACACCACCACTGCCTACAATCCAGAAGCGAACGGCTTGGTTGAACGTTTCCACCGCACCCTGAAAGCCGCCCTGATGTCACGCTGTGCCACTGGAAATTGGTTCCACCACCTGCCTTGGGTCCTCCTTGGACTTAGAACCACTCCAAAGTCTGCCGACGACATCTCCCCTTCAGAACGTGTGTTTGGTGAAGTCGTCTCTGTTCCAGGCGATTTTTTCGCATCAACACACCTCTCCAGCCCTCGAGACGTCAGAAACACGGTCCAGAAGCTCCTTCCCACTCCACAGACTTACAAGCCAAGGAACACCTACATCCCTCCAGATCTCCAAGATGCTTCGCATGTCTTCACCCGAGTCGATGCGGTCAAGCCACCTCTCTCCAGACCTTACAGAGGTCCCTACAAGATCATCGCCAGAAACCAGAAGGCCCTCAAGCTCGACCTCGGGAACAAGCATGATTGGGTTTCCATCGATCGTTGTAAACCCGCCTACCTCATGGATGAGGTACCTCCAATCAAGTTTACTCGTGCCGGCAGACCCATATCCATGGGCCTACTTTCTTCAGGGGGGAGTATTGTGGAACTCCCTCATGTCCTTCCCCAAAGAAG
>JBCBPW010000237.1:0-658 GCA_039820545.1 Bacteroidota bacterium | reverse complement strand
GGTGCAGGATTACTTTCCGTACGGGGAGACGCTGCGGAAGTTTGTGGCGAGTGGGGCGGAGGAGCGCTTTTTGACGACGCAGCATGAAAGGGACGACCGACCGCTGCGCAGCAATGCCGATGGACTAATCGGCATAGGAAGGAAGCCGAAAGCTAACCTTTCGGTGTCTAGTATTTTATATATTATCGGGGGGCGCGGTTTTATGATGGGGAGGCGGCTAGGTTTTTGTCTCTTGATCCTTTGGCAAGCCATACCGATCAGGTTGATAAGTCTCCTTACACCTATGTTTGGGGCAATCCAATTAAGCTCACTGACCCAGACGGGCGTTGCCCCAAGTGTCCAGATGAGATATACGTACCAATTGCCAATCATGTATATGACGCGCAAGTAGGAACGGTAGCAGAGAATGGATGGGAAGTGGTCCGTGTTGATAAAAAAGATTCTGGATTCCAAGGAGCGCTCTACCAAGGTACTTTCGAAGGCCAAACGGAATATATCTACGCCACTGCTGGAACACAAGACTTTCAGGATGGCAAGGAGGATATCGAACAATTATTTGGAGGCTCTGAACAATATGCAGAATCTGTAACCATTGCGCAGGAACTCTCTGCCACTGAAGAATATGCAGATGTGTCATTTACTGGACACTCTCTTGGGG
>JBCBPW010000236.1:0-686 GCA_039820545.1 Bacteroidota bacterium | reverse complement strand
AATGGATTCACACTGAAGTCTTTACTTTAGATATGTACGACGACGAAGGTTTCAGTCCTACCTATAATGGATTCACACCTGTTAAACAGGCTTTAAAGAGACTTTTATTTTCTTGTTTCAGTCCTACCTATAATGGATTCACACCTTCTGCGCATCGAAAGAAGAGGAACGAAGTACAAGTTTCAGTCCTACCTATAATGGATTCACACCGCAACTACCAACGCTATGACATACTGAATTTTCATGTTTCAGTCCTACCTATAATGGATTCACACTTCCAGCCAATCAAGGGTGATAGTCTTTGCATTGTGGTTTCAGTCCTACCTATAATGGATTCACACGAGGATAGCCGACAATAATTCATTATCAACGATCGAGTTTCAGTCCTACCTATAATGGATTCACACCGAAGATGAGCCATATGCGACCTATTACCTGCCTGTGTTTCAGTCCTACCTATAATGGATTCACACGTACTTATGAGCATCCTAGACTTGATCTTGGTAGGAGTTTCAGTCCTACCTATAATGGATTCACACTCATCCATCCAATGAGCCTCCTCCAGCTTGTGAGTTTCAGTCCTACCTATAATGGATTCACACAAAATCGTCTTAGGTCAGACCTTGACTACTGACGAGTTTCAGTCCTACCTATAATGGATTCACACAGAAGGCAGGATAAGAATC
>JBCBPW010000235.1:0-797 GCA_039820545.1 Bacteroidota bacterium | reverse complement strand
ATAAATGCTGAATTCTTTGAACTATTCGGTAATTATTTACAACTCATCCGCATGTAAATTAACTAGAATTTTTTGGGGAAACGTTTTGTAATAGCATATAATGATGATTTAATGTGAGGAAATGCTAAAAAAAACTTTTTTCTACTCCAACAATGATGGGGGGTACGTTAGGAATTCGGGTTTTTTGGGTTTAGGGGAGAAAAGTCGGCAACTTCTGGCCAAATGCATACACATTTTATGGTGTTTGGTTTGTTTGTTTGTTTTATGGGATTTTAACGCAGCTGGGCAATTTGCATTCAGCTTCGGGTGTCCTACAGTTTTAAGTGGGATCCGAACCACCGCCGGCAACGATTCACACCAATCGACTAACCACCAGCTCCCTAAATTACAGCAAAGGTCAACTGAGACAGGGATAAAGAAATGCGTCCATCTATTTCACCGAGTCGGGATTTGAACCCCGGACTTCTGTGTGCGAAGCAGAGTCGATACCTCTGTACCACCCGGTCCCCCATATAATCTCTAGCTCGCGCTTTCCAAGGTTAAGCTGCTTTGGGTTTGGTTTACGAGTGAATGGGTTACCCTCACTCACCAAGGAACCCTGTGTCCTGTGGACAATGTCCTCTAGATACACCTGCTTGCCACTGCTGCTTTGTGGGTTGTTTGTTTATATGGGATTTTAACGCAGCTGGGCACCTTTGTGGGTTGGGACAGATTGAACCTTGTTCTGGTAATGCTTGTAGGCAAGATATATCTAATAGGTAAGGTATGATCACCGAACATTTGTTTGCGCAACGACC
>JBCBPW010000234.1:0-1013 GCA_039820545.1 Bacteroidota bacterium | reverse complement strand
GATTCTTTTAAGAGGACAAAATCTAACAATTTGAAAATCATAAGAGTTAATCAAACGCAAATTGACCAGCTTCCAGAGGCTTTTTTTAAAGATTATGACAAAAATCTCTAGGAAAAAAGTTGATTTCGAGGAAATTTTGATTTGATATTTAGTTCTTTTTCATCCGTGTACACGAGAATTTTGGAATGTCAGAGGGGAGGGGAAAATAGTATTGATGGGAAAACGGCAAGTTAATTTGAGATAGAGTGAAAATGAGCGAACGTGAAATGTGTTATGTTGCGAGCGGGGGATGGTTATCATTATAAACAAACGTAAAAAATCTCGAAGTCAGGATAAAAAAGAATTTTGGGTACTGGCGCACAAGTAATCTCAGCAGGGGATAGAGAAAACCTTTGCCGCGGGCGTGAAAGAGTGAAAGTATTTTGTGTATTTTGTTGGGTGCTTTTTTCACTGTTTACACACTGTTTTTGGTCGTGCTTGGCAACTCCGGAGGTTGCTCCGACATATTTGGTTTACCAGGGGAAGACAAAATGGCGCGCCTCTCACGCCTCCTTTGTGGCTCTTTTCTGGGCCTCCCGCCTCTTTTATGGAATATGTGCCTCACTTGTCAATTATCCGTAATTTTTCAGAACAGGACGAATTAGTATCAAAA
The DNA here is from genome assembly GCA_039820545.1 of Bacteroidota bacterium. Classification (GTDB taxonomy): domain Bacteria; phylum Bacteroidota; class Bacteroidia; order J057; family J057; genus JALEFZ01. The sequence continues at coordinate 361 of JBCBPW010000234.1, read as the reverse complement.
AAACTAGGCAAATCGCATCCCTTTTGTCCAAGAAAAAGAAATAGCGTGCACCTCTTTACAGCGGTCCTTTAAAAATTTTAAATTTCACTCCGCATCCCGCGAGATCATTGGTCGGTTTCGATGAGCCAAAAAGTAAAACTGTCGACAATTGGCGAGGCGCTCAACGTCTCAACAGCGACAGTATCACTAGCGCTCCGCGATAGCCCTTTGGTGGCAGATGCGACCAAAGAGAAAGTCAAAGCGTACGCACGCGAGATTGGCTATATTTACAACAGGCGCGCTGCCTCTCTGAGGACATCGAAGTCGGGCATTCTTGGTGTTGTCGTTCATGACATAATGAACCCGTTTTATGCTGAAATTC
>JBCBPW010000233.1:0-1044 GCA_039820545.1 Bacteroidota bacterium | reverse complement strand
CTAAAATATGCTAGAGAAGTCATATCCTTGAGATATTTCTTTAAAGCTCACGCCCTCCCCGACACGCCAACCCATAAAGTCATAGTGGGAGTGACCAACGAGGACCCCACTCCAAATATGGAATATATTCAACCCCTGCTGGAGAAGTACCAACTGGCGATACCAGAAATATGCACACACAAGACCCCAGAGACACCCCCATGGGCTAACCAACCTGTTAAGATTTGCTCGTTCTTAAATAATACCAAGAAAAACAGAAACGAATCAGAGTTGCGCTCAGAATTTCTAAAACACCAAGAGGAACATAAATCCGAGCCCATCTATACAGATGGTTCAAAAATGGACCAGCAAGTTGGCTGGGCAGCTAAATTTCAAACCTTCACCATCAGTGACCGCCTCCCCAAACTGACATCTATCTTCTCTGCCGAAATCTATGCTATAAAACAGGCTCTAGAGCACATCATAAGGGAGGAAAACAGAAATAAGAGTTTCACTATCTACTCAGATTCTCAAAGCGCTATACAATCTTTGAAACCAAAAGCAAAGCCCTCCCCTCTAGCCGAGGAGATTATCGTTTCTCACAACACTGCTGCATCTCAGAACATTACCATCGATTTTTGTTGGGTGCCAGGGCATATCGACATCAAGGGTAACGAAGAAGCAGATGTGGCAGCCAAAAATGCAGCTTTGAATAACAACCTTCCCACAAACGGAAAACCTATTCTTCACACAGACATGAGGAAGCCCATCCGAGAGGCCATAAATAAAGCCTGGCTGAACGAATGGCTCAATCTCGATAGAGAGGGTGCAAAACTCCGAGAAATAAAGCACAGCACCAGTAAATGGGACTCCTCCTACTACAAAAACAGAAGAATGGAAACCACCATCTCCCGACTCCGAATTGGTCACACAAACCTCACACATTCCTACTTAATGCAGGGCCAAGCCAATCCACCAGTGTGTGATAGATGCAATCAACCTATCACAGTGAAGCGCATCCTACTGGAATGCAGAAAATTTACAACAATACAAAATAAGTACTTT
>JBCBPW010000232.1:0-1096 GCA_039820545.1 Bacteroidota bacterium | reverse complement strand
ATTCAATTCACGGAAATTGGCAGGACATACTAACTTATCACCTGACTAATTCAGAAAATGGATTTAAGTTAAACCTAAAATGGAATGCTGCTCAACCACAATTAATTGATGCGTCTGTCTTAATGAATTTGGATTTAATCGAAGTACTTTCTGAAAAATTTGCAGATGAAGATATAAAAGAATTGAAAGAAGAACTGTTGAATTATCAAATTGGTTTGATTGAATCGCACGAAGAATATTTAAAGAAAAAATGAAAACGGCAGGCAACATTTAAGCATTAAAGGCTGGGGTCGCAAGGCGTGCTCCGGCCTTTAATGCTTTGTTGGACGCTGCTCTTGGGGCAGCAGACCGCACTTGTCAGGCTATGGGGGAGCAATATTTGAGCGGCCACCTTGAGATAGATCAGCGTCGTACTCAGATGGGCATGGCCCAAGAGATGTTGTAAGGTTACGATGTCCATCCCCATCTCCAGAGCGTGAACCGCAAAGCTATGACGGAAACTGTGCATCGAAACAGGCTTACGGATCGCTGTACGTCCCAGCACCTGAGATAAGGCATGTTGAATAGAGCGACGAGCCATCGGCTCCCCTTTTTGCCGACCATTGAAGAGGTAGCCCTGTGGGCGAGTCCCTCGGTAGTACGCCCGCAACTCTGCCAAAATACTGCTAGGTAAGACCACATCGCGGTCCTTGCGCCCCTTACCCTGCACCACGCGGATGCGCATCCGTTCTGAATCCACATCTCCAATGCCCAGCAAACGCACTTCATTCATCCGTAGCCCCGTGCCGTAGGCGAGTTTGAAGAGGCAGCGATGCTTCTGGCTACGACAAGCACCGAAGATCTCACCCAACTCTCTCTGATTGAGTACCACAGGTAGAGATTGCTCCCGCCGGGACTTTGGCAGAGAGGTAACCAACTCAGGCATATCCAACACCTCAACATAGCAATACTTGATCCCATACAAGACCGTATGCCAAGAACTCTGGCTCATCCGAGCCTTGAGCGAGAGGAGGTATTCATGAAGTTCATCCTCCTCGACATTGACTAGAGTTTTACCTATCTTGATTCCCAGTGTTCGTACCGAACGGCAATAGCT
>JBCBPW010000231.1:0-1142 GCA_039820545.1 Bacteroidota bacterium | reverse complement strand
TTATAATCCATTGTATCCTGTTCTGGATACAATGGATTATAAAAATCTAGCTAAGGATAAAATCTTGCAAAATTTTGTTACGAACGTTAAAAAGTATAATAGTGGGCAAATCGCTTGGGGAGATATAGGGGCTCATATTGCTTACGTACAACTCAACGGCATGGACGGGCTTGCAGATTACCAAGCGGTTAATGGAAGTGAATATTGGGAAAAAGCAGATGAAAGTGACGACTATGAGAAGGATCTACTGGAGGGGGTACACAGTATAGCCAGTAAAATTATCAATGAAATGAAAGATAAAGATGCTTGTATTATTGATTTGAGGTTTAATTCGGGAGGCTTTGATTGGGTAGGACTTGCCTTTATAAGCCATTTCATAGATAAAAGATACGATGTTTTCAAAAAGAAAAGAAGGTTTCAAGATTCCTATTCAGCCTATCAAGTCATAGACATCGAGCCTTCAAAGCCTGCTTACCTAAAAAATGTATATCTTCTTACCAGTCCATACACAGTCAGTGCTGCGGAAACAACCACCATGGCGACATTGGAATTTCCAAATTTCTCAATAGTTGGAGCCCCTACTTTAGGCGCATTATCCGACATGCTTTACAAAAGCCTTCCCAATGGTTGGGTTTATTCTCTATCAAACGAAGTGTATGAAACAATGGATGGTAAATTGTTTGAGGTAACAGGAATTCCACCTGATGATCGAATCGAATATCCAAGAGAAGAAACGGCGCTTTTTAAAACCATGAATTTGGAATTTTACACCAACGATAGAGCCATAGAAAAGGTGGAAGAACGCATGAAATAACTGTTGCCAACCATGTGTAATATGTCCATCTATCATTCTCACTCATTTTTGGAACCGCATATTGGGCCAGATAAATCATTAGCTGAGAGGAAACTTTTGGTAAAGTACTTTAGCAAAACGGACTGCTTCACAGGTGAGAAGTTTTTGAACTCAAAGATCGGGATCGGGCGAGTCATCATTGCACATTACACCTTTTCTTATGTCCCCTCACTTAAGTAGGTGGACAGATAAAAAAGGGTTATGTATACTATAGCGTAGCTCCAACAAATAGCGCTAGTCCCGCAATTTAATAGCGGGAGAAAGATCTAAACGAGTCTTATCTACACGA
>JBCBPW010000230.1:0-1175 GCA_039820545.1 Bacteroidota bacterium | reverse complement strand
GGTTGGCGTGTCGGGGAGGGTGTGAGCTTTGAAGAAATATCTCAAAGATATGACTTCTCTAGCATATTTTAGTGGGAGGGTGCCAGACTCTATATGCAAGCTTGTTGTTGGGGATGACTTGAAGGCTCCGGTGCATGCTCGCAGGCAGGAATTTTGGATTGGGTCAAGGCGTTTTAGTATTTTAGAATTAGTTGCACCGTAAATGTGTGCACCATAGTCCAACTTAGACTTAACCAGGGCTGAGTATAGGAGTTCAAGCGTTTTCCGATCCGCTCCCCATGATAAGTGAGATAGGTGTTTTAGTAGGTTTACTCCTGGTGTACAGTGGATTCTTAAATGTTCTATGTGGTGCTTCCAAGAAAGTCTCTTGTCCACGATTAAACCCAGATATCGAGTGGACTCCAGGACTTGGATGGCGTTATTATTTAGGGTGAGCTCGGGGTCCATGCCCTTTTTCCTCTTTTCAAATTTTATTGCAGCTGTCTTTTCTGCAGAAAGTTTGAACCCCTTGCTTTTCGTCCACTCATTGATTCTATTTATTGATGTTTGGATGACTCTGCTAGAGTGAGCCTCGTTTCTTGATGATATGAAAATGGTGAAGTCGTCGACATAGAGTGTACATTGGACGTCATTACTTACTTGCTTGACGATGTCGTTGATAGCGACCGCGAAGCAAGTAACACTGAGTACGCTACCCTGTGGTAGTCCTTCTTCCTGGTTGTAGAAGCTAGAGTGGGATGCTCCTATCCCAACGCAGAACTTTCTATTAGATAGGAAATTCTTGATGAAAATCGGCAGATTTCCCCTCAGGCCCATGGAGTACAAGCTTGTGGAACTCCCTCATGTCCTTCCCCAAAGAAGCGCCTTGTTAGGCACTAGAATTGATTCCGTCTACCTGCCTCCTGATACGCCAGCCTAAGCTCACAGCGGAAGATGCTCAGAAGGTGGCCGCTAAACTTCAAGATCCAAAATATGTAATCATTCATAATTCCTCAAAGGTCTTGTCTTTTTAATTGATTTGTATATCATTATGTTCAGCTTTGAAAGACGTTTCTTTTGAATGTATAAAAACCACCTGTTTGTATTTACTTTAATTTTTATTTAAGATTGTATTTTTGTATTGTATCGCTGGTCGACTCAGGCTGACTTCAACGGCTAACTACAGTGAGCCTGAG
>JBCBPW010000229.1:0-1194 GCA_039820545.1 Bacteroidota bacterium | reverse complement strand
AGTACACTGTGTAATAAATAAACATATAAATTGTGATCCAAATGTGACTCACAATGAAAAAACAACATATTGAATTAGCCTCCTCGGAAGAAACTTACCTAAGAACCTTGTTATCCAAGGGTAGTATCAAAGTTCGGAAACAGAAACGAGCCCAGGCTTTATTAGAGCTTAATCGAGGCAAGAGCTATGTAGAAGTTCAAAAGCAATTGAACGTTAGCTATCCCACAGTATTAAGTTGGTCGAAGAAATATAAATCAGAAGGCTTATCCTTTCTGGATGATAAAGCCCGCTCTGGTCGGCCAGTAGGCTTGAGTGGTGAAGATAGAGCTAAGATCACAGCCCTAGCCTGTAGTACTCCTCCTGAAGGATATGCTAGATGGAGTTTACGATTACTGGCCGACAAGTTGGTTGAATTAGAAATCGTAGAATCTATCTCTTTCAAACAGGTGGGCAATATTTTAAAAAAAACGAATTACAGCCTCACCGAAAAAGACAGTGGTGCATCCGAAAAGTAACGGCGCAATTTTTGGCTCGCCTCGAGATTATCCTTCGTTTGTATTTGCAGCCTTACCAGGAAGCATATCCAGTAGTCTGCTTCGATGAACGCCCCTGCTTTTTGATCGGCGATGTTGTTGAAGGACTGGAGATGCAGCCTGGACAAGTGGCAAAAGAAAACTACTCTTACTCCAAACATGGCTCCTGCTGTGTGCTTGCAGCAATTGAACCATTAACTGGAAAAAGGTTAGCCCATGTGCGAACCAAGCGCAAGAAAAAGCAATTCGCCCTTTTTATGCAAGATCTGGCCAAGCAGTATCCAAATGCTAAGCGCATAAAGGTTGTCTTAGATAACTTGAATACCCATGGCTATTCTGCTTTTTATGAAACCTTTGATGCACAAACAGCAGCTGAGCTGACCGAGAAAATTGAATTCATTTTTACGCCCAAGAATGCTTCTTGGCTCAATATGATTGAAATTGAATTCTCTGTCTTGTCAAGACAATGCTTAAATCGAAGAATTCCTTGTATCCATAAACTTGAAGCTGAAGTTTTGGCTTTTTTCAAAGAACGTTCCAAAAAGGCCATTAAAATCAATTGGCAATTTACTCAGCACCAGGCCCGCAAAAAACTCAATAGGCGATATGCAGAGGTAAATTCTGTCAACCTGAAATATAAATAAACTTATTACACGGTGTA
>JBCBPW010000228.1:0-1433 GCA_039820545.1 Bacteroidota bacterium | reverse complement strand
GATTGTGGGAGATGCTCACCAATACCTCTGAATTGTACCTGTTGGAATTGAAACGTAAAAAATGATTACCGTAGGAATACAACTTAGTACCTCTGAATTGTACCTGTTGGAATTGAAACTTTGTAAACAGTGTAAGATGGAAGAGGCGATCGCACTCTGAATTGTACCTGTTGGAATTGAAACAGGTACAATTCAGAGGTACTAAGTTGTATTCCTACGGTAATCATTTTTTACGTTTCAATTCCAACAGGTACAATTCAGAGGTATTGGTGAGCATCTCCCACAATCAAATCATCATTGTTTCAATTCCAACAGGTACAATTCAGAGTTATTCGTATTCTTCAAATTTTTGCCGCTCAACCTGGTTTCAATTCCAACAGGTACAATTCAGAGCCTAACGAACAATCAGCCCGCCCCTAAATTCTTAAGTTTCAATTCCAACAGGTACAATTCAGAGGCGAACTAAAGAGAGCCGTAAGAATAAAGTTTCAAAGTTTCAATTCCAACAGGTACAATTCAGAGGATATAATCCCCTATATCGTATCCCTCTTCCATATCGTTTCAATTCCAACAGGTACAATTCAGAGTCTTTCGTAGCACTGATCAGTGCCATGAACTTCATCGTTTCAATTCCAACAGGTACAATTCAGAGAGTCCTCACCGAAAATTATAGAAACGCAGTGTCAAAGTTTCAATTCCAACAGGTACAATTCAGAGGGGTTTGTTGTGACGCTCAAGGCTAACGCTGTTTCAGTTTCAATTCCAACAGGTACAATTCAGAGACCTTTACCTGAAGAAGACATATTCTTTTTCAAAAGGTTTCAATTCCAACAGGTACAATTCAGAGGCCGATGAGCTTTCCATCCAGCTCGGAAGTTGGATAGTTTCAATTCCAACAGGTACAATTCAGAGCTCCGCCAGGCTCTACGACCTTGGTGAGGTAATCATGTTTCAATTCCAACAGGTACAATTCAGAGTAGAGACCTTTTCTCAGTTGCCAGCTTCGACAGAGCTGTTTCAATTCCAACAGGTACAATTCAGAGCTTCATCAATGCGACGTAGCGCATATAATGAAAGTCTGTTTCAATTCCAACAGGTACAATTCAGAGTTTCTTGGGACAATCCCAAGAAACCTCTAGAGAACTTCGTTTCAATTCCAACAGGTACAATTCAGAGAAAATAATCATGAAGACAGACTGACTCTGCTTGAATGTTTCAATTCCAACAGGTACAATTCAGAGTTCATGATGGTTACCAATATCATGTGGCTAGTATTGTTTCAATTCCAACAGGTACAATTCAGAGAAGCTGAGTTTGAGCTTGTGTTGCCACTTTTGGAGGGTTTCAATTCCAACAGGTACAATTCAGAGCCCCATGTGACCACAAAAGCGTAAGTATTTCTTCGAGTTTCAATTCCAACAGGTACAATTCAG
>JBCBPW010000227.1:0-1494 GCA_039820545.1 Bacteroidota bacterium | reverse complement strand
TTTTGGCTTGTAAATTCATTTTCGTATAAATCGATGAAATTTTTGTGAAAAACACTCATCTCTAATGAAGGAAAGTAGTCATTTCTGAGTATGTACTTGAGTGAAACTTTTTTGCTATTTTATGTCTAATAAAAAGTCCCTATGCCCAAAGGAATATCTTTACATATCGGAGTGAATAATGTCTCTCCTAAGGCGTCCGATTACACCAATCGAAAACTAGATCTCTTGAAAACTTGTGAGAATGATGCAAGGAAGATGGAGGAGATTGCGAAGATGGAAGGCTTTGCCAAGACCTATTCCTTGTATACCAAGGATGCGACACGTCACAACTTCGAAAAGTACTTCATCGAGATCGTAGGCGAACTGATTCCTGGTGATCTATTTTTATTGACTTTTTCAGGACATGGACTGGGGATTCCCGATCAAAACAACGATGAGGATGATGGGCAAGACGAGTCGTGGTGCCTATATGATCAAATTTTGCTAGATGACGATTTGAGTCGATACCTAGCTCAGATTAGACAAGGAGTGAGAGTGGTCGTTGTATCTGACTCTTGTAGCTCTGGGACTATGCTCAGATTAGATGATGGCGATTCGCGATGGAAGCGACCGACGCTCAAACGTCCTTTCCCCAATGAAAGTAATATTATGGCGTCTGTCGTTTTACTTGCGGCTTGTATGGATAATTACAAAGCCTATGCTATGGAGGGGAGTCCCTTAAGTGTGTTTACCCAGGATCTCTGGAGAACTTGGAACGATGGGAAATTCAAAGGGAACTATCAGGATTTTTTAGACAATATCCGCGCATTTACTTCAGACGATCATCAAACCCCCTACTACTATACGGCGGGTTTAGACAAAGATATATTTTTAGATCTAAAGCCCTTCAGTATAGAAGGCTAAATTCATGATATAAGATTTTCGTTGGGAGCCACTTTCGCACACAGGGGACTCTCACAGCACTTAACAGCATTTTATTAATCCTAAACACTACGTAATTATGGCAATTGCAGACCAAAGAGGAAAACTCATAGCAGTCTCGGATTCAGAGAATCCTGAAATATTCATCGGCTACTACATCCACGCAATCTTGGTGACAGCTGATGCTGGATACAAAATCGATTCCTACGAACTTGTACGTAATGAAGGGTCACTTGAAGAGCCTCATCAGGTGATTATTCACTACTCCATACAGGAAGAAGCTAATATCAAAGAACTTCAGTCTTATGCTGTAGAAACAATTGACGTGTCCACTTTTGGCATTCCACACCCTGATCCTGAATCAGGAATTGTAGAGCCTACTCAATACATCGAAACGCGTTTCACAAATGGCGAACCATCTACTGTCGTGAAATCTACCACCAATACAGGCAGAATGGCAAAGCTCCATAAGGGGGGGAAAGTGACTCAGAATGGATCTGTAGGTTAGCATTATTAGCCCCAACACGTGATCCCTTAAAAGCAGATTGCATGATGAGAGAAGCTGTCTTAATA
>JBCBPW010000226.1:0-1527 GCA_039820545.1 Bacteroidota bacterium | reverse complement strand
AATGATAAATGACGATGAAGGTCTAAAGGAATCTCACCAGCATCAACGAGAAGGCTGGGGATGGGAGATGAACGAAAAGCACCAGTTGCTATACGAATGGATGAGTGATGAATGACATCTATGGTTTTTAAATGATTGAATGATCCAGAAGAATAAAATTCGCAGCCATATGATAGTTTTGTTAAAATTAAGGAATGATATAATCTCAGCATTGTTGAGCGATCAGAACCCCATGTGGAATGAGAAAGGACTTTTAAAATTTGCATGGATTTTAAACAATTTACTTTTGTTGTCTTCAGATGTGGAAGCCAAGTAAGTCGCCTGTCTAGATGCATGCCCAAGAAACGAGCATCCTCTACACATGGAAGTCGTCGTCCCTTCAAATATAAATCAGGATCAGGATGATGGTTTCTAATCCGACAAAAGTGAACGACTACCGACTTTGAACTTGAAAATTTAAAGCCATTATTGTCAGCCCATTTATCAATTCTATTGATGCATAGTTGGAGTTTTCGTTCAGCCATGGTCATCTTAGCTGCGTGAAATGAGATTGAAAAATCATCAACAAATAAAGTAGATAAAATACCAGAAGGTACCACAGAAGCAATGCCATTAATTGCCAAGGCAAAAAGAGTGACACTAAGGACACTACCCTGAGGTACACCTTCCTCTTGGGACATGATATCTGAAAGAGTACTACCCACCCTAACCTGGAACTGACGCGAAGAAATGAAAGCCTTCAAGAAGAGTGCCATTTCCCCACGAATTCCACAAGAATGGATAGTCTTCAGGATACCATGTCTCCATGTGGTATCGTAAGCCTTTTCAAGATCGAAAAATACACTTACATGATGGTGTTTACACGCAAATGCTTTGCAGATTGAAGATTCCAGCTGGAGGAGGACATCTGCAGTAGAATGAAATTTGCGGGAGCCACATTGAATTGGAGAATAAATCTTTTTGTATTCCAGGAACCAAACGAATCTATTATTAACCATTTTCTCCATTAACTTACATAAGCAGGATGTTAATGCTATTGGTCGATAGCTAGAAGGAATAAAAGAATCTTTTAAAGGCTTACAGAATGGCAGAACTATGGCAAGTATCCATGCTATTGGGAATATACTTTCCTTCCAAATGCGATTGAATAAGTTGATTAGGAAAATTTTTGTTACGAGTGGAATGTGACGAAGCATAGCGTAGGGAATATCGTCTGGGCCAGGGGCTGTATCTGTGCATGAGCTTAGAGCTGCATCAAATTCAGCTTCCGTAAATGGAATATTATAAACTTCCTCCTTGAAAGTTGTAAAATTCAGAAGTTGTTGTTCGTTCCTTCTTCTATAGTCTGCACCAGGAGATTCAGGATTTTTCCGTGAAATGTTGGAAAAATGTTCAGCGAATATGTTACTCACCTCCTTGGCATCAGTAACAATTTGCCCATTATTTTTAAGAACAGGAGGTGAGCAGGGAGCAAATTTTCCGGCTATCTTTTCAATCGCATTTGGAAGGAAAGTATATTCCCAATAG
>JBCBPW010000225.1:0-1552 GCA_039820545.1 Bacteroidota bacterium | reverse complement strand
TGACACACCAATTCTCAAGTAAGGACAGAAAACCGTCCACCATCAAGACCTATAAATCTACTCTTCGTGACCCACTTAAACTGGTCTTTGATATAGATGTTAATGCCTCAGCATTCCATGACCTTTCTAGAGCCATGGATCTATCACGCCCAGCAGAAAGGAATAGACCACTAAGTTGGTCACTTAATAAAGTTCTAGACCTCCTTTCATCAGAGGCATACACCAATCTTGAAATCTCCGAGGAAAAGCTTTTGGCCAAGACAGCTTTCCTTATCATGTTTGCGTCAGGAGGCAGAATTAGTGAGATTACTTCTCTCCGTAGAGGGGATCGCTTCATTATCAACGATCGTTCTGGAGATTTCGCCTTATACCCTTCTAGATCATTTATGGCCAAAAATGAGAATCCCCAGAACCGTAGACCTCCTATCAAACTTCGTCTGCTTGGAGAGTCTAACCCTCTATGTCCGGCGACAACTCTTCAACGATATCTCAGTTTCACATCCGCCTACAAATATGGTAGCCTCTTCCTTGACCCATCCTCCCACAAGAACCTATCCATTAGGGCTCTTTCGAAGGTAGTATTGAACATGGTACGCACAGGGGATCCAAGTTCCTTCCCTCGCACTCACGACATACGTAAATATGCGTCTTCAGTGGCCTTCCTATTTGATTACACCATTGAAGAGATAGCATCCTCCACTGGCTGGAAATCTCATCGGGTATTTCTTAACCACTATTTGAGAGACGTGGACCTTCCTTCCCATACTGTTCAGTCGGCTGGTATCATCGTTTCACCCACGGACGCATAACACCTTCAGGTGAGCATTGTTTTTCTTTTTGTATTTACATTCCACATATTAAATATTTCGGCTAAATTTTCTTTGGTGTTGATTTAGTCATTTATCATTTTCAGGTCTCTAACGGGCCCAGGTTTACATGTACTCCGACGTCTCCCCTGCCGTCTTGCTATATTGTAAAACATTCATAATTATAAAGATATTATTATTTTCAGACAGACTAAAGTCATTCCTAGTCTCTCCACCCTATAGGACGTGCCCTCACCTTTGAGTTTCTTGGGTATGATCCTATAGGAAGCCGACAGCTACCTTACTAAAAAAGGGAGTTTGAACGATAGCTACAAACTCCATAAGAGTGAAAACTCTCTTTTTGGTAAGTCAGCTGTCGGATTCCTAGACCCGCCCCAGTCCCTGAGCTGCACATCCTTGGGATCTGGGGTTAGGGTTCGACTAAGCACTAGCCATTAGACCACAGCTGTTAAAGAATGGTTCTCCTTGTTTACAGGTAGAGGGTGTTAGTGTCGAGGTCGCTTATTTACCAAAATTCAACTTCTTCTTCCAGAATGTTGAAATTTGGTTTTCGCCGGATAAGATCAGCTGAAAATTGCATCAAAAGTCCCTGATGCATGGGATTCCATTATATTATAATTTAATAATTTATACATTTCACGGCGTAATAACCGTACCCCGGCAACTAACCCCATGGGAAATGATTTCTTACTAGTTTTTCTTTACTCGAGATTGATCCCATAGCA
>JBCBPW010000224.1:0-1576 GCA_039820545.1 Bacteroidota bacterium | reverse complement strand
GTTATCAAGACGACGACAAGATCTAGGCAGAGGTACAACAGATTATGGACTTACTACAAGAGGAGCTAATACAGAATGGAGAGGTCTGGTTAACTCTCGCCCTCAACCAGCAGTAACAAAAGACTAACTATAATATGACACAGAATATTTTCAATATATTCTTTTGGATATCAGGATTAGTAGGAGGGTGTTTGTTACTCGCCATGCTATGTTTTTCAATTCTTGCTTATCATGAAATTGGGTTCTTACCAGACGACCCAAGCGATTTTTCAGTATATGGCTATATATATAGAATGGATCCAGAAGGTATACTTCCAATAATTTCAGGATTTATTCTTCAATTATTAGGTAAATTATTTTTACCACTATCGGTATTTGCTTATGTATGTTTTCCCATAGCATTAATTCTTGCCTATTTTCAATTATTCCGTAAAGGTTCAAGTTTGAATGGAAGCTTCTGGTTTAGATTTATTATTATCCATATGTATGTATTTTTTCTTCTTCAACCATTCCATGGTATAGGAGTAGATATTTATTGCTTTGAATGTTGGTATTGGGATTAGTATCAATAAAAAGATCTTAGAAAGTAAAAGTATCTAGTTGATGTCCCCTTTTTACTTACATATGATCCCTCGCAACCAGTGCTAACATCTCGTTGGTTCTCACGTTAGGCTGATTGTTGAAATGCAGACTCCCTCCTCTGGCCCCCCAGCCAACGTCTCGTTGGTGCTCGCTTCAGGCTGATCTGTGATAGGTGGATATCTTCTCTAGCACAGATTCATCAATAGATCTATGCAATAATTGAAACACTTCTCCATGCTAGCTTTATCCTAGCGTGGAGATTCTCTTTCATGAAAATATCCTCAATAGCAAAAGATTCCCCAATCTCTACGAAGTCATGGGCTATGGCTTTGCCTATGACGGGCTCAACCGCTTGAAGGATGCCCAGTATGGCAGCATGCTCAGCAACGCATGGTCCCCCAACGACCGATACAGTGCCGACTACTCCTACGATCTCAATGGCAACATCCTTAGTCTCAATCGCAAAGGGCTTACTGCCACAAATGCATACGGGGACATCGACATGCTAAGCTACAGCTATCAAGGCAACCAGTTGACATCGGTTTCTGATGCCATCCCCACCAACTTCAGTAGCACCGAGCACTTTCAAGATGGCTTCACAGGTACCGACTACAGCTACGACGCCTCAGGCAACATGACAGGAGATCTCAACCGCAGCATCTTGGTCGGCTACAACCACCTCAACAAACCCACCTTTGTTGAAAAGGGAACCAATGAAGGCATCACCTACATCTATGCAGCCGACGGGACCAAGCTCAGACAAAAAGTCCATGACTTCAGTTCGGCCCCAATGGGAAGACCCTCCAATAGCCAGTCTCAAGTTTTAGACCCCAGCACCGTCACCAAAATCACCGACTATGTAGGTCCTTACCAGTATGAAGATGCCGATGGCAACGCCACCCAAGTAGCCAAGCAACTCATCCAGTTTCAACACGCCAAGGGCAGAGCCACTTGGGATGGATCGGAGTTTCACTATCAATACAACCTCACAGAC
>JBCBPW010000223.1:0-1638 GCA_039820545.1 Bacteroidota bacterium | reverse complement strand
TGAGATAAATGCAAGAAGACTTATATAACCTATGAAAGCCCTTAAATTTTATTTTAAATTGATCAAATAATCCCATTGGGCTGTTATCTATTCGCCCGTTTGAATCAATATTCACTTCCTCAACTACGGTATTATCTTCTTCATCCAGTTCAAACCAGTACGTTTTGACTTTTTCATGGAAGTTGGATTCACTTTCTTTTGCCTGAACGCGAATCCCATTGAAAATATGATCACTATGTGTCTCGATGATTACTTGAACGCCTGCCTCCACACATCTAGCAACGAGCCTGGCAATTTCTGTTTGTCCTTTAGGGTGTAGGTGAGCTTCTGGATTCTCTATCATGACCAGCGTATCTTCAAACGCTGTATTGACAAGTAGGGCAGTGAGGACAGGAAGAATGTAGCTAAGGCCAAAGCCTACATTCTTGGCGCGATAATTATTAAAGGTGGCAAAAGAGGTCTCGCTAAATTCCTGCATCAGAGAATCAAAACGAGGATTGGGCGAAATAACGCCTAGCCATGCCTCTAAGTTAAAGGCAAATGTCTCTCCCTGTGAATTTTCATGTTTTAACATTTCTGGCAGAACCGTATCCACTCCACTGGCCCCATGCTGTGCAATTACCTTGAAAAGATTCTCTCCCCTACTCCCTAATTCATAGTTTTGGCCTGGGAAAATAGGAAGAAAGGTCTCTGGACCATATCTGTCAGCTGCAATGTAAGTTATGCCTGGGAAGGTCTTTTCTTGCTCTATTAACTGATTGACCGTAACAAAAGAATTAAACTCGCCTCTAGCTTGGGACAAGCTTATTTCAGCTTCATGATCTATTTTTGCCAAAACCTCTACATTATTGACAAAAGGATTGATGAATTCCTGCAAGGTACCATGTCCAGAAAGCATGGGGTCCTGGTCTTGAGAAATTTTTTCTAATAATCGAATGGCCTGAATGATACTGCTCTTTCCACTACTGTTGATACCTGTAAGCAATGTAAGGGGACCTAATTCAATTTCATTCGAAAGAAAAGATTTGAATCCATTTAATTCTAGCTGTGTAATCATTGGCTGTGCTTTTGAATGAGTTGCTCAATAATTTCAAAACGATACCTAACCGCAGTAGCTTTCATACTATCTCTAGAGATGGCATTTCGAAAGCGATAACCATCAGATCCATCTAAAAAAGGCACATAATCGTCCCATAATCCCGCTCTATTATCCAAGAATTTATGATATTTCTCCTCCTCTAGCAAGGCTAGTAATACACCCCATGTCTCAAATAAAGATTTGTTAATAGGGGAACGTCTTCTATTTCCATAGCTCCTTCTGAAACAGTGCCATCCAAAAATATTATAGGATCGACGCATCCCTGACTCGAATAAAAACTCAGCCCGCTGAATATGATCTACAGAGATATCTGACATGTTAACATGTTCTCTGTCCACAATTTTTTGTAGGTCCTTCGACTTAAAATCTGGGTAGGCATTAAGAATGACCATCGTCTCGCTAAGAAACCTATTAATTCCAATGGTTCTTTCATATTTTCGGTAATCTCTCACTAGAAAAGCCAAGAATCTAAGGACCAATTCTTGCGCATCCTTCCGCTTATCTTTTACAGAGCCTGCAGTGGCTAACCTAAAACTACC
>JBCBPW010000222.1:0-1726 GCA_039820545.1 Bacteroidota bacterium | reverse complement strand
CATCGGTATTAATTTCTATTTGGAGCATCCGGGCTACCATAAAATCTATATGGAAGCCCAAGACTTGATGTCTGAGCTCGATAAAATTGAAAAAGCTGTTGATGCAAAATGCATTCAAGAATTAGTGATTTTGCTCAAACAACGAGAGGCAATTCAAGAAGAAGTAAATTATGAAGCGATTGCCTGTGTCTTGATCAATGCAGGCGGTCAGATAATGTGGATTGCTCTAGGTCAAGAGGAAAGTTTTCAGCAACAGTTATTCACAGAAATTAAACGCTTCTCTTTGAGCTACCTACAAAGATATTTCTCATCCTGATTAAATTCAGCTAAAAATACCTATGAATCTGATGGGAGCAACAGAACGGCAGGTGAAACCAGTGCGATAAGAGCCGCACCCAAATTAATTGTATATTGTCATTGCGAGGAACGAAGCATATGCCCTTCGGGCACGCTGCGCTAACGCAAGGACTTGAAGGCTTTAGAATGTCAAATTAATTTTGTACGACTACTTACACCGGGGCATGTCGCCTGAGCCGAAATCCACACTTAGAAAAAACCCTAAAACAAACCGCTTGATGTTTATTTTAGATTTCCTGCTTATTTTTGGAGCGGCGAAACAACACTGGCTGAATCAAAAAAGCAATCGGAAAACCCAGAGCCACGGTTATGCTCCAGCCCCAGGGAGCTAACAAGGCTGCACCAATTGCCAGAAGAAAAATTATCGGTTCAATGTAACTTTCTTGACGGACATGGCGAATCGTTTCGTCGGATAAGTCAGGTGCCACCAGCCGTCGACTTTGAGTGCCATAAATCCATGCAGCTGCTGAAAAAATCCCCACCCCTATTGCTGTAAAACTGTAAAACATATTAATCACAAATACGCCCTCATAGGATTCCGAGAGATTACTGGCATAGGGTAAAAACACCACAAATAAGAGGGCAAACAAACTCAAAAAAGTATGAACCGCATCGGTTTTTTGATAATATTTAAACTGATTCACATGGGTGAACCAATAGAAAGCTATGGTAAGAAAGGTAATGGCATAGATTCCCATAGCTGGCAATTGCTTTAAGAGTAATTGAGCCGCCATTTCAGGCGATATTTCATCCAGCGGTATTGGATCAAAGACCAAGGCTAGGATGGTCATGGCTACAGCGAAAATAATGTCGCTGAGTCGAGCTAGGCGTTGAATCGGCATCTGATGTTCTAAGCTACGACTTGATTTTATACTAAAAGCGACCATTGCTTCAAATTTTACGTATAAATACTTAAGCGAATTAAAAATTAAGAGAAGCACCCGCAAAGCAGTATATCGTTCGCGAACACATAATTAAAATCTTCCAAAAAGAGACTGTTCTATTACAATCAAAATAACCGCTGCTGGATTGTCACGGTACACTGCATCACATCCAAATCCACTACAAAAATTCGTCATCCAAGAATGTTTTTCTGTGGAGATACTCATAAGTTTTGGGTATTTTCTAACCCAAAAAAATCATGTAATCTTTGATGTATGATAAGGCTGATTATTTCCATAAAAAGATTAATTTTCAAGCCATGAATAATACATTGTATTTCAACGAACAATTTATCAGTATCTTAATAAAAAAATCTGAGCTTAGACAAGTGACATCTCAATAAATATTGATTATAAAAGTAAAAATAATTTACTATTTGATGATAAATCCCCTATAGAACTACAAAAACACAAGATATTAAAGTTAT
>JBCBPW010000221.1:0-1931 GCA_039820545.1 Bacteroidota bacterium | reverse complement strand
GCTTTGGGCAAGGAGAGAAAGTAGAAAAAATACATAATGCCCTGCCCAAAGTATTGCTTGAACAAGCAGTAAGGCAATTTGATAAGCTATACAAGTCGATGAAAGATGCACCTAATACAGATAAACCTCCCTCTACGAGTGAATTCATTGACTGGTTGAGGGTGATCCAGTACTTCCATCTTCAAGAAAATCTTCCATTGGAAGGAGATAAATTACCTGGAAGTCCCATTCTCTATCCAGAGGTTCTGCTTAAAAGTCTAGATGATTACAGAAATAGAATGCAATCGTGATGGCATATTCAGAATCATTTTTCCTTTATCCCTTCTTCGACTCGAAGACGTTCAAATAGGGGATCGAGCTGGATGTTAGCCAGTATTATGATTTTTTGGAGTTATTTCTGAGAGGTTATGCTAAAGATGAGAAGGAGCTCCTAAACTTATGTAAGACTCTATGGCTACCTAGAAAAAAACAAAAGAAGAAGTTTGAGCTTTGGTTCCAGCAAGCATTCGCAGAGGCAGAGTTTCACTGGTTGGATATACAAGTGGAGCTCCTTGAAGAGGATGAAAAGAAAGGCAGTAATTCATCGACTACCTCTGAAGGAAATTCTAAACAGAACCTTGAAAGTGAGTTAGGACCTTCTCAAGATAAATTAACCCAAGAAAAAGCTGGCAACGATCAAGAGTCATCTCCATCTTCTAATCAACTTGATGAGAAATTCTCTCGCACTTCTGATAGCCCTCAGATGAAAGATATCATTTTAAACTTCGAAGAAGAGGACGGGAATAGGGCTAAACTTCTCCCAGAGGAAGAAAGAAAAAAATACTCACAAAAACGGTATATATATAACTCAATCAAGCACCAACCCCTATCAAACCGTAGATTGGAAAGAGCGCTCCAAAAGTTATGCTTGAAACAAGGAAAAGCTCCTACCCAGACCCTAAATATCCCATTGATGGTAGAGCAGTTCGCTCGCAATCATTACACCCTTCAACTCGCTTTTGAGCAGAAAGATATCAGCACTCAACAAGTGATTCTGCTGACCGAGCACAAAGGCTCGATGACTCCTTTTGAGACGTGGGGAGATACATTGCACAGGGCTTTTTTAGATTCTAAGGGTATTCATACCGTTCATAGATATTATTTTCACAGGTTCCCACTGATAGACAACCAGTTGGATAATCCCTTGAAAATGCAGCTTTTCACTAATCCAGATCACACCCAAACGCACACTGTGCGACAGCTATTCCAGAAGGCTTCACAGGATGCGACATGGCTTGTCATTTACGGGGAAGGTGGCGTGAATGAATCGCCCTCCTCAAGTGAACAATTAAAGCATTGGGAAGATTTTTTGGAAATCGCAAAGAATCATATGTCAGCAATCAGTTGGATTAATCCCTATCCCGAATCGAGGTGGAAAGGAACAAACGCCAAATACATGTCTTTTATGGTTCATATGCATCCATATAATCTTCAGGGAATTCAAAGTGCCATAAGTTTAGCCAATCATGCAAATCGATGATACATCTTTGGACATCATTGAGAGAAATCATTTGAATGCTTTCCTTAATCGATTTCCAATCAAGTATTTCCCCAATCATTTAAAGCTGGCTTGTCTTGCAGCTTTCCCAGTCGCTTTGACTACAGATTTGTTATATAAAATATGGCTCAACTTTGTCAAGACAGAGGCACGTGATCCTCTTTTAGAGTTGATCATCGTATCTGATCTATTGGCTTCGTCTCTCTTTGTCAAAGTGGGACTTGACTTGTACAGGATGCATGATGGACTACGAAACGTATTACAGACGGCTTATGAAGAAGATGCCAGATACGGAGAAGGACAAACAGTAGAGCTAGCCAGATTTTTACAAGACTACTTGAAGTATTATAAGGGTAAAATACCTTCTCAAGCTTTTTTGGAGGCACAAGCCTTT
>JBCBPW010000220.1:0-1999 GCA_039820545.1 Bacteroidota bacterium | reverse complement strand
CTCGGGAGAAGTCGTGGTCGCAAAGCTCCCCGAATGACTCATTCCAAAGGGGTAGTAACCCTGTATCACCTGCACGACATCCTGCCCTGCGATGGGATCGGGATTGACTCTTCCATCTTTGTCTCCATCTTGGAAGACGACTCTTACATTTCCCAGATGGTCCGTGAGGTTGTATTGATAGTGAAACTCCGATCCATCCCAAGTGGCTCTGCCTTTTGCGTGTTGGAATTGGATGAGCTGCTTGTCTACTTGGGTGGCGTTGCCATCGGCGTCTTCATACTGGTAGGAACCTACGTAGTCGGTGATTTTGGTGACGGTGCTGGGGTCTAAAACTTGAGACTGGCTATTGGAGGGTCTTCCCATCGGGGCTGAACTGAAGTCATGGACTTTTTGTCTAAGCTTGGTTCCATCTGCTGCATAAATGTAGGTGATGCCTTCATTGGTTCCCTTTTCTACAAAGGTGGGTTTGTTGAGGTGATTGTAACCGACCAAGATGCTGCGGTTGAGGTCCCCTGTCATATTGCCCGAGGCGTCGTAGCTGTAGTCGGTACCTGTGAAGCCGTCATGAAAGTGCTCGGTACTTGTGAAGTTGGTGGGGATGGCATCAGAGACAGATGTCAACTGATTGCCTTGATAGCTGTAGCTTAGCATGTCGATGTCCCCGTACGCATTTGTGGCAGTGAGCCCTTTACGATTCAGACTAAGGATGTTGCCATTGAGGTCGTAGCTGTAGTCGGCACTGTATCGGTCATTGGGGGACCATGTGGTACTGACCATACTCCCATACTGGGCATCCTTCAAGCGGTTGAGTCCGTCATAGGCAAAGCCATAACCCATGACTTCGCAAGAGTTGGGGATCTGCTGCTATTGAGGATATTTTCATAGAAGAGAATCTCCACGCTAGGACAAGCTAGCGTGGAGGAGTGTTTCAATTATTGTATTGATCTAGATACAGATTGGGGATCCGTGCTAGAGGAGGTATCCACCTATTTAAAGTCAGCACCAACGAGACGTTGACGCTGGCTGGAGGGGAGGTATCCGCCTATTACCGATCAGCCTAAACCCTTCACTTACTAAACTAAGTTAAATGGCCAATTCTCACTTTTTCCAAATACCCTCAACTTTTTCCCAAAAATGGCCTCACTCCATAACAGGCCTCTCCACAGATTTAAGGTGAAACATAATTTGCTCTTTTGATGACTTAACAAGTACGAGTTCATTATTCTTAAAATCTATAGCTTTCACTGCTGCCCACTGGAAGTTACTATTATTTTCAACCATTGTATCTGGAAAATATTCATTTAAGAACTGCTCAGACCTAGTAATTCGAAAATCTTCCATAGAAACTTTTTTAGCTATGTTAGATTCTAGATCAAAGAGATAGACAACTTTTCTTTCGAAGAGGTCTGGCGTAGAGGCTGAGGATATTCCTTTTACACAAGTCACTAGGAGAAAGGAATCAGCGAAGACTTCGTATAAATACGAGTTAATCCCTTTATATCCTTTAAACAAGATCTCATCTCTATTCACAATAGAAATTTGACCATTAGTATCGGTCTTACAATATATTCCAATGTCATCATATAATATCAAAACTCCATCTTCTAGAGTATCTTGGTGATACGAGTAGTTACTTAGAAACTCTAATTTAAATGGCATTTTAACACTTGTAACTTCCTCCTGTCTCTGAACCAAATTTAACGTCTGAGTTGACCTACAAGCTATAAAACCAGTGATAGATAAAAATAAGAGAATATATTTTTCCATAATTTCTAATAATTACGATAATAAGGGGATCGGTCTGATTTTTGAATTGTTTCTTGAACCGTTTTTGTTTCCTGAGTACTTCGATCCTTGACAGTTGTTTCTATGTTTATGCTATAATTGGTTCGACCAGTAGCTGGACCATATAGATTCTCTAATTTATCATTTGTAGAAAGCTGATATAATGCTGTATTTGCATAACCATTTTTGGTAAAAACCTGTATTCCATTATCGT
>JBCBPW010000219.1:0-2039 GCA_039820545.1 Bacteroidota bacterium | reverse complement strand
CTGGTCAAGCGCAAAACGTTTATCGATACGACTGACAACTTGCACTTCATCAATTCTTCTAAGCATATCACGGAGAATGGCGCCAGTACTAAGCTAGCATTGGATGAGATCCATGATGCAATCAAAGACTTGTCTTACGAATATAAGACGCCCTTTTTGATGCACTACAAAGGATACAAGTACTTCGAGATTGCGGATATCCTCAATATCCCTATCGGAACTGTCAAAAACCGTATTCACATTGCGCGAAAAGAACTCAAGTCTAAGCTGAAAAGCTACAGCAATGCTTAACAGCCCTGCCTTTTTGTTGACTTTTCTTTGTAATTAGTCAAACATTCTCTTAGGAAAACCAGTTTTTGTAGATATCTTATAGATACTTACACCTTAGACTGGAAGTTCTAGCGAGCAAATATACCAAGAAATATATGCAAGGGAACATGCCACTAGGTGATGTTCCCTTTTTTTGATCGCTACGAATCCAAACGAAACTCTTTTGGTCCTATGAGCAGTCACCCACTTCCTATGCAACTCTACAGCTCCACTTGTCTGGAATGTAGTAAGATTATTACCCAAAATTATAGCACCTCTTTTACATTGGGCATCAAGACGCTGAATCGCAAGTTTCATCTTCCCATTTATGCCATTTATGGATTTGTAAGAGCGGCAGATGAAATTGTAGATACATTCCACAACTTTGATAAGAAGGGGTTATTGGATCAATTTCGTGCGGATACTTATCGTGCGATTTCTGTAGGTATCAGTTTGAATCCCGTCTTACATGCCTTTCAGGAAGTAGTCAATGAATACAAAATCGAGCAAGAACTGATAGACGCCTTTCTGCATAGTATGGAAATGGATCTCTACCATCAGGACTACAATCAGGAAATGTATGAAGAATATATCTATGGATCTGCTGAGGTAGTAGGTTTGATGTGCTTGCGTGTTTTTTGTGAGGGGGATGAAGAAAAATACCAGCGCCTCAAACAGCCCGCTAGACATTTGGGCAGCGCCTTTCAAAAAGTCAACTTCCTCCGCGACATGAAAAGTGATTTTGCAGATCGTGGGCGTGTATATTTTCCTCAAGTAGACTTCCATAATTTCGATGAAAAAGCTAAGCAGTTGATAGAGGAAGACATTGCTTTGGATTTTGAAAAAGCCTATGAAGGGATCATGGGGCTACCCGAAGGCGCGAGAAATGGTGTATTGCTTGCCTATAAGTACTACCAACGTCTCTTCAGCAAGATATCGAAAGCTTCTCCTCATGTGATATTGGAAGAGCGGATTCGGATTCCAGACCCTCAAAAAATGGCGATTCTACTTGGAACTGTCGTGCGTCAACAACTGAGTTTCTTGCTTTAGCGGCTTTTTTTTGCAAATGAATACACAAGATTTAGGGCAAATTCGCTTTTTATATCGAGAAGGGGTGAACCATGAGGAACATGCTCGCAAACTCTGGGAGATCATGGAGCACTACGAAGGGGAAGAGGGCATCATGTGGGCTTACAAAGCTTCAGCGCGTGCACTTATGGCCAACTATGACTGGAATCCCATTCAACAACTCTGGTATATCAATGAGTGCATGAAATGGTTCAGAAAAGGGGTTAAAAGGGATCCTGACAATATTGAAATTCGATTTTTAAGATTTGCTGTTCAGCACTATACGCCTGAGTTTTTGAACCAGAGTCACAACTTGGAGGAAGACAAAGCTACGATGTTGGCAAACTTTGATCAATACAAAAGATTTGGATTGGAGGTCGCAGACTTGCATGATTTCATCAGATTTTATCAAGAAAGTGCGCGATTTTCAGAAGAAGAAATGGCACACTTAAAAACACATTTAGGCGAATAATTCAGTTTCATGTATACCTACCTCCTGCTGAATATAGGTACACTCCTTTTTCCGCTGGCACTTTCATTTGATAAGAAAGTCGCCTTTTTCAGAAGTTGGTTTGCCCTATTTCCCGCGATCCTCATGATGGCTGTATTTTTTCTCATTTGGGATGAGGCCTTTACCCAGATGGGGATATGGGGATTTAATC
>JBCBPW010000218.1:0-2082 GCA_039820545.1 Bacteroidota bacterium | reverse complement strand
GGATGTTGAACAGTTTCCTCAATTCTGGGAGCTGTTCAACACGTTGATAGATCAGCGTCCAGAATTGGGTGACATTGAAAAGTTTGCCTACTTGCTCAAATACCTCAAAGGTGAGGCACGTGAAGCCCTGAGTGGCATTTTGATAAAGGGAGAGAATTACCCTATTGCCTTGAAAACCCTTTTAGAACAGTATGGGGCGGAGGACAAACGAATCCTCCTTCTACAAACTAAACTAAGAAAACTGCCTATTCCTACCTTTGATTACCCATCTCTGTACAATTTTCGCCATGATCTACTTATAATCCATCGTCAACTTGAGACCATAAGTGAGGGTCAAACTGACAGCATAGTAATCATGGGGGAAATTGTACAAAAGTTGCAAGAGGGGGGTATCTATCTTAGGGTAGTAGAGAAGTTGAACAAGGTACATTTCTCATACCAAGAACTGGACGAGCTGTTGCAACTTTATGTAACAGCCTTGTCCAGAGTACAGCCTCCATCAGATAATCCATTGAACTTAAAACCCTCTAATGATAACACCTTTGAGAAAGGGCTTCAGGGGCAAGATTATCCCCCCACCAGCTGCTGTCGTGTTTGCTCTGGAGCGCACGACAGCGGTCTCTGCACTAATCTCTCAGTTTCACCGCAGATAACAACTAGCCGACGCAGAGAAACAGCCGAGACACCACCTGTGCGTCCATTCTACGGTGTAAGTTCCTTACAACAGCCGGATATGGCTGTAGGACTAGGTCAGTATCCTAAACAACCACATTCTTATAACAATCATTCTCGTAAGGGCAGAAGATATAGACCAAAATTTCAAGATCAAACTTCCTACTTTCAGGATGATTTAGAAACTGTAGAAATTAATACATTGCCTTCAGCAATACTGCCCACTATCACTTTAAACCTAAATAATGGCTATACTTCTTTGGCTGTGCATACCTTTTTGGATTGTGGCAGTCAGAGAAGTTTCATTAGTCAGAGACTAGCTAGGAGATTAGGTCTAAGAGCCTGCAAAATTGTTAGGACTAGATTAATCACTTTTGGGGGTCACACTGAGGTACGTGACTTCCAAATAGTGAAACTTAGACTTTACATTGGCCAAACCTCCTTCATTGCACACTTGTTGGTGCACAATGAAGTTGAGGCAGCCATACAGAATCCTGGAACCACACTAGCTACTCAATATCTGTACGACCAAGGTTTCTATGTTGCTGACAGACAGATCTCCGGAGATGTTGTCAATGACCTAGGAATTTTGATTGGATCGGATTATTTTGGGAAGATAGTCACTGGTGTCGGGTTTTATCATGGAATACACTATTTTGATACCCATGGTGGTGTCACTCCGTTTGGCACTTTGCCAAGATGGATCCACCATGAGACTCCTCAGAGAGTGTATTCTATACTGGGGTTTAGGGTATTGGACTATGGTCAAGAATTTAACATCAATGTTCAAGTAGAAGGAGAAAAGGAAGACCCAGATTTGAATGACAAAGTTGCCATGAATGATAATTCAGTTTTGATAAAAGAAGGGAAAGTTAATCATGCAAATCAGCCAGACCATAGATTAGCCCTTAGAAAATCAGAAGAAAGTAGGAGAGAAAGCCCAATCATAAATGACCCAATTTCTGTCAAGCAAGATGAAAGGAAAGTTGCCCCTGAATGTTCAAATAAATCTGTAACTACCAACAAGGCTGAGAGTAAAGGAGTTAAGAATAAGAGGAAAAAACAGAGAAAAGGTTTGAAGAGTGCGAACTTGAAAGAATACGAAGATAAAGAGGCCAATGTGCGTGGCATGAAATGGGACGCCTCCATTGATCAGCCTAGCGTTCTCATGAAAAAAAAGAAAAAAATTGCATGTGTAGATGCTAACTCTAAACCGTCGTCACGACGTAACCCTTTAGGCATAGCATATAGGATGAAAGGAAAAAGCAAAAACAAACTTTTGGTCAAGAAATGTATGGGAAGTGACAGATTAACTCTTCATAAGACATCTAATTGCATGGAGTACAAGTCACCAACATTAACCCGGAAAAAAAGGAATGAAAGGGAAAAGAAAGAACAGACTAATTATCC
>JBCBPW010000217.1:0-2141 GCA_039820545.1 Bacteroidota bacterium | reverse complement strand
GGCTTAGGCTATCTCGACATTAATTTTCCAAATGTCATTCATGACTCTTCTGTTCAATATGTGGGGTTACCTGATCGAGCGCATCTTGCAATTGCTCGAATGGACACAGTTGGAAAACTCAAGGGATTCTCCACGATTGGGCTTTTTAAAGGTTTTGTGGACCCTAAACTTCTAAAAAAAGAGTTTGCTGTATCTGATCAAGGACTCATAGGATTAGCTTTAGAGATTCGTGACACCGTATATCTGCCTGATACCACATTGCATACGGTAAGGACATTTCAACAAAATGCAATTGGAAGTAGAGAGACGGTTGTTTGTCGATATGATCCTGACGGTGAACTCGAATGGTTTAGGCATATAAGAGTTGCACTTGATTCGAGCCAATTTCCCTTTGGAGGGGCTAGGATACAACCCCAACAAGTAGACTTCGATCAGGATGGGAATCTTTACGTTTTAATCTCCATCCAGAGTAATGATGAAGATAGAATAACATCTGGGACAGATGAGATTATACCATGCTTTGAATTTAGGGATTCGGAAAATGGTTCTTTCATTTTGAAATATGATTTTTTAGGAAACTTGATTTGGCAACAACAAGTCAGTTGTGACGATCTATATGCCTCCTTGATGTCTGTAGACATGATGGGAAATGTATATGTTGCTAGACCTTTTTGGAGTTCTCCCGATTCGGCTAAATTACATGAAGGACCTACAATTCCTCCTACTTTGGGGCCTCTAGATGGGCGAGGACTACTCTTAAAGTATAGTCCTAATGGTGACTATCTATGGCACCAGATGTTTGGAGATAAATTTGGTCATACGATTCGTGAAATCGAGACGCTAGACGCAGAGTCTCTCATAATTGCTTCTGGATTTAATGTAAGTTCTAAAATTGGAGATACCATCGTTTTTGCTCGAGGAGCTTCTGACTTTTTCATCGCTCAGATGGATGTTTGTCAACCTACCATTGCCGCCTCAGGGCGCAGGGGCTTCTGCCCCGATGAGGGGATATGGCTACATGGAAATACCTGTGCCGATCGAACCTATCAATGGCTAAGGGATGGGCTACCGATCTCAGGAAGTACCTCTCCCGATTATCTAGCAGAGGTCTCGGGTGGTTATCAAGTCATTTTGACTCACCAAAGTCAATCAGATACTTCGGAGATATTTCATGTAGCAGCACTTCCTGCTGCACCTAAACCTACGGTCTCAATAGGACTAGAACTATGTGAAAATGGAACTTTTCAGACCTTTTTTACGCCCAGCCTACTTCCCTACAGCTTTGATTTTTTAGCTTATGAATGGCCCGATTCATCCAGGCTGAGAAATTGGGACGTGACCTATACAGGGCAAGATTCTATCGATGTGTATACCATTTACACAGACCAAAATGGATGTCGGACTTCTTCTGATACTTTTACTTACGTTTTTGATACTCTCCCTCCCCCTGCGCCTTTGATCTATCAAGGTGGAGGGGACACATTATTGGCTGATCCACAGACAGAAGATTACACGGATATCTACTGGTATTCCAACGGTGATTTAATAGGCGAAGGAACATTCATCGTAGGGACTCCTTTTCAGCTTTACGAGGTGGTGACGGAAGATAATTTTTGTTTTTCTCCCCCTACTGAGTATCTCTATCTTCCTACTTCTCTAGATCCAGGACTTGAGGCTTACTTTACACTCAGCCCCAACCCCGTATCCAGACAGCTTGTGATGAGGAAAAATCAGTTCTTAGATGCGGATGGTAGGGTATCTTTTTATTCTGTGGAAGGGAGATTGTTGTACACAGAGGACCTCCCTAGAAGTACTACAGAGAAAGTTTTTGATGTAAGACAGTGGCCTGCTGGAATCATTATCTGTCATATAAAAATAGGGGACAGTGTGAGCACCCAGAAAGTAATCACCACGAGAAAATAAATGGGTTCATTCCTGCATATGACCACTGTTATGATCATAAGATCAGCCTTATTTAGCTGTTAAGCATCTTAGCTGAAGGAGCTGTCAATGCCTACATACAGCAAGATTTATCCCCCTCAAATGATCAAGATCTATCTGTTTGCTTGGATGTCGGAAAACATGTATTGAAATAGTATGTTCTAAAATTTTGGGATAGTTGCCTTTTACTATTTAAATAC
>JBCBPW010000216.1:0-2142 GCA_039820545.1 Bacteroidota bacterium | reverse complement strand
GAGTGGAAGAAACATTACCTTGCAGAAGAGAGTCATTATTGTTGGGTCATCAAATAGGAAATAAAAGATTAAAGAAAAATAAAACGAACGCCCAACAAAGCGCATGACATCCATGGCATAAGGGTATGGCCACGGTGCATGCGCTAGTCGTTAGGCGCAATTTCAGGGGGGGAGAAGATTGGTTCATAGAGTGGAAGAAACATTACCTTGCAGAAGAGAGTCATTATTGTTGGGTCATCAAATAGGAAATAAAAGATTAAAGATACTTTCGGATAGGGTAGTGTTTAAAGACTATTATTTGTTGAAAAAAATATTTTAAAGCGGTAAGATTATTTTGAGGAACTATCTTATTGAAGAGAATAGATGATTGATTTTGAAAGATTGATTTAAACCATTTTTACGATCATTTTCTGGGAAATTGTTGAAGCCATTGACTTTAAATCATTAAGAATAGGGAAGTATTTGGCAAACTATACTCATGTAAACCTCAACTCACTAGTACTGTCCACTTCCCATCTCAGACTATGTTCAAATAAGTGTGTCAAGTGAATTGGATGATTTTGGTTTTCGACACTCATTCTTCATTTCCAAGGTTAAGTTGGATGTCTATTCTACCCTCAAAATGGATGGCTAACTGCTGAATAACCAAAGCCCACTTCTGGATGGGAGCCGTCCACTTGACCATAATATTTTGGGTGACTAAGTAGACCAATTTTAGGAGCGCCGTATCGTTGGGCATCACCCCCTTGGACTTGGTGATTTTACGGATTTGGCGATTAAAGCCTTCCACCGTATTAGTGGTGTAGATGATCCGCCGGATCTGGTAAGGATACTTAAAATACTGACTGAGTCGATCCCAATTATTGCGCCAGGATAAGATCACCACGGGGTATTTTTCACCCCACTTTTTCTCCAATTCATCCAGATGTAGCTCCGCCGATTCCTTGCTCTTGGCTTGGTACACTTTCTTTAAATCTTTCAAAAACGGCTTGCTGTCATCGGAGGTGATGTAACGCAGCGAGTTCCGAATTTGATGGACGATGCAGAGCTGTACTTCCGTTTGGGGAAAGATGCTTTCGATCGCCTGGGAAAAGCCCTTCAAGTTATCAATGCAGGAGATTAAAATATCTTCCACCCCACGATTTTGGAGATCGGTTAAAACACTCAACCAAAACTTAGCCCCCTCATTTTCAGAGAGGTATAAGCCCAGCAAGTCCTTTTTGCCTTCCAAATTGATCCCCAACACACAGTACAGGGCTCGATTCTCAATCCTGCCATCTTTACGGACCTTGAAGTGCAGGGCGTCCATCCAGGTGATCGCATAAACCCGATCTAGGGGACGGGTACGCCAGGCATCCAGCAAGGGCAATACTTTATCCGTAATGTGGCTAATCTGGCCTTTGGAGACCTCCACCCCATACAAATCCTCAAAATGAGCACGGATGTCTTCGTAGCTCATCCCACGGCCATACATCGAGATAATTTTCTTATCCAAACCACTCCCCAAAGTGGTCTGGCGCTTAGGCAGAATCTTAGGCTCAAAACTCCCCGCCCGATCGCGTACCGTATTCACTTCAATCGTCCCATGATCAGTCTTTACTCGCTTCTTGCCCTTACCATTTTTGCGGTTCTTCTTACCATAATTCCGTTCCTGACGAACGTGGTGCTCCAATTCTCCTTCTAAGCTCGCCTCCAAAATTTGCTTAATCAGAGGGGTCAATACCCCATCCTTGCCCGTCAGTTCTTCACCCTGGGACAAGCGCTCAATCGCCTGGGATTTAAAGGCTTCCCAGTCAAAAGGCGCTTCTCGTTCTTGTTCACTCTTGCTAAAATCTTTGATACTCATCTTTTTCATGTTTTAGATTACTTAAATTTAGCATTCAAGTAACTTGCCACACTTTAATGAACAGCGTCTATGGATCAGGACATAATCCATTAAGATCGTCATTACTTTTCTTAACAAGACCTTATTTTCGATGTCTTTCATTAATTCTGATGATTTTCCTCAGATGTGTGGTGACTACCATCTGTATCAGCTGGTATAACCGGATTCCCCAACGCAAAGTTGTAATCACTCCACACCGGAAATTCTATGGCCAGTGGATCCAAACTCAAAAACTGCGTACTGTCCCCATCATAAAA
>JBCBPW010000215.1:0-2149 GCA_039820545.1 Bacteroidota bacterium | reverse complement strand
CCTTCTCTGCTAGTGTCGAGTTGGCATGAATGGTTAACTCCATTTCTGGAAAATCACGCTCCCCTAAAAACATCCCACAGAGTTCTCCTTCCACCGTGGATCTCCCCTAGGACATCGAACCTGATTAAAAGATTAAACACTCTCCGTGTGCACCCCAAATCGACACCTTCCTACCGACAAAAGCTCAAAAATGCCGAAGATCAGGTGAGTAAGTGCTCTGAAGAAGATCTTGTGATCTATCAATCGAATGTATTTGAGTCGCGAAACACTGATGCAATCTTCAAACACCTGAGAAAGGTGAAAACTGGCCCTCAGCTTCCCTCAATCGTCCGTAGTGACTCGGCCGAAGCAGCATCTCCTTTAGAAAAAGCTAGAATGTTCAATGACTATTTTCAATCAGTCTACAACAGCAAAGGCCTTCACCATGATCTCCCATCCTCTGCATTCAAGTACAGTCCTGAGTGCGACTTCGACACCAGTGTAGGACGCATTGAAATGATTCTCGCTAGTCTGAACCCGACTAAAGCGACGGGACCTGACGGTATTCCAAATTGTCTCCTAAAGTCCTGTGCCAATAGTTTAGCCAAATCGCTATCGGTCATTTTCACGAAGTCTAAGCAGACCGGTCTCTTTCCAACTCAATGGAAGGTGGCCAGATTAAAACCGCTCTTCAAAGATGGAAGCAAGGACTCAGTCGCGAATTATCGACCTGTAGCTCTCTTGTCGTGCGTTAGTAAAGTTTACGAAAAGTGCATATATGAGCAACTCCTTTCTGTCATTGGTGATAAAATCGCTCCGGAGCAATTTGGTTTTCGCAAGGGTAGATCTTGTGTGCTGCAGTTATTGGTCTCCCTCCACCAAATCTTCAGAAGTAGAGATGCCAAACTCCCGACCCACGCCCTTTTCTTGGATCTACGTAAAGCCTTTGATAAGGTTGATCATAGCATATTGCTCTGGAAGCTCCACCGAATGGGTGTGAAAGGCTATCTCCTGCGCATCATTGCTGACTACCTCCACAATAGGAAGCAACACGTTTTGGTAGACTCTCAGCCATCTGAGAACTGTGATGTAACCAGCGGTGTTCCACAAGGTTCTGTTCTGGGCCCTCTATTATTCCTATCCTATATCAATGATCTCCCGGAGTACTTATCTACTTGTTACGCTCTATTGTACCTACTTGCAGATGACAGCAAATTGCTTGCAATTGACTGCAGCCTTCTTGATTGTCTTCCTATTTTGGAGAAATGGGCGAGTGACAATAGGATGCTTTTTCACCCCAAGAAGTCCAAAGTGATCAATTTTTACGGTAGTTCTCTAAACTACATATTTTGCAGTGAATCTATTGATGTAACCCATAGCCATCGGGATTTGGGTCTTATTGTAGCTGACAGTCTCAGCTGGTCTCAGCATATTGAAAACAGACTGAAGAAGGCTTATGGATCCTTCTTTCTTATCAAGAGAAACACTTCGGCTCTGCTACCTTATCGCTTAAAGTTGAACCTCTATAAGAGCACTGTCATGGCTATTCTTTGCTATGCCTCTTCTTGCTGGCATCCCTCACGCGGTGACATGAAGAAGCTGGAATTACTGCAGCGTAGAGCCTCACGTTGGGTCCTTCCTGGGGTCCCTGCATACAGGGACCGTCTCCTCCAGCTGGAATTATTACCGATCCCGATGTACCTGCAAGTGTTAGACATCTTAACTATGGTGAAGATGTGCAACTCTTGTTTTGACTATGACTTCAATGATATATTCCTTATCAGTGCTGGTCCAAGACGTGAAGATCGCCTTATCCCAATTTGTCTGACGAAGCCAAGATCTGAAACTATGTATCATGACTTCTTTGTTAGAACATGTCGACTAATCTCTCTAATCCCCTGTATTGATGTCACCAAACCGATGGGAGTCAAGGCGAAAATCCTCAGAGCTTTCTGGAGCTTCTTCGAGTCAAGCTACTCCGAAGACAACCTGTGCAGTTGGCGCATCGGTTGTAGATGCAGTAATTGTGTAACTTAACTTTACTTGATGTTAACTCAGGGGTCACCCCCTTCAACTATGTTTGTAAATTCATTTATTATTATTATTATTATTATTATTATTATTGGTGACCTGTCTGAGGAAGCCTTCACAATCTTGGGGACAAGGAAGT
>JBCBPW010000214.1:0-2278 GCA_039820545.1 Bacteroidota bacterium | reverse complement strand
GAAGAGGAAAGATAGTCTGGTTTGGGATAATTATAACCTTTGGGCCACACGAATTCTTTAGAAGGATCTTTGATGTAGGCTTCAAATGGATTTCTCAGATTGCCTGAAATATAAACTCCCTGTACTTCAAGTGAAGCAAAGTCAAGTAAGCTTCCATTTTCATCGTATTGAACCAACACAAAATCAATATTTCCTGCTGATTGCCCATTCTTATCTACGAGCTTGATTTCAGACAATGAAGTCCATGTTGCTTGAGAGCCAAAAGAAAATTCAGCTGCATTTTCTACAATTAACCAATCCTCACGAAATCTAGTTGGACATGTTATAACTGATGTCTCGTGATGTCGAATACTGCAAACGCCAAGAGGATTTTTTGCCTTGTCTTTTGTACAGTTTGGAACTTTATTATTAAAGGGACAGAGTTTTTGCTTTCTATAGCGTACGGCTTTGGAGCTTTCATTACCAATTGGGAATCCAAAGACCTCGCCTAATGGGCTTTTACCTTCTTCCTTTTTAGCCATGAGCAAAGATAGGTAAATTCTATCGGTCGGCAGGACTATTTTATCTTTTATTATGTTCTCGTACTTTAAGAAAACGGGCAGTGTACTAAAAGTAAGGATAGATTTCTATACACAATGTCCGAATATCACCCTTCATAAGTTAAAATTGGTTAATTACAAATAATATAATACAGCATGTAGAATTTTATCTCCATGCTATATTACATTTTCATTGTTATCCAGCTACTTAATACCCCATCATCATGGATTCAAAGGGAACGTGCTATTTTTGTGCATGTACTCGATCATCCTCAAGCTTCCTTTTCTGCATGCGCAGCTACTTTTTTGCTGACAATCCACTTTTCCATCGCTTGGGGAGACATGATGTCAGGATTGCCCAGGTCGCGGTCTTCTGCGTCTACCAACTCATCAGGTAGATCGTTGATGAGCAATTCTAGGTCATGATGACTGTCTATTTGCTCCATGACGACTCGGGCCATTTCTTCGTTGTGTGGGATCTCTCGCGTTCTCACAGCCGTGACGAGTCCTTTAAGGAGTGTCTCCCAGGTAGTCATAGGGCCCTGCACGATAGAGGCGGATTCTGCGAAAGAATCGATAAAGGCAAAAGGCACCTTAGCAAATTCTTCCTCCATCGAAATCACGCAGGCAATCCAATCGGAGTCAAAAGAGAAGTCGTAGACAGAGGGCTTCTTGAGAATCTCCGATGCAATATCTTTATGATATAGTTTGAATGCCGCCTGAGAGTCGCGAATGTCACGTGAGAAAATACTCACACCAATCATGCGCTGCATGTGGCGAAGGGCCTTGATGCCGATGCCCCAGCGATTTTCCTGCTTGACCAACACCGCATTTGGATCTTTGCGGTTGCCAAGGACTACCTTGTAACCTTCTTCTACATGAGGTCTCATGAGCAGCCCTATTTGTGACAAATGCACAGAGTTGTCAGCGTCTGTGTAGATGACGACATCTGCTCCGTCTTTTAGTGCTTGCGCACAACCTAGGAGGATGGCCCCTCCTTTGCGCGAATCGTTGGCGGATTTCAGATTTTTGAGTGGTGGCTCTGTCGCAGGCAAGGCCTTTTCTAGCCACAATACTTCTATTTGATCTGCATAGGCAGACTCCTTGCGGATAGACTCGGCTAGGTCGCCGCTGCCATGTGGGCATCCGTCATCTACAGCGTACAGCTTCCAGTCTACAGGCGAGCCTTCGAGTAGCCAGGACAGTTGCTCCACCTTGACATTCAGTAGATCTTCGCCGTTGGGATTGTTGTCGCTCTTCTTTTTGAGCCTGTTTTGTTCGCCCCACATGGCAAACACGACACCTATTTTCAATGGACGTGAGCTGGATTCCACGTATTTTTTTGAATCTGTGATTTTTGCGGCCATGCGAAAGGCCAAGGGTGAGCTTTTATCATTCCCCAGTTTTATAATCTCATCGACGGGAAAGTCCTTGATTCGATCGACAAGGTCGTATAGGTAAGCTTGATCTGAGGCAGAGGTTAAATCAAATTGTTGTTTGCTCGATTGGCAAATGTCTTGCAGCGTAGGAGTCATGAAATGGAGGTTTAAAAACGAATAGAGGGTCCAAGCGATGTGGCTTGCCCCTGTTGTATGAACATAAAAATAATGCCAATCCTCTGTATACCTATTTTTTAGAATAAAAAATTACGTATTGTAGGAAGATTTATCGTTCTGGTTCAATGTGGATAACAGGATGAAGGAGGGGAAAATGCTGGAATGTGAGCTCAAAATTGCAGG
>JBCBPW010000213.1:0-2491 GCA_039820545.1 Bacteroidota bacterium | reverse complement strand
TCATTTCTTCCTCATGTTACGAAGAAACACAGATTAGAGACAGGGCAACAGGGTGAAAATCCTACTTTTTGGGGAGTAAAATCCCCATAATTTATATGAGAAAATGAAGGATCATACGTGTATGAACATTTATTTCTATCCTTCTTTTTGTACACTGGCTTTTATCTTCCCATCTGCTTAATATAGAATGTGAACTTTGTTGGTATTCATCCAAAATGTGAAAGGTATGTGGAATGGCATCGATCGCCGCGTCTTGTATAGAGTCTTGATGTATGTGTTTGGTGGGGTGATCACCCTGGGTTCGCTGATTTATTCCAACTACCTAGCCCAGCAGCTAGCAGAGAAGGAACAGGAAAGTGTTGCACTCTACAGCGAAGCTCTCGAACTCGTCGGCAATAATCAGGGAGCCGAAGAAGCGTTTACGTTCATTTTTGACAAACTGGTCAAAGGCTTCAGCACGGATATACCGAAAGTGCAGATTGGAGAGGATCAAAAGCCCATTTTCAGCGATTTTGATTATATACAAGATTGGGAGCCTGAGCAAAAGGCAGCCTTTCTGGAAGAAAAGATCCAGCAGTTTCGCCAAGAAAATAAGCCCATCAAAATCGAGTTTGCCGAAGGTCGTTTCAACGAGGTCGTTTATGGCGAATCCGATCTACTTAAGCAACTGAAGTGGTTTCCCTGGATTCAGATGTTTGTTGCAGGGATATTCATCGCCATTGTCTTCATCGCGTACTCCACTGCCAAGCGCAATGAGCAAAACCGTGTATGGGTAGGCTTGGCCAAGGAAACTGCCCACCAACTCGGTACGCCCGTATCGAGTCTCATGGCCTGGATCGAACTCCTCAAATTCAAAACCGAAGAAAGACCCAGCGAGCAAGAATTGGTACTTGAGATGGAACGCGACATCAAACGCCTAGAAATCATCGCGGATCGTTTCTCTAAAATTGGCTCTAAACCCGAACTGATTGAAGTCAAGCTAGGACACATCCTAGATCACTCCGCAGAATATCTGACCAAGCGAATGAGTCGAAGTGGAAAAGTAACTTTCAAGCTCAATAACCAGATCCCACTTGACAATACCCTCAAAATCAATCCACAGCTATTTGACTGGGTAATCGAAAATCTCCTGAAAAATGCGCTAGATGCCATTAGCAAAGAAGGAACCATCACCATAGATGCAGGAGAGAGAGGAGATCAATATTTCATCGACATCACGGATACAGGTAAAGGGATTCCCAAATCGAATCATAAGAAAGTCTTTGAACCAGGGTATACGACCAAAAAAAGAGGGTGGGGACTAGGATTGAGTCTGACCAAACGCATTGTCGAGAACTATCACAGTGGAAGAATCTTTGTCAAGCAGTCAGAGATAGGGAAAGGAACAACCTTTCGCGTCATGCTCAACAAGGGATAAATCAATTAAGCCCCCTTCAGGTACAACCCGAAAGAGGCAGGAGGATGTGAATGTTTCGTGGGGGCTATAGATAGAATCGACGGATGTCGTCATACATAACAGATAAGGTGAGTTTCCCTTCCAGATCTGACAAGCCCTTTTTTCCATTCTTTTTGACGATCCTATAAGCACCATAACCCGACAATTGATCGTATTCAATTGGGATTTTGACCTGATTTTGTAGGTCCACCATTCCCCATTTGTCACCCTTCTGCACAGAAAAATATACTTGCTTCTTGAAGGAGGAGATTTGGATGCTTTGGTATACCAAGGGAAGTACTTCTTGGCCTTTGAGATCAATCACACCTAGAGGAGTACGAGCAGGGGCTTTGGCAACCGAAAAATAGGAGCCATTGTACAGAAAGAGTTCCTTCATATAGCTAAACTGGGGTGCGACTTTCCATGTGCCGTTAAAAGATCGGATGCCCCACTTACCATTCTCCTTTCGGACCTCATATTCTCTCAGATCGTCCGCTTCTGTCATCATCCCTGATGTTTTAGGTTCGCCCACGAATGTAAAGGGATTGCCCATCCAGGTTTTGGTGAATGTGTAGTCTACCCTCTTTCCCTCCAGGTCCATATAATAGGTTTCTCCCTGAGATTGGACTTTAGATACCCCCTCATAAAATAGACTCATCTTGTCTACCTTGAACTTAGTCAGTTTATTTCCCTCATAATCGAAGCAGATGTATTTCGTCCCATCATATGCAACGACAACAGAGTCATATTGAAAAGCAGCATATCGACTGTGTCCATTTATCAGAGGGTATTTGGGTCTGATGAGATTCGGGTTCTTGCCATTAGCCATTCCCCATTTGTCACCCTGCTGTACGAGCATGGTCTGATGGATCAGGGGAATGAGAGAGTCATATTGGATGGGGAGTACTTCTTGACCATCTCCAGTGAAAAGCCCTACTTTATCCTCCATACGCACCTGATAGTGGAAGATATATTGAGCGATACCTAAAGAAGGAAGAAGGAGAAGTGTAAAAAGAATAGGAAAAATATATTTCATACAATCACGATAATAAAAAT
>JBCBPW010000212.1:0-2495 GCA_039820545.1 Bacteroidota bacterium | reverse complement strand
ATTTGAAGGTTCGTTCAAAAGAACTGACCAAATTTAAATCTCCAGACTTCTTGCTAAGGAAAAAGAAGAAGCATTATCTCACCGAAGCGGAGGAAAAAGAACAAAGAAAACGCCAACTTGAAAAGTACTATAAACTCATTGGAACGGAAGCATCTATTCAACAAGAACTAGATGATAGGGAAATGATGCCTAATAGTCCAATAGAAGAAACACCACAAGCTCCCAAACCTCCTTTTAGGCTATTAATCCGAAAAAATGATAAGACGACTTCAAGATAAGCAGGTTAGAATTTTAAAGGCACTCGCCAGATATAAGTTTTTGACCTACAAGCAAATGATTGCTTTAGGGATAGAAAAATACAATTCTAATCTCAGCAACTTGGTTAAGCAACTCAGAGAAAGTAAGCGTCCTTTGGTAAGGAAAATACCACATAGGAATGGTGATGCTGCTAAGTTCTATCTTACGCTCAAGGGCAAGCAGGTTTTGCTCGAATTATATGATGATTTGACGGAAGAGAATCTCCATTACGTCAAGAAAGTTATCTATACCGATACCCAAGATCAAAAGCACCGCATCGGCACCATAGACATTCAGATTGCTCTGGATCAAGCTTGCGAAAAAACGGGGGTAAAAGTACTTTGGTATGAACGCTATTTTGACACCGTGGGGAATAATAGGGTTAGTAAAAACTTACAGTCCAAGACGGCCATTCTTTACGAAAAGAACAAGTCCCTTAAAGCTGATCTTACCTTTCTTCTACAAACGCCAGCTCAACAGGAGTTATACCTTCTGGAACTCGAAAACGGCACCGACTCCCAAAAATCGGTCGCAAAGTGCGTAAACCATGCAAAGGCAATATTCCTGGGTAGTGCCAACGAAAAGTATGGCTTCCAGCAAGCTTACCGCACCCTGTGGGTGTTTGAACAGGAGAGCATCATGCAGATCGTAAGAGAGCAGTTGAAACAGATGCCATTTTTTGAAAATTTGACGGAGTATTTGTTGTTCAAGCCTTTAGCTGATGTGAGAGGAGAAGAGTTTCTGAGTGGATGGCTCAACATCGAGGGAGAGGTGAGAAAACTCTATTATTAATAGAGTTAGTTGATAGATGAAACCCTATGTAAAGTATTGATAAGCAGTACCTTTCTCTATAATACTGATTATAACTAAGATTAATAAGAAGATTATAGACAAGAATAGAAAAAGTCTACCAAAAATCTTATTTTCACACTAGTGGAGTTGCTATATTAAACAGGACATTAAGTTAAGAGCGAATTGGCTCAAAAAACTTAACTTGTTATTATGTCAAGAACAAAGCGAAAATTTGATCGTGCCTACAAGCTCAAAGCAGTGGAGTTGAGCTACGAACGGAGTAATATTCGAATGCTAGCCGAAGAGCTCGGAATCCGTGTAGATTTAATTTATCGTTGGCGCAAAGAATTTCGGGATCGTAAAGAAGCCAGCTTTCCGGGTAAAGGAAATGTTAGTCAAACGGATACCGAAAAAGAGTTAGCTCTTTTGAGGCGTCAGGTTAGGGAGTTGCGTTTAGAACGAGATATCCTAAAAAAAGCCGTGAGCATTTTCTCCAAGAGCGATGGGAAGTTTACGGATTTATAGATCGCTATCGATCCGTATTTCCTGTTGGGAAGATGTGTCTGTTATTGGGTATTAGCCGAAGTGCTTACTATGCTTGGCGAAAACGGAAGCCCTCCAAGCGAGCTATTGAAAATCAAAGGATTACTCACCAAATTCGTCTGATCCACCAGTGCAGTGGCCAGACTTATGGTTCCCCTCGGATTGCGGAGGAATTACAAGCCCAAGGAGAAATGGTCTCTCGTCCTAGAGTAGCTCGTTTGATGAAAAAGGCAAATATTAGAAGTAAAATTAAACGAAAGTTTGTGGTAACTACAGATTCGGATCACCTTCATCCAGTGGCGGAAAATCTACTCAATCGCCAGTTTGGAGTAGGAGGTGCTATCCCGGTGTGGGTTTCGGACCTGACCTACATTCGAACGCTCAGTGGGTGGTTATATCTGACGGTAATTATGCATTTAAATACTCGAAAAGTGATCGGTTGGGCATTGAGTAGGAGCTTGGATGCGGCTTCGACTACGGTGGCTGCCTATAAAATGGCAATCACTAATCAAGCTCCTATTAACGGCTTGATTTTTCACTCTGATCAAGGTGTTCAATATGCTTGCACTGAATTTAGAACTCTACTAAGTCAATATGACGTTCAGCAAAGCATGAGTCGAAAAGGGAATTGTTGGGATAATGCAGTGATAGAATCTTTTTTCAAAAGTCTAAAAGTAGAATGGCTCAATGACCGCCGATTTGATAACCAAACCCAAGCGCAGTTGGCGGTATTTGAGTACATCGAAAGCTGGTATAATACTCGACGGAGACATTCCTCCCTTAACTATCTAACCCCTAATCAATTTGAACAACTTTTATTTAATCATCCAAGAGCCGCTTAGTGCTTAACTTTTTGTCCACCT
>JBCBPW010000211.1:0-2601 GCA_039820545.1 Bacteroidota bacterium | reverse complement strand
ATAGGCGATATGCAGAGGTAAATTCTGTCAACCTGAAATATAAATAAACTTATTACACGGTGTACTCAACATGCTTACGGTCTTGGTTTAATTGTTACCAGCGGTTTAGCTTGCCGCCAGGCATTGGGTATAGGTATTTTTGTGCTGTTTATTCACTCGTCTCATGGACACACTTTCTGAAACGGTCCCGAATCTTGATCCTCACTTGTTGTTTATAAGTTTGAGCGTAAATGCTAGTTCCGTATCCCTTCCGTTGACTAGATCTGTGATCGAAGGACTTATAGGAAAATCGGGTGTAACGCCACGTCCTACTTTCTCCAAAGGCTCCACATTCGTCCTATAATTAACCAAAGGGAGGATTAATCGAAGCTGGCTATGGGGAAGTGTCATGGTGATCAGATACCCACTTGTATTGCCATAATAACATCCACCGCCTTCATCTCCGATAAATGTGGCCAATTGGTAGGACCTCACGAGCGATATGAAGTCTGCGCCAGTTGAGTAGGTGCCACCATCCATCAAAATATACACATTCCCTGCAAATTGGGGAAAAGCAGGACGAGAGGGCTTCAGGGTTTCGGCCCTTCGCATATAAAATCTACCGTCCTCCCCTTTTTTTGTATAAATCATATGATAGAATAGCACTTTCGTCCGACTAAGTTCTTTGGAATATCTGAAGTACTC
Source organism: Bacteroidota bacterium (assembly GCA_039820545.1). Classification (GTDB taxonomy): domain Bacteria; phylum Bacteroidota; class Bacteroidia; order J057; family J057; genus JALEFZ01. The sequence continues at coordinate 1,917 of JBCBPW010000211.1, read as the reverse complement.
AGACTTGTTGGCGATGAGTGTCTGCTCCCCAAACTCGACGATCGGTTGATCATAGAGATACGAAAACAAACGCAAGCCAAAGTTGTCATCGCCCCCCAAATTGCCCCTCATGTCGATGACTAGGTTGTTAGCTTGAGCAGATGATATCTCCTCGAACATGGTATTTAACTCTTGCTCAAAGCTGAAATTCTTCTTGCCTTCTTTCCAATTTTCAAATTGCCTGACCTTCAATAAGGCGACGTTTTTCTCAGGGAAACTCAGGCTTAGGTTCCTTTCTGGCATTTTGAGGGGCTTGAGTTGACGTGTAGGGCGGGCGTTGATCTGTGCAGATTGCTTTTGCCCTTGTAGATCTAGATAGTCGATCTCGTATACATCTGTCGGACCGAATCGCGACACATAGAAAAAGGGGAAATTTCTTTCGAATCGGATGAGTTTATGATTTTCAATAAATCCGTCACTTGATACGACGGCACTTGCTAGTTGCAAGAGTGCGTCTACCGTGTGCTCGTTGATCTTGACAATCTCCATCCCAGGCTTGAGGGGTAATTCCTCATCGGTTCGGCTCTCCAGCACGTACATTTTGCCCTGTATCATTTTGATTTCGAATGGGAGCAGTTTGGCTTCTTGCGCGATATAATCTCTCGTGGGTATGGAAGTACGAATCACCGTATGCCCGCATCGGATTTTGGAGGTAATGAAGGTGAGCTTTCTAAAAAACGCCAATTCTGATAGGCTATCGTTCAAGGAGGCACCTGTCTCATCAAAGAGTTGATCCAATGCTTCCTTTGGCGTGTACCAGTACAGGCCTGCATGCATGTCTTCTAAACTGCCCCTAAAGACATCGAAGTCTTCCCGTAATTGCTCCTTAGAAAAGGTCTTTTGAGGTAGGTCCTTCGACGGCGTATCGACTTGCGCGTAGGAGACGAAAGTCGAGAGAAATAGGAGTATAGTTAAGAAGCTTCTTAAAATGGTGTGATTTCTATCCATTGATTCGATGATATTTTCCGTGCCAGTTCGTATGACAGGCTTAGCCTGCCGATAGGAGCCTATGAGTTGTCATACGATATTGTGTACCATCGGCAAGTAATGGAAAAAAGAGGGGCAACCGTTGGTTTATCCTCTGTAGATCAACGGTTTTTATTGCTTATCTGGGGGTGTGGTGGCGTTCTTGGATTCTTTGGAGTGTGGGAGGAGGATTCTTGATTGGTTCTAAATCGTAAACTAGCTCAAGTGCTTTGATAGCAGGGGGATTATTACAACTTATCTGCTTTCAAGATCAGATTTTTTCATTTCGAATGTGAGGTTCAACGTTTTTATTTACTCGTCTAACTGACACACTTTTGGAAACGGTTTCGTGTGTTTTCACTCTTTTAAGTTTCAAACCCCAAATTTCTTTGATGGTATTTATTTAGTTTATTTAATAAGTAAAAGAGATTAGATTTTTCTATTAAGGAGAGGTTTCCATTAACTGTTGAAGAGAGTTCAATGACTTTAGGATATAGTTTTTGTAGCACTATTTTTCCTTGAGTAGTTATTTTTTGAATCTTTCGCCTTCTATCATTTGCATCTGTCACGGACTCGATAAGTTCTGACTGTTGTAATCTTCTGATTACCTCCATCCCCGAACTTTTTTCCATTCTGGCAATATTTATCAATTCAACCATACTTTTCCCGCCTTGATGATGCAATATGGCTAAAAAGCTAAAATCCCAAATAGTGCTTATACTAGAATTTTGTAATGCTTCCTTAGTATACTTGTTTGTGTATTGCTGCATCGCACCTAGCAGTTCAAAGTTCCTACCATCAACATCATGCTCAGATTTCGATAGCGTTTCAGTTGTGTATTGAGAGATCAACCATTCCATAAACCCATCGATACTAACTTGTTCGGGGGGTAATTCGTCTTCGTTGTACGCT
>JBCBPW010000210.1:0-2685 GCA_039820545.1 Bacteroidota bacterium | reverse complement strand
CTCCTTTGCTTCTGAGAAGCTTCACTACGCAGTTTCCTAGTTTGGTAAAGATCCTCGGAGCAAAGGAGTCTCCGTCATTGCCTACCTAGACGACTGGCTAATTTGGGCACAGTCACAAGAGGAGTGTCACAGATCAACACAACTAACAGTTATGACACTAAAGAACCTTGGTTTCCAAATAAACCTGCAGAAATCACGACTAACTCCAAGCCGAATATTCAACTGGCTAGGCCTGAGATGGAATCTTCAAAAGCAGGTTCTGTGTATACCGGCTGCAAAACAGACTGCTACTGTAAAATCCGTAAGGACCTTCCTCCTGCAGAAACGCACATCCAGAAGAAAGCAAGAATCTCTTCATGGCTCCTTGCTATTCCTATCAGTAGTAGATCCAATGCTAAAGACAAGACTAAAGGATTTTCTTCGGATATGGAAAAGCCGATCCAACGCCAAGGGAAGGGACCAAATGCTCCATCTCCCACAGGCCTTTGCCAGAATCCTAAAGCCCTGGACAAAACTAAAAGCCTTTCGCAAGACGGTACCCCTAAAACCACCTCCAGTCTCGGCAGTGATCCACACGGATGCGTCTACAACCGGATGGGGGGGCTATTGGGGGAATCAGACGGCGCAGGGTACGTGGTCGTTCCTCTTCCAAAGATTCCATATAAATCTCCTAGAAATGATGGCTGTCTTATTAGTACTCAAACACCTCAAACCACCGAAGAATTCCCACATCAGACTGATAATGGACAATATGACCACAGTAGCATGCATCCGAAGGGGAGGGTCAAGATCAGCAGTCCTAAACCAAGTCTTCACAGCAATCGTGAAGCTCCAACTGAAACGCAATTGGACTCTCTCAGCCAATCATCTAGCAGGAGTTCGAAACGTTCTAGCAGACGCTCTTTCTCGGGCTTCGGTGCAACAGACAGAATGGAGCCTAGATACAAGGTCCTTCAGCACCGTTGCCACACTAATGCCGAACCTGCAAGTAGACCTTTTTGCAACCAGAGAGAATCACAAACTTCCAGCTTATGTCTCACCAGACCTAGACCAGGGGGCAGTTGGAACAAACGCAATGACACTAGATTGGAACAGCTGGTCCAGCATTTACCTGTTTCCCCCAACGAAGATCTTACTCTCGGTTCTAGAAAAAATGAGGTCCTACAAGGGATCAGCCATACTAGTGGCACCCCTTTGGATCAGCAGTCCATGGTTTCCATTGTTGATGGAGCTGAAACCAAAAAGGGTTCGACTTGTCAACCCCCAGCTGACTCAGATGGTTCAAGGAGTCATGCACTCAGACTCCTCCTCTCTGACAACCAACCTTCATTTATGGATTTTCAAAAGATTATAATAAGTAATGAATTTGCAGAAGAAAGTATCCCTTTTCTGACAGGTAACCTAAGAAGATCATCCCAAAGACAATGTCAATCAGTATGGAAATCTTGGCTCCTTTTTTGCAAGAGGAAGCAACCTAGGACAATCGACAGACAGTTCCTAGCCTCCTATCTAGTGTACCTGTTTGAAGAGAGAAAACTAATGGCCAAGACCATACAATCCTACAAATCCATCTTAGCGGATGTAATACGTACTGCCTTTGGAGTCGACTTTGCTGATGATGTCTTTTCAAAAATGTATAAATCAATGGCGTTACTTCGTCCTTCCCCTCGTCTTTCCACACTTACTTGGTCGATGGATAAAGTCCTAGACCTTATCGTCTCCTGGGATAATTTGTCAGGCTCCCTACGCCTCCTCCTCCAAAAAACAATCTTCCTGATAGCTTATGCCACGGGCAGTAGAAATAGTGAAATTCATGCCCTGTGGAGAGGGGACTCATTTTCTCGAATAGCAAAATCTGGTAATCTGATACTGGTCCCAGGTCCTACTTTCCTAGCCAAAAACGAGGATCCGCAAGTCAGACGTAGACCCATGCACATCAGCCCTATCCCAGGGCCAAGCAATTCACTATGCCCAGTTGCTAGTTTTAAGACGTATTTGGAAAGAACGTCTTCCAACCCATCGGGACCCTTATTCAGACACCATACCACAGGTAAACCACTCTCTAAAATTCAAGTGGCATCAGCAATGACAGCAGTTATCAAACAATCCAATCCTCTAGCTATTCCCAGGTCACAAGACATTAGGAAAATGGCAGCATCACATGCCTTCTTTCAAAATATGGACTTCTCAGAAATGTCCAAAGCCACAGGTTGGCGGTCCCACGGGGTATTTAAGAAACATTACTTCCATAATGTAATGTCACTTAAACGAGGCATGGTGACCTTAGGGCAATACTTGGACCCGGACTCCAACCAAGATGTCCCTTCGTCCAGTAAAAAATTATAAGTCTCCACAAGATCCTTATGCCCAGTATACACTAAAATATGGTAGGTACTCTTCTCTTTAGTTCATTAAAAGATCCCAGATCTGTTCTTTTATTGCAGGTATCACATGTAAACACAAATATTCTTTGCGGCTCCTAACAAAAGATGAACTCAGGAAGCCCCCTCATATTTCTTGGGTATTCTTTCATTGGGACAGCACAGTGGCTCCTAAAAATGACGTTTTGACTCTGAAAAACGATTTTTTGGGAGACACTGTGCTGTCCCAATGCCCAACCACAAATACAATATAGACCCCTCCCTATCGGGGGCTTCCGAGACGATCAAGAGAATTATTTCCTTG
>JBCBPW010000209.1:0-2699 GCA_039820545.1 Bacteroidota bacterium | reverse complement strand
GCCATGCAAACGAGCAATAGTATTAGGCTGTGTGAATCCATTATAGGTAGGACTGAAACCGCCTGATTTGATCATCTCAAACCACTCCTTATTGGTGTGAATCCATTATAGGTAGGATTGAAACTTTGTCGACCTGAAGGTTGTGCCTGGGGCGATGGGTGAGAATCCATTATAGGTAGGATTGAAACATTATTCGTCTTCTGATTCTTCTAAGGACTTATCTGTGAGAATCCATTATAGGTAGGATTGAAACATTATTGATTCGCTCGACGTAGAAATAGCCGTTCAGTGAGAATCCATTATAGGTAGGATTGAAACTTGCTCCGCTGAAGGCATGCAGGTTGTACTGCATAGGTGAGAATCCATTATAGGTAGGATTGAAACGCCTCTATCTAGCATCTCTTGTACTCTTTGGAGAAGTGAGAATCCATTATAGGTAGGATTGAAACGCGTATATCTCGTACGATGGTTTTTTAAGTAGGGCCGTGAGAATCCATTATAGGTAGGATTGAAACAGAATTATAAAACATATTTGAGATAGTTGACATATGGTGAGAATCCATTATAGGTAGGATTGAAACCATGATCTAGCTCAGCCCCATAGAGGCACTTGTCAGGTGAGAATCCATTATAGGTAGGATTGAAACCAGTTCTGATATAGATCTTGAATGGCTTCCCCTCTGTGTGAATCCATTATAGGTAGGATTGAAACAATGAAGCTGTCATGTAATTCATGCCTACAGGCAAGTGTGAATCCATTATAGGTAGGATTGAAACGTAGATATTCCCAATCAGGGCCATTTGTTTTCAATTGTGTGAATCCATTATAGGTAGGACTGAAACTGCCCTCTCCGTAGGATGTAGCTACGAGTGAATCAAGTGTGAATCCATTATAGGTAGGACTGAAACTTTTCTCTATACTTTGCCATGCTTAAAATTCTTCGTGTGTGAATCCATTATAGGTAGGACTGAAACTTTCACGGGCTTGTCGTGGGAGCGAACAAACAGGTAGTGTGAATCCATTATAGGTAGGACTGAAACTGTAATCATTGGCCTGAACAACAATTCCTGGAATGAGTGTGAATCCATTATAGGTAGGACTGAAACCTGAATCCTTCAAACTTATTCCAGGCAAAAACAAGCGTGTGAATCCATTATAAATAGGACTGCAACTAAGAACTGCTATTTGAGATATTTTTTCTTATATGGTTTGAATCCATTACAAATAGAATTGAAACCAAAGATAAAGGCGAAACAGATTTGGGGAATGTAAGTATGAATCCACTAATGATGATCACAAATGGATTGGTATTGTATTTCTATGCGGGCATTTTCTATATAAAGATGTCGATTGATCGCATTTCTACACAGAAAATGAATCCTATCTGAATTGATTCCTGACGGATTGTAGGTACAGGGTATGCCCTGTACCTACCCAAGACGGAACAAACAAAAAAAGGCAGGGGCTACCGCGCTCCTGCCTTCACTATATCTATCGCATACCTTGGGTCAATTCATCTTCCCAAACATCTGCACCCAGTGTTGGGGGGTTCTTTTCCAGCTGGTCTAGATCCGCTTGGAGGTACCGTCGAAGTTTTTGCACTTGTCGAGAATCGAGACTTTCGGCGACGTAGTTATTGCTATTGCCAGGATCTACCAAGTTACGCGCGCCAAAATAACTGACGAAATACTGCATACTCCCTATCATGTTCTTGACAAGTGAACGCGTCGCATGACCATTTTTAAAATAGGATACTGCCATGAGACTAATTGCTGTCGAACTGATCCTCAAACCTTTCTCATCTCGATAGATTTTGAGCAGTTGGATGACCTTTCGAAGATGGGAACTTGAACTTATGCGTTGTTTCAGCGCGTCTAACGTCGTCAACGTATAGGTAGGCTCATATCCATGCGTATGAACCATCAGATTCAGGCGGCTATTTTGTACAAACGTTCCCTCATTTTCCTCTCGCCCAGGCACTATATCTATTCTGATATCAGGAAATCCCTTGGGAGAAATCAGACCGATAGAGTGCGTTTGCTCCCTTAGCTCGAACCCCTCAGGCCCAAAATGATCATGAAGTACCTCCCAGACTGCATCATACATCGCTTGTATCGTTGGAAAACTCTTCCGCCTAAAGGGAATGATCAGGTCAAAATCATATGAGCCACCAATCGCCGTTTTTAGAGCGGTCGAGCCCCAGTCGATCGGATCAGCCGCTAGTTTTTCGCCAAAAGCCCTCTTTAACACCTGCTTGACCTTATCTGCCAACTTGCGTCCATATTGATAGCCTTCTTCCGATTCATCTACTTTATGCGCATCGAGGACCTTCTGTAAGTATTGGGGTTGAGAGAAAGCTTCTTGCTGTTCTTGTTGGATGACCCTGTCATATTGATTCTGCCCTACAGCAGCCCCCACTGTTGCACTCGTGAGACCTAATAGGGCGACCTCATCCCATGGAATAGAGGCCAGTGCGGGTGTTTGGCTCTTCCTGTTCTTGAGGAAGTGATAGCCTAGATAAACGCTAGCTCCTATAATGCCAAAGCTAATCGCGCCATTTCCAACAAATCTTCTTCTCCTTTTCATAAGCATTAAATATACTGTAACACAAGTTTTTTTAATATTTAGTATTCGCCTTCAGCGGGAGTTCTTTTTAGGCAAAAAGAACCAAAAGCCTACGGAATTTTAACCCAACTCC
>JBCBPW010000208.1:0-2702 GCA_039820545.1 Bacteroidota bacterium | reverse complement strand
GAAAAAATAGCACCGATAAACAAATGATTAGACCATGTTTGGTTCATTAATTATACAAATCTGGCTAAAATGGTAGAAATGGCGGCAATCTGAATAAAACTCTCAGCCGAAGCGGTGGTTTTCTCAAAATCCTTTGCCAATCTTCTAAAATTGTTGAGCCACCCAAAAGAACGTTCCACTTGCCATCGTCCTTTTTGGGGGACAAATCCCTTTTGATCAGGTGGTCTTTGTCCTGCTTCAACCTTCCATCCATAAATATTCTCTGCCACATTTTTAAACATTCCTGTGTAAGAACCATCGGTTCTAATCAAAGCTAATCTTTGCGTCTTTTTTTCAATCTGATGGAGCAACTCTAAGCCTGCTACCCCATCATGTACATCAGCCGCAGACACATAGACAGCTATCAATATCCCTTCAGAATCTGTGGCAATATGTCGTTTGCGCCCTCTTATTTTTTTCCCTCCATCTATACCTATGGTTTCTGAGGAGATAGAAGAACTCGACTTAATACTCTGGCTATCAATAGCAATCATGCTCGGCTCAGCCTCTCGGTCTTTTCGTTGGCGTTCTATTCTGACCAAAGTGAATAAAATTTCATCCCAGATACCATTACGACTCCATTGATAGAAATAATCATAGACGCTGTTCCAAGGCGGATACTTGCTATCCATATTCCGCCACTGACTTCCTGTGCGGCAAATCCACAAAATCGCATTGACTATCGTGCGTAAACTATGTTTGCGTGGAGTATGATGTGAAACGATTTTTTCTATAATTTCCCATTGAGAATCGGTCAGCTCTGTAAACTTTGTTTGCATATAACTTGAGGTCTTGGTAAACATCAAGTTATATGACCGATTCTTATTTTTTCAATATTTCCTCAATCTCTTACCAAACATGGTCTTAATCCCAAACGTAGACGAGCGGTAGACGAATTTCCAGCTTAAACTTATCATCCTCCAGTTTCCTTGTCAGAGTCGCTTGAGTATTTTTCTGCCGGTTAAGGACACTGAGACGATCTTGAGTGAGCCGGGTGGCATGTGAGTGGATAGAATCTGAGTCTAGCAACTCATTGGCCAGTTGTGGATCCATATGTTGTTGAACTCGATTTTCGACCCTGATGTGAAGTTGGGTATCCTTGATAGTGGATGAGAACAGAATGCCGTCCCCTTCTGTATCTGAAACTCCGTACTGCAAAGCATTTTCGACAAAGGGTTGGAAGATTAATGGAGGAACCAGGAGATTTGCAGCCTCAATCGTATGATCCATTTGGAATTCAATTTTGAGAGAGGGACTTCTCAATTCTTCGAGTTGGATATATAGCTTCAAGGCTTGAAGCTCATCATCTAATGTGACAAATTCTTCCTCGCTATTTTCCAGAACCATTCTAAGTAGACTATGAAAGTCATCCAGGTATTTGCTGGCTTTTTCTATCCCTTCTCGATGCATACAGTCCTTTATGGATGACATGATATTAGAAACAAAGTGAGGATTCATTTGAGCACTCAAGGCTCTGCTTTCCAGCTTCTGAGCCTCATAAGCGAATTCTTGGCGCTTTCTTTTTGTATAGTTCAGAAAAATAAGGATAGCACTGACAATCGAGAGCAGAGCCACTGTAATAATACCATTTCGAATAGCTCTATCCTCATTGATTTGGGCTTCTTGGAGAACGATTTGTTGCTCCTTCTTTTCTACTTCATATTGACTCCTTAATGCTGATACTTCTCTTGCAATCTTGGTCTCGTTCGATGTGTCAGCCCACTGAGTGAACTGATTTAGGTATTGATAGGCAGAATCATGTATGCCTGCAGCTTGAAAAGCTTCGGCTAGTTTTCTGATAGAGGCATATTTCAGCAAGTTTAATTTGCTTCCTGTTTGAGAGGCATAATGCACGGATTTTCTCAGGTGATAAATAGCTACTTCATGCTCCTGCAATCGACGGGAAATATTTCCAATATTGAAGTGTGTTTGGGAAATAGACCGCTTGTCTTGTTCTACATTGGGAATAGTTAACACCTCCTCAAAGTATTCTTTTGCTGTATGATAATCTCCAAACTCTTCTGAAATAGTCCCAAGGGCATTGAGAGAGTGAATAAGATCAGGATATAATTTTGCAGACTTAGCAATCTCGTAAGTCTTTAGTGCATATAATTTCATGGAATCAATAAGACTAGAGTCACGCTCATTTGCATATTGCTCATAAAAAGTCTTTGACATCCTTAAGTATATAGTCGGGAAAAACGGATAATCTTCCACTTTTAGGGAGATTTCAAGAGCCTTTTTGCAATATTCTAAAGCCTTTTCAAATTCATCACTAAGGAGAGAGATTTCAGAAACATTCTGCAAGGGGATGATCATCGCTTCCAAGTTCCCCGATTCTTCTGCAATTCGAACAGCCAAAAGAGAAACTTCCATGGCTTCACTAAACCTACCTTGTTTGTAATTTAAGTCACCTAGATTGGTGTATAGACTGGATAAAAGACCAGAGTCATTGACCTGATAGACATCATAATAATCTAGAGCTATGATCAGTATTTTCTCCATTGTATCAGTATTTCCAAGATGGGCATATGGAGCAGTCATATTTTGTAGTGAACTAATATATTCGTTTTGTCTATTAAGCTGTTTAAACCTTTCCGCAGAAAGACCAAAGTAATAAGCGGCAGTATCATAACTGCCTGTATAATAGGCCTGCAATCCTC
>JBCBPW010000207.1:0-2757 GCA_039820545.1 Bacteroidota bacterium | reverse complement strand
ATTTGTAGCAGTAAGCCCTTTGCGATTGAGACTAAGGATGTTGCTATTGAGGTCGTAGGAGTAGTCGGCGCTGTAGCGGTTATTGGGGGACCATGTGGTACTAACTATGCTACCATACTGGGCATCCTTCAAGCGATTGAGCCCATCATAGGCGAAGCCATAGCCCATGACCTCACAAGAGTCGGGGATCTGCCATTATTGAGGATATTTTCATAGAAGAGAATCTCCACGCTAGGATAAGCTAGCGTAGAGAAGTATTGCATTTATTGCTTTGATCTAGATACAGATCATGAATCGGTGCCAGAGCGAGGTGTCCACCTATCACCGATCAGCCTAAAGTTAGCACCAACGAGACGTTGGCGCTGGCTGTGGAGGCTGCCTCGGTTTGAGACAGCCTCTTTCTTATTCTTCATCAATTGAATCAATCCAATGCCTTTGCCAATAGATAAAAAGGGTCGGCTAGAAAAATAACAAGAAAAATTATATTTTGAAGTTACGCATGAGAGATCGAATATTTCATACGTTGAAGTTCTTTGAAACTGGCCTTAACAGCCTTGATGTATAATTTTCTTTTGATAGCAAAATGGTTGGATGCTGTTTTTAGCTTCATCCATTCTATTTGAACCATGGCGCAGAAGGCCGCGAAAATATGGTTGGCCTGTGTTCTTGGGATTCTTGTTGGAGACTTTGCAATCATTACATTGTTTTTCAATGATTTATGAGCCTCTTCAATCCTCCATCTTTTGGGATAAGTTGAAATAATCTGCTGGTAAGTCAGTCCCTGTTTGCTTGTAACCATGTAAAGAATGCCCTTGGATTGGTCTTTGTTGATGTAAATCTCTTTGACCAGATATAGAGGAAAATCTACATCCTTAATCCAAATTTGCTGCACTTGGCCTGGTTCAAGGGGCAGGTCTGCTAACTTGACAAATTCTTTTCGCTTGAGTTGGGCTCGGCTTAGAGCCACATTTCGATTGGTTTTGATTCCGAAAAGAAAGTCCTTTTTGAGCTTTTTCTTGATGAAAGACATCGTTTCATTGGCACAATACCATGAATCCGCTAAGATGAAAGAACAAGGAATATGATGTAAATGAACCGCAGTCTTGAGCAGATCTCGAAAGATTTCATGCTTAGTTCGTTTACCTATTCGTTTGGATTTGCCAGTCTTTGGATCCTCTACGATTTGGGGCTTGCGAACAATCTCAAAGCCCACAGGAAGGTGAACCTCCTTTTCAAGATGATCTACAGAATACTGTAAATGCACAATGTTGATCCCTTTGACCGAACGACCATGAAGATGGCTATGATGGTAACAAACAACCTCACTTTCTTTGCTGTGAGGTTTCTCGACAATGAAATCATCCATAATCAAGCAGCCATGATCATTTTGGACTTCACGAATCAAAGGCTTGATACGTTTCCAGTAGGCTTTCTGACCAAATAGCTCATCAGTAGGATCATCCAACATCCGAGTGATTTGATCGTGGCTTACTTCTCCATCAACCAATTCAGAAAGAACGGTCGCACTGCTTTGCTGGGTGCTACTCAAAAGAAAGTCGATATACAAGTCTAAAAGTCGAGGTCGATCCATAGAATAAAATTTACGACTTTTCATGCGTAACTTCACTTATATTGTAAAACACGGATAAAATCACATCAACTTTATTTTTCGCTGAATTAGATATTTATACCCAAAAAACAATATGCTCAAAACCAAGAAGGCTACGTTCATCCATAAAAAAATGACTAGTATAAGCGGAGTGCTTTTAATGGCTTCAAAATAATTTAAAAGTAAATAGATGAGCCAAAATAAAAACACGAAACCATGAAGGGTAATATAGGCTCTAAAGTATTTTGATAAATAGTTCATTATTGTTAATATTTTTTGAGTCCGATTTTCGCTGCTTTATTAAATAAAGCATCCCAACTTTTATCATCCTCATCTTGATTGGTAATATACTCTTTATCTATCCACCCAATACCCGGAGCCATTCGTCCGATACCACCAAAACCGTAAAAATCTAAATCAAAACCACCTTCACTAGTGACAGTAACAGTTCCATTAGTTGGGACTTTAAATACCTGATCACTATACTTTTTGGTCGCAACTCCGTCAACTGGAGCATATAAATCTTTGTCGGCTTCAATCGGGTAAGCTCCGCTGTTGCTGTAACCGTTTTGATCACCTTCAGGCTTATAATAAACAGTGCTACCACTATTGTTGACAACAAAAGGATTCATTTTTGTGCCGCCATTATCTTCGACTGTTTGCCAATCAGTATCAGAAATTCGGATGCCTTCCCCATACTTACTTAATTCTGTACCCTGATCTAAAGCTTTGTCATGATCCATTCCCTGTTCAAAATCATTCTTATCCATTACAATAGCTTCACCTTCCCAACCTTCACTATCAGTTCCTAATAACTCACCTGTCTCTTTATTAAAAATCGGAGCATCCAATGCACCCGTTGGATCCACTCTAGTGATTGGATTATTCTGAACAAAATTGTACGGACTTACCCATGATCTCATATCAGATAACGGGTCAACACTTATAAATCTTGCTATATCTGATCTGTAACATCGGAATCCATAGTCATACCACCCCAGATTCAGCTCATCTTGCTTTTCTTTTCCGTTGTAAAGATACTGATTTTCGGGAGAAGTCGTGGTAGCAAAGCTCCCCGAATGACTCATCCCAAATGGGTAATAGCCCTGTATCACCTGTACGACATCTTGCCCTGCGATGGGATCGGG
>JBCBPW010000206.1:0-2793 GCA_039820545.1 Bacteroidota bacterium | reverse complement strand
CAATAATAGATAGGTTCTATTATTGAAAATTTGGAGGGTGATGGTATAGAAGATAGAATTGGTAACTTTAATTTGATCAATTACATTTTTTTGGGAAATTTATATCTAAACATAAACAACTGACAATCAAGTTTATAGATGTATACAAATTTAAAATGTCACTTTTGGATCATAATTTTGTAGATTACAATTGAAAATTGACCCACCCTTGCAATTGAAAACTGACCCACCTATCATGGGAAAATATCGTGATATGACGATATGGAAAAATGAAAACTATGATAGAGAAACAACAAATCATAATAGGTTATTATAGACAAGGAAAAAGCAAACGAGCCTTATCAAAAGAGTTGGGAGTATCTCGTAATACGATCAGAAAATACCTTTTAGAGTACGAAAAGGAAAAATCAAATTCAGAAAAATCGGAAAGAGAAGAGTCGGATTCAGGCGGCGTAGTGGAGCTGCCCAAATACAATAGCAGCGGTCGAGAACGCCGTCGGTTGACCAGCGAAATTACACAGATTATAGATGGGTATTTAGAATCGAATGCAAGGAAAATAGAGCAGGGCAATCGAAAACAATGTGCAAAAGGGACGGATATACATGCAGTCTTGTTGAGAAAAGGTCATCAAATTGGTTATACTACGGTATGTAGCTACATTCGCCAATATCATCAGCGACAAAAAGAGGTATTTATTCGACAACACTATGAGCCTGGGCAAAGTGTGGAGTTCGATTGGGGTGTGGTGAAAATACGGATTGGGGGAAAGGTCAAGCAGTTGATGCTAGCGGTGTTCACTTCAGCCTATAGCAACCATCGTTGGGCAAGATTGTATGAGCGTCAAGATATGAGTAGTTTTTTGGATGCCCATGTACAATATTTCAGCGCTGTTGGCTATGTATCACAGGAGGTGGTGTATGATAATATGCGAGTGGCAGTTCGTCGCTATACGCTTCGTAATTCAGATAAAGTACCCACGGATGATCTGCTGAAAATTTCGACCTATTATTGTTTTGCCTATCGCTTTTGTAATGCAAGACGGGGCAATGAAAAAGGGCATGTAGAACGCAGTGTGGAATATGTTCGTCGCAAGGCATTTGCACTGCGTGAAGACTTCGATCATTTAGAGCAAGCCAATCAACATTTACTCAGCACTTGCCAAGTACTCAATGCAGCTAGTGTGAAGGATAAAGATAAAAGTATAGTCAGCTACTTTGAGCAAGAAAAAACCATGATGAAAGCAGCTCCTTTGGTGGGTTATGATGTGGGCGAATTACGAAGTTTGAGGGTGGACAAATACAGTTGTATTCGCATAGACACCAACTATTATTCGGTGCAAGAAGGACAAGTAGGGCAAATGGTGGATGCCAAAGTGTATCCTCAGCGAATAGTAGTATATAACGCTGATAATAAATTGATTGCAGAACACACTCGAGCGCATACTCGCTTTGAATATTACCTGCATCTAGCACATTATCTGAAAACGCTTCGCAACAAACCGGGTGCTTTAGCTGGCTCTTTGACCCTAAAGCAAGCAGAGCAATCCATCCAGACCATTTTCCAAAACTATTTCAAGGATCAAGCCAAAGATTTCATTATTCTTTTATTGCATATTCGACAGAAAAAATACAGCATCACCGATTGGCAAAATGCACTCGAACAATGCATCAAATTGTGTCCACATCAGGCAGTAGAAGTAGATAAAATCAAGCTCCTTTTAGCTCAAAAACGAAACCAAAACACGAAACCAAATACCCCTATATCAACTACTGATTATTCTGATATGAGTATGGATATTGACAGGCATTGCAAGGCGCAATTAGAGCATATTCAAGCACTTATTTCCTAACTTTTTTAATTCATTTTATGATGGATCAATTACATCAACAGATCGACTATTACTCCAGACAACTTCGACTACCTGCTTTCAGAAAGTCCTATATTGAACTGGCTAAACAAGCCGCTCAAGAGCAACAATCTTCCGAACAATATTTGCTCAATTTAATGGTTTTGGAACACGATGAACGCATCGAAAGAAGGAAAAAACAGCGCATCCGAAGAGCGGGATTCCCTTATAAAAAGTATCTCCATGACCTCATCAAAGCAGAACTACCCACTACCGCTGCCGATAAATTAGATGCCCTCGCTAGACTCGATTTTGTCAAAGATGGGCAAAATCTTATCCTCGCTGGCAACCCTGGAACAGGCAAAACTCACATCGCCATCGCACTTGGAATCAAAGCTTGTATGCAGGATTTTAATGTCCTTTTCACCACCATCCCTAGATTAATTACGCAAATTAATGAAGCCCGTTCTCAGAAATCTCTCCGCATGTTCGAGTCCCGTTTTGAAAAATATGACTTGGTTATCTGCGATGAATTTGGATACATCTCTTTCGATAAACAAGCCGCTGAATTACTCTTCACCCATCTTTCCCTCAGAGCAGGAAGAAAGTCCACCATCATCACCACTAATCTTGCTTTTGATCGTTGGACTGAAATCTTTGGTGATGAAGTCCTCACCGCTGCTATGGTCGATCGACTCACTCATAGAGCCATCCTCCTCAACATGAACGGAATGTCTTTTAGAGTCAAAGAATCCAAAAAGTTGGAGCTAAACTAATTTTTTTTCGCATCTTTATTCCCTCTGCAGGTGGGTCAGTTTTCAACTGCAGGGTGGGTCAATTTTCAATTGTAATCTACAGCTATTGCAGCTTGCACCGCATTCCTTGCCCACTCGATAAAGCCAAGCTTTGGGGCAAAAAAGCCACTACCCTCAGCCGACAACAAAAT
>JBCBPW010000205.1:0-2793 GCA_039820545.1 Bacteroidota bacterium | reverse complement strand
CTCATTTTTCTAATACCGTTTGCTCTTGGTTTATCTGAAATCTCAAACTCTGCTTCTAAAGTAGAGTTTGACATAGCACTATTACTCATTTTATGAAGCCAATTCAGTGATTTTTGGACTGCACTTTGTGAGAATCTATTAGGAAACAATACCCATCCAGAGCGCTGATAATCTAAATTGAAATTCATGGTTTCATCTCCAAGTTATTGAATAATGGGTGTACTTTTCCAGAATCTTTAAGCTTCCGAGCGTGTGGAACCCAGTGACGATCTTTTACCCCGATATACCTTGAGTGCGGTCTAATGATGTTTGAAGTTTCCAGTTGTTCGAAGCAATGAGCTATCCAACCCACTACTCTGCTAACTGCAAAAGTAGGAGTAAAGATTGATGTGGGCAAGCCTAATCCATGTAGCAATAAAGCTGTGTAATACTCCACGTTTGTCTGAATACTACGTCCAGGTTTATACTCTTTCAGTAATCTAAGTGCGACCTGCTCTACTTCTACGGCAAGAAGCCAAAACTCTTTATTCTCTTTATTCTCCCAAATTTGTTCTGCAATCTTTCCAAGAAATCGCGCTCGCGGATCTCGCACTCTGTAGACTCGATGACCGAACCCCATAAGTCGCTCCCCATTGTCTAATTTGTTTTTTAGGTATGGCTTAGCTTGCTGAATATTCCCGATATCAAGGAGCATTTCTAAAGCTGGACTTGGTGCCCCGCCGTGTAAAATGCCTTTTAACGCTCCTATAGATCCTGTTACAGCGGAAACTAAATCAGAGCGAGTTGAAATAATTACGCGTGCGGCAAAAGTAGAAGCGTTGGTTCCATGTTCTACAACTGTGGAGAAGTAAGCTTCTAATGCTTTAACATACTTCACCCTGGGCTTTTCGCCAGAAAGCATATATAGATAGTTAGCGGTATGCCCTAGTTCTGAATGTGGAGTGATTAAAGGTAAAGCATTTTCCAGTCTCCAATATGTTGCGATGATAGTAGGAACAGACGCAATAATCTTTAGAGCACCACTGAGCCCATCTTTCTCCAATAAATCCTGTTTCATGTCAACGGAAAGTGCGCTAACCGCTATACGAAGTGCTTCTATAGGATCGACCCTTTGCTTTGCAAGTATTCTCAAAATATCAATAATTGAAGAACTCAAAACACGTTTATCAATTAAAGTCCGCTTTAATCCTTGAAGCTCTTTCTCATTCGGGATATCACCATACAAAAAAAGAAAGAGAAGTTCCTCGAAAGATGCATTGGCAGCGATCTCTTCAAATGGAAAACCTAGTATCTTCAATTCTCCAACTTGTCCATCAATTTCGCTTAGTCCAGTTAAAATTTCATTCATCTCTGTATTTTCCTGATTTAAAGTAAAAAACTTAGAGGGCTTGATCACTTCTATGCCATAAAACAAATGTCAATAGAGAATAGGCAATCCTAGATGCTTGTTTATCTCCTAAAGTTGCTTTTTCCATCAAAATACCTAACTTATCTAAGTTCATCCCAAAGTGTGCGAGAGTTTCTGAATGCTCTCGAATTTGTTGTTTCATCCAGGGAAGCTGCGAAAACCAAACCGACATAGGAAGCCTAAAATGATGCTTGCGTTTCATGTATCGCCCAACCGAAAGATTATTACTCCAAGCCTCGCGAAGAACCATTTTTGTTTCTGTAGCATTCAGTAGTTCTTCAAGAGAAAGAGAATTTGAAAAGTTCGGCACATTGCCGTGTAGATAAGGAGTTCGCCCTTCAACTCCATAGCGCATTAAGCAATGATCTACTCTAGTTAAGAGAGGTCTGAGCCGGAGAGAGAGCTCAAGAGTTCGTAGAGCAGAAAAACTCTCTTGTTCTGACAAACAGCTATAGTGTTTTCCAAATTCTTCATGACACAATTCTAATGTCGAATCGTCAAATAACTGCCTTAGCCACAACTTACGCTCAGCTGGCAAAGAAAATTCTTTCAATCGTTCCCAACGCTCGAAATGCTTCAAATTATCTCGCCAAAATAAGTAATCTGGATATCCTGCAAACATCTCATCCGCGCCTTCTCCAGTCAGTAATACCGAAATTCCTGATTGATTTGCAGCCTGAGCTAATTTCAGATAGAGTGGAACGCTAGTCATACGCATAGGTTGGCCCATGACAGAGACAGATTCATAGATTAGGTGCTGCAATTCACTCGGAGAAATTGTCACTACTTGATGATTCCAAGTGTTCCATACCCCATTTGGAGGAAGTGCTAATTCGTCAAGGCAATGTATTCCATCAGAAACCCCTGGAATACAGACACTAAATGTAGTGATGTCCTTTATTCCCATAGCATTTAATTCAAATGCCAAGATGGTTGAATCGAGACCTCCGCTAACAGCTAGGCCAATAGTTCGATCAGAAATTAGACATTTTTTGAGAGAGCCTCTGATGACTGACTTCAAATCTGTCGAAGTATTGTAAGTTGAATGGAAATCCTGAGGTAAGCTTGTCTGTAGAACATCAGCTTTATCACAAGTTAATGAAACATTGCCCCCTGATGGTACCTCCCAAATATCTTTATAAAAAGTCCTATTTCCCAATACACTCCCAAAAGCCAGAAACTCTGACAGTATATTTTTACAGTAATCTGCTTTAGATCCAATTTGAGTTAAGGGCTTTATTTCTGATGCGAATGCAAATCCTTTGTCTAATTTTCGATAGAAAATTGGCTTGATTCCTAAACGATCTCGACTTAGTTTAATTCTTGGCTTAGCGGGGCACGTGGGAGCGGGAGCAGACGTGCCCGCCCGGGGGGCCGGGGGCGGG
>JBCBPW010000204.1:0-2803 GCA_039820545.1 Bacteroidota bacterium | reverse complement strand
TCACATTATATCGTTAAATGCCCACAATTTAAAGCTATGAAAATCAAGGAACGTAGGAATCTTGTAATGTCAAAGGGCCTCTGTATAAATTGTTTTGCCAAAGGGCATATGTGTAATGAGTGTCCCAAAACTTTTGTTTGTGATGTTGAAGGTTGTGGTCTCAAGCATAGCAAGTTCTTGCATTTATCAGCTAAACCTCAAGAAAGTATTACAAAAACACAAATGAAACCTGCACAAGAAAACTCAGGTGAAGTAGCTACTATGCAACAGAGCAGTCATTATGTCCGTAGCAATGGTGGCAAACTTGCTGTACCAATTGTTGTAGCTAGAGTTTGGTGTCCTAATACTTATAGTTATGTTGATGTCTACGCTATGCTCGATCAAGGTAGTAACTATACATATTGTACTGAGGAGCTCTCTAGATATGTAGGAGCTAAAGGTTTTGCTAGTTCTTTTGAGTTGACAACACTTACTCAAGAAAAAATGAACATAGAATCAGCTGTCGTGAATCTGTCAGTTTCTAAAATGAAGGATAGCATGGGACCTAATTACACTATTGAAGCCACTGTATTACCAAAGCTCAACATCGATCTTACAGGACGATCAACACAAGTGGATGTTGAACGATGGCCTCATCTGAAGGATTTAGAGATACCAGAACTGGAAATAGAACAAGTACACTTGCTGATAGGACAAGATTCTTCTGATTTGCTAATACCAAGTGAGGTACGGAGGGGTGGACCTGGAGAACCATTTGCTGTACTTACACCCTTAGGATGGGCTATAAATGGACCTGTGAATCCACTTGGAAATTCTTCTCGTATTTCCTGTTTTATCCGATCATCTAGAGAGATAGAAAGTGACTTGAAAAGGTTATGGGAAATAGAAGGAGCTCATAATGAAGAGAAAGCATGGTCAGTTAGTGATCATAAAGCTGTTAATAAATGGAATAGTACACTTCAGGTAAAGGAAAACCATTATTCCATGAGCATACCATTCAAGGCAGAGCATCCTACTTTACCGGATAATAAGTCAATGGCAGAGAAGAGATTGAAATCATTGTCAAAACGGCTGGATAAAGATGAAACCTTAAAGAAGCAGTATACTGGAGAAGTCCACAAGTTGGTGGAGAAAGGATATGCGGAAGTAGTTAGTGAAGATGCATTACATGAAGATGGTAAAGTGTGGTATCTACCTCATCATCCAGTGATAAACCCTAAGAAACCAGACAAGTGCCGAATTGTGTTTGACTGTGCAGCAAAGTTTTGTGGACAGTCGTTGAATGATCATGTACACCAAGGACCCGATATGGCTAACAGTTTAGTTGGAGTTTTGTTGCGATTTCGTCAGCATGCAGTTGCATTTATGGCAGATATTGAAGCCATGTTTCATCAAGTTCAAGTT
Source organism: Bacteroidota bacterium (assembly GCA_039820545.1). Taxonomy (GTDB): domain Bacteria; phylum Bacteroidota; class Bacteroidia; order J057; family J057; genus JALEFZ01. The sequence goes on along the minus strand of JBCBPW010000204.1, from coordinate 1,399 downwards.
ACACCGGAGGATAGAGATGTACTTCGATTTTTATGGTTTGAGAATGATGACACATCACAGCCCCTGAGGGTATTTCGAATGACAGCTCATCTCTTTGGTGGGGTTTGGAGCCCAAGTTGTGCTAATTTTGCTTTACGTCAAGTGGCAAAAGAGTATGAAGATATTTATTCCAAGGAAGTACTTGAAACTATATGTTGTAACTTTTATGTGGATGATTGCTTAAAATCTGTAGATAGTGTTGATTCAGCAATATCTTTAGCCCTGCAGGTGAAAGAGGTTTTAGGGAAAAGAGGATTCAATTTGACAAAGTTTGTCTCATCATCGCCAGAAGTATTGAAACATTTGCCACAAGAAGACTGGGGAAAAAATTCCACTACATTTAACCTGAATCTTGAGGAATTGCCTCCTGAAAGAGCTTTAGGTATGTTGTGGAATGTGAATACTGACTGTTTAGGATTCAATGTTCAGATAGAGCAGAAAAAAGATAGTACAAGGAGAGTTGTGCTTAGTACACTTAGTGCAGTGTATGATCCCTTAGGATATATAAGTCCATTCATCCTTCAAGCTAGAAGAATATTTCAGCAGTTGTGTAGGTTGCTTAAAGGTTGGGATGAACCATTGCCAGAAGACCTAGAAGAACAATGGGGCCGGTGGCTTGATGACTTGCCAAAAATAAAATGGTTTCGAGTTCCAAGATGTATTAATCCTACAGATATACCCGTGAAAAGAGCTCAATTACATCACTTTGCAGATGCATCCGAGTATGGCTATGGAGCAGTATCATTTATAAGACTAGTCTTAGAAGATGATTCTATATTTGTTAATTTAATCATGGCAAAGTCACGTCTAGCACCCCTAAAAGGATCTACAATACCCAGATTAGAGCTAGCTGGGGCTCTGGAAGCTGTTAGACTGGACAAAATTCTAAGTAAAGAGCTTGAAATAGAATTGGATACTTCTGTATATTGGGTAGACAGTCAGATAGTGCTGTGGTACTTAAATAGATCTGATCAGCGTTTCCAGACCTATGTAGCTAATAGAGTAGCTAAAATCATGGATCACAGTGAAGTCACACAGTGGAGATATGTGCCAAGTGAAGAGAATCCTGGCGATGATACTTCTCGTGGATTAACTGCAACTGATTTGTTGAAACTTGATCGATGGGTTCATGGACCAGAATTTCTACAATATGAAGAGCATAAATGGCCAATACAACCTACTTTTCAGTGTTCTGATTTAGAAGGGCAATTAGAAATTAAAGCTGAACCTGTAGTTTATGTAACAAAAACAGAAGAAGATCATACTAGTACTTTGCTAAATCACTATTCCTCTTGGTTCAAGTTGAAGAAAGCTGTGGTTTGGTACTCAAGATTCAAATCATTCATGATGAATAAATCTG
>JBCBPW010000203.1:0-2870 GCA_039820545.1 Bacteroidota bacterium | reverse complement strand
GTAAATGATTTTTTGAGGATGAACAGCGCAAAGGCTAAAAATATAAGCTTCTTTTTGTTCCTTATTTTGGTAAATACCTCAAAATGAACAAGATAACATTCATTAAAATTCATTCTATATATTAGGTTTTCTTCATATTAAATATTCCTTCTATTCAGAATAGATGAAAGTTATCATGTGCCCTTGTCAATTAATAAATGATAAGGTTCGCTAATCCATTTGGACTTACATCCGAAAATCTAAAATATCATACATAGGGAAACATCTTGTTTTGTTGTTCCTACCAGATCGAGAGATATGAATCTTGCACGCCTTTTGGAGAACTCTCCCAACTTTGGTTAGATTGAGACAAATCTAAATCCATGCATCTACACGAACTATCAGCTATCCCAACCAAAGAATATGTACCAGGCTTTCATGGAAAAATGATCCATACTGCACAAATGACACTTGCCTATTGGCAGATAGAAGCTGGGGCTTCCCTACCCGAACACGCACATCATCACGAGCAAGTAGTCAATGTATTGAAAGGTGAGTTTGAGTTGATTGTAGATGGGATCTCTCACCATCTAAAGGCAGGAATGGTATATGTGCTGCCAGGAGGTACACCACATGCAGGGCATGCGACAACTGATTGTGAGCTTCTAGATGTATTTCAGCCTGTAAGAGAGGATTACAGAGATCTTTAGGTTCGAATGGTATATTTCCATGTACACAGTTGAGTCTCAATGCATCATTTTTAGCTATTTTTTCTAAAGAAGGTAAAAATCAGTAACTCTTTTTTACCAATTCCCGTTTTCTAGTTATAGAAGTTAGTATATTGCGCAATATTGACATGCCTTAACCCCTTGGTATCGAAAATCGATCCTTTTGCACCTAAAAGTCTGCATGATCACTTTTCAAGGTGATCCTATCTGTAGGTATTTTTCTCCCTACAGAAACAACTCATTTTGACAATACTAGCCTCTCGAATCGCAAAGCATGGTCCCCCTATGAACGTCAAACAAGGTTTCTCTTATCTCAAACAAGCCAGTGGGCACGCAGATATAAAGACACTACTTGATCTACTCAAGGAGTATCTCGACTCTCTGGCTTCAGATTCTCCACTTCATTCCTCCTTTATTATCATCAAACGATCCTACTATAACATCCTCGATCGGGAAAGCCAGATGCGTAAAGATGACTTCCTCATCGCACTGAATCAATTCTCTCATCAGTTGGACTTGTTCTTCCAAAAGCTTCAAAAATCTGGTACCTTCCAGCATAAGCAGGATTTTCCTCTCCCCCCAGAATTGGCCGCACGTATCTCCGCTCTTTCGGATGCTCCTCCTACGCAGACCACCAAGTCCCAGCCTACTGATGACCAGCATAGCCTCTGGAAGGTCATCGGGAGAATTGCTTTGATTGGCTCCATTTTCATTGCCGTCATCACAGGAATTAATTTTTTTAGTGACGATTCTTCCCCTATTATTCAGCCTGGCGTACAGATAGATACGCTTCAGACACTTACACCTTCGACAACCGTGGAGCCTGCTACTGATACAAAATCTCCTGTTGCTCCTCCCCCTTCTGATCCTCAGGCGGAGAAGCCCTCTCCCTCACACGAGGCGCATCCCATCGAGGAAGAGGAAGTGACCTTTGATTTAAAAGTCTTTACCAGTGTAGGGGGCGTAGAGGTCTATGAAGGAGACACTTTTCTTGGCCAAACGGGAGCTGACGATGGAGCTAAGATGGTTGCACTTAACCTGACAGCGGGCGCCCACACACTCGCCTTCAAAAAGAGAGGGTTTGAAACGGCTCGAAGAGTCGTAAACATGAATGCGTATACGCGTATCCTATCAGTCAGGATGATCAAGCTCCCTATGGGTTCACATATGTTAGGAGCCTTCAGGTCTCCTTGCTACAAGAAGTATAAAATCGTCATTTTCAACCTAGATTATAAGATGTCTCATCAAGAGTCACATTTGATGAGAGACTCGGATATCTTCAGTTCAGACCTTCCTACCTATGTGAGTCATTCGCTTACAAAGCTCTCTACTTGCTTCCAGATTCTGGAACGGAGCAAGCTGTCACTTGTGATGGAGGAGCACTCTTTCAGCGAGCAACTCAAACGGGAGATCACACGTCTCAATGCGACTGATGCAAATGCAGCTATGGTAGGTTCTTGTAGAGACAATGGGAAATATATCATTGTCGATCTTCGTCTGATCAATTTACAAACGCTGGCATGGGAGAAGTCAACAGTAAAAAAATTCAGAAAAGAAGGGGAGATTCTCGATTTTGCAGAGATCCTGGCCTGCTGCCTGGCAGATCCAGAGGAAGAGAACATTACCTGCACCTGCCGAGAATGTGAAGGTGCTACCAAAAGTCTGTCTTCTGGAGAAGCAAGACGCCTAGATGCATACACTAAAGACGTGAAAAAGCTCATCCCACCTCCACGTACTTTGGGAAAGGGACAAATCAAGCTAGCCGATAAAGTATTTATTAAGGACCTGTATAATCTGGCTCCTATCTTCTTTTATCTCTCAAAAGGAATGTACAACTATGATCCTGTAGGAGGCTCTCATATAGAATATTTTGACAGGGCGAGAAAGATTTACTGTAACGGATTTTCAAGGAATGAAGCCAAAGCGGTACAAGAGGTTTTTGGAGTCAACCTTCAGAACAGGCAAAAATTTTTTGACTGGATAGATAGGAAAATGTCAAGATAAATTCATAAATTTTGGCAAAATTCAATAATATGTCAAAAATAATTAGATCATGTTATTTGATCTCACTCCTTCTAGTGATATCAATGGTACCTCTTTCCGCCCAAAATAATTTCCCCACAGAAAAGGAGATCCAAGAGTTTAGGGGAAATGTACTAAATG
>JBCBPW010000202.1:0-2993 GCA_039820545.1 Bacteroidota bacterium | reverse complement strand
CAAAAATCCAAAATAATCCAAATGACTTAAGCACAAGACTCTTTTGGGAACTCGCCCTTCCCCCTACGCTTGATTGGGTCATTGATAAAACTCGATATGAAGCCCAAAGACCTATCCTTGTATTTTTCTATCACGACAGCATTCTTTGGTGCAAAAGAATGAGAAAGGAAATAGACAGAAGTCCTGCTATCAGGAAGTTAATCATTGAACATTATTACAATGTGGGGATGAATGTCTCTCAGTTTCCAGACCCTAGGAATTTATTCAACAACGATAGTTTCAGAGGAAGAGAAAATGATCCTGAGTTCTTGTATTTATTTGGGCTTTATCAACCTGAAATTATTCCTATACCTGGTATTTTGATACTCTTTAGGGAAAATGGAGATCCCTCCGCAGACCTCCATATAGCCTCTACCATTCCACGATATATTCCACCAGATGAGCTTGTATCACAGCTTGAAGAATTCAAACACCTTACCCGACCCATTCAAGCACCCAATTTACAATTACGCATTCGCTCCAAGGATGTAGAGAGTAAGCCATAACACACCATGAGTCATCTTTCATCCAATGACTCATGGTGTGTTTGCTTCATTGCCGCTTTCTCAAGGTGTACTCCAATAGCAACCTGGATTACATTCAAACTCAATGAGAGGATGCATCTTTCCTCTAAAATAAATATATACGTTGTAGCAGCTAGCTTCTAGGGCCACTGGTTGTTCATATATTTTTCGCAAAATTGGTTTGACCACTCCTAAAACACTTTCTTCTAGTGGGGGTATATTCACAATTTGGTCAAGACTAGGCTTATGGGTATCAAACAAATAAGATAGCTCATCACCAGGAATATCCAAGTTGTGCTCGGCCCATACAGAAGTTGTTTCAGTTGAAGGGTTGGGGTAAGGAATAGATTCCTCATCTACAACAGCATAGTCTTTAAAAATCTCCTGTTTCTTTTCATATTTGAACGTCACATCTATATCCTCAACTGAGTACCACTGGTGGGCCATATCAATTTTATAGGGTTCTGCGGGCAAATGAATGATGATTCTTTGACAATTGTGTTGGACCTCCACTAGGGCTTCGGAGAGATCCATACCGAGATCGACCATGCTATGAATGGTCATTTCAATAGACGCACTTGCCCCATCATCTAGATAAATATTCCTCGTAATTTCTTTTTCTTGGATATACTTGGCTACTTTGATAGGCTCAATAATCGTGATGGTATGCTGACGAAGCAGCGGGCCATGCTCATCATAATCGTAGATCAAGCTATTTCGAATCAGTCGTTCTTCCATCTTCGTCATGACCTCCTCTTGGAGGATTTGACATAGATGTCCCATACCTTCCAGTCCCACGACATTTGCATATTGAGAGTTTGACTTTGCAAATGTCAGTACAACATCCATCACCGAGCAAAGTCCTGAGTTGATGACGTCGATGAATACATCTACCGATCGATAGTATGTGTAATCATAAAATGGCTTTTGCTGATGCTGGTAAATCTTATCAGTAATGGCTTTGTACCTTCTGTAGTAGATTTCAGATACATAATCATGGATTAATTGATATTCAGATTTCATCCTGTCCACTTCTACTCGCTCCAAACTCAAGCGCTCAGATAAATAGTTCATCACTTGGGTATGAACAGATGTTACTTGTTTAGAAAATTCATAGCTGTCGTAATAGGCATTTTCTGGCCCTTGCATACTATGGAGAGATTGGGCAATCTCATCGTAATCTAACTGGATTTCATAATCTGTTTCAACAGGGGTAATAAATTGGCCTTTCCTTACAGAAATATGGTGAATTGAATCATAACACCATTGGTAGCCTGACCTGAATGCTTCTTTCAAGGCATTCAATACAGTCGGAGAACTTAAGGTAGAATCTTTGATTAGCAGGGCCAGTTTTGCATGGCCTGCTTTGAAACTATTCATTTCATTGGTCAATGCGATCACTGCTTCCTTTTGCATGGAGGCATAATCATCTTTGTACGTATGGTATAATTGTTCCTCTTTTGCTTTCATTCCTAGAACTATACCATCTTCTGTACCTTTGGCAAGCCCTGCCTTCTCTCCCTCTTCTCTACCTTCTGAGTATCCTTTATCTCTACCTATTCTTTCGCCCTCGATTTTTCCTCTATCATAGGCGCTCTCTAATCTCGCGTCCGTAGAGCGCAGCACCACACATGTAGGTCCACAACCTGTCAAACAGAGGATGCCTAGTCCAATAGCATAGGTCAGGTTCATCTTTATGAAGTAAACCTTTAGCCAACTTTTCATCGGATGTAAATTTGGTTATGTATTGAGTATTCTTGCCTTCGTGTAGAAGGCTACACACAGATTGAAATGAATTAAATTAATCTATTGATTCAAATACTTACAAGTAGTGATTTTCGTCATAGCGTTGAGTACGTTGTCATGGTACCTGTCACACAAAAATCCCCTCAATCCTGAGGAAAGAGGGGATAAGCTTTTGATTAAAAGGAGCTTAGTCTGAATCTACGCATGTGGCAGTTGCATTCGTCCCGCCGCTGAACGTAGCCAAATCCTCAGCAGCTTCCTGGGCCGCATCTTGGGTCTCGTTGATGAGTGCCCTGTTCCCACATATTTCAGGCTGCGTAAGTTCGACTGTCTGACCTCCTACTTCATAAGAATAGGTACAGGTCGTACAACGCTCACCACAAGATGTAAAGACAAAGACTACCCCTAACAAGGCTGTGCCGTACAAAAACTTTTTCATAGTTGCTCTGATTTATTAATGTTTAATTTTCGATATAAAGATAGTGATAAATAGCATAAAATCCAAAATATTTTACTTTAAAGTGGAAAAATAACTAAAGATTAATAATCTTCCACTTTCTCTTTGAAAAAGAAAGGAAAGGAGAAATTTCACCTATTATGATGTGGCTAATGTTACCTCATACGCTAACAGATTTTTTCCATGCAATGGCAAAGATGAACAGCTAACATGAGAAGAGAATGTTG
>JBCBPW010000201.1:0-3056 GCA_039820545.1 Bacteroidota bacterium | reverse complement strand
CGAAGTTGTCTACTTTAAAATCTTATTTTCCATTGAGAGGAGGATGCATTAGAGAGGAAAAGCAGGTCTGCTAGCTGCAGGTATAGAGAAATAGGTAGAATATTGGCAGCGAGGTGGCAGTCTCTGGTTGCTTTTTCACCATAGCACCAGCGTAATATTTTCCTTTGGAATAGCTCCATTCTTCTTAAGGACCCGATTGAAGCATACCAGCACTGCGATGCATATGTGATGATTGGAAGAATACACGTTTTGTATACATTGATTTTCGCCTTTGGCGAGATTCCGTAAGCATTTCGACGGACTGCGTGGAAGGATCTGTTAGCCTTAGCAAGCTTTTCTAAAATGTGATCGTCCCATTTAAGAGAGGAACAAAACAAAATTCCAAGATCAGTATGACTGCTTTGAGTAACAAGGTTCTGAGAATACAATGATAGTGGGGTGAGCATCATCTCTTTGGCGTTAAAACGTAGATGAATACACTTATCGGCATTCAACTTCATTTGATTTTCCTCACACCAACATTCAAGTTTCGAAGAATCCTTTTGAAGCCCTTTCCCAGATAATGAGACTATCTTTGTGTCATCTGCACAAATTAATGTATCATTGACGAACTCTCCCGGCAGATCGTTTATCATCACAAGAAAGAACAGAGGGCCTAAGATAGATCCTTGTGGTACGCCACTAGTAACGTTTGTATAGCCCGAAAGCGACTCTCCCACTCGTACCGCTTGGCGTCGATAACTTAGATAGGATCGGATGAGCTTCCAGAGCTTTCGTCGAACCCCAAGTCGCCACAGTTTTTTGAGAAGTATGCCGTGGTCCACTTTATCGAAAGCCTTTTCGAAGTCAGTGTATATGACATCAACTGATTTTCCTTCCTCTATGGATCTATAAATTTGATTCAAGAAAGTCAGCAATTGCAACACACTTGATCGACCCTTTCTGAAACCATACTGTGCTGGTGTAAAAAGCGGCTCAAGAAAAGCGTATAAATCAAGAAAAATACATCTTTCCAGGATCTTAGATACAATGCTTAATAATGAAACAGGCCGATAGTTAGTAACCGAGACTTTGCTTCCCTTCTTATGAATTGCAGTAATAACTCCAATTTTCCAGGCATCTGGGAATCTGCATGTTTGCTTAATTTTGTTAAATAATTGGCTCAAAGACTTGGCAATGGTTGCGCTTACGTTCTTAAGAACTACCGCAGGTATTGCATCCATTCCACATGCTTTTGTAGGGTCAAGGCTATCGATAATAGTTTTCACTCTCTCTTGGCTACAGTCGAAGTCGGTTATTGTTGGCAATTCATCGTGAACTAAGTTATGCGAGTTGCAATAGGATGACTGGACATATACACTGCTGAAGAAATCAGATAAAACTTGGGCCTTTTCTTGGTCTGTTTCAGCTGTTTGTTGGTGAAATGTCATTGTTGACGGTAGATCAGAATGCTTCGTTTGCATAAGAAAACGGTACCATGCACTTGGAGCCCGGGACTCAGCTATTCGTTCGAGGTAGGTTTTACGGTCTTCTTCATCAGCAAGGCATAGCGCAGACTCCAAATTCAATACAGAAACATGGTGATCGCCCTCCCTTTTGCGCTTAGTACTGAGAACCTTCATTAGGTTTGAAGTCCTTGGAGTTATCCAAGGAGGCAGTGAACTTCTATGAGCAGTCCGCCTCGGCACAGAAAGTTTTACCTTGGCCCGGAACCAAGTATACCATTCCTCTAGGAGAACCTCAGGATTTGACCAGCAATTGCCACAGAAGGGGTCGTTTGTTATAAGTTGGGCTAAAAGATTATAGTCCGCTCTGCAATAGCTGTATTTGATCGTTAGATGTTTACACGAGAGAGAAAAAGGCTGAAGGAATTCGAGTGACGTTATAATTGGTGTGTGATCTGATATTGAACAGATCAAGGGCCGTGATTCCAGATGTTCCAGTCTGCCTTTTACAAACAGTAAGTCAAGAATACGAGGACCGCGAGTTGGTATGTCGATCGATTGATAGAGCGTTGACTCAAAGATGCACTCTAGGAACTCGGCTTCGTATGGGTCTTCTGAGTGTTGTAGGTCCCAGTCCACTCCAGGCAAGTTGAAATCTCCGGCAACTATCACAGATCTGTTTGGCTCATCCCCTAGAGATCGCACCAATGCGCACAGGTTATGTATAGAGAGTCTATAAGGGCTCCCGAGGGGTGGATTGTAAATACAACAAAGGAGAACTTCTTGCTTTTCAAAATGTAACGTGCATTTTGATTCATAACCGGCAGGTAGGATATCCGTGCTAAGGACGGTGGATGCTCCGAGCGATTTGTGAACAGCAACCAGCGTTCCACCATGAGCAGATACGCCAGGAGACTTCTCGGGCCTATCTGATCTGTATATATTGTAGTCGAGGAGGAACAGTTCTGAGTCGGGAATATTAGGCCAAAGCCAAGTTTCTGTTAAAAACACAGCATCTGGGTGAGATGATGCTATTAGGCTAGCTACTATGGTTCTTCTATTGACGTTTATTAAGCTTTGGCAGTTAAAAGTGAGACATTTTAACTCTCTGGTGTGACAGTTAATGACAGTTGCCGTTTTTGATGACTGTCATGTTGGATTCGTATTGTATCTTTGCCTCAATTCCTCTTTTTGACGCAATTGATCTCGATAAACCACCCATTGTTTTACGGGGTCTTGCTCAATTGCATTATGCTTACGGCATTCCTGGAGTAGGAGATAGAGCTCCCTATCTTGCAGTTTAGTGTACTCTGGTCCAATAAAGACATCTTTATATTTGTTTCCAGCCACAGTTTTCAGTTTGTGTGCTGCTTTTAGGAGGGCCATTCGACTTTTGAAATCGGCAAGTGCACTGATCAAGTGCAGTGTTCGGTTTGTGACAGCATTTCTCATCTCAACACGCTGAGAGGATTCAATTGTGACATTCAATTCAAGGTCTTCGATCAGTTGCTTAACAGTATCGGAGTCTTCTGTAGCTGGGCATTTGGGCAATCCACGGAATCTGAATGTCAGTTCACATTTTTTCCTTTCTTCTTCGTCTTTTTGAAGTAG
>JBCBPW010000200.1:0-3123 GCA_039820545.1 Bacteroidota bacterium | reverse complement strand
CTTTAGAGGACGGATTTTTCATGAATCTAAGCTCGGAAAAGGAGCAACTTTCATTTTGGAAATTCCCACTTCTTAACCCTTACTCCAAAAGCTACTTAGAATGCCACAAGCATTAATAGCATTACCCCCCGTACCCAAACTTCGTGTTTTTGAGGATCATGAAGACAAGGTAGAATTTTATAAATCTACCTTAGTTGATATATTTGTAGCCCGTGGGTATGAAGCATCTAGCATACAAATAGATACTTACTTAGACTATCAAGAATGGATGGAATTCGAGCCTGAGCCAGAAATGGGTATCAACATCATTGATATTAATTTGGGTTTAGGAAAGGAAACAGAGGGAATTGAGGTTTTAAAGCAAGCACAAGAAAAAACACCAGGATCCAAGAACATTGTAATTACAGCTTACACGCATCATAAAGGTAAAGTTGAAGATCTAGGTGGAATCTATCTCACCAAAACTGGTAACACGAAAACCTTCCGTGTACAGATCGAAGTAATAGAACACCATATCTACGACTTTCTTGAAAAAAAACGGCCTACTGATCCTGAATCTTACCCGCATCAGGAAAGCTCTACTTCCGATCAAGAGGTCTTAACGAATCCTCGTAATTTAGAAGGTGTGAAATTTTCGGATGCACCTAAAGATGATCCCCAGCCAGATACGCTTCTCGACCTCCGCTTTCTCATCAAACGCGCCATTTGGCATGCGACCGAGGAGCAGGAAGACGATATATATGGTATAGAAAGTGAGTATGAACTGAGCCATCAGGAAGGAAAACTCACCTTAACAAGGGCAGTAGAAGAAGAAATATCTGATTTCATGCCTCAAAAGCTTTCTTTAAACCAATCCTCAGACGGCTATATTTCGAAACTCTCTCTTATGTTTCCAGCCGAGAGAGCAGTCCAAACCTTCTCGTTTCCGCAAGACGAAGCTTTGGAAAAGTGGACTCCCTTAGATACTAAAGCATCTAGCGCACTCAGGTTGCTTTATGAGCAGGTAAAGGCTTACAACCTGGCTTGGAAACACGTCTTTGAAACCCGAGATGGCGAATCCCAAATAAATCAGATACGTACCGCTATCGTTACGCTTGGAGATCCAGGGAAAAAAGCCTTCATGCAAGCCATATATGCGCATGTGATGCATAAGATGCTAGCACATTCCATCTCTACTTCTCTTAAGGATGTGGAGGAAGAAGTTGCCAGCCTTTCCGCTCCTTTTTACGCGAATGGGATTCCTCAATTAATCAGCATAGAATACGGGGAGATCGAGGAAATAGATGAGGAACAGGATGAGGCTACTGTATTACTCAAAACCTGGATACATCCATTAAAAGAATCTAGAAGAACGGTCTTCTCTCTTTCTCGTCTTCGAGACATTGGTAGAAAAGCGGAGGAAGGGACCTTCTTGTACACCACCTTTATGCGAGAAATACGAGAATATGGTGCAGAATTAGAATACGCCGATCCAGAACTTGCCAAACTATCATTTGCTTAAGGAGAATTTCCCACTTATATTATTGTATCGTTAGAAAAAGGGTGTGGTTTTCCCGCATCTTTTTTACTCAGATGCCCTTTCCCTTCTGAATCATAGAGAAGCCTGAAAAGTAGTCACGTACTGTACAAGGCCTCCTTTTCTGTACCCATACTAGTTACACGACAGCAATTTCTGTTATGACTTCCCCAGTACATAATAAACTGAGGATTATGGTCTTCAACGTTGGTAATGGAGACCATATCCTTGTACAACTTCCCGATAAGCGCTTTGGCATCATTGATTGCTTCAAGGGATACAATTCCACAAAACATCATAACCCCCGTTTTGAGGAATTACCTGCACTTACTTATTTGAAGGCTTATCGAGAAAATAATCCAGATACCTCCCTAGCATTCCTACATATCTCACATCCAGATGCTGATCACATCAAAGGCTTCGGAGAGTTTTGGGAACAGTTGTGGGCACTCAAACTTCTCCCAGAGTATTTGTGGGTCTTTGCGGGGGTTAAAACTCCTCAATATGTGAAAAAACTCCGTGCATTTATTCGGAAAAATCGAAGTAAATCGCGCAAAGATGCAAGGATGGATGAGAATCTGAAGGCAAAGGAAAATCGAATTAACGGCTACAAGGAAGAATGGAACGCTTTAATCTCAGTCTTGAGAAAAATAGAATCCAAAGGCCTGAACGTCAAGGTTAGCCAAGTAATTGACTTGGGTATATTGGCAGATTTAGACAATGATGTAGTGGTCTATAAAAAGGCTCCTTTCCCAGATCAATCGGATAGATTTATTTCACAATTAAGCAAAAAAGATATTTCCATCTTGCTAGAAAAGAATGGAGAGGATAAAAAAGCGGTTCATGTAGACAAAAACCAGATTTCTGCTGCTTTGTTACTTGTGTGTGACAAGGCAAAAGTTCTCTTCGGGGGAGATGTACCTGATGAGGTGTGGAATTTTTCGTTTGATGAATTTGATAGTAGAAATCTAGCGAAGAGGGAGCCCAATCATAAAGCACACTTGATTAAAGTAAGCCATCACGGTTCTAGACACTCCTACAGCGAACGGATTTGGAGGAAAAAACTGAGCGAAACTCCCAAGGAACATGAGACACATGTAGTGATCTCTGCAGGCCAAAGGTTTGCGCACCTCAATCCTCCGCCTCACCCCCATAAGGATACGCTCTCGTGGCTCGATACAGCCTCCAATGAGATCGATTGTGATGTAGTTGTTTCGTCTACCAATATGTGCCTCAATCCCAATTGCAAAAATAAGACATGCCTCGGTAGTAGGGGATACAAGGCTGAGGACATGGGGGATTTGTTTAGAGAACAGTCTCCAAAAGGAAAAAAGACCCCTAAAGAAATAGCAGGTAAGGATAGTGGGATCGAAATCCAGAAAGCTGTGCCTCTCAAAGGAGAAATATCCAAACTGGCAGCCATAGTCTATGACATAGATCCCCAGACGACACAGATGGATATAGAACTTTGGACCATTCCTGGCGAAAAATCGTATACAGGAGAATGCGTATATCCGCCTAATAAACAAAAGCCGAGTATATGAAAGCCTCCCTTTCTCTTTATGATACCCTCTCCCAACTCATATTAGGATATGTTTGGGTATGGG
>JBCBPW010000199.1:0-3186 GCA_039820545.1 Bacteroidota bacterium | reverse complement strand
CGTGGTGCTCACCTTTAGAACTTTTGGGGAATCAAAGAATAATTCAGGCTTGAAATCACCATTGGGTTTATGCTTCTCAACTCCAAAGTCCACTGACAAAATAATTCGGCAGTGGCTAGATGGAGTTGCTATATTAACCTGGAGATTGAGTTAGACACGAATTGGCTTGAAAAACTTACCTTGTCTAAATGTCAAAAGAGAGAAGAAAATTTGATCGAAATTACAAGCTCAAAGCGGTAGAACTAAGCTGCGAGCGTCCCAATATTAGAGCACTAGCCGAGGAGCTAGGTATCCGAGTCGAACTGATCTACCGTTGGCGTCGGGAATTTCGGGATCGTAAGGAAGCGAGCTTTCCTGGCAAAGGGAAAATTGGTCAAACAGAATTAGAAAAAGAGATAGCGCGTTTAAAGCGAGCACTTCGAGATGCAGAAATGGAGCGGGATATTCTAAAAAAGGCGGTGAGAACAGTGAGCATCTTCTCCAAGAGCGACAGGAAAAATACGAATTTGTAGAGCTCTATCGAGTCTATCGAGCGTGTTTTCCTGTTGAGAAGTTGTGTGGGGTATTAGGGATCAGTTCAAGTGCTTACTATGCTTGGCGAAAGCGGCCTCCTTCGGCCCGTAGTGTTGAAAATAAAAGGATTACCGAACAAATCCGCTTGATTCACGATCAGAGTAAGCAAAGTTATGGTAGTCCCAGGATTACCGAGGAATTGGTAGCTTTAGGAGAAAAAGTATCTCGACCTCGGATAGCTCGTCTGATGAAAAAAGCAAATATCCGTAGCAAAGTCAAGCGGAAATTTGTGGTGACTACGGATTCTGAACACGATTATCCAGTGGCAAAAAATCTGTTGGATCGCCAATTTGAACCCGGGGGGAGTACTCCGGTATGGGTTTCTGATCTGACCTATATTAGAACACTGGCGGGCTGGTTGTACCTGACGGTGATTCTGCATTTAAACACTAGAAAAGTAATCGGCTGGTCCTTGAGTGAAACGATGGATGCCACCTCAACAAGTGTAGCGGCTTATCAAATGGCCGTCCTTCATCGAGCTCCCACGGCGGATTTAATTTTTCATTCCGACCGAGGCGTTCAATATGCTTGCACGGAATTTAAAGCACTACTTAGTCAAAGTGAAGTTCGACAAAGCATGAGCCGTAAAGGCAATTGTTGGGATAATGCGGTAGCAGAATCTTTTTTCAAAAGCTTAAAAGTAGAATGGCTTTATGGCCAGCAATTTGAGAATCAAGCTCAGGCCCAAATGGCTGTCTTTGAGTACATTGAATGTTGGTACAATACCAGGAGGAGACATTCTGCTATCAACTATTTAACGCCCAACGAATTTGAACAACTTTTATTAAATCATCCAAGAGCTGTTTGTGCTTAACTTTTTCTCCTGCTTTTTATTGCAAGTCCAGATCCAAACTCAAAAACCGCCCACACTCCCCATCATAAAACCGCGCCCCCCGATAATCAAACCCCGTCTCCCGATCTCTCTCATGCTGCGTCGTCAAAAACCGCTCCTCCGCCCCACTCGCCACAAACTTCCCAGTCTTTTTTCTGGGGCATAATCTACATAAGCAGTGTTACATTTGATACCCTACCAATTGTTTTAACTAAGGTCTGGGGCTTTGATTAGATTAGCTTATCACCACTATGCTATGAAGCTATCTAATTTTACCGCATCCCGATAAGCATACTGAGCACTTTCTGAAAGCTCTAACTTCGGTAGACTAACTCCACCCAACTCAATCAGGGTTCTCACTAGAATACTGACAAAATACGGAGGATTTAATGGCCTTCTCAAATTTATAAGAATTTGATTTTCTTCTACATAAAAAATATTCAAGTTGTATGGAATCTCTACTCCTTTGATGGCAAAATAATCTAACTTGCCTGAGCCTCCTAATTTTATTCCTAGTCTTAGCATAAATTCATGCTCCGAATCCTTAACAGATTTGAATTCAGACTCAATAGATAATTGAGTTAAGTCCGACATTTTGGAAGTTATTGCATCAATATTAGGGGGTGATGCGTCAAATTTAAAGTATCTTAATGGATTCATACTATTATTGTTCTTCAAACCATTCAAATAATTTTTGTGGGACTTTTGATGTCCAATTAGGTGGAGCCATTCCACCCCCACGCAAGACATCAGCACAATTCGTTGAACAGTTATTACTTAATCTATCATATGGTTGTGGTTGTGCTTGAGTAGTTATTGCCTTTGCAGATGCCTCAGAAGCAGCTCCTACTACCTGTTCTTTTGAAACAGGTTTTGAAGCAACTTTAGCATTCTCATCTAGTACATACGAAGTCAGCTCTTCGGGAGTAGCTGGTCTAAACTCAGCATTTCCGTCCGAAGTGAATCCTTGATGATACCATATAGTAGCTTCTTCTTGAGCTGTAGGTGAGATGCCAACTAGTATATGACCTGGATCTTGTTGAACTACCCCAGGAACTAACATTAAAGATAATCGTCCTCCCTCATCCGTTGAATCATCGTCCGTATCTGAGGCTATATCTCTCGGCATTGTAGTATCATCAGCGTTATCATTTGCCTTGATAATCTGATCAGCGACAATAATAGTTGTTGCAGTTGCAGCAACTCCAATACCAAACCATTCCATTGCAGCTGCTAATACGGGCAAAATTGGAACGGGAATCTTTCCTGTGGGATCAGTGAGATAGACTGGATTTCCTAGTACGTAACAATAATCAGAATACGAAGGTAGCTCCATCGCCAACGGATCAAGAGAAAGGAACCTCCCTGCTTCCCCATCATAAAACCTAGCCCCCCGATAATCAAACCCCGTCTCCCGGTCTTTCTCATGCTGCGTCGTCAAAAACCGCTCCTCCGCCCCACTCGCCACAAACTTCCGCAGCGTCTCCCCATACGGAAAGTAATCCTGCACCTGCTCCAATGTGTAAACGGGTAAACACCGAATATCAAGAGCCGCATTATACACCACCCGCGTATTCCCCAAATGATCATACACAAAAAACGACCACTCCGGGACCGGCGCATTGCTCATCGCCGGCAAATCTGTTATAATGGCGTTAGCTAGACCCAGATTGGTGCTAGAGCCGTCTTCTAAGGCCAGAATCTACCCAAGGATGGAATCAATGTCTTGACTTCTCTATGAGTCTTTTTCGCTCTTCAATATCAATATCCTGTGTTTCGAT
>JBCBPW010000198.1:0-3256 GCA_039820545.1 Bacteroidota bacterium | reverse complement strand
TAAAAAGCAGAGATATTAGGTTCTGACGAAAGCTATTGTGTGGGATTTAGTGGGGCAAAATCGATCAAAATAAATGAAGTTCAGGTTCTGAAAGCGTAAACTTTTCGCAGATTTGAGGTTTCAAACATGGTCTAAATCAACACATATTTTGGATATAAACTGCATAGCCTTTTGAACCATGAAAAAAAATCTTCTCATCATTTTTCTTCTTATACAATCCATCCACTTATGGGGACAACTTCCCATAGGTCCACCCATCCAAGGAATACTCCCTCAGGATGCTTTTGGTTACGCAGTAGCAGTTAATGGCGATGGTACGCGGATCGCTGCCAGTACATTTGGCGGTTTTTTGGTCAATAATACACCGAGTATCCGTGTATACGACCTCGTACAAGGAAACTGGACACAGGTAGGGTCTGATATCACAGGGATCAGCAGTACAGGCTTTGGAAATAGTGTAGATATCTCAGATGATGGCCTACGCTTGGTCATTGGTATCCCTTACACGGTGATTCCTTTTAATGGGACAGGGGGAGATGTGATGGTATTTGAATGGGATGGCATGAATTGGGCTTTGATGACTTATCTCCCTACAACGGGATCTGTAGGAGCTTTTGGATGGGATGTGGCTATTTCGGGAGACGGGGAGCGTATCGTGGTGGGCAATCCAGAGACAGCTGGGGCAAGGGGAAGGGTCCGTATATTTGAATGGACAGGGACGACTTGGAGCGAGATGGGGACGAGCCTCATGGGGGTGGCAGTTGGAGAAGCTTTGGGTAGCTCTGTAGCCATTTCGGAAGATGGGAGTCGCATCATCGCAGGGGCAGCTGCA
The DNA here is from genome assembly GCA_039820545.1 of Bacteroidota bacterium. Lineage (GTDB taxonomy): Bacteria > Bacteroidota > Bacteroidia > J057 > J057 > JALEFZ01. Next base: position 2,424 of record JBCBPW010000198.1, on the reverse strand, counting down.
AATGTTTTCAATGTCTCCCTCCCTGGCTACGCAAAAGCATTTGAATGGGACGGGAGCCAGTGGGTACAAATGGGATTGACACTGAGTGGAAGTCCCTTCATTGATAAAGTGGGCTATGATGTGGCGATGAATGATGCAGGAGACCGCGTCGCGATTTCTTCCCCCAACTACAACCCCAATAACCTCCCTACCAATGCGGCAACAGGTGGAATTCAGGTCCTAGTATGGAACGGATCGGGATGGGATCAAGTCGGCAATACGGTGGAGTCATTTGTCACACAGGGGCAAGATGGACCTAGAATAGCACTTTCTGGATCAGGAGATCGACTTACCATAGGATGTGAGGCTGCATTCAATCAACTGGGGGTGGCTGCCATGTATGAGTTGAACGGCAATACGAATCAGTGGGAGCAAGTAGGAAGCTCAATCCTTGGCTCCAGCTTATGGACGCATACAGGCTTTGCTGTAGATATGTCAAAGGCAGGCGATATCGTCGTCATAGGATCTCCTGAAGGAGGGACGCTTCCCAATGGGCAGGCGGCTAATAATGGCTTTGTACGGGTTTTTAATGCTGCGCTTAATCAGAAACTACTCAAAACCGTCGTAAAAATAGATCTGAATAATGATTGCCTACCAGACAGTCAGGAGCTGGGAATAGGGAATATACCAGTTATCATCCATGATGGGATCCAGACGATCACAAGTACTACAGATCCTACAGGAAGTATGATTCGGTTACTGGATACAGGGACATACCAAGTGAGCTTGGACCTTAGCCTGCATCCTTACTTTGCTTCTTGTGCGCTTGCTCAGCAGCTTTCGATAGACAGCACCTCTTCTGATACGACGGTCATAGAGTTTGTCCTACAGCAAACACTCGATTGTCCCTACATGACGGCTGAGCTCTCTGCTCCTTTTATCCGACGGTGTTTTCCTGGTCAGTATTTCATCAACTATTGTAACAATGGCTCAGATACGGCTCACAATGCCTATGTGGAATTGATGCTGGATGCCAACTTGAGTTTTACCTCCAGTTCGCTCCCCATTGCCTCACAAAATGGGAATCAATTGACCTTTGATTTAGGGGCCGTAGCGCCTGGTACCTGCGAGACATTTACTGTTTCATTTTCGGAGAACTGCCAATCCATTTTGGGGCAGATTCATTGCAGTTCTGTGCATATTTATCCTGACTCTATATGTACAGGAGGACTTTCACGTATTGAAGTAGAAGAAGAATGTGTAGGGGATACATTGAAATATTTGATAAGTGATGTAAATCAGAATACCCCCACGCTCAACTATCTTGTCGTGACGGGTGCCTCTATTGCCAATTCGGGCTTTTTTGATTTTTCCTCCAATCCCCAGGACTCACTTGCCTTTCCTACCGCCAGCTACAGCCAACCCTATCAGTTAATCATTGCCCCTGGGGATCCTGATTATTACCAAGCGACGGGATTATTTTCGTGTCAGACTCAAGGTACAAAGGACCTTATATTTACGCCCGCTTCGCCTCATCATTTTGAAGACACAGATTGCCAAGCCAATGTAGGAAGCTACGATCCCAATGATAAGCAAGCTATCCCAGCAGGGGCTGGACCTGCACATGAGATTGATCCAAGATCTACACTCGAGTTTTTGATTCGGTTTCAGAATATAGGTACAGATACAGCTTTCTTTGTCAACATATTGGATACCCTGCCAGAGCAAGTTGTTCCCAGTTCGATACAAGTACGTGCGGCGAGCCATCCCTACACGTTGGCATTGCAAGACTCTGTGATCAACGGACGTACCCTATGTCGATTTACCTTTGATCCGATTTTACTTCCTGATAGTGCGACGAATGAGGTAGCGAGCCAGGGATTTATCAAATTTTCACTTGAGATGAAAGATAGCCTACCCTTGGGAACACAGATCCAAAATACAGCCTCCATCTACTTTGACTTCAATGCACCGATTCAGACGAATACAACTTTACAGACACTATTTGCGCCTGGTCCAAGATGTGATGGAAATGAAACCGTGATCCAAGTCAATGCATGCCCAGGCTATACATGGATAGATGGAAATACGTATTTCTCTGACAATAATTCTGCGACATATACCTATACCGATTCTACAGGTTGTGATTCTACTTTTAGGCTGGACTACACAGTTTTGACACTAGATACTTCCATTTTTATTGTCCGTGCTTGTCCTGGTTATACCTGGATAGACGGGAATACGTATTTTGAAGACAATGACACGGCCACCTTCAGCTATATAACATCTGACGGTTGTGACTCTACCATCCGTTTGGATTATCAAGTAAAAATCATAGATACGGTCGTAGATAATGTAACGGCTTGTCCTGGTTATACCTGGATAGACGGGAATACGTATTTCGAAGACAATGACACGGCCACTTTCAGCTATACAACATCTGAT
>JBCBPW010000197.1:0-3314 GCA_039820545.1 Bacteroidota bacterium | reverse complement strand
TCCCCATGGTTCTTAAAGGTCCATGTATAGAAAGAAGATGCCTCCCCTACAATCTGGATCACACGTTTACTTATCTTGGGCAATAATTTAATATGAATCCTGTAGGGTGTGACAATTTTAGCGAATGCCTCCAGTCGAAACGTTTGGGCACGCACTATTCGCTGTGCGCTCGAAAGTCGATTGGTATAGATGTCATAATTGTAAGCGGGTCGCAATTTGAACCCTGTTCGTATCTTATGTACATATTTATGAAGCTCTCCCTTGACACGCAATTGTTGGAACGCTTGAGGAATCGCCTCCCATTTTCTGTTTGCCATCAGGGAGTCAATCCGAAAAGTCTGTTGATAAGGTGTCTGTCCAACATTGTAAGTTGCTTCTCCTGTTAGAACAAAGGCTTTTAGCGGACTCAAGTTGCTCGTATACGACACATGGCTAGATGTCTGAATGCGATAACCTGTTTCTAGGCTACTATCTCCTATTTGGGTAGCTCTATACGTACTGAGATAAGGATCTAAAGTCAACTCTCGTATCGTAGGTAGGATTTGGTGGAAACCTACGGTATTTATAAACTTTGTAGCCATCGTACTTTTGATGAGCGAAGCCATGCCATGAATATGTGGAATCTGTTTGACTTTCTCTTCATAATCTGGATGTCCCCATACCAAACGATACATCCCAGGCTGGAGATCCAGGGCAATCATCCAGCTTTTAGGGAGTATATACCTAGCCTTCATTTGCGTACTCACATGAGTTTTTTGAAGATGGGCTTGCTGCAGACGCTCTATTTGATGTCCATACCTCAATCCGATATTGCTATTCCCCCGCCCCCATTTATGGATGAGGCGGATGCTCCCCTCGTGCTGCATCAGATCTTTCAATAGGACTTGCTGTCCTCCAGATTCGTCTACTTGCAACCCTGTGAGATGGGTATAATATGGTATATATGTTTGAATCTCTAGATCCTGAAGCCCCTTATGATGCTGAAAACTCCCTGAAATCGAAAGTATGTTGTCTTTATTTAGTCGGTTTAAGTAAACCAGCTTATGCGCATGAATATGAGTCGTATCCTTCGTGTGAATGTCGAAGCGATTCTCTTGTAAATCTAGCTGAGACTGTATATATTTTCTATTTCCTCTAAACGTCGAAGCAAGGGTAAGATTTGACTTTGCATTGATCTGCAGGTATTGTTTGATAGCTCCTCCAACAGTCTGTTGCTGCTCCTGATGCGCTTGAGCCTCGTATATCGTAAAACTTGATGATTCGGATAAGAATTCTCTTCTCCTCTCTGCCGAAGCTGATGTGCGCGCTCCTCCTCCCCCTACTTCTATATATATGCGATAAGCCGCACTGGGCTTGAAATGAATTCTTGTCTGTCCCCAACCTGTATGATTCCAGCGAAAAGGAGCCAGATCCAGGGGCACAGAAATATCAGAATGTCTGAAAGTATTCGTCGGGATTTGCCCATTTACTACAGGATGAGGAGGGCTCACGATATTAAGTGCTTCGATCTGATAATCTGATGGAACATATAGCGATTGACCCAAGCTTTGGTAATCCAGGATATTGATTGACTTGATTTTAGCAGAAAAGAAAACCATCCGGGTATTAAAAGCACTACTCTTTGCATTTCCCTTTCCTATATCTATATTTCCTGAGGGTGCTTTGATACTTGCCGAATCAAGTTGGACATTCATGATCAATGCTTCGGGAATATCAAATCCTGCTAGCAAAGAATTTTCTGTGTAATCGTAGATAAACTCGACCTTACGCACAGTCTTTGCGGGCATATTTTGAGAAACGATCTTGTAGTCGTGGCCGCTCAGGTCATCTCCTTCGACGAGTATACGGTTGATCTGCTTTCCTCCAAATGAAATATTCCCTTCATCATCGACATCAGCACCAGGCAGTTTGTCTACGATATCCTCCAAAGTCCTTTCAGTAGAATCTATATAGGCTGCCACATGAAAACTCACAGTATCTGTTGTCTGCTTGACAGGATTTTTATCTTTGATGATGACTTCATCTAATCTGAAAGACTTAGGTACACAGTAAATGATCAACTTTTGGTCCAGGCGCAGACTATCTACAGGGAGAACTTTCCGTTCGAATCCCCATGCAGATACCACCAGATAAGCTTTCTCTATTGGATGCGTTTCCAGTGTCAATCGAAACCTTCCATCTTCTACAGAATGTGTATAGGAAAGAATTTCACCTTCTTCCACACCATTGACTAACATGATCATTGCGTCAGAAATCACCACTCCTGAATCCGATACAGATTGTATATACCCGTGAAGATGGATAGGTTCCTGGGCAAATAAATAAATTGGCCCAAGAACCGCTAACACCATATATATACTTCGAGAAATAACGTTAGACATGAGTTAAGACCATGTTTATAGGGTCGATTCAATCTAGTTTCATTTCTACCTTCACAATTTCGTCTTTTGAGTAAGTGAAATTCCCTCCTTTTCCTTCCCTCATTGCTTGCTCTGCTTTTTGCATCTCAGAAAGGATACGATAATCTGCCTCCATGAAAGATTCCAAGGATACTTTTTCTCCTTTTTCAGGAGGCGTAATTCCTCCTATTTGATCTGTAGGTATTTCTACAGTTTGCGCTTTGAAAGAGACCTCTTGCTTATCATCCTCCACCTCTAGTATCAGTCCAGGAAGTCCGTGAAACTTCCATGGCCCTAAACTAAGCGGAATCTCAGGTGTATACCATGCTTTGTAGGTTCGACCTCTAAAATAGGTAGTCGCTGACAGGCAGGAAAAGTTTCCGATTTGCTTACGCTCCGTTCCAAGTTTCCAATCAAATTCAATCCACTTGGGTTCCTTGACAAGAAAAGGTTTGTTAATGACAATCTCGCGAAAGATCATCTCCTGCGTCTCCGAATTCTTGTAGTAGACATTGCCGATAGGATCTTGAAAATATAGTCCAAACATGACGCCTTTATTGGCTACGTTAGTGGTCGTCATCGTTTCGTAGCTGACCTCATTTCCGCTTCGATCAAATATCTTGGGTGCTTTCCCTTGAGAATGAACAAACAATGACTCGTCTTGGTCAAATGTAAGTACAGCTTCTCGCGGCATGGGGATTCCCTTAAAAGTGGTCGTATATATATACGTCACGCGCCCTTTCTTGGGTGTTGACTTCACGTAGCTTAGCGCATACGTTCCTATACCTATAGCAATCAAAAGGCAGATAATTTTCTTCATGGTTGAAATTAATTTTGGGGATTCGTTTGATACATCGCAGCAAAACCGTGATCAACAAGTAGGCTATCGATCTTTACCTGCGTAGTGGGATTGGT
>JBCBPW010000196.1:0-3398 GCA_039820545.1 Bacteroidota bacterium | reverse complement strand
GTCGATCGCATTGGCCTTCGGTCGATCAAGCGTGACCTCAATCACATGCCCACGCTTTTGCGTCTTTACTGGGGTATCGCCCATCCCTCATCTCCAATTCTGATCAATGCATCCATCGCCAATTTAGATGTAAAGCGCTCATCCCACTTATGCACTTTGACATGTGGAAAGCTTGTGGATATATGGTGAATAAGTTCGCGTACTTCTTCTGTTACATGGGAGTCTGATCCGTCCATACGTGTAGGATAGCCTACCAAAATCGCTTCGATCTCCTCTTGTCCTACTGTTTTGGCCAACCAGTCTCTTAGCTGAGGAGTGGATAAAGTATCCAGACCTGTTGCAATAATCTGCAGAGGATCTGTCCACGCAAGGCCTGTTCGTTTTTTACCATAATCTATCGACAAAATTCTCGCCATATGTTATTCAATATGATAATGCCCATAAAAGTACAAAAACCCTTTCCAAAATATCTCCTGCATCCATCCCGTCATGTATATAAGATCTATATTTGAGGTGTTGGTACCACTTTTCGTTTTTGATTATAGGGGTAAATTCCTATTTTCCTTGATTAAATATGAATTTATGGGGAACCATCTCCTTAATTTTCTGTATGAATATATAATCCCTGATGAATCTGGATAAAGCGCATACAGAGCCGCTTTTACCTTAGACTCAAACTTAAATGACGACATTTCTCTGGATCATAGGCATATTAGTCGGACTCAATATTACCTTCCGATTGTTTGGAAGGCAGATTGTATCTTTTGGGCTAAAGCAACTGACCCGCCGATTTCTCAAACAAGCAGAAGAGCAATCCAAGGCGTATCAACGGAACTATGAAGATACTTATGGACAAACGAATGTCTATGTAGATGATGACGTCAAAGTCTCCGCTCCCAAGAAACCTGACAATAAGCACATTTCAGAAGACGAAATCGCAGAGGATATTGATTTTGAAGATGTGAAATAAACACGATTCTTCCCTCGGATAAGTAGTTACACAGATAATTCTCAACAGCCAAATTTGAAGTCCCTTGTCTTGAACGAAGTGAAACCCCTTCGGGATCACGTCCCTACATCTAGTCTCTTAATTCGCTCGATACTACAGCTATCCGCTACTCGTCAGCCCCTCCCTTCCTAATTTTTGTTTCTCCCCTTCACGAGATCCATACGAAAAAGTGTAAGTTTGCTCGCAAATACGTACTATGTCCTCTCTCACGCTTTTTCCCCACGCCAAAGTCAATCTCGGCCTCTTCATCAAAGGTAAGAGAGCGGACGGCTATCACTTGCTAGAGACCCTTCTATTTCCTGTACCAGACCTCACAGACCACATGATCCTCACACCTAGGAAAACACCTGGCTGTGAGTTGACTATTTTGGGCATCGAACTAGAAGGAGATCTTTCGGACAATTTATGTGTGCGGGCGTACCGATTGTTGCAACAAGATTATCCCGATCTTCCAGGCGTATCCATCCAACTCACCAAGCATATTCCCGCAGGTGCAGGTCTCGGCGGTGGGTCATCGGATGCAGCTTTCACCTTAAAAGGGCTGAATCAACTATTTGATTTGGGAATTTCAGATGAGACTTTGGCTAAGAAGAGCGCAGTGCTGGGCGCAGATGTCCCATTTTTTGTCTACGGAACACCTCAGCTAGCCAAAGGAATAGGTACAGAGCTGGCGCCCGTTTCGTTAGCCTTTCCCTATACCCTAAAACTCTATCCGCAACCCATCCACTCCTCTACTATTGCAGCTTATAAGGCCTTGGACTACACGCAGTTTAATCCTCACCGAGACTTGGCTTCTATCTTGAATCAGCCTATCTCCACTTGGAAGGATACACTTGACAACGATCTGGAAGTCCCCGTTTTTCGGATGTATCCTGTCCTCCGTGAGATCAAATCCCAGATCTATGCTGAAGGCGCCCTCTATGCTGCCATGTCAGGTAGTGGAAGTTGTATGTTTGGGATTTTTGAGGCTTGACTTTACTCCTGATACACCCTGATATAGTCTACAATGAGCCTTTGCGGAAAACTTGTCTCATCTGTCGGAGCCCCTACCACATCCCCTCCAATAGCTGCTCCCAATACAAAGAAGAATTCTTGCCGAAACTCATCCATCTCCTCAGGTGTAGTGGTCAGCAGATTGTACTTGACATCATCAATATACCATGTGATTTGCGTCGGTTCCCAATAGATGGAATACACGTGAAATTCTTCCGCAAAGGTCGTCGTCCTTGTATTGAAGGTGTCCTGGATCGCCCTAGCTTCCCCATCCTGAAACCACTCGGCCCCGCTTGCTGCAATACCTGTCACGGCACCATTCAGATCTACTAGATCAATTCCTCCACTCCTCGGAAGACTTGCAGAGGCAAAGTTCTCTCCCAACATCAAGAGCTGAGATCGGATACCCTTTCCTTGGGGCAACTTGGCGCGAATGTCTATTCGTCCAAATTGAAATTCGCGCTTTCCCTCTGTATGGATACGCGCAGAAGAATAGCTTCCATTGGGCTCTTGCCTCAGATCTATGACCAGATATCCGTCCTGAACATAGGCATTTTGCGATCGATAATCCTGTAGTTCGTTGTCGGGATTACCTGCTCTCCCAGACCCTGTTTCATAGTTCCAAATAGCTGGATCAAGGTCGCGCTCAAATTCCTCCTCCCACACGAGGGTAAATAAATCATAGGAAGTAGCCGCAGCAAATCCTTCACCGTCTACGGTCAATATATCGTCGCTCGTGATGCTCCCTTGTACAGGATTGTTCACCATCATGAGATTGCCATCATTGGTGATCTCTAGGAGGAATGATTCTTCGATTTCTACCTCTACATCATTAATCAACGGGATAATAATCTCTCCTGTAGTAGCACCTGCGGGTATGACCAATTGTGGGAAAGCTGGTAATTCGAAGTCGGTTCCCTCACCAGCTGTCAACTCACTGATACTAAAATTTATCGTAAGATCTTGGTCAATAGCCTCCGAAAGCGTAAGCATAAATCGGATGTCTCGATCTGATTCTATGGCTTGGGCCGAAGCAAGTGTCAAGGTAGGGTCCATGCCTACGGGCTCTTGCTCACATCCTGCAAGTACCATCAAGCAGGCTACCATCCAATATATAAGGAGATTTTTCATCATCTAGGGTTAACTCTTGTAATAGCACGATCCTTAAGCTAACTCCTAAAGCAAGTCAAAGTTTGTCCCATTATTCCCCTCTGTCATTGTCTATGATATAAGTAGATGGGCCAGACGTATCTTTTTTCTTATGAAATGTTGACGCGTTGGAGGACGGAAGCGTCAAAGAGAGAAGAAAATGCATTCATTTGCGCACATTCTATAGACCATTTTTATTATCGTGATTGTAGGAAAAATATATTTCATACAATCACGATAATAAAAA
>JBCBPW010000195.1:0-3420 GCA_039820545.1 Bacteroidota bacterium | reverse complement strand
ATACCCTATCTATCAAATACTTAAACAGTTGATTAGAAAATAAAGATAAAAAAACCTCTACGTCTCATTAAACTTTTGAAAGGTCGCGCCATCCAAGTTGTGTATTTCGAAAAAACGCACAAAAGAACTTTCAATATTTAGAGACAATGATTCAGTCAAGCTTTTTCACACAAAAGATCACACAGATTTTACTCCTTGCGGGTGTTGCTTTTTCGCTTTTCTTTACCGCCTGCGAGCAAGAAAATGTAACAGAAGTCGCCCAGGAAGACATCGACGTAGTAGAGATGGATGCAGCACTAGAGGCCGATTTTGAAGCCGTAGATGATCTGAGCTTCGAAGCATTGGAAATTACAGATGCTTCTCGCTTCGCCCGCTCATACAGCGCGAATAATCGCCTGCTCAATTCTCCTTGCGTCACGATCAGCAACGACTCCGTCAACAAGGTCCTGACCATTGACTTCGGCACAGGGTGTACGGGTCCCGACGGCAAGACACGCAGCGGACAGATCGTCATCGACTACACCCGTCGTCTCTACTGGCCAGGTGCTACGCTCTCCATAGACCTCGTCAACTATGCCGTGGACAGCGTGCAGATCGACGGAACCAAGACCTTCACCAACCTTGCTCAGAACTTCCAGGATACGATTATGATGAATGTGACCCTGACAGGCGGTTCGATCACGATGCCCAATGGCGCTACGGCAAGCCGCGACTACACACGTACACGTACGTGGCTGAGAGCCTTGAATCCCATCAACGACCAGTTCCTCGTAGATGGCTCCGTCACAGGGACGCGCTTCAATGGCAATACCTTTAGCATCGACATTACAGAGACGTTGGTATTTAGACGTGCGTGTCGCCTACAAGGGATCTACGTACCTGTAGAGGGAGAGAAATTTATCCAGCGTTCGGGTCGCCCTGATGTGACGGTGGACTACGGTGACGGCACCTGCGATTCGATGGCAGACATCAGCGCAAATGGCAATACGATTACGGTAGATTTGCAGAATTAATTCGAGAATCGAGAGCTGGGACGATAGAAACACCCTCGTGGATCAGATCTGCGGGGGTGATTGTTTGGTGGGGGGATTGAAAACTAGAGGAGAAAGATATGTGCGCATCTCATTTCTGGCTTCTCTTGAGGATTCACATAGTCTTAATTCGTATCTTGAAGAAAAGATAGGTATGAGTATTACAGATCAAATCATACAAAGGCTCCACACATTGGGCGAGGACCGATTGATCAAGCTTTTAGAGTATATAGATTTTTTGGCTTACCAACAGGAAAAGGAGGAGGACCAAGGGCTTCAAATCGCAAAGGAAAGATCTCAACTTTACGAGCAAGGTAAGACACAGCCCATGAGTAAAAAGGAGTTTTGGAAAAATCTACAAAATAAGTTGGAATGAGCTATGAGATGGTCATTATTCGGAGATTTCAGTACGCTATTTTTTACAGAGTCATTTCAGGAAATACGGTTCTTGTGCTCCCAATCCAACATACCTCCAGACGATGGGGACGTTGGGGATAAGCAAATGAAATATCGCCGAAGCAAGCTTCGGTTGCGGGGTACTTGCTACAGCAAATTACAGACATGGCACTTGCTACGGCAAGTGGCTACTCGAATACTTCCAATCCATCGATTCGATCAAAGACTTTGTAAGAACGCATGACGAAAGACCGTAAAGGGAATTCATCATTTTTGATCGATTCAAATGCCTCTTCAGATTGTAAGCCCCACTCTCCGTAAGGGACTGCATCTGTAGCAGGAATCTTAAAATTGAACAGGTACTGGTGGGGGATGAATTGATGCTCAGGAAAATACTGCGCGAGCCATCCCTTGACCTTTTGAAGTTGTTGAAGCTCTACTTGGTTAGCTTTCCCTTCTCCAAATACAACCAATTTTTTGGGCATATTGGATCGACTCCCGTGTATATTTTTTCCGCCAAAACGTGTATAGGTATTGCTTATCTCATAAAAAGCCGTGTAGTAAGGGGCCAAATTTGACACGCTGACCCACAAACATTTTTCCTCCGTCCAATGGGGAGATTCGTTTTGTTCTACACAAAAACGTACAGTCATTTCTGGATATTGATGATGTGCATAAGCAAGATTGAGCATACTGATGTGAGGTTCAGACGCTAGCTCTGCCATCATCTCATGCCATTGAGGTATTTCATTTGTTTGTACCAGCAGATCGACTCTTTCCTTTAGTATGCGATTGTAGGCATGATGCCCTTCATACTCACGGGAAGATAAGGGGTCACCAAAGAGGTAATAGTTTCGAAGATGGGCGATGACGTCCTTGACAGGTTCAGGTCTTGAATCAGGGAGTTCTCCTTCCATTTCCTTTGGAGGATAATCTTCTATATGGTGATCAAAAGTATACCTTACCTTCAGCCCTAGTTCCCTTTCTAGGCGATCAATATCTTGTCTATCAAATGTACAGCCATAGATTTTGAGGATTTTAAGGCTTTCCATCTGGGCAAAGATCTCCCAACTATCGGGGATGGAAAGGGGATTAAAGCTGATGTTGAGTTCTTCAAGCTTATCTAAAGCTGCCAGCCCTTCTGGTAATCGCTCCAGACCAATTGTAGACATCCTCAATCTCTTCAATTGGGATAGCTTCTGGATATCATTCGATAAATAGGGAATCCGGTTATCGTCTGGAAAGCTGGGCCGAAGATTGATCTCATCAAAGCCATCTGCATGTCCCCAAGCGATCCAATAAGAATCCTTTCCCGCATGAAGATTAAGCGATGTGATGTCTGCGAGAATCGAATCGTGGGTGATCAGCCATTGACTAAAATCCTCTGATTTCTTAACGGGAATGGCATATTCAAACTGAGGTTCTTCCATCATGAGTACTTCTACAGATTTTCTACTACACGAAATGGTTGTAAGGCTTAATAAGACGAGCCAGAGAGATGTAAAAATGTTTAGCATTTCATCCATAAATATTATCCCCTCAATAAACGATACATCAATTTTACTCATCCTGTATTACTTAAAGAGGTTCTATGCTTCTTCAGCATAGAACCCTAATTAATACCTAAATCGTCAATCTAGCAGCCATATCCTGCTACACTATGAGGAATGTCTCCCGAGTTGCTTGCACAACCATTAGGACTACTAAAAGTATTAAACCCCAGTTCCTGCTGGATCGCATACTTGAGTTCCTGTTGCAATGTGAGCGTAGTTGGGTTACTAATTTGATTATTTTGGAGTCTTTGTTTTACCTTGTCTTTGGCTTTATTAAAAGCATTTGTAAAAAAGCTAGCAGCAGTAATGCCTCCAGTTAAAGCAGAATTACTAATTTGAACACAGGTAACACCTAGGTCGACCAAAACTGTTTGAGTGGGTTGGCCATTAGAAGAATATTTTACAGCTGTAAACCCTACGTTAGAAATTTCCGCTGTTTG
>JBCBPW010000194.1:0-3577 GCA_039820545.1 Bacteroidota bacterium | reverse complement strand
ATCAACATAGTAATAGTCACTACTACTAATCGTACATATTTACTTTATACAAATAGAGAGATGACTCAACTTTTGGGCATTATTATAAATAATAGATTAGATCAAGAAAAAAGGCGAACATTTAAAAAAGATTTACAGCAGAGAGGATTCTCAGACTAATCTCTTTTTTTTTTTCGTAACGAGATAAAATTTTTCAGCCCCCTAAGCATAAGCTACCCGCTGTACCTAGTGTGGCAGGTAGCCTTGCTTGGGGGATTTCTTTTATATAAGGTTGATCTTATCTGCCTTGGTAAAATGATCTATAGAGGTAAGCATACATTCTCGTTCTTTGTCAGACTGTCGGGTGATATCCTGAAAGCGTGACAACATCTTTAAGTCTTTCGTTGAAAGATATATCTATTGCAAAATGTGAGAAAGTTGACTAATCATAGAGGGTACATGTATACATATATTCGGGAAATAGATACGCACGTTGGGGAATTTTGAGGAATGGCATAAGTACACATTATGTATGTTGGGATTATAAGAGATTCTTACCCAAAGAGAATAAAAGATTCATCCAAAAAGGGGATGTATGTTGGCACAAGCGTGATGGCACATGACTAGGTTTCTCAGCAATTGATACCCCCGAATTATCTTAGAGCGATAGGAGATGAGCGCATAGTGCATGTTATCGTTTGCTTAGCTTCATCATAGCTATAGATTTCCAACTTGAAGCAACAGTCTAATCAATGCTAGGGGATAAGGAGGGGGTATCTCTGTACTGAAGGGAATGTCTCAAGGAGGCAGCCGAAAATCCACAATAGAGTAGGCATTTCACAAAAAACTACATCAAGTATGAAACGCATGACGAAAGGCGCAATGCTTTTGAGCTTATTATTGTGCTGTTATTTTTCATATGCTCAAAACCTCCTCGAAAACGGAGGCTTCGAAACGTATACCGATTGCCCCAATTGCCATGTGACTACACTATTTCCTGGTAGCATTTCTGGGGTAGGTTTGGCTCATCCTTGGAGTCCTATACCGATTAAGAAGACACCAGATTATTTCAATGTGTGTGCGGGAGTCATCAATCTACCGCCTCCTTGCAACCGTGTGAGAGTCCCCATTAATTTTGCTTCAGGTCTCAATACACCGATATGGGGATTTGGGGAGAATAGCCAGAATGCCTATATCGGGCTATTTGGAAAGCACAACGATCCACAGCAGGGAGAGAATCAATATGAGTACGTCGTGCAGGAATTGGCCACACCCTTACAAGCAGGCGAGTCTTACAGGGCTAGCTTTTCAGCAATACTAGCGCCTGAAGCTGTCAATAACACCACACATGTAGGGATGTTGATTACGGACCAAATTCCTACTATGCTGACGGATGCTAATGGTGATGACATAGGGTACAATTCGAATCCACAGGTCTTGAACCCACAGTTTTTAAGTTCAAATGAATGGGAATCTTTCACCGAGACCTTTATCGCAAGTGGGGGAGAAAAGTATGTCATACTAGGTGTATTCAAACCCTTTATCCAACAAACCTCTACCGTGAATTCACAGGGAGACATCAATGGTGCCTATATTTTAATGGATAGAATACGCCTTGAACCTTGTAGATATCCCAATCCAGCGTTCACAACGGAAATAGAATGTAGCAAGCAAGGCTTTGTGATTCGCGTGAAAGCACCTGAACAGCTCGTCACGAGCCAGTTCAATCTCTACGAAATGGATCCCGCTTTTCAAAACAATCCTTGTACTTCTAGCGCTTGTATGTTGGATCCATTGAGTCCCATCGGCATTGAGTTTGGATTTGACGAGACATTTGAGGTGCCCTTGGAGTACGATAAGTACTACATCATCAAACATGGTGTATATAGTGATTGCGCCCCTTGGACTGAAAATCGACAGCTGGTCAAACTCCCTGCTGCATTAGGTACGATTTCTGCCTCAGCAACTGTTTGTGATGGCGACGACATTCTCATCTTCCCTCAAGACATTGAGCCTGTAGGAGATGATGCATGGACAGTGACTGTAGAGGAAATAGATCTGGGACAACCTGATCCGCTAAGTACCAAAACCTACTATGGTTGTGGTACACCTGGTACGCTCAATCTTACGGATCCTGCAGCGAGTGGACTATACGATACACCTTTGACCTCTTGTCCCCAAAGTATGACACCTGATGGTACGCCATATGCTGTTCCATGCAAGGGAGATAATACGCTGATCAGGGTAGTTTTTGAATATACAATTTGTGGGCGTCCCGTCGAGACGCAAATTAAAATGAGCATCCTCTGTGCACCACAAGTTCTAGCTACAGCGCAGCCTAGTAAATTATGTCCAGGAGATCAAGTCTACTATTATGCAGAAGATCCGACCACAGGTCAGCCTGATCCTGCTGTCACTTACAATTGGTATCAGGGAGGGACTTTCCTAGGCAGTGGTGCCGTGATAGGTCCTTTTATATACAACCCCAATGATCCAATCGCATCAGTGGAGGCTGTAGGTGCCAATGGTTGTACCGCAAAAGATCAGGTGACGATACTTTTAGGGAAAAATTGTACAGAAGAACCAGATCCAAAGGGTAGAAAAAGGAATCCAGCTTCAATTGCTCCCATAAAGAATACGAACATCATCATTTCAAACCCTAATCAAGACTATCTATATATTCAGCACAGGTTGAGTGATCCTCAGGTAGCGCAGGCTGAGATATGGAATCTACAGGGTCAGCTTCTGCAAGCAGTAGACCTAGCGCCAGAAAAAGAGACTACACAGATAGACGTTTCGTCTTTAGCGGAAGGAATGTATGTGATCAGAATCTTGCAGGGTGAGATTCAGATCCATCAAGAAAAGATCATGGTCGTGTACTAAGCACAACTATTATTTTTATTGTTGATTCACAATTATTGTGCACGGGTGCCATCCTCTATATGGGGATGGCCTTTTTCATTGACAGATGGAGAATGGACAATGAAGAATTTGTGGTAAGCTCAGTAATATGACTGCTGTAGCAGAGATATTTCTTTGATAAGCAAAATGATAAGGGGAGTAACTAAAAATGAGGCTAAGCTTATGAAAATATGTGTCATACATGTGGAAATTAAAATATATCTTCCCAACTGCCTGATTCTGTGTCTAGACTGTCAAAAATCATCGAAAATATTAGAAAAAGCAGCATAGAATTTGGAAATAAATGAGAGAGGATGCACCTTTGTATCCCCTTACGAGGAAACGTTCATTTGAAATACTTTGATAAGCCCTTCAGCTTGCGTGATTTGGAGCTAAAAACTTCAAATTATTTTTGGGGAAAGCAATATTTTTTCTCATCTTTGCAAGCCGAAAGAAAAAGCTGGGGTGCTGAGGGTTAAAAAACTTTTTAAAAAGTTTTGGAGAAACAGAAAAGAGGATGCACTTTTGTCGCCCCCAAGCGGGGAAAATTAAAACAGCAAGTACATATTTGTACATACAGAGGCGAGACACGTAGTAGGTGTCGAGGTTAGCGGGGCTGGAGAAGATCTTTGAGATATTGGGAAAGCAGTACTGAGAGAATGGAGAGATTCATTCTGTTTAGGTTCTAGTAAATTTG
>JBCBPW010000193.1:0-3675 GCA_039820545.1 Bacteroidota bacterium | reverse complement strand
AAGTGTACGTTCTCGTCGATAATTGAAAAACATGACACCCAAAGGCGTATCTTGTAACTGTAACCTTACAGCAACGACAGATTTTATATCTTCCCTTACCCAAAATGGTTCGATTGCTCCAGGCTCTAGGTAGGGATTGCTTCCAGTCTTATTAATGTAGTCAATCAGTTCGTCCTCAGAACGGAAATCTCTGAAAAATTCCTCTTGTGCATCGGCCATGATTCTATTGGGCAAAGCAACTTCTCTTTCTGCTTCTTTGGATTTCCCCTCATACATGTGTATGATGGTTCTATCTTTGAAGCCTCCTGCATAATACCCATCCCGGTACCTTAATTTTTCATCTAATTTGTCAGATTGACTTGTGAAAAGTGTCACAGGATCTGCCTCTAGCAAGTCGACACCCAATCCACATAAGCTTTTGAGATAATCTCTGAGTTCAATATCTTGTTTTCCAGGTAACTGTGCCAAAGAACTCAACGCCTTTATCGTTCTCAGTAGACGTAAACTGGTCGTGGCTTTTTCATGTAATAGGCTCAAAAATAGCTCATCAAACTCTGCCAATTTTACTTGAGCAGGTGTCTGTGCAAAGATCCAAACATGTGCCTGTACGATATGCTCTGTACCAATCGGAATGTAAATGGCCGAGCGAAAGTTTTTCTTCCCTGCCCAATTGCGAATCTGGGGAATAGCTTTGAGCGCAGATAGGTTATCAAACGTTTGTCTGTCTGAAAAGGTAGCAGAAGAAGTTGTGTAGCTATGAGGAACATTTGCAAGCCTTGGGCTGATATAACACCTCTCGTACTTCAACTCAGCCTCAGAACTCTCCCCACTAGTCCTCCAAACTCCTACTTTTGCTTCCAAGAAGTAATCTTCTAAGCCTCTACCTAAGTTTTCATAAAAAGCTTGATCTGAGAATATGGAAAAAGGTTTTGTCAAGTTTTGGATGGCCTCATTCGCTCTTTTAGCCATCAGCAAATCCACCAATTCTTCCTGATATAGTTTTATGAGATTCTCATGCGCCACATCAAAAGCCTTATCATTCTTAGAGTATAGACAAATACCCCCTATGGCCCGCTCATGATAGACAAGTGGTGTAACTAGTAAGCCTTTAATCTCCAGACCATCCGCTACAAAGTCAGTATCTTGGCTCACATCAGAACTGATGTACACTTTCCGATCTTGAATGGCTTTGACGTAAAGTCCTTTTGACTTTTTCCGCTTGTCATAAACCTGGACCAAGTGCTTATCGTCTACTTTATATCCCACTGTCTGGAGAGGCTTCCAGTCTCTACTGTGATCAAAAGGAACGAGAAAAGCATCGGCAAAATCTGCATGGAATCTTTCAGAAAGTACTTCGAGTGATTTTCGTAAAAAAGCCTCCACGGAAGCTTCTTTGCCTAACTCTGCCAAATCGCGCCTCGCTTCTTCCCGCTGATGGCTTTGATATGCTCGGAAGTAGGGCTGAGCACAATTATCTATGTATAGCTTGAGATCGAGCTTCTTTTGCTTGTCAATGTGCTGATGAGTTGTGCGATGATAGCCTACTTCAAAGATGCCAATAGGCGTATCTCCTTCAACAGTGTCAGCAGCTTCTTGACCAAACTGGCTAAGAAATTCTGCTGCTCGTTGATCAATGTTGAGATCCAGCTTTCCTTCTTTATCTTCAGACCGCCTGATCATCGGGAAAAATCCACGCACCAAATCGCCATGTTTATGTTTTTCATAAAGTCGATAGTCGAGGATAGCGTTTTCATCGATGGCTACTTCCTTTCCATCTACCATGTTTCCATCTACCAAAATGGGACGCTTGGCTTCCAGTACCAAGGGTAGAATATCATATTCTTTTTCATCCAAGATACGAATGATTTCGCCTCCTTGCCATTCACTAGGATCCACCCGACTTTCTAGACGTGCTCTGTTATATTTAACTGTGATCTTACGAGAGATGGGATCGAATAGAGACAAACTCGCATAATCAAACTCAAAAAAGTCAATCATATCCTCCATAGCTTTCTCACAGACACCCTCTAAACTCTCGATACGCGAAACGGCATTGATATGATCTTGAAGCTCTTTGAGGCGCTGTCGTCGTTCAGTTAGTTCTGCATTCTTTCGTTGTAATTCCTCATTTTTACGTGCTAGTGTCTTTTGACTCTTTGTAACTTCATTGCCAAGTTGATTAATCTCTTTTTTGCTAGCTTTTATTAGGCGGTAGATTGCATAAATCACAGATACAATTACCAAAATAAGAATGGCTGTAAACCACCAACTGAGATACCAAGAAGTGTGGATTTTGATCAATAAAGTATTCGAGACCTTATGCTCTGGCACTCCATAAACACTTGCCTCCACTGTAAACTTGTAAATCCTATAAGTACGACACCAAAAGTCCAGCGGAGGAAAACGAAAAGATCCGCCGTTCTAATCTGCTAAGAATCAAACGGGGAGGACTTCCCCTTCCAGAAAATGTTTCGATCTTAGAGCGATATGTTAGGTATCCTGGATATTGAAAGTTCGGAACTCTTCCATTGATGGTTGCAATGTATAGGCTGTAATCCAGTGTCAGTGTATCCTTACAAGCATTCCAATTTCCCTTTTCGGAAGCATCTTTGCCGATGTAGGAGAAAACAGGGGACCTTAAAAGCTTATGGCTTTGAAGTTCTTTCATTGAAGGATCTTCCAAAGTCAATAGACCGTTGGCACTCTGAGTAAGCAACAGCTTTCCTGCGTCGGTATGATGGTATCCCCCAACCACAAATTCCTGCCCTATAAACTGATCTCCTGTTTCGACGAAGTGTACGGTAGAATCCTCTACCTTCATATTCCATTTAGCTACACCTTCTAAACCTACAATCCAACAAGAGGAATCTTCCTTTTTTTCCACCAAATTAAAAATGACGGAAAGTTTGCCATCTGGATCTGCTAAGGTCACTGGCTGAGCCTTTTTGTTCTCTCGATTCCATACCCAAAGCCCTTTCCCCTCTGTGCCCAGAAATAGTAGGTTAGAGTCTCTGGGAGAGGCTAAAATGGATAAAATGGGATGATCAAAGGGAATGGGGTATACGGTATCTTGCACAAAATCTCTACATAGTAAGCCTTTTTCAGCCGTTCCAATCCAAATGGTCCCAGGATGATAGGGATCTTCGTAAAGGGTATAACCTAAAAAATCTTCCACTTTTTCTGCTAGCTTTTGGTCCTTTTGGGGGACTAGCTCTTGTTCATTCAGTACATATAAGCCTTTATTAATCGTACCTATGAGTAGTTGTTTTGTAGTCTCCAGATACATAAGGTTGCGGATAGCACTGTTAGCAAAGGTTTCAGGACCATGTATAGGCTGGAATTTTCCACTATCTGAATTATATATATGCAGTCCATCTTCGCGTGTACCTGCCCATGTCTTATCTCGAAAACCTGTTTCTAAACATAAAACAGAAATGCTTTCACTGGCCCTAGACTTGGCATGATATTTTGGGGTAAAAATGGTTTTTGTTTTCCTGTTTGATGTTTGAAATGATACCACACCTCGGTTGTCCATACCCAACCAAAAAGCGTGAGGATCAGAAAGGGTAGGATCAAGAATGACAGTCCATATGGGTTCTTGGTCGTGATAATCACCCTTTTCATCTGGTATGTAATACTGTGTGTACCTGTGCTTTTGAGGATCATGCCGATTAG
>JBCBPW010000192.1:0-3714 GCA_039820545.1 Bacteroidota bacterium | reverse complement strand
CTACCACATGTCTCTGGAAAAGAATCGCAAAAATCCACATTAAGCTTTCCGTAAATCTTGTGCCATTCAAAGGGATTGGGGTATACGATTCCCTGTAGTTGTCATTCAGAAGCGTATTTATGTTGGAAACTTCTGGCTGTTTGGCTACTATTTTAAAAATAGTGGAACAAGAGCTATGAGGCTGTGAACCATCTTAGTTTCAAAATTATCCATATATAGCTGACCTCTCTTTAGAAGGGATGTGCACATTTGGTCATCTTGATTTTGAGCATGCACACGTAGGAATGGCCGTTCTTTGGGATTGGCCCCATTCAATCTGGAAAATGTCTACATACGATGAAGGTGATATATTTGAATCAGGCTGCACTCCTTGGACGTTAGTCGAGCGGTAGCAGATGCCCATGAAATAAACGGAGCGGAGGGGTATGAGTAAAAAGTATTCCAATACTTCTGCCCCAAACCCTCATAATACTTTGATACTTTCGGACTATATAAAATGAGCAGGACTTGTATCCCCCAATTTAAAATAAAAGGATCTCCTCTCGTACCAATAACAGAAAGCGATGACTCAAATACCCGAAGTCATCCCATCCTCTTTCTGAGGTACTTCAAAAGAAATATGTATATGTGTTCCCTGATGTAGCTGTGTATCTAATCGAAATTGTGCCTGTATCTTTTCTGCTCTGTTGGCCATATTTTTCAATCCATATCCATCTCTAATTACTTCTGGATCAAACCCTTTCCCATCATCTATAATATATAGATGAAGAAGCGTTGAGGCTAAGTGAAGATGGAGCGAGACATGCTGTGCCTCTGAATATTTGACAGTGTTATTGAGTGCTTCCTTGATGATGAGCATGAGGTGGCGTCGCTGCACCAAACTAAGCGTGATCGAGGAAACGGAGGAATGAAGACCCTTGATTTCAAAAGTCATACCAGCCAACATAAGCAGTTGCTCTGCATACTCTTTGATCCTAGATACAAGATCAAATAGGGTGTTTTTTTCAGGATCAAGCATCCAAATGAAATCTCGCATACCTTCGGAAAGTTGCTGTGTATTGGATTCAATCTGCTGCAAATAGGCATACACCATGTCTTGCACGCCTTCCTGCCTTTTGGCCAACTCCACAAACAGAGAAATTTTGGTCATCTTATTCCCCAGTTCATCATGGTAGTCCGCAGAGGCATTTTTAAGGACGCGCTCTCGTTCCTGTAGACGTGCTTGCTCTAGCGCGACCTGATTTTGGAGTGCTCGGGCCTTTTGACTCACTCGATACTGAATGTAGGCATAGATTAGGGATGCACTCAATAAAAAGTATAAGAGGTACGCCCATCCACTGCGCCAGGGAGGAGGGGCTACAACGATGGCGAGTTGGGTACCGGTCTCATTCCATACACCGTCATTATTCGCTGCCTTGACTTCGAAGGTATAATTTCCCGCAGGTAGCTTGGTATAAGTTGCTTTGGGTCGGTCTGTGACAAAAGTCCATGCATCATTGAGCCCTCGCAGCCTGTAGGCATATTGATTCTTTTTGGGGAATAGATAATTGAGGGCAGCAAATTCAATATCAATCACCAGATCCCTATGATTAAGGGAAAGGGTCCCAAAGGTTTCATCTTGACGTAGTAGCCTACGACCATCTGAAGTAGGAAGACCTGGCTGCAGCAATTCTCCATCTTTATAGACAGAAGCAATCACAATCCTCGGAGGTATTGTATTTTTTCTAATACTGTCAGGATGAAATTGGTTATATCCATTGCTCCCTCCCAAAATCAGTGTACCTGTTTGGGTAATGGAACCTGCACCCGATTCAAATTCATTGTCTTGAAGTCCATCTCGCTTTTCAAAATTTTGGATAAATGAAGCAGGGTCATCCATAGTTGGATCGAGCTTATGATTGATGCGCGAAAGTCCTTGTCCCGTCGGAACCCATATATCTCCCTTGTAATCTTCTATAAGATCATAGACTTGATTGTGCGTAAGACCATCTCGTTTCCGGATATGGGTAAATGTCCCAGGCTTATTCAAATCTTCCATGATGGCAATTCCACTACTATTGGTCCCCACCCATAATTTCCCCCTCTTATCGATCAATAGACAATTGAGGAAGTTATCCGAGAGGCTACTCGATTGCGTAGGCTCGTGGACAAAGGCGCGGAAAGTATGTGTATGCAGATCCATCCTATTGAGTCCTCCATCTGTGGCTAGCCACAAAAACTGTCGGTCTGACTGAATATCCCACACATAGTTATTATTGATGCTATTCGGATCTTCCGAATCATATTGATAGGATTGGAAGGTCTGCGTTTTTTTATCGAATCTATTGAGTCCTCCCCCTCTTGTTCCTAACCAGATCCCCCCCTTTTGATCATCATAGATTGCAAAAATATGATTGTCACTCAGGCTCGTAGAATCATGTTCGTCATGTACAAATGAAGTAAAACGTGCATGGGGAACGCCTGTCGAATCGGAGAAAACCATACGGTTAAATCCTCCAAAGGTGGCAATGGAGAAAACACCTTCTTCATCTTGATCGATCTTTGTAATGATACCATGTGAGATGGCTTCTTCTGATGGCAAGGCATCCGTATCAAAATAGTAATCCTTCCCCGAGGCTTTGTGTCTCAGCAGTAGCCCGAAACCATAGGTTCCGAGCCATAGGTTCCCTTCTTCATCCTGGTAAGTAGCGGTTACATGTTGGATTGGGTTGATGCCATTCTTGAGTGGGAGCAACTGTCGGTTAAATGCACGCACATTCTGACTCAGATATTTGACAGGTGTCATGTCCAAACCATTATGGGTCGCCAACCATAGATTGCCTGTTTCATCTAGGTATATATGGTGGAGCATATCATCACGGAGGCTGTTAGGATCACCTGAATCATGCTTGATTTGAGAGAAGGTAAGGCCATTTTCTGTTTCTTTTGCCTGGATTAAGCCTTGATAAGAAGCAAACCAAAGGGTTTGAGGGTCATTTCTTAGGATATGAGAGATCCTGTAGTGGGGCAGCGTAGTACGATCCCTGAGGTTGGTACGATACTTCTGGAAGACGAATTGTTGGGATGAATCTAGCGAAACTTGCCCTACACCACCCAAAGTAGCAATCCATAAGTTGTTATGATCCCTCACTGTATCGACATAAAATGCCTGGATGATATTAAATGGAATAGGAGAAGCAGGTCTATTGTTAGGATCAAATACGTATCGCGTTATTTGCTGGGAAGCTTTGTCATAGCGGAGGATGCCATTGCGATCTGTACCCATCCAGTAGGTTCCCCTAGGCCATTCTGCCATACAGTAAATATGAGCGAAGGGGAGCGGAAGTGTGCGAAAGGATGCCGCTTGAGGGTGTTTGGGATCGGATGTCAACTCATTGAGTCCATCTTCTGTCGCAACCCAAATATGTCCGTCGGCATCAGCCGTGATATGATTGATATAATTGTTGGAAAGAGAGCTACTGTCTCCTGCTTCGTGTAGGATGCGCGTAAATAGCTCGTGGGTAGGATCGTATACGCTGATCCCCCCTCCTCTAGTACCTACCCAAATATGACCTGTGGAAGCTTCAAATAAACAGGAGACAGAATTTGCTGATAGAGAAAGGGAATCACTGGTGTCGTGGAGGTAGTTTTTAAAACGTAAGCCATCGAATCTATTTAAACCAAAATCTGTCTCCTGTTTATTTGAAGCTTCCACAGGTCATATTTGGGTAGGTA
>JBCBPW010000191.1:0-3906 GCA_039820545.1 Bacteroidota bacterium | reverse complement strand
TTCAATAGAACATAGCCATTTGAAAATAAGAAAATTTAAACAGAGACCCAAACAATGCTTCCAATGCTATGTTTATGGACATGTGGTATCTAAATGTCCAAATGAGGCTTGTTGTCGTAACTGCTCGGGTAATCATGAAAAAACCGATGAATGTTCCCTACCTGCATTCTGTTTCCACTGCAGTGGCTCCCACTCACCTTCTTCCAAAAAATGCCCGAAATATCAACTAGAAGAAAAGATTCTTGAATTGGCATACGATGAGAAGATCAGTTTTGGGGCAGCTAGATACCTCATTGGGGAATCAGACCAACCCTACAAGACCATATTGAAAAAGCCAGTCAAACCATCAACCCAGACAAACGGCAACAAACAATCTTCTCCAGAAAAGGCTGAGCAATCATCCAAGCCTGCCAAAAAGACCTCGGAAAAAGAAAAGGAAGCAGAGACCCCAGATGTCGATTCTCCAAAGGCCACTAAATCTGATGGGTTTTGGAAAGTTCCTTCAGATAAGAAGAACTCTTCCTCCCATGGAGCTAAAGAGGCTGAAACAACATCATCTCAAAGAGAATCCAGCTTCGTAACTCGTAATAGATTCAGTGCTCTTGAAGATGAGTCCGATGTTGAAAGCCAGGAGGACATGGATGATGAGCCTATCTCCAATTCCGAATCCCGAAAAAGAACTCTGGAAACCTCTTCTCCAACCAACAAGAATAAGAAGACCAACATTAACACCTCACGAAGTAACCTAAAATCAATTAATGACCAGAGTAAATGCCAGAAGTCAAATAAATCACCAGAAGCAATGCCTGTCCCTTTAAAAGAAGAAAAGACAGTGACCTCAAAAATTCCAGTCAGTCATTCATCCAGAAACCGCGACAATCCTTCCAAAACCACAAACCAAAACACCCAGGATATTGATGAAGAAATAACTCCTTCTCCCATCTTAGGAACTACTCACAAACAGAGTAAGTCCTCTGAAGTATCGAAAGAGGATTGCAATAAAGACTTGAAAGGCGCTGAAGACAAATCAGCTGTTGGAAAAGAGGACGTGCCCTCTACCTCTGAAAAGAATAAGACGGATTCAACACCAAGAGTCAACCGAAATCACAATTTAGAAGACAGCGAGTACAAATCAATTGTAAAGAAAGGGGGTGGATCATCTACTGGCCATTCCTCACATTCGGATAAAAATTCAGCCTCTAAAACACCAGTAAAAAGACTGTCTCACAACTTTACATCAAGGTCAAATAGACCCTCCCAGCCAAAACAGGGGAAGGCCGGGAGTCATAAATCCAAACATTAATTTTCTCATCAAATATCCTACAGTGGAACTGTTTAGGTCTTCGGACCAGAGCTGAAATTCTTAAGGTATTGATGCGTGAACATAATCCGGGGATAGTTTGTTTGCAGGAAACCAAACTTGGTAACGAACTATTCAATCCTGGATTAGCTTACTGCATATATAACTCCACTCCCCCTCCTGGAGACAGGGCTCATGGAGGAGCCGCTATAATTGTAAGTAAAAATATTCAGCACTCTGAAATTCAATTAAATTCTCCACTTCAAGCAGTAGCCATAACCGCCACATTAGGAAAACAAATTACTATCTGCTCTATATACCTACCTGGAGCAATAGGTTTTTCTAATGTGGAAATCCAAAACTTGATCAATCAGCTTCCTGCTCCCTTTCTTGTATTGGGAGATTTTAATGCCCATAGCCAGCTATGGGGCTGTAATACCTCGGATCCTTTAGGTAGCATCATGGAAAATATTTTAACTACCAATGATATTGTCCTCTTAAATGATGGGTCTATGACCTACCATAATATTCATTCTGGTGTCTCGTCGGCCATTGATCTCAGCCTGTGTTCTTCCAACCTTGCTTTAGATTTCAATTGGTCGGTCGATGAATACCTGAATGGAAGTGATCATTTTCCCATTCATTTAAAATATGTTGAAAATAGTCCTTCTCCATCTCTTCCCAAGTGGAAGGAGCAGGATGCTGATTGGGACAAGTATAGGAACGGTATTAATATCGATAGAGAATTTGAGTCCTTCAAATGCCATCTTGAAGCTTACTCCTATCTCTCTGACAAAATAATTTCTAGTGCTGAGGCATCAATACCAAAAACTGGTGGTGCCCCCCGAAGACCAGCAGTTCCTTGGTGGGATAAAACATGTGCAGTACTTCGTAAAGTAACTAGAAAATGTTACCGAAGATACAAAAATAGTGGTTCAAATACAACGAGAACCATATATAAACGTAACATGGCAAAACAACGCCGCTATTTCCGCAAGAGAAAAAGAGATTCCTGGATTTATTATATCAACGGCATAAGTTCCAAAACTCCATCCAGGAATGTGTGGAGGAAAATTAAAAAATTAAGTGGTAAATATGTGCCACCTCCTTCACCAGCTTTGAAGATCAATGACAACCTAGTCACTGATCCCTCAGAAGTTGCGGACACTATGGGGAAACACTTTTCTGAAGTGTCTAGTGCCCGCAACTATTCTGAAAAATTCAAAGAAATCCGCAATAATCAGCCACCATTAAAAACTTCTAAGTCAAATGATGCGGCATATAATGCGCCTTATTCCCTGCGTGAATTTTCAGATGCTTTGTCATCCACAGAAAGCTCTTCTCCAGGTGAAGATGGCATCCATTACTCGATGATTCGCCATCTTCCTGACAAGGCAAAAACCTTCCTACTAAAGATAATGAATAGAATCTGGGCAACAGGCATATTACCAAGGAGCTGGAAAATAGCCATCATTATTCCTATCCAAAAACCAAAAAAGGATCCATTCCAGCTGACTAGTTATCGGCCAATTGCCCTTACTAGTTGTGCCTGTAAACTGATGGAGAAAATGATTAACTCTAGACTTGTCTGGCATCTAGAGAGTAATAATCTGTTTTCTCCAGACCAGTTTGGGCTACGTAGAAATAGGAGCACATTAGATCCAATGCTCAAGCTTTCTACCCAGATCCAGGGAGGATTTGCAACTGGTTGTCAAACCATTGGAGTTTTCTTCGACCTGGAGAAAGCATATGATACCACATGGAGACATGGCATCTTGAAGCAATTCCAACGCATGGGAATAGGTGGTAGTATGTTCAACTTTTTATCAGCTTTTTTATCAGATAGATATTTTAGAGTAAGGGTTGGGAGCACCCATTCTTCCCTGTACTACCAAGAAGAGGGTGTACCACAGGGAAGTGTTCTTAGCGTTACGTGTTTTGCGGTTGCAATTAATAATATATTAGAATCCGTTTCCCCTCCTGTTAGAGGTTCTTTATTTGTGGATGACTTTGTCATATATGTAACCACATATGATGCTGTATCTGCTTGCAGATATCTGCAGAAGACCATCAATGCCATTTCAGCCTGGGCATTGGAAAACGGATTCAAATTTTCTTCTTCGAAAACTGTCGCCATGCAATTCAAAAGACACAAACGTCAGGAAAGGGTTCCCAATCTGATTTTAAATGGAGAAATATTACCTTATGAGGATGAAGTCAAATTTTTAGGTCTGATTTTTGATAAGCAATTAACTTGGGGTAGCCACATCACTAACTTGAAAAATGAAGTAAAAAAGTCGTTGGATATATTGAAGGTAGTCTCTGGTTTTGATTGGGGAGCGGATAAGAAGTCTTTGCTTCGACTATATGATTCGCTCTGCCGATCCAAACTTGATTACGGCTGCCAAATATATTCCTCGGCATGTAAAACGAGACTTAAAGAGCTAGATGTTGTTCATAACATGTTCTGGAGCCTTCCGAACGTCCCCTATCGAGAGCATATATGTGGACACCCACCAGCTTCTAATTGACTGGTATGCTGGGTTGTCTGGGACACTTTTCAGTCTATGAACATATCTTATTCCCAGCTCCTCTCTTTGGAGATC
>JBCBPW010000190.1:0-3966 GCA_039820545.1 Bacteroidota bacterium | reverse complement strand
TTTTGGATCACGGATGCCATATAATCCTACTACATAGATAATAATTAATCTCTTTTGATACAAATAATCGCCAAAGGTATTATGAATCGCTTGGAGGAAATACCGAAAAATAAGTACGACGAAATATGGGAGGCGTGGAAAACCCGTGACTTCAAGAATGATAACTCAGCAAGGAGTCGATTCTATTCAGTAGTCCAGGGGAAGGTTCGCATGTATGCAGATGAAGCGTATTTCTTTTGTACTATGTTAAGATGCTCTCTTCAACAGTTACACGATCAAGACTTCTCTTTTGCAGATAATCTTAAAAGTTCATTTCAAGCTGAATTAGCTGTCATTGATAAATCTTATGGCATGACAGCATGAACCAGAAATAAAAAGTTCAAACAGTCCCAGACCTGACTTATTTTTAGTCAAGCAGCAGGGAGGGAGGAATTACCTCTCTCCCACTTAACCAACATTTTATCATGCAAGCAACAATACAAACGCTCTGTAGCGAACAGCGGCGGGAGGAACTGATGATCGGCCAGCAGATCACGGTGGAGCAAGTCCCTAAGAAGCGAGGCATGTTCTATCATACCTATCAGCATTCTTATCTAGGCTCTAGGGATATTGTCTTCACAGCAGACCAGCTCAAATTCGAGGAAAAACGCGAAGAGACCCAAAGCTGACTTTTCATAGGTCGTGCAGCAAGGGAGGGAGGAATTGCCTCTCTCCTACCTATCGACAGAATAGAGTCAGATAATACAATAGTAGTTAGTCGGTTTTTGAATGGTGTTGGATGTGCAGTAACCAGTCAAATATGGGTTGATTGGGGCAGGTGGAACGGTTCTTTCCAGGTTCGATTCCTGGACCACCGCTAATTTCTTTTCACTAGGGCGTGCGATCTGCTCCCTCCTTCGGGAGGGGCAGGTTCTTTATGTCCACAAATGACAAGGATGATGAAGCGTAAAGTCACTGTTCTTGGACTAGTGCCTGAGGAGGTGGTAGTCCACACGTTCTCCTATGAAGCCTTTCCAGGCTTTGAGTTCGCTCATGATGGCGAGGATCAGTTCTTGTGCATTTCCCCACCCTATGCGGTTCCTATACGGAAGAGTTTCCCTTCAGGGCTGTATGGCTTTTTGAAGAGGAGATATGGAAATGCAGAGAAGCTGCGCGCTGCTGTGGGTCCCTACCTGAAGCTCCATCGAGGGGGGAAGGTAGTGTTTGAAGAAGATTTTGCATTAGTACCCACAGCATGAAAGAATTACCCGCCCCTGCTCATCTCGTGCGTATCCCGAAGGTGTACCACGGGACGCTCTACAACGCGGTGAGGGGGACGCTCGATCAGTGGATCATGACCCACAATGAGCAGTTCCCCACACCGACCTACCGCAAGAATCACCCTAGGAGGCTCCAACTAGGGGAGGTGAATGTCCTCTACAACATCTTGCGCTGCTGGGCCGCTCAGCAAGCTAAGCAGATCAACGACTGTGAACCGATTACCAACATCGTGTGGATCAATAACGCAGACATCCAGAGTGGTCATAGAGACAAAACTAATGTCGGTCGCTACCTGGGCAAGCTGGCCATGGCAGGACTGATCGGAGGCCGCAGAGCGAAGGAGGAGGACCCGAGACGGTATCAAGACCAGTTTGGAGAAGGAGGAGGGAGAGGCTTTGGATGGGTTCCAGTGAAGCGATTCCGAGGAACACAGGCCAACTATGGGATATTGATTAATCCTGATTTGATCCCCTACACGGCAATTCCTGAGAAGGTGCTGGTGATGCTATATACCTCCTTTGAGGTGGGCGACTCCTCGCCCAAGGTGGAAAATTTCCACCTTCCTAAAGCTATTATGGGAAGCTATAGAAATGAAGAAATGAGTGAATTGGTGTTTTCTGTGGAAAACTATCTTCAAGAAGACGAAAGAAGGCAAGCAGAGAGATCGGCGTTCCCTACGGTCACAGAGTTGAAGGAAGACGAAGAAAGGCAAGCCCCCAAAGCTGAGCAGGATGGGGATGGAAAGTCAAGGGGTTTGGGGGAGAATCTATCGGAAAGTGAGGAGGCGAAAGAAGCGGTGAGAAGGTTCATGGAGGGCAATCCGATCCACAAAGAGGATCCTCTGAAAGTAGAAGAGGCAGAAGCACCCCCCGAGTTCTCTCCCGAAATCAGCCTGAAGGAACTCCGAGAGGGTTTAGCGCTCAGCAAGAGCTTCGAATGGAAGGACCAACGCCCTGCGGTTTCCTATGCAGCGAGTCTGGTTACCCAATACTTGAAAAAGCTGGCTCCCATCATGCTCGACTATGAGGGTAATCCTGGAAGGGAGTACGTAGATCCCTGCGTTCGCAAAGGCTATGAGATGGCCCTGAAGATGATCGAGTCTTACGAAGATCAGGAAGCGACTTACAACAGACTCACCGCTTGCATAGATCGGATACAGGCGCGGATTCAACACGATCCGAAGACCTTCTACACAGCCCCTCCCAACAAATGGTTTGACAAGGACTATCCCTTCAATATCCTCTATCATGGGGAGATCTACCTCAAACCCTGGGAGAAAGGCAAGGCAGACTTCTCCGAGCTGCAAAGCCTGAATCAACGACTGAAAGAAGATGAGGAAAAGTCTCAGGGCTACTGGGCAAGCGTCAGCCCTTACCACGGCTTGGCCTGGTCGATGAAGCATCACATGATGCGCTACCATCCCAAGGATCACCGTTTGCGACTGGCAGACCTCAGCCAATGGGCTAGAGGGCTACAGCTTTTGCAAAAGCAAGTGAAGGTGAGCTACGAACATCTAGTTGAGGTGGCCAAATGGCTTTTGACCTCCAAGAGTAAGGAAGCGATTTACTGGAGGAAGCAAAGAGGATGGAACTGGGGGATACGATCGGTCGCAGGTTTTCGGAAGCATTGGCAAGCCTTGGACAAAGCCTACACCCAGTACAAGCAAAAACAGCACAGGTCAAAAGTGGCATAAATGGAATCAACACACACTAAGACACCCAAGAAGCAGACGACTTCAGGATTGGCCCTCTATGTGGTCTTTGCACCGAGACACGCGAAGAACACGGGGAAGTTCATCAAACCCTTTACGAGCAGTCCCTACCGCAACCACAGGGAAAGGGAGAAGCTCCTGACTTCAGCCAGAGGCTATCTGGAAAGGCACAAATCAAAGATCGCCTTTTTCGGAGTCTATGACCATCCGAGCAATCAGCTGGTGGTGCGATGGCCCCCAGCGGCGGAGTCCTATGGGATGCTGAAGCTCTGGATGAAGTACAAGCCTGAATACAGTCCCACATCCAGTGGCACGACCACCGAAAGCAAGTACTTCCATCACACCCAAACAGCCGATCACTTGATGCTAGAGCTACTGGAAAGAGGCACGACACAGATCCTCAATGAAAAGGTCTGGCTCGTGCGCCTCTACCAACAACCAGGAAATACCCTGCTCTTCGAATGGAGTGAGGAAAAGGGAGAGACTGCCCCAGGTTATTGGCTGGAGGTACTGAGCAGGGACTATGAAGTGTAAATTCAAATCGATCTTATCATGGCAACAATTCATACTCAAGTAGAACGCTCAAGGGGTTGCGGGTATCGCAAACAGGGAGGATACTATCTGGTAGGAGGTGGAACGAGTTTTCCCTGCGACGCGCTTCCCATTAGCCTACATACCTGCCCTTGCTGTGGTCACTTTTTTGACCAGACACGCGGCTTCCAATGGGTTTCTACGATGATCTTCAACCGTGTGCAATGTGCTTCCAAAACGAGCTATTGTGCCAGTTGTCCCATCCACAGATATAAGTTAAGGGAAAAGATGGGATTGATGTGGATAGGGAAAAAGTTCTATCCCTCCCCTGAGCATTTCATGCAGGAAGCCAAAAGGCAGGGAGTCTCCAAACGCATAGCGATCCATGCCTTTCCTAAAGAATTTCAGATAGGAGAAGACTGGTTGATGTTTGCTCATCCACAAGTAGTAGAGAGTGTAAATGA
>JBCBPW010000189.1:0-3974 GCA_039820545.1 Bacteroidota bacterium | reverse complement strand
CAGCTGCTTTAAAAGTGATAGGAGGAAAGTGGAAGCCTCTCATTATCTTAAGTTTACGCAGCTGTTAACGGGCATTTATTTAAATCCAATTTCTTCATAATGGACTATTTTTTTGGTGCTCGTTACTACTTGGTAACTGTTTTTAGTAACCAGGTAGTAACCACTATTTGGGGTATCTATATAGCAAAAGTAACTAAAGGTTATTAATAATAGTAACTTAGTGAAACTAATTTGATTAGTTCAATTGAAATTAATTTTTTGAAGAACAATGAGAAAGAAAATACTAATTAGAGTATTAATTGCAATTCCTAGTCTCATAATCTTGCTGATTATGGGGAGAGTGGTTTTTGTGAATTTGGAGCAAAAAAAAGAGTTTGATTACCATGAGCGTATCCCTAAAAGTATCAATCTCTGGTCAAATGATTTTGAATCAAACGGTCCAATTCCAACAGAATATACAGGTTTGGGGGCAGAGGTATCTCCATCGTTATATTGGGACAATTTGCCCTCAGGAACCCAGTCTTTAGTTGTTACGACTGTAGATTATGATGGGCCTTCACCCAATTTTAAGTTAATGACCATTGACCACTGGGTTATCCATGATATAGATCCAAGTCTCAACCATATTGATAAAGCTATAATGCTTACAGCGTTGGAAAAACAAGGGATGAATCTTGGATTAAACGTGAATGGTGGAGTGGGTTATGTGGGGCCTAACCCTCCAATGGGGACACATGAATATTATTTTAGAATTTATGCGCTATCTGTTCCCTCATTGGATTTAGTGAAGCCCTCAAGAGCAGATCTAATGGAAAAGGTGAAAGATCACGTCATCGCATATGGCGAATTAATCGGAACGTATAGAATATAAGGATTGAATGAGGAACATAAAGAAAGTAATCATGATGGCTCTTTCATTAGGAGTAACCGTTGCCAATGGTCAGAATGTCAAATCTCTGGGTACAATGGTGTTTAATGACGAAGGAATATTATTTGTTGGAGACAATATCTCAGGATCTATTCTTGCGTTTGATTTTACAAGTGCAGAGCAGAAGAGAAATGATTTTGAGATAAATCTATATAATATAGATGCGCTGATAGCTGCTGCATTGGGTACAGCTCATGGTAGTGTACAAGTCAATGATATTGCAGTCCACCCTAAAAGTGGCGAAGTGTATCTTTCCGTGACCCGAGGACATGGTTTAGATGCGTTGCCCGCGCTTTTAAAAGTAAACGCTGAGAATCAATTAATTACTATTGACATAACCCAAGTCCCTGTTACCTCACAACTCCTTTCCAAACTCCCAAATATTGAGAATAAAATTGGATTAAGAGGTACTGGAAGATCGGCTCCCACACCCAAGGAAGTGGCAAAGTCAGAGCGTTCTCTACGCACCCTAGCGATAGTTGCGATGGAATACCACAACGGGGAGTTGTTTGTTGCAGGTATCAGTAATGAGGAGTTCTGTTCGGTGCTGCGCAGAATGTCCTATCCCTTTAATGGAACGGAAAGCATAAGCAACATCGAAATGTATCATATTGTGCATGATAGCTATGAAACACGTGCGCCCATCCGATCCATGTCTGTAAAAACCATTGATGGTAAAGATCATTTGGTGGCAGCCTACACGTGTAGCCCTTTGGTGTTAATTCCGTTGGAAGAATTGCAGAATGGTCAAAAAGTTAAAGCAAAAACTGTTGGAGATATGGGAAATGGCCAGCCTATTGATATGGTTCCGTTTAAGATGAAGGGTGAAGAGATGCTTTTCGTTACGAACAATAGTAGAAGTCCCATGGTCATTCCCCTGAAAGGGCTCAATGGGGCAAAGGCAGTTACACAGGATGATTTTGAAAGGGGCCCCAAACTCGATGTAAATCCCATCATGCCTTATGGACCAGTTGGTAAACCTGTGATGTTTTCTGGTGCGTCGCTTCGCATTGATTTACTCAATGATTCAAAATTCATTTCGCTCAACAGAGATTTTGAAACGGGAAACTTGGATTTGATTAGCTTGAATACGATGGTGCCATTCAAATTGCATAACATCGTGGGTGAAAAGGACGTCCCCGTTCAAAAGCAGAAATAACGTGAAACTTTCATCTATCCTATTGCTTTTGATTACTACTTTACATTTGAATATGGTCGCTCAATCGTCACCTGATCTGGTTATGCCCCAAAAGTCTGACGATGTGATCCTTTGGGATGTTTCGGCATTTTCCAAAAGGGGAGGAGAGAAGTTGGGCTACAAAGAATTGGCTGTTTTCGTCACAAATGCAATGGGTGAAAACAGCCCAATTCCTGTTCAGGGAAAGTTCTCCCTACAAGCGGCGTACTTGGTTTTTATGCCTTATTTCCCATTTGAGAAGGGATTGACCTATACCGTGAGGACAAAATTGCCTGATACCGATCAATATGCGTATCACGAGTTCCGTTTGGAAGCGGACAAAGTACCTGAAGTAGCCAAACTTTTACAGATATATCCATCTGGTGAAGCGCTACCCGAAAATTTACTTCGGTTCTATTTCTATTTTAACACCCCCATGAAAAAGGGAGAGGCGCTGAGACACATTCATCTAGTTGACGCAGGAGGAACTGTTGACGAGCATGCATTTATGCAATTCAAGCAGGAATTGTGGAGTCCAGACGGGAAACGCCTGACGCTGTTATTCGATCCTGGTCGTATCAAAAGAGGTGTTTCTACCAATATGGAATTGGGTCCTTCGTTGCTCAAAGGCAAACGATATCAATTAATGATTTCTAACGAATGGCAAGACGTTTATGGGCAGTCATTGGTGAACCATACAACCAAACAAATACAGGTGGTGAATGCTTATCGGCACCACATAAAAATAGATGAATGGAAAATAGATATACCCAAGGTAAATACCAACCAAGGAGTAACTGTAAGATTTGACAGAATCATGGATTACGCCTTAATTCAATCTATGATTACGATGGAAGACATAAACCATAATCAAATAGCGGGTTATTGGAAGACTTTGGAACACGAAAAACAAATCCAATTCATTCCAGAGAAAAACTGGCAAAAAGGAACTTATCAGATTGTCTTTGATCATCGTCTGGAGGATGTAGCGGGTAACAACCTTCAAGTCCTATTGGATCAGATAGCGTCGAAGGAAGCGCGTCCTGTCCGTACACACCAGACAATTGCTTTTAAACTGTAGGAGTCAAGACTTAATCTGACAGTTAAAACCAATATTCATTTTTCTAATCTTCTTCTTCAACCCAAAAACAGAAGTGTAAATCATTTGAGGTAATAATAACGCCAGCATCAAATGTTGAGTTAGTCATGTGATTCCAACCAAATCCATTTGAAGGTTTATGGTATTCATCCCATGCTCCGTTACAAAAACATTGGCATTCCATTTCTTTGAATCCTTGCAAAAGATATTCACTGTATTCATTTGCTTCATGTATGGGCATATATTCCTCTGGATAAGCTAATCCTTTATTTAAAAGAGTCGAAACAATTTTCTTTACTTTTTGAAATTCGATTGGTAGAAGATCATCCTTATTTGGTAACAACCCATTAAGTTTTAGCAAATCATCTAAATCATAGATCAACTCATTTGAATAATGAATTCTTGTTCTGCCATAACTTCTTCTTTTGATAATTTCTTGGATATTCATTTTTCAATAATGTGTAACGGTTTTGTCTATGCGGCGTTTTCAGCTTTTGTTGGCAATGAACGACATACACATTGTGATGGATCGTGTTTATACTCTTACTAATTGCATTAAAGGTTCAAAAGAATATAGCGCTGGTCTCCTACCAGATGACTCTTCAAGAGTAAGAATCAATTCTTTTTCGAGTAAAACTCTTGTAAATCTTGATGCAGTTGGAGCTGGAATTCCACTTTTTGAAGTGAAGTTATTGTTACGAAAAATTGGGTTGGTGAAAATAAAATCTAACGCATTGATACTCCATTTTGATGAGAGAATATCTGAAAAT
>JBCBPW010000188.1:0-4007 GCA_039820545.1 Bacteroidota bacterium | reverse complement strand
CTGTTTTGTGAAAAATGTCTTTCTACTTATTCATCCACTCAAAAACCTAAAAATTCACTCATTACATTTACACATAATTTCTAGATCCAAAGATAGCCGAACCTACACGGATCATGGTAGAACCCTCTTGGATGGCCCATTCGAAGTCTCCCGACATGCCCATCGAAAGCTCCTTCATATCGATCTGCGGATGTTCGATGGCTGCCAGCATTTCCTTGGCTTTGGCGAGCCTCCTAAACTGCCCGCGTACCAAGTCTTCATCATCGCTGAATGCGGCCATCCCCATCAAGCCCTTGATTCTGATATTGGGAAACTCGTCCATGCGACGCAAGATATCCGCTGTTCTTTCCTCATTGAGTCCGTGTTTGGCATCCTCCTCGGAGATATTGAGTTGGAGCAGGCAGGAGATTTCACGCTCCGCTTTCACTGCTTGCTTGCTTACCTCTTTGAGGAGTTTTTCGCTATCCACAGAGTGAATCAGATGGACCCACTCAGCGATGTATTTGACTTTGTTTCGCTGAAGGGTGCCGATGATGTGCCATTGTGCTTCGGGTAATTCAGGCTGTTTTTCCCGCGCTTCTTGCACTTTATTTTCTCCAAAATCCACCTGCCCCGCTGCAAAGGCATCCTGAATCAATTCCATAGGTTTGGTTTTGGAAACAGCAATGAGGGTGATTTCTTTTGGATCTCTTCCTGCTTGTTGGGCAGCAGCATGAATCTTATCCTGGATTGAAGCGATATTTTCAGCAATATTCATATGTACAAGTACAAAATGTATGAGTGAGCATGTGAAGATCTTTCCTGCGAAAGAAGTGCGAAAGTACGAATTTGCCGCGCTTTCTGGACAGACAACAACGACCGTAACGAAATAAAAGTTTGAAACTTTTCCAGCACTCTCTTTACTTATTGCGTCTGACTAACAAAGAACGACCACTAATCATGGCAATTATGAAAAAAATATGGCTTTATTTCCTCCCTGTATTGGCCATCTCCCTGAGCTTTACAGGCTGTCTGCAAGATACTTGCGTGACAAAAGGAATCGTGTATGAGTTTTCACCTGTCTACATGAGCAAGGCAGAAGTGCGCGCAAGTGTCGGTGTGGAGGCAGCAAGAGAACTTATCAACCCTGGTAAGCTCTACTACTATTACAACTTCCTGCTCATCAACGAGATCAACGAAGGCTTCCACGTCATTGACAACTCCAACCCCGAAAATCCTGTCAACCTGTCCTTCATCAAAGTGCCTGGTAGCCACGATATGGCGGTGAAAGGAGATGTATTATATGCGGATAGCTACATGGATTTGGTGGCTATCAGCATCATCGATCCGAATAATCCTGTAGAGTTGAGCCGCGACGAGGATGTATTTGAGTATGGATCATGGCACCCCTCTCTATGGGCAGATGAAGCCCAGGGAATTGCCGTTCGTTTTGACCGCAGAGAAATCGAGCAAGAAGTAGATTGTGCCAATAATGGTGGCCAAGGTGGCTGGATGCGTCGCAATGTATTTATTGACTTTACCGCTGCCACTCTAGACAATTCTGCGGAGCCTGCGCTGGAAAGCGGGGGAGGAGAAGTTCCTACAGGTATCGGTGGGTCTATGGCGAGATTCACCCTTGTAAACAACTATATGTATGTAGTAACAGAGACTGATCTCCTGTCCTTTGATGTGAGCAATACAGCCGATCCGATGAAGGTTTCAGATGACCGAATTTCTTGGGGTGGGGTAGAAACAATTTATCCTTTCCGCGGCAGTCTGTTCATTGGTACGATGACGGGAATGTTTATCTACAGCCTCGACGATCCTGCGATGCCGACCTATACGAGCCAGTTTACACATGCACGTGCTTGTGACCCTGTCGTAGTAGCCGATGTGCAAGGTGTTACATATGCGTTTGTGACGCTGAGAGAAGGAACAAGATGTGGAGGAGCCCCCAACCAACTGCATGTAGTCAACGTCCAGAACCTAACCAATCCTGTTTTGGTAGCTTCCTATGACATGAACAATCCTCAAGGACTGGGCGTACAGGAGGAAATACTCTATCTATGCGACGGAGATGCAGGCTTGAAGGTGTTTGATGTTTCTGATGTTAATAAAATCGACGACAACCGTATGGCACGCTTTAAGAATATTGATGCATACGATGTCATTCCACTCGGAAAATATGCTCTCATGATCGGTAAAGACGGTTTCTTCCAATACGACATCGAGGATCCCAATAATATTACCCTCGTGAGCAGCATCCCTGTAAACAGAGAGAATTAATAAGGGATTCCACAGAGGATTCGCTTAAGAATAAAGCTTGATTGTACATCCAAATGGGTATGTACAGATCAAATACGCAAACTTAGGTATGTCGATAAAGAAACAGCCTTCTCTCACATCGAGGGAAGGCTGTCTCCTTATTCAGAAATTCGAAAAGTCAGAAGTTTAATTATTCTCTTTAGGGTGCTGTAGGTCCGATCGTCATCTCGCCATCATTAAAGGCGATCACCTCTTGGGTCTGGCAAATAGTATCTGGCAAGTGTGTCATGATGCGATCCAGCTCCATCAGAGATGCTAGGGCAATCTGGGAATAGTTTTGCGAAGCATTTTTGAAGCCGCCATACTCCGTATGCCAGAGCTGATGGATGATTTCAGGTCCCCCTTCGGTGGGTTCGAATTGCGTCAAGGCTCCTTCTACATTGCCCGCTCCTGCGTGGTAGGCGTGTAGTACCATCAGTCGGAAGAAAAGATCGTCTTCTTGAAAGGCGATATTTCTTTTGCGGAGCATGCGTCGAGTGTGAGGGACACATCGCTTTTGGATCAGTCCTGCTGCGGCCCAGGCTGCACGGTCAAATATCTCACGCTCATCGATCGAATCATTGACGACCAGTCCCTGCTCGATGGCTACGGTTTTCATGAGCTGAAAGGAACCATAGGCTCCTACAGGAGAATATTGAAGTTGACCAGGACTTTCGATGAGAAGAATTGCCTGCGCATACCAAGGATCAACGCCCCGATCATAGAAGATATCGACTGCTTCGCCGATGTGATGTAGCATACGATCAAAGTGATAGTAATGCGACTTTCCTGAAGTGACGTAAATGGCAGCTTCAGGGTGAAGGCCTAATGTCAATCGGAGACTGTCTTTATAAATTTCTTTGACAGAGTCGGTCTTGCCCTCCCAGTCATAGATGTGAAGTGTTTCGACGATCTCTCGTGTCGAGGCAATATTGACGATGCAGGAATCTTTGGGCAGATTCATGATGCGTCGCCAAAATTGGGTCTGTGCCAATGTATCCCAACGCTCGGTGTAGAGCGATTCATCCCATATCACTTTGATACAGGAAAAGTCGATCGCACGTACATCGAAGACAAATTGTGCTTCGAGTAGCGTATCCAGTATGTCGACCGTAGCGGTATCACCGCAATAACTCATGTCGGCTACGCTGTCATTGGGAAAAATCGTCATGGACATCGTAGCAACTACTTGTTCATCAGCCGCTGCTGCAGCAGCTATTTTGGGACGAAAGGAAAGGGGTAATCCATCCGCATACATTTGCCATAATGGCACAGCAGCAGCCAGTAAGAAGCCAGAGAGGAGAAATGGAAGTATCTTACGCTTCACGCTGTAACCCAGATTAGAAATAACGAATTGGAAAAGGAGTAATCTATAGTATCTAACTTACGGATTATGTAGATGTACTATGATGTATCTCGGTCCAATGGTATCCCTTTTCTCGCAAATGACCTAAGCAACCTCATCAACGGTTTGACATGTGGAAAAGTAGGGAAGGGCTAAAAAAACGAAGTACGGGAATGGTAAAATGAGCTGAAAATGCTTTCTGAAACCTGCTAGGGGCCGAAAAAAATAAGAAACTACACGGTCCTTACACAGACGTTTACCGATCCTAATGTTTCCTTACTTCCATTTATATAAAAAGTCAAAATTGTATAATATCCTTTAGTACATCTTTTTATTTTATTGGAATAGTTTGTGTGCTATAAAACAGGAGTTTTATAGC
>JBCBPW010000187.1:0-4163 GCA_039820545.1 Bacteroidota bacterium | reverse complement strand
TTGAAAAGAGCGTAGACCGACAAGATCAAGAGAAGATACTAGATTCCATGAGAGGATTAACTATTTCCTACGAAAGAGCTAATGGAATCTATTTTTCTCTTGATATGCAGCCCCATGGGAATTACCAAGCTGTATTTGACAGACTGGATGAATTGGAAAAAGAGAATATTCTTGGTTTTGAGACTTGTGAAGCGCGAATGGAAGGAAGTTTTGACGATCTACCAGAAGAAGATTCAAACATGGACTAAAGGCGGAGTGTGACTTACAAAAACGTTTTATCCAAATGAGCAATTGAAACTAGTAACTAAATGCACAAAACGTTATCCGTAATCAGGAAGATGAGTCAGTCAACCCACATAGACCATATCGTATCCCAATCCTGGGAATTGGACCGAATTCATATTTCCCACCATGTGATCAACTACCATTCATTCGGTCTAGATGAATCTAAGAATGAATCGAATTGTGTTAGGCTCCATTTTGGTTTGCAGGGGGCGTATGACTGCAAATTTGCCCAGCTGAACGCATCATTTCAGCTTTCAGGGCATCATAACAACATAATGTATTCAGACGGCCTGGAAATACAGGTCGCAAATAAAACCGAACGGATTGAAACATTTGGGATCAACTTCACAACCGATTCATTTGTAGAGATAGCCCAAAACGGCAACGAACCACTAAAAAGACTTTCTGAAAAAGTGATGAATCGCGAAAACGCCATTCTTTCGCCCGAGTGGAGAACAAATAATTTCAAGATTCAGGCAGTCATCAACGAAATGATACACTGTCCATACTCACAAGAACTCAAAGATTTATTCCTTCTGTCCAAAAGTATAGAGCTTCTGGTGTTACAGGCTGAATTATACGACAAGCCCAAAGTCCAGCGCTATATCAAGTCTAAAACAGACAAAGCGAAATTAATCGAGGCAAAGGAATTGGTCATGGCTCGCATCGACAATCCCCCGACTTTACATGAACTCTCAAAGTTGGTCGCCTTGAACGAATACAAACTAAAAAGAGGATTTAAAGAGCTTTTTGGAATGACAGTTTTTGGGTACATACACCAATGCAGAATGGATTTGGCCAAAAGGCTCCTGCTGGGTACTTCAAAAACAGCAAAGGAAATAGCATATGAAACAGGCTACAGTTCTCCTCAGCATTTCTCAAAAGCATTTAAAAAACAGTTTGGTATCCCACCCAATAGTATAAGGAATGTTCCCGATGTTACAATTGATAGAGATGACGATCCATCAAATTTGAACCTTTCACACAAAGTTCAGAAAGATGGAGAAATCAATGATTATTAGAAAAACGGTAGAGTTCAAAGCCCGTAAAGAGCAGGTTTGGGACCTGCTCACAAATCCCGAAATGACAAAACAATATATGTTCGGTTGCGAAGTATTGTCCGAGTGGACCATTGGGAGTCCGATAATTTGGAAAGGCAAAACCGAGGACGGTCAGGAAATCATATACGTAAAAGGAGCAATTACGGCAATCGAGAAAGGAGAAAGTGTTTCTTTCACCATGCTGGACCCAAATATGGGAATGGAAGATATCCCAGAAAATTATGCGGACCTTACCTATGAAGTGGCAAAATCTGAATCGGGTACGACTTTTAGGTTGACGCAGGATTTTGAGGGGACAGCAAAAGCCGAAAAACGGTACGAAGAATCATTGGGCGGTTGGGATATGATCATTGACCTTATGAAGAAACTTGTTTGACAGAAAAGCTGAACCTTCCCCATCCTTCGTCCACTAAGGGTAGGACTACATCTTCCATGTAGAGACGTCGTTTTATCGCCTCTCTACATGGAAAATGAATCCCATCTGAATTCATTAGGAAGCTCCGCTCTTATCATTCGGCCATCTGGTCTGTCCTTTTGGACTTTAGTCAAGAGACTAAGAGAAGCGAGTTTTATGTAGTTTGATGATTGGGGAGCGCATCGAGAGACGTTGGGTTTTTCAAGCGATACAAGGAATGTGGGTCGAGCCATCAACTTGATCCCATGCTGTCTGTAGGTACGGGTAAGGGTGCTAGAGTATCAGGACTTTCAGGTATTATTTGATTTTGCTCATCCCGTGCGGCCTTATCCTGTTTTAGGATGAGTCCCTCATATGTCATCCAAGAACCTACGAGCGTTGCTAGAATTCCGATGATGCTTACAATGACCTTCACGGGCGTATCCAATCGTTGCCAAAAGTTTAGCTTTTTCTCTTCTTCTTTCTCTTTGGGTTCTGGGATTTTCGCGACGGCCTCTTTTGATAGATCTACCTGCTTGTGTAAGAGCTGAATAAGATTTGGGAGATCTAAGGCAGTCTGGGATGCGTATGATTTATCCCTGGCGTATGCCTTGGAGGCAAACAGATCCAATTGATAAGTGTCTTCCATGAACTTTTGCGAGGGCTGGATATAGATCACACTTTCCAAGAGTCCGCTGATATCTACATCGCGCCCTCCGTATTCACACCAGATTTCAGCCTTACCATTTCTGATTCTGCTTTCTAGTTGCTGGATGGTGAAGTAGCTTCTCTCGTCCTCCTTCTTGCTTGCTTCACATGTTTCACAATTACAGGGGATCAGCTCTTTCGCAGGAAGTTTGTTGAATTTCTGATGTAGCTTAGGTATTTCTTGTCTGATTCTATCCAGGAGCTTTTTCCTTTCATCCCCTTTGCCCGTGATAGAAATGGAGATTCCCTTTACATCTTGGTATTTGGATTCTTCGACTTTTGCGAGGGCCGCTCCCATCTCGAATATAGCTCCTCGACGCCAGATCTGAGGATTCTTTTTTTCATAATGCACATAATCTCCTAGCCGCACAATCAATCGTGCGATCAGTCCCTTGGGCATGAAGCCATACTGGTAGCGGTAGCGCAGACTGCCTTGGTAAGGCCAATCTACTTGCGGATCATAAGTCGGCATGAGGGAGGGCACGAGATAGTCATTGTCCTGATTTTTGATGGGGTAAATGAGGTCAAATTTTTCCCGCTTCATCAGGTTGAGGAGGTTGCCTTTTTCCGTCAGGCTGTAGGTGTTGCTCCATCTGTCAAACAACCAGCTTTGGGCAAATTGCCCATTGTTTGTCTCTAGTTCCTTGTCGCGGAGAATATTGTAAATGGCGTTGACGGCCCACTCGGGCTTGAGGATGATGAAGTCCGAGAGAGAGGGATCTTCCTGAAAGTGCAGCATCAGCCCCAGGTCATGAAGATACTGGGAGAGGACCAGTTGGTTTTTCTCTCCTTCGAGGCCTGCTCCCTCGCAGACTTCCTGATATTGCTGAAAGTTGATGTAGTTTTTCTCCTCAGCTAGCGTCTCGACGGCATCTCGTATCTGCACCCAGATGGAGGGGAGAGGTGTCCCCACATGCTTAAGATTTGTGAGCAGGTCATAGATTTTTTGCTTGACAGCTTCAAATCGTGGATTGATGATGCCGTTTTGTGGATCGTGGGCTTCGGCCAGGTCTACTTCTCTTTTGTGGAGGGGAAGTTTGGGGTAGATGTGTTGATAATGCCCTTCATCATAGTTGGTGATACTTCTAGAGTTGCGCTCATTGAGGACGACCAGTACGGGGCTAGGCTCGCCAGATGGATCTTGCCCGAGCTGTCGTATGATGTCAAACCAATAGTCAAACTCGGTATCCTGCTTGCGGTCATCGGCGAGGAGTACGTAGAGTGAGCGGGAGGAAAGGAAAAAGTGGTGCAACTGATACTGAATCTGCTGTCCGCCAAAGTCCCAAAAGTTGGCGCGAAAGGTTTGATCAGGAGCCTCTTGACAGGGAAATTCCCAGCCTTTATGTATGTCAATCCCGATGGTGGAGTCTTGATTATCTTGGGGAATGGGAAAGTAGGGATCGACCAGTTTCTTCATGAGCGAGGTCTTACCTGCACCTGGCTGACCCACGAAGAGGACGCGCGCCTCATAGAGCGGGACAGTGGCATCTTTTTGATCCGTAGCTTCCTGCGCAGCAAAATAAGCTTGAATCGCTTCTAGCCCCTGCTTCATTACTTCGGGTGGGGGATCTTGAATGGGATTACCATCCAATTCTAGCTCTCTTAGGCTATACATGTTTCGGAGAAAAGTAGCATCCGCAATATTATTGGACCTTAAATAGAGTGTAGTCAATCCCTTGAGTTCTGCAATGGGTTTTGCATCAGAGATATTATTG
>JBCBPW010000186.1:0-4233 GCA_039820545.1 Bacteroidota bacterium | reverse complement strand
TCTCGGCGAATACATCCTAAGGATATTTTTTCAAGTTAAAAAGCGACCACTATTTATCATAAAAAGGCAAATAGAGAATGGACAAACTATATTATAAAGAGTACGACAAGCTCGAACGCGAGCATTGGTGGTTTAGGGCACGATTAGAGATCCTTGAACTGTTTACTCGTAAATTGATACGTAAGCTAAAGAATAATCCGAAAGTACTAAATGCAGGAGCAGGGACAGGGGCGACCTCGGTGATGCTAAAAAAATATGGAAATGTTTCATCCTTAGAATATGATAAGGATTGTGCCGAGTATTTATCTGAAATATTAGATGAGAATGTATTGAATAACTCCTTAACCGATTTACCGTTTGATCAACAATCTTTTGACTTGGTTTGCGCTTTTGATGTTATCGAACATATTGAAAATCACGAAAAGGCCATTAAGGAATCCAATAGAGTGCTGAGCAAAGACGGATATATATTTCTGACTGTCCCTGCTTTTAATATTCTTTGGAGTAGACACGACGATATAAACCATCATTTTAGAAGATATAGACTGAGTGAGCTAAAGAGAATTTTGAAAGAAAATGGCTTCGAAATTGAATATTGCTCATATTTTAATTTTTTCCTTTTTCCCCTTGTCTTCCTGTTCCGGACTTTTTCAAAACTATTGCCGAATAAAAAAAGCGATAGCAGTACAGGTTCAGATTTTGAAAAATTTAACTTCAGATTTTTGAATAAACTCCTCTATACGTTTTTTATCAGTGAATCCGCTCTCTTAAATCGGGAAATGAAACTACCCTTTGGCGTTTCTGCTATGATTATAGGAAAGAAAGTCGCCATAGAATAAGGTTTACACGACAATACTTCCTCATAGTATACGCTCCGCAAAAAATTAGAGAATATATGGATCTTGTTGCAGATTATACTCACCTGTGACCTAGAGGTACAAGCCCACGTCACAAATCAACAAGTGGGTAAAGTAGAGGGGAGTATCTCCCTGCCCCATAATCCCAGATACAAATGGGTTTTTGATGAAAAACCAGGATTTGTAATCAAAGATTATTAAATAAATAGGGAAAGTGGTACTTTTGATAGCAATACCCCATGGTTTACCCTACTTGACTTTGCAATCGAACTACCTATATG
Source organism: Bacteroidota bacterium (assembly GCA_039820545.1). Lineage (GTDB taxonomy): Bacteria > Bacteroidota > Bacteroidia > J057 > J057 > JALEFZ01. The sequence continues at coordinate 3,095 of JBCBPW010000186.1, read as the reverse complement.
AGATTTTCTATCTTCTTCCGAATGGGCCTCTTATTAAGCATCGTGGGCCTGCTGGCTTCCTGTGGACAAGAAACGGCCTCCACTTATCCCGTGAACAACCAGTCTTTTGTTATGGAGGGCCCCCTCTTTCAAGGTCCTAATACTGCACAGGCATCTTTTGCTCCCGCTATGACAGCAGAGGGAGAGCTGACCAAGGCTACGCTAGCTTCAGCCGTATTAGAGGCGCCAGAGGGACAAAACTTCGATGCCTTTTCAGACATCGTCTTGCAACTCGTGACAGGCTCTAGCGACATGATTCAGGTAGGCGTGTTGAACCCCGTCCCCAAAGGCCAGACAAGCCTCACACTTCAAGTCTCTCAAGAGGCAGATTTAACAGAGCTACTCTCTTCCGAAGAATGCGTGTGGGTCATCGACGCCAACATTCCCGTCGACATGATGGACACCACCCTTACCTTCTCAGGAAATTTTTCGTTTGATGTAACTCATACCAAATAAGCTGACGTACCGTTGGTATGGTAATATATTGTCTTATCCAATACTACTTGTAACAAACAACATAATGATGAAATCGATATTTCTTTGCTTCTGTCTCGCCATCCTCACAGTAGGGATGACTTTTGGACAGGACAAAAAAGTAGATCAAAAAGAAGCGGATCGTCTGATCGGCGTATGGGCACCTAGCAATGGCCGCGCCTTGGTGAAAGTTCAAAACATTGCAGGTAAATACTACGGTCGCATCGTGAAACTCAAAGAACCTATCGACCCAGAAACAGGCAAACCCAAACTGGATAAAAATAACCCAGACGAGTCTTTGCGTAGTACTCCCCTTTTGGGTTTCCGTATGCTCAAGGACTTCACCTATGCGGGCGATGATGAGTGGACCGAAGGAACAATTTACGATCCTCAAAATGGGAGCCTTTACAGCTGCACCATCAAAATGAAAAAAGATGGCACCCTGGATATACGAGGGTATATAGGAGTGAAGGCGCTGGGCCGTACAGATGTGTGGAAGCGGATCAAGTAACCCTTTCCAACCTGAAACGATATGCAGGAGATCTCTCATCTCCTGCAATTTTTTTACCTGCACTTGATTGAAATACCCAAAGCAATAAAAAAGAACCACTACTATGTTTTATCGAATCTTGTTGCTGCTCGCATGGATGTCATGTGGATTCCTCATCGCCCAGACAGACTCTACTGCGCAGGAAGATGACCTGGATTTCGGCGAATTTGATGATTTTGACTTTGGAGAAGTAGAAGTCAAAACCTTTGCCTCTTCCAAAATTGTCGGTATCAGCCCTCAGCAACTTATTTCCCTAGGCTATGACTTTCAAGGTCCTTATCAGGCCAGTTTTTCTGCCGTCGGAAGTTATGATGAGGGGGAGGAAGTCCCACAAGAAACCTATCAAATCAACTCCACGCAGGGCGCGCGCTTAGTCGCCAACATCCCCGTCTATTCACGCAATAGCCTGATCGTTCAGCTAGGGGCCAATATATGGAACATGCGTTATCAATTTGATCAATCTGCTGACCAGATCAACAACGATGTCGCCCGTTCTATCAGTCAAAATGGCCTGCGCACCAGCGGGGTAAACACGACCATTTTCAAGCCATTCGATGAAAAACGCTTCCTCCTTTTTCAGGGAAGTGCCGACCTGAGTGGGGACTATACCCTGACCAATTTTCAATCTTTGAATTTCCTGCGGTACTCCGCAGCGGCACTCTATGGCTGGCGGTCAAGTGACTACTTCCAGTGGGCGGTGGGTCTGTCCCGTACCTACCGAGTAGGAGAGATGAACTACATTCCGATCCTCTTACTCAACTGGACTTCTAAAAATAGTCCTTGGGGCGTAGAAATGCTGCTGCCCGCTCGTGCACACGTGCGTTACACCTTCAGTGCGCGTAATATGCTATTTGCAGGCTTCGAGTTGGAAGGCCAGAGCTACCGCATCAACGATGTGTCCGAGACGCTAGACAATCAAAGTCTGGAAATCCGCCGTGGCGAAATGCGCTGGAGGCTCATGTGGCAACGCCAAATCACAGGCTTCATCTGGCTGCAAGCTCAGGCAGGATACCGCATCAACTGGAGCTACAACGCAGACAACTTGCCTGGAGGCAGTGAGTTTTTCCGTGGCTTCTTCGGCAGCCAACAATACTCCATGCTCAACTCCCTCACCAATCCCTTCTATGCCAATCTCAGCATCAATCTGGTGAGTCCGTAAAGGTAGACTTGAAATCTTGAGACAAAGACTTCAGAAAACGCTGGTAGCATGATACTGCCAGCGTTTTTTATGTTTATATTTGATGGTAAGCCATCCGATTTTTCTATCACCACCTTGGAGTTACGGTTGCCCAAAGGCGTTTCACTAGTTCGTACTGCTAAGCGGTAGCCCTAAGGGACCTGGGTGTGATCAATATCTGCGAAATATGCGCCATATTGCGTATACACTAATGTTAGGTGCAAGCAATAAAAGTGAAAAACCAAAGTCATGGCAATAAATAATATCGCAAGTTTTGTTAGTGAACTTCAAAAAATACAACGAAATGGAGACCACGAACTCTTTTTTCGTGGACATTCTGATATCGAATATGAACTGAAGCCAAGTATTTATAGAAATAGAAAACTACTAGCTAATGAAAATAAGCTATTTAGAGAATTTATCTTGAGAACCCCTAAAGATTTTTTAGACGAGAGAAGTGCATTAGAAAAGTTAGTAAAAATGCAACATTATGGATTACCAACAAGATTATTAGACTTAACTACAAACCCACTTGTTGCATTATATTTTGCATGTAGTAGTAAAGGGGAAAAAAATGGAGAAGTCGTCACTTTTAAAATTCCCAATAGTGATATTAAATATTATGATAGTGATACAGTCAGTATTTTAGCTAATTTGGCTAAACGCTCTAATACAATGCATATTACAAATCATCCTGACAATACGATTGAGAGTTTTAATGAAGGATCTGAAGCAGCCTATTTATTACATGAAATCAAAGAGGAAAAACCATATTTTCAACCTATAATTGATCCTAAAGATATAAATCGTGTGGTTGCAGTTAAAGTTAAACAAAGTAATAGTAGAATAATTAAA
>JBCBPW010000185.1:0-4400 GCA_039820545.1 Bacteroidota bacterium | reverse complement strand
GAAGGACAAAATATCTAATGCTCTGTTTCAAACACTAATTGATGGAGCACCTGATTATGCAATGAACGGATCAACAATTGGCTCTCTTCTCGAAGAATTCCTCAAACAACCTTCTCTGGAAGATAGCCTGTATATCTATGGCCAATATGCAACAGAGATACTGAAAGAAACCATCCTCTACTTAGATATCTCCTACGATGGTCTGAAAATAACAAAATCAAGATTAGACAAAATTAAGAAGAAAGATACTCTGGCTACTATACTATGCCAGAGACTGAAGGCATATATTGTAAATGAATGCAATATTTGTTCCAGTAACTATATACCCATAGAGGAACCTCAAACTAAAACAATCTGTCGAATCTGTGGCGTTGCAGTGCACGGTTGCAATGATGGCACAATACAGCTGTGGGTCTGCAGAGACTGTACTCTTCCACTCTCCCCAGCATATTTCAAATGTTTGGAGGGTAGCCCTGAGCTCCCATCCTGCTCATGCAAACTCCCAAATCACGCAACTCAATGCCAACCAACCAACTGCAACACCCCCTCCTTCCCCCCACTAGGGGGATCCTCTTCCTCACAAGAGGAGTCCTCTTCTCTCTCTTCACCTCAACCTCCGCTGGATGAGCTCTCCCATTCAGCCTCAAAACCTTCCTGCTCATCCGCTAAAACTACATCTGCTACTATTCCTTCCACTAAGTCCGTGACCACAGCTGCTCCCTCTGCAAAAAATATAAGTAAAACTAAACGCAAAAGCAAAACTGCTCCGACAGCTAAAGCCACACCGGACACTTCTAATGTCTCTCCTGCTAAAACTCCACCTTCCAACACCACTATCCCTTCTGCTAAAACTATATCTACCACTACCACCATTCCTTCTGTCAATGGAGCTACTGCCGACTCCATCGCCCCATCTAATGGGACCATAGAATATGTGGCCTCTGCTACTGTTGCTCTCAATGCAGTGAGAGCAGATACTGAGGCTACCACACCAAGTTCTGATGGTAATGATACTCATGCTGGAGCTACCACCTCTGCTGGTACTGCTGCCTCTAACACTACTCTCCCGGTTCCGATTTTATGCCCAGAGCTGGCCGAAGGTACCTGTCGCTACGGGCTAACAGGTAAAAGAAGGGGCAAATGTCCCAAGCTCCACCCTGAAATGTGCCTTAAATTCCTCCACCATGGGGCAACAAAGAATGGATGCAACAAAAAGGACTCCTGTCCTCAATACCACCCCCCATATTTCTGCTCCAACTCCGTAAACTACCTAGAATGCTACGCAAAGAAATGTGAGTATAGACATCACCAAAATTGCCACAGGACACCACCAACTAGACGCGACTTACAGAGGAATGCAAAAAACGGTTCAGGAGCCAAAAACTTCAACTCAGGGAGAAACCGTGCAACTGCACAACAAGAAAGGGAGAACATGAGGACCACCTCCCATCAAATATGGAGGTCACTTCCCCCTCAAGAGAAAACCTACCAAATCGAAAATCTCCTCAGCCAAATGAGAAATCTAACAGCAGTAATGGAAAATCTGCTCAGATAGACAAGCCGTGCCCATTTCTATTTGGGAACATTGAAGGACTCATGACAAGAGCTGGCAGAGTAGCAAAGATCCCCATGCTAGAAGAGGAGAGCAAACAAGAAAACTACCTATTCATGGCCCTCACCGAAACTTTTTTTGATGAAACTGCCAAGGAATCGGAATATAGAATTGAAGGCTACTCTCACATCCTATGTAATCGGATAAATAGACCAAGAGGGGGTGTCATTATTTATCTAAGAAATGACCTCACCTACAAAGTAGTAGCAAATATGAGTGACAACATGTGCTCTCTCTTGGCAATCACCATCAATGAGCTGAGCCTTACCACCATTCTTGTATACAGACCTCCCATCAGACATGACCCAAAGAACCGATATGATGGGCCCCAGCTTGAACAGTCCTTCAATGACATAGTAATAAATAACATCAAGTCCATAATACAAAATCTTGGTTCTCCGGTACCAAATATTCTACTAATGGGTGACTTTAATTTCCCACGTGCAAACTGGAACGAAGGAGTAGCTTCCCCTGTATCTGATAACTCCAGCGAATCCAGGATGCTCAACAGGCTACTAGACGTCTGTGAAACTCACAACCTGCTGCAGAGGATATCGTTCGGAACCAGACCTACGCCAACAGGCGGAAACAACATACTAGACCTGGTATTTACTAATAACCACGAGTTAATTAGTGATATCAGAAGGCAGAAAACAGCCATGTCTGACCATGCTCTAATAGAATGTGACGTCCATCCCCACTACCTAAACCACCGAAGTCCCTACAAGCCTCTTAACATGCAAAGTTCAAATGATGACTTATCCATCTTCAACATGCACAGAGCTGACTGGGATAATATTAGGAATCTAATGCAGGCCAATGGAGATTTTGGGGTAAAGTTTGGTGAATCCAATGAGGAAAATATGTTTAATCTCAAGTCAGTCACTTTCAGTGCCCTTGAACAGTTTTGCCCTAAATACAAGAACAAGAAAGGCCAATCCAACAAAATTATACCAAGAGACAGACGCATCCTATTTAGACAAAAGAAAAGGAAGAAAAAGCGACTGAAAGACATGGATGGGAACTCAATCCGAGCGCAGAGAGTCAACGCTGAAATTGAACAAATTGAGGAAAAAATCATGGACTCACTAAAAGTAGAACAATCTCTTGAAGAAGAAAAGGCGATCAGAAATATAAAAGCAAATCCAAAGTTCTTCTACTCATATGCTCGCCAAAAGAAAAAAGCTAAAGGGGGAATTGGCCCTCTTAAAAAAGATGGCAAGATAATCACTGCCCCTGAAGAAATTTGTGAGTGCCTATCGGCACAATACTCCTCAGCATACTCCACACAGGATCCTACCAACACCATCAGTGATCCACAAACCTTCTTTAACCTTGACTCTTGCTCACTACCAACACTGCAAGACATTGAATTCACAGAGGATATGATTGAAAAAGAAATAGACTCCCTAAAAATTAATTCAGCAGCCGGGCCTGACCACTTCCCTACTCTACTGCTAAAAAAGTGCAAAAAAGAATTAAAGAAACCACTTTACATCCTGTGGAGATCATCACTAGATAAAACTGATATAGCACAGATATTCAGGCATGCTATAACTTGCCCAATTCTGAAGGGAAACTCAGAGACTTACCAAGCAAAATCCTACAGACCAGTCTCCCTAACATCTCATCTGATAAAGATCTTTGAAAAAATAATGGCTAAGGCCATTATGAAACACCTAATGAAAAATAATCTTGTACCGTGGAACCAGCATGCATTCATCGAAGGAAGATCTACAACCTCCCAGCTCATCAACCACACAGAGTTAATACTACGATACTTAGAAAATAACTTCGATGCAGATACAATATATCTAGACTTTGCCAAAGCTTTTGACAAGGTAGATCACTATATACTATGCAAAAAGCTGAAAGAAAAAAGAATAGGTGGCCTCATTGGAGCATGGATCCACAACTTCCTGACTAGCAGAACAATGCAAGTATCTGCAAATGGAGCACTGTCAGCAGTGGCACCAGTACTCTCAGGGGTACCACAAGGAACAGTACTTGGCCCAGTGCTATTTATGATCATGATTAGCGACATAGACAATGGCCTCAACCAGACCTTCATGTCACTGTTTGCAGATGACTCGAGGCTCACTGGTGTTACCAACAATGAGAAGGATGGCCAACACATACAACACAATCTAAGCAATGTAATTTATCCTTGGGCTGAGAAAAATAATGCAGCATTCAATGGTGAGAAATTTGAACACATTCACTTCGGAAAGAAAGTAAAAAACCCAAGGCAATATCTTGATCCATCCAACAATGCAATAAAAAAGAAAGACCAAATCAAAGATCTTGGTATAACCATCTCTGATAACCTCATCTGGAAAGAACAAATTGACAAAGTTGTTGCAAACTGTCGTAGGCAATCGGCATGGATCCTTCGACTGTTCACAAAGAGAGATGCCACAACGATGAAGACACTCTGGGTATCAAAACTGCGACCACTGGTTGACTACTGCTCCCCAGTATGGTCACCACACCCAAAAAACTTTGGTCAAATTGATCACCTGGAAAGTGTACTCCGTAGTTTTTCAAAAAATGTAGAGGGCCTGCAAGATATGCGGTACAGCGAAAGGCTATCAGAGCTGGGTCTACATAGTGTACAACGCAGGCACGAAAGATACAAAATCATCTACCTCTACAAAATAAAAGAAAATTTTGTACCCAACCTCCCAGTCGACCCACTAAATCCAAGGTTAAACTACGCTTTGAAATTTAGGCACAGTCAACGCCACGGAGTAAGATGCGACCTAGTTTCACCTGTCCTACACCACAA
>JBCBPW010000184.1:0-4437 GCA_039820545.1 Bacteroidota bacterium | reverse complement strand
TACACATTCTTGACATGGGGGCTGACAGCGCTCTTCATGCTCACAGGTTTCCAGTTTGCATATGCAGGACAATCCAGCGCTCCCTTTAGCACGCCACAGACAGAAGTTGTAGAAAATCCATGGGCTCAAATGGAAGACATGGCACAGACTAAGTGGCAAAAAAAGATGGTACGTAAGCTGGAGCGTAAGGAAGCGCGCATGATCAAGAAAGGTAAAATGACCACAGGTGACCGTAGCTGGGGTATCGCCTTGCTGCTTTCGATCTTCTTGGGTGGCCTGGGAATCGACCGTTTTTACCTAGGTTATACAGGTTGGGGACTACTCAAGCTATTTACAGGCGGGCTTTTTGGTATTCTCTATGTACTAGACATCATTTTCATCGCTGTGGGATCACTTCAGCCTAAGAATGGCAGCTATGTGACGCCTGGCAAAAGCTGATAATGAGTTACTTCAGGAGCCTTAAGGTGGGATTTACGTTGCGTAGCACATATCTATCCTCAATTGCGCACATAACAGGTTCTTTTCATGCTACACCTGAAGCCAAAAGATGCTTCAGATATAAGCTGTAGGAGACGATGAATTCTGCCTTTATACGGATTTACTATTTATTGACCCTGTTTCCCATTTTTCTGAAGGGAAGCAGGGTCTCCATATATTTCCTCATATAGATAGCCCTGGAACCAGATCCGCAATACGCCTTTGATATATCTACGTAAGAGAAAATAGTATTCTCTATCTTCATTGGTCATGCGAAACGACTTGTAAGCGATCAGATTTCCCTCAGGTTCTTGAAAGTGGAAGTGTAAATTGGGGCCATAAGGATGCGCCAGCGTATCTAGCATCGTCTCCTCGTCGAAAGTCACAAAAATCGTATCTCCTACGTGCCGTACATCAAATGTAGTATCCAGACACATCGGCGCCTCCTCAAACAGCTGCGGAGCTTGTGCAATCCCAAACCCCAACTCATAATCAAAGTATGGATAGAAATGTCCCGACTTGCGGAGGTGTTCGGATACTTGTGAAGGGTGAAGAGAATCTTCCTTTTGAAGGAGGCAAGCGACCAATCCAGCAATCATGGGCGTTGCATAAGACGTTCCAGCAACCTCACCATAGCCTTCTTTTTTCTTCAAGCCCACTACAAAGGCAGGTGCAGAGATATCTGGTTTGAGGATACCGGCTGCATTGGGACCGACAGAAGAAAACTTGATCGATTCGTGGATCATCGGGTAGGAACCACCTACAGAAAGTACGCCAGGCACGTCTGAAGGCGCATTGAGATAATCTTTCTTCCTGTCACCTTGATTGCCCATCGCAGAGATGACGATCATGCCTTTGTCTACAGCAATTTGCGCGGCTTTGCATACAGGGAGTGTTTTTCCATCTAGTAGTTCGAAGGCATTGTTTTGGGCGACAAATCCTATAGAGGTATTGAGGATGTCTGCGCCTTCATTGTAGGCCCACTCGACGGCTGCCATCCAATGATCCTCTTCTACAGGCTTTTCCTTGGCCTTGTGTTCGGTTCTCGCTAACAAGAATTCAGCCTTAGGCGCACAACCCAGCCATTGCCCATCGCGAAATTTTCCTGCGATACAGGCCAGAACATTTGTGCCATGTATGTCATGGTGGTACACATTTTTATCTCCATCATAGAAATCACGTGTTTTCAGGATGCGCGCTTCCTCAAAGACTTCTGCTAAGCCTGTATGTTTGTCTGCATATTCAAACCCTACGTCCAGGATGGCAATACGCACGCCTTCGCCTGTCAATCCCATTCCTTGTAGCGTATCTAATTGCATCAGATTGCGCTGCATCCAAAGCAGGGTGTCGATGTTTCGCTCCTGCGGAGAGGATTCAGATATCAGGAGCGATTGTTGAAGCGGCGTAATTTCTGAGACAAAAGGATAGCTGGATATCTCTTGGATCTGATCTGGCGTAGCCAAAACGCTGACCGCATTGAGCCATCGGAGGGTATAGCGGACGCTGTCCACCTGTGGTTGGATGAGCTGTACATAAGGAGGATAGAGAGGAAGGTCATAAAAATCCGTAGGAGGAAGCCCTTGTTTGGCTCGGCGAGCTAACGTGTGAGGAGACAGACCTTCTATAGTAAGAACAGGTGTAGGCCCTTTGTCACAAAATGAAATCAGGTACAGCGATTGACCTCTGAGAGTGGAAAAAAGGAGAAGAAATCCTGTCAGGATGGTGAGTCGTATATGCAAATTCCCTTTGATTGTCACGATATATATGGAATATGGGTTTTAGTAAAAGGAAATAAATCAATTTCTTTGAGTTATGAATGAGCGCATCACAGAATCAGATAAGACGGCCATCCTAAAATTGTTTGGGAAGCCATTGGGAGAAATGACAGTAGAAAGCTTCAAGGATCTACAAAAAGCAGCCCGCAAGAAGTATCACCCTGATAACTTTACGCATTATGAGGACGAATTGGTTCAGGAGATGGCGAAAGAGCGCTTTCAGCAGATCGAAGTCTTGAGCAAGAAAATCCAGGAATACTTCGAAGTTCAGGGTGATTTGGCTCCTAGGGAGACGGAGGAGGACGAAGTCCAACATGTGGGCTATGTGGCAGAGGGCATCCACATCGACATCATGACTCGCGACATGCAGCTGAAGTATCGCTTGTTCTCTCAGCGCATCATCTATCGTGGAGACAAAATCAAGATTCCAGGTACACAGGCGAGGCTTACGGCCTTGGAGGATTATTCGCCACGTGCTTCGGCGGGCTTCCGCGACAACATCAAAGTGCGGCTCACCTTCGAAGCCCACGACAATGTGCAGGCCATCGTCCATTGGATCTTCCAGCACATCTCAGGTGTAACCAGCTCCTTTGTCATCGAGGGCAAAGTCGTCAAAATCACCCCTGTGGAGATCTTACAAGCGATCAAGAAGGAGGCGAGGTATGAGTTGGGCGCGTAGCCACTTGCCGCAGCAAGTGCAGGAACCCTGTCCATAACTTGCCGCAGCAAGTGCAGGAACCATAAATGAAAGCGTATGAGTTGAGATTCCTGGATTCAGACAAAAATATGTTACGAGACACATATGTTGAATATTTGTTTGATAAACATCAATTGTTTCAAGTTATTATATTCACATCATGCGCAAGATGTATAAACACAATTTTTCACTTTCATTTATTGGCTATGAAAATCACACTTAGAGTAGGGATATCAATAGTATTGCTCTTTCTATCCCTATGTTCATTTGCACAAGAATATGATACACCAGAAGTCTTGGATCGCTTGGCAGTGGGCCAGGATTACGAAAGGGGTAGAGGTGTTCCTGTAGATATGGCAACAGCCCAAAGCATTTATCAACAAGAAGCCGATAATGGGAGTCGGCTTGGGAAAGTACTATTGGCACAACTTTATCTGCTCACGCCTGATCCAAACTGGAAGAATGTAGATCTTGCGCATCAATTGTTAGATGACCTTGTCAATGAATATGTTGTACAAGCCATCTATCTTAAAGGATATGCCCACATGTTTGGAACAGGCGTCCCCATAGACTATGACAAGGCAGAAGAACTGTTGGTGAAATCTGTCAATGCACAGCACAAATCATCTCTCTATACGCTGGGCTACATGTATTATGGCGATTTTGCAGGCAAGCAAGATTATGTAAAGACATTCAAGCTATTTGAGTTTGGTACTTTCCAGGATCATGCAAATTGCCACTTTATGTTGGGGCTGTGTTATGAGAACGGGCAGGGCATCGACCAAGATATAGCAAAAGCTGAGTATCACTATACTAAGGCGCTAGAAGGGGGAAATATGCTTGCTGAAGATGCTTTGAGTTCATTACAACAGAATCATGGGGCTAGGAAGGCAATGGCTCATGCCTCTTTGAGCGAGCTGAACGTCAGCTTGGGATCAGATTCGGAGAAGTTACTTGTGGAGTTTTACTTGAAAGAGTCAGATCATGTGAAGATTGAGTTATTTGACTTCTTCGGGCGACTCATCTATACACTGAAAGATGAAATGCTTGCTTCTGGTCAGCAAAGATTTAAGTTTCAGACTAATATAGGAAGTGGTATATACATCGTCAGACTCTCCAGCACACAAATAACAAGATCAACCAAAATTGTAAAATAAGCCCAACATGAAAATTACATCACTTTATCTCGTGCTCCTGGTATTTATAATGCTAGGTGTAAACAAAGCCTATGCGCAGCCTCAATACTTTGAAGAGCCTGTAACCATTGTTGCAACTGGAAATACAGGAGGAGGAAGTAGTTCTGTTTGGATTAGCTTGGGCCCTGTACTACAGCATGATCCCTTGTATGGGGGAACTATCCCCACTTGGGGAACTAATGGAGATCCTACCTCAGGTGGTAGCTCGACAGGGAATAATGGGACAGGCAGCACAACTACTGATCCAAACTCAGATGTGTGTCCTAATAATCTCCAATTTGTTCCTATTGGC
>JBCBPW010000183.1:0-4465 GCA_039820545.1 Bacteroidota bacterium | reverse complement strand
TATTGCTCCTACATAGCCAAATGTAAAGGGACGCGCTGTATTTCCCCTTTTCTTCATCTCTATCGCTTGATAAAAGTGATTAAAATCTACTCCATTTTTTACGGTATATGCACGGGATTGAAGACTAGATTTTTCCTGACGTAAAGGGACAGAACTTGTGATCAAAGCATGAACTTGCGGTAAATATAGATCTTCCAGCCGACCCCCATGTTTGCCAGCCCATTTGGTCGCTTTGATCTCATCGTAGCAATAGTAAATTCTTTTTTGTTCTCCGAGTTGGTCTATAAGATTGATCCCCAGGGTAGGATTGAAGGCATTGACGACGAGAGGAGCCTGTATGTCGAGTTGCTGCATCGCGCTGCGTATGACGGGAAGTGCCCTTCGGCTATTCATATAATTGATCCGATCATAGCGCTGAGGTTTTTGTATCCAAGTGACGGGTACAAAAGGAGGAAGGGTGAGAACATGAATAGATTGTCCATGCGCCATCTCCTCTCTTCGCAATCGAGATTGGAAACCTAAGATGTCGCCTACAGGTTTACTACCAGGCTTACGGATTCCCTGCCATACATCCTTCCACGTGAAAGGATAGTCCACATATAATACATTGTGCCACTTTGACAATTCCGACATGAGCTTGACGGTCGATTTGACATAGTTGCCAGTAGACCATGCAGGTTGGGCAATACAGACTATAGGAGGGCGCTGAAAAGCTTCATTTTCCATGTTCCTTGTTCATTTCTCCTAGCTCAGATATCCAGGAGTTGCTCTACTTATGAGAGAAGATCAGATTTTAGATCTCGACTTAAATCCGAGGAAGACAAATCGCTTAAATACACGACGAACCCTACTTCGCTTCTTCGGGATATCGCCAATCATTCCTTCTAAGAGGTCTTCTTGTACCCCATTGATGATGAGGTAAGGCTTCTTGATCAAAGGGTCACTGAGTTTTTCTAGCAAAGTTTTATCTGCAGCACTCCATGTACGATTGGCACGACCTACGAGGAAGGTATAATCGCCTCGGGTCAACATGGCCATGGGATAGGGATTGTCTAAGAGTGCAGGAAGTTCTACGATGACAAATTCGTATGTGGAGAGATCGATTGCTTTGTTTGGAAAAAGATCCTTCACCTCTTGCTTATGGAAAAAATCAGGTGGGACCGAATATTCATGTACATAGGAGCGATCTATGAGGGTTTCTGGCTCGATTTCTTCATCTGCTTGAGGCTCAGGTGTCAGAAGGACTGTATTGATTTTGAATGATCGCAGCTTCTCCGCTAGGATCTGACCCACAAAGGTCTTGCCTTCTTTATCTCTATTGCTGGTGAGGAAAATCGTGATTTGTTTATATTCCAATCCTCTGATGTTCATGTCGGATTTGATGGATTGGAGCATCCAGCGTGTCACTTTTTCCTTGAGCTTATCATACTGAATTTTGCTCCGCTTTTTCCAAAACATCCACCACTTTTTCTCTACAGGTGGAGGAAACTTAGGGAAGGCACCGATCACCTCCATTCCCGTCATCTTGGCTGAAGTAGTCGGTGATTTGAGGGTAGAGTCAAAATATTCCATCCCGATCACCACTGCCAGCGTCAACACAAAACCTGCGAGGAAACCGACGATCACCAGGATCATGGTCTGAGCAGGATCTGCCTTGGGAGGATAGAATGGGTCGTCTACAACTGTCAGATCGGTAGACATCATCAGGCTGCGCTGGTGAAGGATGGCCATGTTGAGGCTGTGTAAGTTCTGCAAGTAGTCTTCTTCTCGAATGCCAATCTCTCGCTCAAGTTGCTTAATTCGCGATCCCATCGGGGCGAAGGAAGCATAGACTTCATCGAAGGATTTCTTGCGCTCGCGGATGATCTTCATTTTGGCCCTACTTTCCTCAATGGAGAGGACATTGAGCAGCCATTTTTCCAGGAGTTTTTCTGCCTCAGCTCCTTTGGGTGTTACCTGAATCTCATAAGCACGGCGGCCATCTTCTTTGATGCTGTTGCGCAAGCGTCCATAGGCCCGCTCCAATCCACTAACCTGCCCACGGTACATGCCCGAATCCTGTAGAAGCTGTATCTCCATTAAGCGAGCGGAAAGATCTGCAAGCGAATCTCGCGTTTGAAGGATATTTTGATTGACATTGGCGAGGTCTACCTTGGCTTGCATCTGCTGCTCGAGATTGCGCAATACAGAGTCGGCAGCCGCAATTTTCATCCGCTCATCGTCAAACTGCTGGTTCACATCCTCCCGCTTTTCTGCAATGAAACGCGTCTGTTCGTAGTAATTGATGACGTTGTTGCTTTCCATGTAGCTTTTCAGAGAACTTTCTGCTCCGTTGAGCCTCGCAAAAGACTGGTCGGTAGCTTGGCGAAAGTAATCGACTACATTGGAGGACTGCCCAAACTTATTTTCTTTGTGTCTCCGCTTGATGATGTCAATGGTGATTTCTAAGGTTCGCTGGCAGATCCCTGCATCGGAGGCTGAGTATTTGAGCAGGAGGATATCACTTCGACCTTCTTGTGTGATCTTGATCGTTTTGAGTTGTCCCAGGCTGACGAGGTCGTTCTTGGAGTGGATCAACTCATAGAGGGGATTGGCATCGCCCCGGTCGCGCATGGCTTGGACATTGGCCAGTGTCTGCTCAAGCGACGCTGTATCTCGAAGCGAGTCAGCCAGTTCGGGGGTAAGGGCAGTAATGAACTCATCGTATCCACGCGGAGCGATCAGTTTGCTGGACTGTCCTTCCATGATGATCTCCGCAATGAGCCGGGCGGATAACTCATCATACGTCTCATTGGACTCAGCCATGGTCAGGAGGTTGCCCATCTCTGCGCGCACGCGGACAAGGTCTGTATTTCCGCTTCCTTGACTTTCAGGGTTATATCCTGCAATGATGTGCGTGTTGACGCGTCCCTCAGTAGAGTAAGAAGGTTTGGTATCTTTGGTACTATTGTATATCAAGAATGCCATCATGATCCCGACCCCCATCGTGAGGCGGATATGATGCATAAATAGTTTGATAAACTGTACAGCATTCATAATATCAGTCTACCTTTCCTCCAGTAATTTCTTTGAGCAATAGATAACTAAGTTGTAGGGCGATTTTGGCCTTTTCGAAGGCCGCTTCTGCACCCACACGGGTGGTCAAGGCTCCGTTGTATTCGGTTATGGTAATTGTCCCGTTGCTGAAATAGTTTTTGGCTGTTTCAAATGAGACCAAGCTAGCTTCTAGTGCATCTGCATTGAGCCTAAGCAGGGCCAGATTTTCTCGATAGGTCTGATATCTGGCGATGACTTCTTCTCGGATTTTACTTTCCAGTGCATACTGGTCATTTGCTGCAACCGCAGACTGCGACTGAAGAAGTTGAATTTCTTTTCTTCGGGTAGCCCAATAGTAGGGATCGAATTTGATAGAAATCCCTGCATTGTAAAGGAGACTTACATTGTTGGTGAGCTGGTTGGTTACGACCGTGCCATCGTCTGTAGCAGAGAGAGCCGAACCTGTCCCGTAGGACGAGACACCCTGTATAGCGACCGCCTTCAACCATTTTCGCTTTTCAAGACTGACTTTTAGGTCTTGCTGCTGCCGGATGATGTCGGCATTGCGAAATTCGGGATTGATAGATAAGGCACGCTCTATCAAGGTATCAAGTGGGGCAATAGGCGTAAGATAATTAGGGTAGGCAGAAGGGAGCCCGTCTTGTAGATCCGTGATCAGGGGGGCTGCTGCCTGTGCTTGTTGAATACGTGGAGGGTACGGAGCCTCTAGCCCTGTACCCTCTGTATTCTGTGCGGTGAGATCGGGTCCCATGATGAGGACATATCCCAAGCACAAAAACCACGCAATTTGCTTCATATCTTCCTTTACCTATACCCAAAGCAGGAAGGTTTATCCTTCACTTTGATGAGCATTGGCAGGGAGCTTAGAAGAGGCGCCCACTTTTTGTGTGAGCCACATCCGCAGATGCTGAGGCCATTTGGGATCCATGCAAGGTTTTTCCAGAGCCAGGAATCCTATGACCGAAGCAGGAAGTATCACTGCCAATGCAATACTCAATTGAATGAAAAAGTTCGAGTAAAAATTATTAAATACTATGAACTTTTCGGTAAATGTAAATTGCAGTTCAAGTATTGGCAAGTGAATTAAATAGATAGTATAACACATCCCTCCGATGGCGGTAATCCAGGGATTGGTGATTATACGGTTGAGCAAAGGGCCAAGGAAGACAGACGCCATTAGAAGTCCCAAACAGCAGGTAAAAATCACATTGCTCCCTGTCTCAGAGTAGGTGGCAAACATAGCTCCGAAGGCTATAATCCCTATCAAATCCCATATTCGGTTCATTTTTCTTTCTCCCTGCCAGTCGGATAAGTATACATCAGTCAGCAAAAAACCCAATAGGAAATAATGTAGATGGCCTATGATAAATAGACGATAAGGATAGTGGAGCCAGCCTGCATATTGTTG
>JBCBPW010000182.1:0-4653 GCA_039820545.1 Bacteroidota bacterium | reverse complement strand
CTTTGAATGAGGAAACCAAACATTTTTCTGATCCCTATCTCTACAGAGGGCATTATTTATATCTATTGGGCTTGGTTCTTATGTATGTGGCCTTAGCCTACAGTTTTTTTTATCCCTTTTTTCAAGGGAAGGCCCTTTCGCTCACCTATTATTTCTCAGTTGCTTTACTTACCTCTATTTACGTACTCATGACAGAGCTCCTTTTTTTAATTTTTACAGGAATAAAACCCAGAATTTTTTCATCCTAGTGCTCAAAAGATTGTAATGTTTTTTTCATGGTTTGATTATCGCCTTCAGCCTTTCTAGCATTAAACTCGGGACGCTAGATACTCCCTTACTACGCACGATCGTTATACGCTACTTAAAATTATTTCAAAATTTTGTATTTTCCATATAAGCACATCCTATTTCTCAATTTTTACGGAAGCAGCATGAAATACGGTGTACTTATTTTCTTTCTCTTGGGTGTTGTTTTTGCACAAGACAGCCAGATACCCCAACAGCAATTTGACTTTTGGATCGGGACCTGGGATGTCTACAAGTTTGATACGGATACCCTCGTAGGTAAAAGTCAGATTACGTCCATCCTAGATGGAAATGCGATTCGTGAAGTGTACACTTCTACTCAAGGCCCCTATAAGGGAACCAGCCTCAATGCTTACAATCCCCAAACAGAACAATGGGCCCAGTTCTACATGGATAATCAAGGACTGACCCTGGAACTGAAAGGCGCGTTCAAAGAGGGGAAAATGATCCTGGAAGACAAAGTCAACCGCATTACATGGCAAAGCACGGAGGGAGGAATGGTCAGGCAAACATGGCAGGTGATCCCCACAGGTCAAGTAGTCTTTGATGGAGAATATAGAAAACGAATACAGGAAAACGATTGATCGATATCCTTTCTAAGGGTCGATCGGGTTACTCCTGCTTCAGCACACAACTCAGCGCGATTTGGAAAATAAAGGGATAGGTTCCCTCCGAGTCCCCTGCGTTTCGTTTTACATTATCGATATAGCTAAACTGGAATCGAGCCTGTGCTGCCAAGCGGTCATTCAACAGGTATTCACCTCCAAAGATGACACTTGGAAAGATGTACTTGATTCGAGAATTGAATCCCCGTGTTCCCTCGGAGCGATCGCTAGGTGAAGGCTCTCCACTTTGGATCGTGCGTACCTCCTTGGCAGCCAGCCGTAAGCCCAATTGGGTCCCACCATGAAGCTCGAGTCTATCAGCTACCTGTTTTTGGAGGAGAAGGGGAAACTGTAGATAGTTGTATTTCAGGATTTGATCGTAGATGACCGTAGAGAAGTCGCTGAAGTCATAATTGCGATTACGCGCACCTTCAGCAGAATAATTGACCTCTACGCGCGCACTATAGCTGGAAGTCAACTCTTGCTCTGCAAAAAATCCCAGTACGATGCTTGTTCGAAAACCCAGGTTTGAGTAAGTGTCTCCTCTAAGTGTCGCTGCATTTGTGCCTAATCTGACTCCAGCGGTCAACGTTTGAACGATGGGTTGCGCAGATAGGGTGGTGATATTCAGCAGGAAAATTAGACAGTAAGACCAGATCCCATTTTTCATAGCTTCTTTACAGGAGATGGAAAATGGAGGGAAAGGTTAACGAATAATAATAATTCTACTATGGATGATCTTTTCTGTTGGAGTTACTTTATTCGCTTCCATTCCTGCGTCGAGTAGATAAAGCCCACATATCCCCGAACATATAAGATATCAGGTTGAGCTGGATCTACCCAGACTTTACAGTTGTAGGATTTGTCATTGATGGGTCTGTAGATTTGGCCATCCACCCATTTTCCCTCTTCCTTATGTAAGCCAGAAATGATTTCCATGCCAAGCAAAGGTTGATTTTTACGCTCCCCTGAGCACTTGGCACATTTGGTATCTGGTGCTACTGTCATGAGCTTCACAACTTTTCCTTTCAACTCCTCCCCCTTCATAAATAATTCTATATGGGAACGTGGCTCTCCTGTATCAGGATCAAAGGCCATCCATGTACCTAATGGGCTATCTGTCTGCGCTTGAGAAAAGAAAGGAAGAAAAAGTAAAGAGATATACAGATAAATAGGAGCAGATTTTTTTTTCATCGGATAGAGACTTGTAAATGAGACGTAATTTGTCAACGAGTGCTATGGTTCCCGATCCATGGGCGAACGGGTATTGAGAATAATGGCTTCTGATTCGTCTTTTTTCGCAGAAAGCTTGATGGGAGGAAATGTCTTACTTCCAAGTTTGATTTTAATTTCGGCGGTATTGTCGCCAAGCCTCCCTGTATTCAACGCGTATAGAAGCAAAACGTTAGATGTATTCGGTTGTAGTTTAAAGTTTCCTTCGTAAGCTTCACCTTTACTGTTAAGACGAACGTTGCACAAATTTTCTCCATTAAGATACACAGCGACACTGTCATTGTCGACTTGTTGGTAATCCCAGATTTTGAATGTGAGGAATTGTTCATTTACGAGATCTATCCCGATGGTATCGACAAAAGCTACCGTACGGCCCTTGAAGACAGGAACGGGTTCTACTTCTTTTTTGGGAGGTAAAGGACTAGTACCAGCAAACATTCTGGCGATCTCATAATTGGTAAGGGCACGGTCATAGACAAATAGTTCGTCCAGTCCTCCCAACAGTGGATCGTTGAGATCTTGAGAGTTGCCCCAGTATAATCGATCGTTCTGTTGCGATTCCCTGATGTTGAGTTTGATCTTCTTACTCCCAATTTCCTGTGCATTCCAGAAAATCTTGAGCTCATTTCCTTCCAAGGTAATCGTGAACATATTCCACTCTTCCATATCAAAATCTCCAATCTTGCATTCGTATCGGCCTGAGGATTGGCGATTGTCATTGTATTCGAAGTGAAGCTCTTCATCTTTAATGTAGATCTTGTATGATCGATCTGTCTTATTCGAGAACTGATGAAAGAGGGTTTGCTGAACATCGAGGCTTATAGGAAAAAGCCACCCTCCGATGGTGAAGTAATCGTACAAGTCTAATCCTTGGTCCACACTCAATACAGTTTTTGCTTCTGCCCCAAAGAAGTAACAAGTCCCTCTTTTTCCTTTTTTCCGCGCTGCTAAGCCGTCCTTACCTTCTGCATGGATATTAGAACCTCTATCAGGGACGATGTTGAGATAGCTTATGTGCTTGTCAAAGGTCCAGTATTGGATTAAGCCTTCATTGAGGGAGCCTTGGGCAGTAGCTTGAAGCGAACAACTTAGGAGAAGGCCTATGCAAATGTAAAAGATATATTTCATGATACGTTGTGTTTATGGTGAATGAATAAATCAAGGCATTTTTTTTCTGGAAGATTTTTTGACTTGGCGAATCTCTTCTACGAGCCTTTGAGTCTCAATTCCATCTCGTCCATTCTTTTTGATGAGATCATTGAGGATTCGCAATCGTTCCCTCAGCTCATCAATCTCTTCAGAGAGTTGGTTCTCCCTGAGTTCATATCTGGCGATGGTCGTTTTGAGGCGTTGTATTTCCTTCTCGTAGTGTTCGTATAAGTTGACTGCTTGGAAATCGATGTCAATTTTCCTGTAGGCGGGTCCTTTTTCTTTGTGCTCGACCACCTTAAATCTGACACTGTGCTTGCTTGTCTCCAAGTCTATATTTTGCTCCAATAGCCATATGTAGAAGATATTGTAAGCACAATAGGCCCTCAGGAACCCGAGTTGCTCATTGGTGATATTCTTATTTTTCTTGATCCCGCTTCTTTTGGACTTGCCATTGACTTCGTATCTGTAAGCCGATAGATCTTCGCCGCTTTTAATATTTAGAGATTTTCCATAGCCATATCCGTCGGCATGACCGACAATCTCCAGATCAAACTCCAGGTTGGCTACGTCTGAGGGTGGCAGGTCAGAGACTTTGAAGAGAAAAAGATTGATGAGGCTTTGGGCGACGACCCGTATGTCTTCATCGCAGTGACTGCCGAGCTTATATTCCTTGGGAGAGACGAGGATGATATTGTCTTGAACCCCCTTGGAAGTAGAAATCTTGACGGTGTTGTTTCCATCTAGCGAAAGCTGCGAATTGGAAAGCTTTTGCTGTGCATTCTTGAGGTCTCGCGCTATTTTCTTGTATTCTGAAAGTTTGACCTGGCGTACTTCTACCTTTTTGATTCGTGCTTGGTCTAGTGATTTTAGTTCTGCTGTCAGAGAGTCTACGGCTTCTTCTATAGACGCAATTTCCTTCAGTTTAATGTCGAGATCATCTTCAACCTTGGCTTTGGTACTATCAAGTTCAAAAATGTATTGCTTGGCTCGTTTTCTGGCAAATTGATCTTTGACATCGCCTTCGATTCCCGCTTCCCTCATTTGTTTGAGCAACCACCTGGCGATCAGCATATCACGTGTGGTGAGATCTGATCTGGAGAGTTCTAGGAGAACCGATCTGTATAAGAGTGCTTGTCCATCTTCAAACTTGGTTCCCTCTAGTTCAGCAGAGAGCATCACCCTTAAGAGGATATAGGTATAGGGATTTTTTGCCAAAAACGCTGCTTGCTCGTTCTCATCTAGGTTATTCAAAAAGCTCTGAACATCAAGTACATCAAAGCCATTTTGATTCTTGATATACTTTTTGAATTTTCGTTCGAGCTTATTGGGTAATATCTTGAAGAAAAACTCATTTAGT
>JBCBPW010000181.1:0-4722 GCA_039820545.1 Bacteroidota bacterium | reverse complement strand
GGCCCTATTGACGTATACACAGTATATCTGAGGATAAGACGCCATAAGGATCAGCAAGTACGTCAACTTTTTACTCTTCGAAAGCCATTTGGTCGCAGCTAGGCCACATGCTATTGCGCTTTTGCTATTCCTCTATTGACGTATACACAGTATATCTGAAGTTAAGACGCCATAATATCAGCAAGGCGCAAGCCCTCCCCCAAACTTCTCGATTACTCATATCCACCCAACCCCAACCCAAGTATCCATCCATCCTATCGAAGGATGTACCGTTTCGTCGAGAACTGAAAAGCTCAACCGAGACCTAAAGGAGATTTCAATTATATTGAATATGTGAAAAAGTTCATCCTATGGCTTAAAGCGTGCGCAAGAGAGAAATCCACTTTCTGGTTTCTTCTCTTCTATGGCGTCTCCACCCTCATATATTACACGGCCACATGGATATACTATGGCGCGTTTCAGGAAGGCTATCCGC
This sequence comes from Bacteroidota bacterium, assembly GCA_039820545.1. Classification (GTDB taxonomy): domain Bacteria; phylum Bacteroidota; class Bacteroidia; order J057; family J057; genus JALEFZ01. Next base: position 4,247 of record JBCBPW010000181.1, on the reverse strand, counting down.
CTTATCTTAATGTAGAGGAGTTCTTTGCCTCCGCTGGATGTAGGTTCCTGTATTACTTTGTGGTTACGGTACCCATCGTGTATATCGTAGTGAAAAGAATTTTTCCCCAAAGCCCATGGATGGCCTATGTGAGCCATCTGTTTTTCTTGCCCTTATTTACAGTAACTGTATACTGGATGCTCTCTGCGACAAATGATTATTTCGGATGGGTTTTTATGTGGGATAAATCCGCGACGGTATGGACGCTGTATCTGATCGCCGTATTTTATTTGCTGCAATTTTTGCTCATACATGCCTATCAGTATCATCAGATACATCAAACGGCACTCAAAGAAAAAGCAGAGCTAAAAGAAGTCGCCCTGCAAAGCCAGATTACCGCATGGAAGGCCCAGCTAAATCCTCATTTTCTGCATAATCTGTTCAACTCCATCAATGCGAGCATTCCCGCTGAAAATGAGCGTACCCGGGAGCTGGTCATCGCCCTGTCGGACTTGTTCAGATATCAGAGTACAGCCAGTCAAAAAGACCTCGTCCTACTGAAAGATGAAGTTGCGTTCGTCACAAATTATCTGGATCTGATGAAGGTGCGCCTAAAGGATCGTCTACAGATTCAGATCTCAGTGGATGATGACTTGTTGCGTTTCTCTATCCCACCGATGATCTTGCAGCCATTGATAGAGAATGCCATCACGCATGGGGTGTCGCCCAAGGTGGGGGCAAGTAAGCTGTCGCTTATTGTCAAGCGAATGGGAGAACATGTAAGATTCGAAATTACAGATACAGGGGTGGGGATTAAGTCAGAGACTGATTTTTGGAATAAAGGCTTAGGACTCAAGAATACAAAGGAAAGGCTGAAGCATTTATACGATGCAGACTTGCGGGTGGAACCGAACCTACCCCATGGAACCAAAGTATCATTTGTCATATGAAAACGGTATTGATCATAGACGATGAGCAAGATGCTCGTTCGCTGATAAAGGAGTACCTGGCCGCCTTTCCCGATTTTGTAGTGGTGGGCGAAGCCGTGGATGGGGATGATGCTGTACAAAAAGTCCTCCGTATGCGTCCCGATATCATTTTTTTAGACATTCAAATGCCTGGGCAGGATGGTTTTGAGGTCTTGACCCAACTCGATTATCTTCCAGAAATTATTTTCAGTACAGCCTACGATCAATATGCGCTAGATGCTTTTCAAGTACAAGCCTTGGACTACTTGCTAAAACCCTACGGCAAGAAGCGTTTTGCGCAAGCAATCGGAAGACTCGAACGCAACAAGGAAAAAGTCCAACAACTCGCAGAAAAACTCCTAGAAGAAAGAAGCGCGGAGCAGCAGAAAATCATTGTGCATAGTGGCAGGAGACGTGTGATCCTAGACAGCGAACAGATTTATTATTTCGAAGCCTATGGCGATTACACCAAAGTATTCACAGGCAAAGAAGAGTTTCTCTTAACCAAGGGAATATCTTCGATCATCGAGAAGCTGCAGGCGCAACAGTTTTTCAGAATCCATAGATCTCACGCGGTAAACCTGGACAAAGTCCAGCATCTGGCAAAAGAGGGGAGATATCATTTCCTGACGTTGGATTCTGGTGTCAAATTAAAAGTCTCCGATACCTTCCTCCCAGCCCTCAAATCTTTACAGCTTTGATAAGGTTCAACTTAAATCTTACAGCATAACTTTCGAGCACGGTAGCAGGTTGCTTGGGGAGGTGTTGGGCGCGGAATTTGGTGTTAGGGACTGATAGAAGGGTTGGGCTAAAATTCCGTCCCGAGATTCATCATCGGGATTGGTTCTTTTTGCTTAAAAAGAACTCCCGCTGAAGGCCATAGTTAAAGATTGAAAAACTTTTGTTACAGAGTATTTAACCCACTCAAAGACCCATTGACGGACTCGTCTATAAACCTTAGCATTCGGCTGCGGAGCTCTCTACCTTGAAGTATCACCTAATACGCAAGGTATGAAAATGATGATTTACACCCTCTTATTCTGCTCAACTTGCAGCGCTTCTTTTGGGCAGATGCTATTTTCATCGAGTCCCATCGTCCAAGCAGAAGATAAGCCTGGCGCCTATACAGGGATCGTGGTCGAACAGTATGCCGATGGACATCCCAAATTGTGGCGACAAGAGAAGAACGGGAAGGCAAATGGACTTTGGCAAGAATGGTATCCAAACGGGACCCTCAGGTATCGCGCTTGGTGGAAAGATGGTCTGGGAAATGGAAAATGGGAATATTTCTATGCCAATGGCCAGTTGCGCTCTGAGTCATTTTATATCAATGATATCGCGCAGGGCCTTGCTGTCAGCTACCATATAAATGGGCAAGTGGCTCAGCAGACTACCTACTTAAATGGACAATTGGACGGTCTTGTGTGTACGTATGATGTCAATGGGATGCTACTCTCGCGGAAGCATTATCAGGCTGGAATTCAAGCCATTGACGAACCCATTTTGTTTCAAGCAGGACGTATCGCTACGGATACGGCCAACGAGTGGGACATCACCTTCACCCCAGACAATCAAACGGCCTATTTCACACGTAGGCTTACAGACGGCACTTCGCAAAAAATCTATCAAACCTCAAAAGATGACAGAGGCAACTGGACAGAACCCGTTGTCGCCCCATTCTCAACACATCGTGACGAAGGCGGATTCATCTCACCCGATGGCAAGTATTTCTTTTTCGGTAGCTGTAGGCCGATAGAGGATACGTCACCTGCACATGATTTGGATATGAATATCTGGATGATGACTCAGACTGATGCTGGCTGGTCTCCTCCTCAGCCCCTCCCTAGTTCCATTAACAAAAAAAGAACGGACAACGATGAATGGCCACGGAATTATGAGACAGGTCCTACGATTGATGCTAAGGGGAATCTATATTACTGGACCCAAAGCAGCACGAATCGCAGTTCTAATCTTTATACTTCAAGCATGCGTAAAAACGGCGAATTCAGTTCACCTACAGAACTGATTCCGCCCTCTCACAATCAAGGCTTTGATAGTGGACCCGTGATATCGCCAGATGGAACGTTGCTATGCTTTGTGTCTTCGAATCGTATAGAAAGTTTTGGTGAAGAAGACCTCTACTACTCAAGATGGAATGGGAGCGTTTGGTCAGCGCCTAAAAATCTCGGTCCTGTGATCAACTCCAATTACAATGAAGGCGCCCCTCGGTTTTCTCCCGATGGTAAGTACTTCCTCTTTTCCAGTGACCGTGCAGAAAATTTTGACGCTTCAGGAGAACGTATCTGGAGCATTTATTATATGGAAACTCAATTCTTAACAATCGAATCCCAATGAAAAAACTACTGATCCTCATGGCTGCATGGCCGTTAATGGCTTGTAGTCAGGCACCCAAGAAGATGGATATCACTAGCCAACACAAGGTGCCGATGTCCGATACCTATCAGCGCTATTCTCAAGATCATGGTTATCAGTATTTTCAAAATGGCAGTGACCAACCTTATACAGGAGTCCTTTATGGTAAGTACGACAATGGCCAGATTATGACGCTTCAAGAGTACACCGACGGTATAGGGAATGGTATCTGGATACAGTTCAATCCTGATGGCACCAAGGATGAGCAAGGAACTTATGTCGAAAACAGAGTGGAAGGCCCTGTAATCAGATATTGGGAGGATGGAAGCATCAAGGCCAAAGGACAATATCGCCATTGGAAACAGCCCATAGGTAAGTGGATATATTATGACCGTGAAGGAAATGTGGTCCATACAATGACATACACGCCATGAAGTTCCCCCTAAAGCCTTACAATTTCTAGTGTTCCATCCTCATATCTTGATAGCTTGGAATACACCATGTGACACGTAGTCCAGCCAGATCAGTTCGCGAGGTATGACTGATTGCTTGCATATCCATGGGCCGATTAATGGAGTACGTTATGCTTGGCCTGATCTTCACGCTAGGTACAGATCCTATCCCTGAGATTCTTTTCATACCCCACTTTCCTTCTTTCTTATCCAGGATGAAGGACAGTCTATGATCTATGTAAATATTACGGCTTATAAGGCCATGTTTGAGACAATGAAAATCTAGCTAAAGAGCACAAAATTTCAGCAGATTTGAAGTTTCAGGCATGGTCTAAAACAAAATGGAGGGTTGAGTTCTTCATCTTTAGGTATTTGTCGGATGAATCATATTTACAGATAAGTAGCTGCTAGCTGACGGGCTTCAGTGAGAATTCGAACGGTTTATTCTTGAAAGAAGAACCATAATGTTCATCTG
>JBCBPW010000180.1:0-4791 GCA_039820545.1 Bacteroidota bacterium | reverse complement strand
TTTTGTAATATTTAACTATCACCTTCAGTGTCCCGAGCATTAGACTCGGGATTATTAGGCAAAAAGAACCAATCCCGCTGATGAATCTCGGGACGGAATTTTAGCCCAACTCCTCTATCCGCCCCTAACACCAAATTCCGCGCCCATCCCGAGTGTTAACCTCGGGACCCCAAATAGCCTGTCACGAAACTCAAAAATGATAGTATGAAACTTTTGTTACACTGCACTTATTCGCCTTACGATAAGTTTGCCATCTAATTACGATTCCCCTCCCACTCCAAGATCCACCGATCAGGAAAAGGACCTTCTTTGATGAGTTTCCCACCTGACTTGAGTCCAGGCAACTTGAGCAAGGCCATGAGCATCTCGGGAATAACGACGAAGTTAACATAGGTACCGAAACACTTATGCAGGCCTAAGCCAAAATACAGGTAGTCGCCCTTGGGGCGATCCATGCGGAAAGATTGAGGATCTGGGAACTTGCGCGCATCAAACATGGCCGAAGCGATGAAGGCATAGACAACTTTCCCTTTGGGGATCTGGCGGCCGCTGGCAAGCGTGAGGTCTTTTTCCGCGTAGCGGATGATGACGGGCAGGTTGGGCTGGAATCGGAAGGCCTCGAAGACGATCTGCTCTATCTCCTGAATATCGTCCCTCATCGCAGCAGCTTGCGCCTGAGCCAAAACCGCAGGTTTCCGAAACAACTCGTCCATGATATTGGCACAGGCCTCTGCGATGGGCTCCTCTGCTCCCAGCAGCGTACCCGCAATGTTCCGACGAATGCCATCATCATCCAAAAAGGGCTGCTGTCCATGTATCTGATTTTGGATCAAGCGAGTCAGCATCGTATCTGGAACCGATTCCCCCTGCTTAATTTTTTCTTTCAACTCCTGGATCAGATGCTCCAAATACTCATTGAACAAAGGCGCGACATGATCAGCTGATGCAATAATCTCAGGCTTATCCGCCACATTGAGGAAAATATCCCAAAATAACGCACGATTCCAGTGGAGCATCTGCTCGTCCTCATGCCCAGGTGTCCCAAAATATGCGCCCAGCAACCGCAATGGAATTTCTCGCATAAACCCTCTGACTACCTCAAAACGTGCAGCCTGTGTCAGGTTAGAGAGTGTTTCTTCCGCATGCTTTTTAACAAACTGCCGAATCCATTGCACATCCTCTCTTTTTACTGCTTTGCGCAAAGCCCCTACCTCATGTTGGTACTCAGGGCCATCGTCCATATTCAGGAGAAAGGATCCAATCCTCCGCTCGATTTTTACTTGGTTGACAGGACGAATCGTGAACTCCTGGTCACGCAATAAAATCTCCCTGACATCCGCATCCCTGAATACCCAGACTTGTTCTCCTTTTTTCCAGACGGGCCATACGCTTCGCATACCTTGGAAAAATAGTTTTTGGAGTGAGAGAGTGAGACGTGACATTAGCTCGTGGGATATTGACTGAGAAATTGAATGAAGGGAATGCTGGGAAGAAAAAAATAGGCACCCCCTTGAGTCCTGACAAAAGGAGGAAGCGACTGATATCTTTTCCGGACAGGATAAGCGGGAACCTCAAATTCTGATTTTTCCATTCCATCTCCTTTTTCTTTGACCATGACACCGATGATGGGATCGACCTCCTGATAGCGCCCCGCAAACTTGCGGTTATTGGACCAGCTGTGCTGCACGAACTCGAACTGGCGTTGGATGTCTGTGTTGAAACAAATGAAATGGAGGCCGCGTGCACCTTGAACGTCACCTTCCAGGCTGGCACGTACCACTTCTTCGATGTTCATTCCTTCGACTACAGGACTCCCATAGGTTCTTCCCCTGCGCAGGATCCGATGCTTATTACTCACCTTAATGGCACCCTCAATACTTTTAGCTTTTCCTTTTGAGCTTAACGTATCTCTAGGGTTGGTCCTACGGATGTGCGCACCAAAGGGACACACCTGCCCTTTGGGATCTTCGTGATAAAATCGAAAGTCGTTCCAATCATTTTGGGCATTTTTCGCTAGTGGGATCAGAGGTCGCCCATCGGGATGGCGTCCCATCATTTTGGCTGCCAAAGCGATTGTCTGTGTATAATGCGCATCATCCTCCTCTACATACTTGTGCAGCGTCTTCCAAAAGCATTTCACATCTTGTTCGATCTGGCGAAACACCATATAAGACCCTCCCTTCGCGACATCTACACCTGCTTCGGGAAATGAAGGGCTATGGGGTAGCTTGTCGTAGGCATTTTTATAACCCAGAACAAACTCTCCAGGATTGAGCAAATGATCCAGCTTTCCCGCCTCCTCAAACCTTCGGATACGCTTTGGATGTCCCAACTCGCGGATTTCAGGCTGGCTGATCCCATCTCTAAAACCAAAGTGTTCGACATGGCCCCTGTCTTTATTCTCTATAAAATTGCCTTCCAGTTCATGGAGGTAATTCATCCCCGACTGTTGCCAAACCTTTTTTTGTTCTTCAAAGACTTGTTTTAAAGCCTCCCTCTCCTTCCCAAACAGCATCAACATCAGGTGGATCTCATCCTTCTTTTTCCCTCCCCATTTCCAGCCATCTGGATTATTTTCTCCCACATCTCCCAAAGTACGGCGACGATGACCCGTATCCATTCCCTCTACAAAGGCTCGACCGAATCCTCTTTCTTCAAGATTTTGGATACCCAGCTTGGTTAAGCCCTTACTGGTGAAGGCGATATTTAACGGAAACTCCGCCATCTCGCTCGTCATATGCTGAAAGGTAGTTTGGCCCAGCCAGGACTTACATTTGGCGGGGTCTTCGATTTGTAGCATGACATAAAAGGCATGGGGATATTTGCTGTATCCTTTGAGCAGGATGCCTTGTATGTGGTCTTTTGAAGGTTGATTCGCGTTTTGCATAGCGAGAATGATGATGAGAGATAGGGTTAGTACTTTTCAAGCCACTCGTTCATGGCTTTGGGAGATATATTTTTATGTTCCTCTACTTGGTCGATGAGGCCATTATGAATCTCATGATTGTTGCGGATGTTTTGAACGGTAAGATGGGGATACGCACTGTACCAGACTTGAGTAGGGATCTGCTGCTCGCGTACCCAAGCTTTGAACCGCTGCTCGTCACGTGCGCCTTTGAACAGAAGAAACTTCGTCTTGGGAAATCCTTTCGTATTGCTCCACACACCTGTGAGTCCCACAGCCGCTCTGTCTACAAACTCCCCCAAATAGCTCTCCCAGCTTCCATCAAAGTTGCTGAAGAAAAGCAGGCGTCGGCCTTTGTCAATCAGAATCCAGCGCGCATAATGGATGCTGGTAATGCCGCCTAGGCTCCCCTTGTTAAATATGTATCTGGACAGCCAGTCGAGGCCACTTAGGACAAACTTCAACAACCTACGGCGAAACCATCCTTTTTTGACCTCTACCAAATGTGTGATTTGATTTTGAAGAAAAAGGTCCTCTTTATTGGCCAAATCATAGGTCTTCTTCTGTGTACTATCAGTCTTATTGATCTCCCGATCCAGCCACTCCGAAAGGCGTAAGATCACTGTAAGCGGTAACAAGATCGAAAGCAAGAATATGCCTGTTATACCTAAGGTCAGTCCTTGCAAGAGGCCCAGAAGAGGCATTTCTCGAGGGGAGAATGTTTGAAAATCGGGTAGGTTAGGTACCTGCTCTACTAGAAAGTCACGTACTGCCTCTGCGCTGTGATCTGCATGTTCATACGCATCTAACAAAGCTTCGGTCTCTTTCCTATAATGATCTTCCTTTTGGATCTGGTCCACCGTCAGGTTCCAGTTCCCTCGATAGAAGTAAGGACGCAGGCGGCCATTTCGTTTGAAGAAGGCCACTTGCGCTGCTACTGTGCTTTCTGTTCCTGGAAAATCCTTACAAAACCCAAAAATGGTCGCGACGCCTGCTGGATTGTGTTGAATGATCTCCCTTAGGTGATCGTCGAGTGTCCCGTCATAATTCGTAGAAAAAGCGAGATAAGCAGGATACTTTTCCTGGCCATTTTCCATTACCTCATCCAGCACCACAAACCGTCCGAAATGCACGCTGGGTAACACATGAAAATGGAAGTAGGAATTGGTTTGAGGGGCTTTGTCGATTTGACACAGCACCTCCAAGAGCTCAGATTTTCGCTGGAGATCAATCTCTGCGAGCAGGTTGTAAGGACTGGGGCTCAACATAGGGGTTGTATAGGGCGTTTGGCTGTTTTAAATGTAGGCATATTTCCTTCGCTACGAAAAGAATCAGGGCCCATTATGTAGGAAGAATGATTATGTGGTGAATCTGTTGATCCGTTGGGAATCATATGATGATCGATCTGTAAGATTCATGTGGGTGGGTCACGGTTACATAAAGGATAGTGAAAGATAGCTAATACTAGTGACCTTAACGCTTGAGATCCACACCAAAAGAGAAAAAGGAAAAGAATATTTATTTACCTACTTTTATATCTCGTCTTTCAGGACAACTGCTATAGATAAAACACAAATGACAGCAAAGGATCTCTTACACACCTACCTTGCTTATACTAACAGTTGGGCTCATTCCAGTAATACAAGCATTCTTCCTGCCAAGATAAGGCTTCAGCAAATCTACGCCTTACAAAAAGCCTTCGGACTACAAAAGCCTTATGGTCTAGATGAAGGCGTTATAAGACCAGTAGAAAATAGAGAGGGTGAAACTGTCATACTCAATGATCAAGTCGAAGCCTTTATCTTAACTTCCAAGCCTCGCAAATAAAGAATAGAGGAAATGTCCCATCTGGAATACTTAGAAAAAGGGGGATTTCTCATAGATCG
>JBCBPW010000179.1:0-4800 GCA_039820545.1 Bacteroidota bacterium | reverse complement strand
GCTGTTTCTTCAATGTCCTTAGAGTAATTGAGATTTTCTATGATGGAGGTTTCAACTTGTCGATCCTTAGGTTTGAAAAGGCCTTGAGAATATGTGGATTGTCGGTTAAGAAATATTTTGAGGGGATCTTGGGAGACAAAATGTGAGATTTCGTGCGACAAAATATAAGCTAGTTGTGCTTCATTTTTGAGATGCGCCAAGAGGCCTACATTTACCAGAATATATCCATTACTCGTTGTATAGGCATTAACTGTAGAGGATCGCAAAACGTGGAACTTCAACTTTTTTCTAAGCTCAGGTTGATTTTCTAGCAAGATGTCTGCTACACTTGATACATATTCACTGGCAGGATCATGGAATAGGATTTTCCCACTCGATAATAATTCTCTTGTCTGATAATAAGTAGTTTGATAAAAGCCCTCTATGAGTTTATCTGATTTTGGAATAGAAATATGTTGGATGAAAGAATCGTAGGTGAGATTGAGGAAATCTTGGGGAATCGGTGCTTGGTTCTGTAAAAATGGGTAAGAGATGTCTGTAGGTTGGGCACGGCATGGAAGTAGAAAATACCACCAGGCACAGCTCCAACATATCCATCTAAGAAGAGGGAGAGACATAAGGTCGACATCTTTAAGATTAGCAATCGATTTGCTTACGCGTGATTTGGGTGTCGACTTTTTGAGCCGATTGACGGGGCGTTTTCAAGATCAAAAAAGGATAGGTCAACGCTTCGGTGAGCATACAATTTTGCCCTGGTAGCTCGTAAATCGCCTGTAGACGAAAGGTACTAGAATCCAACTGTAGGCTCTCCACTTTAACTTTGTATCCGCCCGTCGTTTTCATTCCCATGAAAATGGCGATTACTTGATGTGTACTGAAATCTACAGGGATGGGTTCAGGAGTAGGAAATTGATTTTGATGCACTTTTTTCCAGAGAGATAACCATGAATACTCATTGTCAATGAGTTGTACCCCTTCTTGCTCTATTGCAGATTGCGAACCAGAGCCGATAACTTCAAATGTGACTGTATCCATCTTATTACTGGAGTTGGAGACACCTTTAGAGGACTGGCACGCAGAGACGATACCAAATACTCCAAGCCACAAAAAGATCCACTTCTTCATATGTATGAAAATAATAAAGAAATGGATAGGATCCAGACAGAAACGATCTCTCTATTACCTAGATCTTTGACTTTGATGCAGATATTTTTTTGTACAGTTAAAGAAGCTGTAGCTAAATGATTGCAGTTGTATAGGATCGTACTAGAAAATCCTCACTCTCCCCCAAAGGCGAGTTTATACAATTTTGAGAAGGGTACGGAAAGAGACGAAACGGTTGCCATATCTTTCTTGGTGGGATTTACGTAAAACAGGAGCCTCTTCGTTCTCGTATTTCTGATATTTTTCCATGGATTCGCAGAGATATTGGATGTTGTAGGTGACCATGGCAGGATCCACGATGGGATCTAATAATTGTTGGATTTGGAAGCTCAAAAAATATCCCGTTTCCATGACTTCTGGAATATGTATTTCCTTCATCCAGGTAAGCCATTCTTCCTCGATTCCTTTGTCTAGAGATATTGTGACACTATAGTTAATCATACATGCGCGTTGATGGACCAAAGGTAGTTGCAACCTTGTATAGATTCGAGAGACTTTAATGTATAGAAATGACCCTGAATCACATACCGCGAATTTACCTAAATATTTATTGGAGAGTGGGAATTGTTGGGGATAAAGTGTGAATAATCCTATCTTGAAAAGTAGATCCCTTGCTCTCCAAATTTGATGATCCCTCCTATGAAGCGTAAAGTTCAAATTATCGTCACGGCTAGTATGTTGATTTTAGTTGTGGCTTATCTAGCAACAAAAAATGAAAAAGTATCTCCATTTGGAGCTGTATATCTCCCCGAAGATGTGGAAGCACATTTGGTTTCTGAATGGAATTGGGTGCATACGGTCGATCCCTATGACGGGGGCAAAGATTATGATACTTCAAAAGAAGTGTACCGATCCCTTGATTTAGCGGATGATGGGACATTTCGTGAGATATCAAAAGAGCAGGTTCAAGAGGGAATTTGGATGCTGAATAAAGAAAAAGATGCATTGGCGCTGATCTATGGGAAAGAACAAAAAGCCAGTGTGGATCTCCGTAGACGAATGGCCCCTCACAAGTACCGATACAAATTGAAGAAGCTGACCCAAGATTCTTTAGTTTTGGCAGTTCAAGGCAGGCACGGATATGTCATTGAAACATATCTTGCAGGCGAACTAGAGAATGAATCGTACCATACAGAGCATGATGAAGGATAAGCAATGGGTATTTCCTGAGTATGAATTAAGAATACAGGAAAAAGAAGGGCAGCAGTATATTTGGGATGTGCTGAGAAAGAAATGGGTGTTGAAGCAGCCCGAAGAATGGGTAAGGCAAAAGTTGATACACCATCTAATGGAAGATCGTAAGATTCCTGCGGGACTTCTGTCCATAGAAAAAGAAATAGTCTACCATGGTTTGCCCAAGCGTATGGATCTGGTAATTTATAACCGATCGGCTCGCCCCGAAGCCTTGATTGAGTGCAAGGCACCTGAAGTTTCTTTTACCCCTAAAAAAATTCAAGAAGTCCTCTTACAGATTAGCCGTTACAACGACATCCTTCATGCCCCGCATCTCATCATCACCAATGGCTGGCAATGGGCCTGTTTTTCACTGAATGAAAAGGGGAATTATCGCTTTTGTCCTTCGGGATGGTACGAAGCAGACTAATAGAATCGGGAACCAAGCCTAGAAAAAGACCAGTTTCATGCACATATAGTGTGGACTTTCTTACTCCTACTGCCAACTGGTTTTGACCAAACTTCCTTCTTCAGGATCGTTTTCGATATGCAAATAAGTCTGTATGTCCTGCTGTAGTTCTTCTACGTGGGAAATCAAGCCGACGATTCGATTCTCTTTCCGTAGTGCTTTGAGGGTTTGCATAATGATTTGGAGGGCATCTTTGTCTTGCGAACCAAAGCCTTCATCTAGGAAGAAGAAATGTTGATCTGCTTTGGCGCGTTGTTGGACCTGATCTGAGAGTGCGAGTGCCAAGCACAAGGCTGCCTGAAATGTCTGTCCACCAGAGAGTGTTTTGATGCTCCGCCTTTTGGCTCCATTGAGAAGATCACGAACATGGAAATGATTGTGTTCATCGATTTCTAGCGAAAGCGCATTTCGAGTGAGCTTGGTAAAACGTGTATTGGCAGCCGCGCAAAGGTTTTCCAGATACATGGTGGATACATATTTGACAAAACCTTTCCCCTTAAACATCTGCTCTAGGATTTTCAGATTCTCTTTTCGAAACTGGAGTTGCTCTACCTGTTTTTCGAGTGTATGTTTTTCTTCTAGCTGCCCAGATAGCCATTTGATCTTCTCGACAAGTCCTCCGATTTTTTGCTTGAGGTTGTCCATTTCCTTTTCGCGTACTGCGATCGACAGATCAAGCGTACGTGCTTCTTCTGGCTCAAACTTCTGATTTCCAATCTCTTCTTTAAGATCTTGGATGCTAGTTTGGCAAGCGACTAGCTGCTGATCAAAAGCATCGATGGCCTTTCGCTCCCTGTCAATGTGAATAGGCTGATCCAGGACTGCTTTTATTTCGTGGATGGAAGTAAAATTTGATTGTTCTATCTCTTGGTTGAGGTTTTCAAAGAGTATAGCCGTTTGCTTGGCCAATGATTGAAGATGCTGCTGCTCTGAGTGGAGCTGTCCTGTAAGGGTATGTAGATTTTTTTCAATTTGCTTGAGCTGATCCGCAAAGCTTTTGTAAGTAGCTTCGATACCTTCATATTGAGCGAGTAAATCCTGGATCTGTTGTTGGATTTTAGAATTTCCTGATGGAATGATCTCTTCGTATGATAAAACGGTTAACTGTTGAAATCCCGCCTCAAACTTTCCTGAGAGGTTGCGCTCATCATTTTGCAACTGGATGATCTTTTGATTATAGGAGGTAGCTTTTTGATCTAGGCTAGAAAGGGTGGCTTGTAGGGCTTTTTGATCTGTCTTTTTCTCTTGTAGAAGTGTACGATCTTTTTTCCTATTCGTAAGCTCTTTCTGAATCGCTGCTTCAGATATTCCCTCAAATACCTTCCAGATAAATTCTCCCTGATGTTGCGTCTGCTCTTGTGCTAGTTGGAGCATTTCTGCATTTACAGATTTTTGCTCCTGGGCAAACTGTAGGGCTTGCTGAACCAGATGCTCAATTTTGGGAATCAATCCTTGAAGGAGGTCTCGTTGACTTTTTTCTTGGGTAAGAGTGGTTTGTAGTTTTTTGAGCTCGCGTTGGAACTGGTCATTATGAAACTTGTCAGGATGATGCTGACTCCCACATAGGGGACAAGGAGTACCATCTTCTAGTTGTACCGCAAACTCTTGGAGTTGTTGCTTGACGAGCAATGCCTGAATTTTACTTTCCTTTTGTTGGATACTCGTTTCCCATTCTGTTTTTTCATTTTGTAGGAGCTGTTGTAGCGCCTTGATGGGCTGATCAAATTGTCGAGGATCTAAAGAGGTTTGTGCAAGGAGCTGCTGTTTGTCTTTTTTGGCTTGATCGATTTGCGCCTTGATTTTATCTTTTTGCTGAAGTAGCCTTTGCGCTTGTTGTGATAAGAATTTCTTTTGCGTAAACCAGTTTTGTACAGCCCTCAGCTCATCATCATTTTGAAGTTTCTTTTCCAGGGCTTCTATTTGTTGGCTTTCAGCTTCTAACGTTTGTTGATGTTGGGATTTCTCCTTCTCTATTTGTCCGATTTCTATTTGAC
>JBCBPW010000178.1:0-4871 GCA_039820545.1 Bacteroidota bacterium | reverse complement strand
GCTCCAAGAAATTCTGCGGGGTTGATAGCGATTGCCTTTGTCATGATGATTAAAACTTAGTGGGTAATTCCTACTCTATTGAGGCTTTTCGGATTCCGCCTGCCAGACTATGTGTCTGAATTCTTATGTGATCTCCCATCTGCTGAGGCATACTTTGCCTAGGCGCTATTTGAGGTAGCGATGACATTTGGAAGGATGACAGTCGTTGAAAGGGTGGCTTGCTACTGGATCAGTCCAGGGTGCTTGCGGTGATATCTCCTTTTGCTATATACTGCTGTTGTACTTGCCGGTCCCACTGCTGCTCTCCTATCCTGGCCAGTCTGCATCTTTGACAGGTGGCGCAAGTTCCTCTTTCCATACCGACACACACTTTCTTTTCGTTTCTTCTAACTATCTCTGCATGGGTATTCTTTGCTTTCTTCAACGCAAAGCCTGCGTCTGATTTTTTTTCTGGCTTCATAGCTCAATTGGTTTTGATATAGTCTCACTTTTGGTATTACTTTTTATGATTCCCTATGTGTTATTTCCGTTCCGATTCTTTTGTTTCTGTTGGAAGCGAGGGAGCGATGTTGAAATCAGTTGTCGGAGTTGTCATGTGTGAAACGATCGCTGTTTTCTCCGCTCCCTCTTCCTGCTGAAACACTAACTATGAACACTACTATTACACTACTACTATTTCTTTTCTGATATTTTGACTAGTTCACTTGCTTTGACTGGCAGGAAGATCATATGTACATTTTAGGTTTCGTAAGGTCTTCCTGACATTTCACTTTCCTATTGAACACTTATTATATTTCAGTTCTTGGCTATTTCCTTTAAGATGTAGAGAGTCGAGCTTTTAAGTATAGGTATAATATCCTAGATGCTTATTTACTTGCTTGTTATATCTCTTGTTATCGTGTGATACACATTAACGGTTCATATTTTTAGGCTCGACTCTCTTTGATCCTATCTTTTTAAGATCTTGCTCTGTTTTGAAGGTCTTGATTACTCTTCTTGATGTTGTTATTCTTTGTCTGCTTTCCTCTTTGGAAGTTGTACACTGCCATGATGGAAATGGATCTTCTGTATGGATTTCTAAACTGTGTCGTCGTGATCTCTTGTTGGTCGTTGAAGAACTCATATCTCAACTGGTTGAAGATGTCCACGGCTTGTATGTAGATCGTCATCTTACTGCCAAACGATTTGGAGAGGTTCAAGTAGGTGGCGTAGTTGGCGCCTGAGCCGTACTGTCCGTAAATCTCTCTGCCGTTGTATTCAAATGACGCTTCTGCTCTTGTGTTGTGTGGGAGTGTGAATGAAGTTCCGATTCTCCCTTGGAATGTCGTCATTCCCACGTCTATGTCATTTACATCCTCGAAGGTCGACTGATACTGCTTATGGTATAAGTTGCCTCGGACTTGTAGTTCCCACCATTTGGTGATCTTGGGTGTGACCGACACAGAGAGTCCTGCGATTCGTGCGTGATCCAGATTGCGCCAGTTGTATTGTAGTGTCTCTTCTGAGAGGCGAGTCAATATTTCCCTAGCTTCTCCCCGTGTATCGTTGTAGTAGGCGATCGCGTTGAAATTTTGCCTGTTGAAGCCCATTTCCCAAGCGTGGGTGAAGGAGGGGTTCAGATTGGGATTCCCTACTTGTGAGGTGAAGTCCGTCAGGTAAAAGATCGTCGGGTTAAAGCTGTTGTAATTCGGTCTATTGATCCTCTTCGAATAAGAGAGGTTGAGTGTTTGATTCTTTTTCAGGTTCCGTGACAGGAAGATCGAAGGGAAGAGATTGGTATATTCTCGCTTGATCTCTGTGCCATTGGTCGGGATCAGTCCATCCCCTTTGGTCCATTCGGCTCGTAGTCCTGTCTGTAGGGAGAAGCCTGAGGAGAAAATGCTGTCCCATGCTGCGCTCATATAAGCGGCCCCGATCTGTTCTCGATATTCGTAGGCGTTGGTCAGGATCGGATCTGAGACAAACTCGCCGTCTATCAAGTTCTGGAAGAAGGTCTCGTTGGCGTTCCAGACTGAGCTGTATTTGATTCCTGCCTCTATGTACCCCTTTCGGGTGGGTAGTACATAGTCTAGTTGGCTAGAGAGTATGTCGTTGGTCGTCGGAGAAAAAGACTTCCTGAGGTTGTCGTTGATCAGTTGTTCCACAGGGGAGAAGAATCTGTTTTCGTAGAGATTATCTGCGAGATAGTTGGCTCGATAATAATCTGTGAGAAAACTCAGCTTTTGTCCTTTATCGTCCAGGTCTTGGTTATAGTTGAGACTGATGTCGTGGGTCTGACTGGTA
The DNA here is from genome assembly GCA_039820545.1 of Bacteroidota bacterium. GTDB lineage: Bacteria > Bacteroidota > Bacteroidia > J057 > J057 > JALEFZ01. Next base: position 2,588 of record JBCBPW010000178.1, on the reverse strand, counting down.
TTGAGGTAGTCGTAGATCCCGATGGACATAATGTCATCTTCTTGTGTGATGGTGAGATCGTTGTATTGATCTCGTTGGTTGTTGCTGAAGTATCCGCTGTACCCGAGGTTGATTTCGCTCTTTTCGGAGGGTTCGTAGGACAGGCTCACGTTGGCGAATCCATACCTTTGTCGGGTGGTATCCTCTTTTCGGTAGTCGTAGACCACGGCGGGAGACCTCAGGGTTTCGGTTCTATCTTCGGTTTGTCGTCCGTTTTGCCGTACGAAGGCAAAGTAGGTATTGAGTGACAGTTTATCGTTGATCTTGGCGTTGACTTGTGCGGAGTGGCTGTGGCTGACGAAGGGTCCCAGGTGCAAGCCTGAGTAAAGACTGCCGTAGATTCCGCGTTCTTGTGCTCTGGATGTGACGATATTGATCACGCCGCCGGCACCTTCTGCATCGTATCGGGAGGAGGGGTTGGATACGATTTCGATCGCTTTGATTTCCTTTTGGGAAAGGCTGTTGAGGTAATTATTCAAATCCTCAGGGGCCAGGTTGGACCGTTTGCCATTGATCAGGATGACGGTAGCGTTTCCTTTGATGGAGAAGGTCCTCGAGCTCTGATCAAACCAGACGTAGGGAGCGTAACTCAGGATTTCTGCGGCCATTTTACCTTCGAAGCGTGGGTTGTCCAGAACATTCATGATGAGTTTGTCTCCGTTTCTCGTAATCTGCCGCTTCTGTGCCTGAATTTCTACTTCATCGATTTGGGTGGCGTTATCAATTGTTAGGGTGCCTAGGTTTGTATAGTCTTCGATTGTTAGGCTTTCTTCGTAGATGATTCTATTGAGCCACTCTACTTTGATTATGTATTCATTTTTAGGTAGATGAAGAGAAAAGCTCCCTTGGTCGTCTGTGAGTGTTTGCGATTGGATGGAGTCTTGGAGATAGGCGGCGACTCTGGCAAACTGTATCGGTTGATCTTCTGTGCTGGTGAAGGTTCCTGTAAGCTCATGTTGAGCGGGTAGGAAGCACCATGCCACGATCAATATGTATGTGAGTGCGAAATACTTCATTGCTTCAGGTATTTAGTGGTTTTTGCCAGGTTGGTCGCGAGTGACTTTCTTTCTTTCGTTTGTTTGTCTTTCGTTCCTTCCCTTTGACATTATCAAAAGTAGGGGATTGGTCGAGTTTCACTAAACACACATATCTAGTTTTGCTCAAGTGTTTCGCATAGAAATATCCATATATTTTGTTTTCTGAATAAGTATGGCTATTTTTTGATAAGGATTTTGCTCAAAAATTGCTCAAAAAAAAAGTTGGAAATTTTTTGAAAAAAGTGAGAAAAAGAGGTATTGGGGAGCTTGGAACGCGAAAAATGGGGTGCAAAGGCTGATAGAAGGGGGTAAATCTGCTCATTTTATCTAAAAAGCATGCCGAAATCAGGTTTGGGGAAGAGATTGTAGGTAGGAGAGGCCTTTGTTTGCTCAGGTTTGCGGTAGCGTGAAATCCTATGGGTCGTGTGTGTCGATTGAGAGTGGGGGTATGCATGATTTCATCACTGGGCAGTTCTAGATGACTTGGTAGCGAGTACTTGGGTTTCTGACTTCAATGTTAGGGCTGGTGAAGCGACACAGAAAAACGAGAAGATCGATTACACATACTACGAAACACATACATATACACACACAATGCTAGAAAAACGCAAATTATGGAAGCTGATGCGGCTCTTCGACAAGCGAGAGCAAAGCAAGGTAAGCTACTGGCTCAAGGGCGAGCTGCGGGGCCATCATGGGGCGACGTATCAGTTATTTGAGTTGATGTGCGACCCGGAGGTAAGCATCGAGCAGATTTGGGCTTCGCTTTATCCCAAGAAGACATTTCCTGAGCGGCCTTTCTACGATTCAGGTTTTCGTCGTTTGGAGCATTCGTTATCTGGGTTGTTGGAGACTTGGTTGGCGATAGATGCTTTTCGGAAGGATGAAGAGGAGGTAGAGTTATACTTATTGAAAGCGTTTAATTATCGTTTGGCAAAGGATCTATTTAAGTCAAAGTATAAGAAGGCCAAGCGGAAACTAGAGGCACAGCCCTACAGAGATGATATTTATCATAAGAAATTGTATCGACTCCTAGGTCTGCAGATAGCCCATTCTATAATGTTCGACCTCAGAGATTATGGTATTAACATAGTAGATATTTTAAAGCAGTTAGAAAAGGTGATTGCTCATGAACGGATGCAGTATACGATACTTGCGATGAATTACCTGCGTAGTCAAAATCGACATCCGCATAAGGAAATGGTTAACGAGCACTTTCGTGTATTTAGAAAAAGAATAAATAAATCTGAAATAGAAAATGATCCAGTGCTCAAAGTATATGATGGAATCATAAGACTTCTTGATGGGGAAAAAATATTAGAAGAGGTGGGAGAAGCTATGCAAGAAAGCCTTTCCTTATTTCATAAAGAACACCAGACGAATATATATATAGCTTTTCTCAATTCCCATATCAGGAATGTTGAATATGATAATTTGACGGCATATCACGAGAGAACAGTAAAGATCTTAGAGTGGGGCATGGAACTCAGGTTTTTTGGGTTTGGTATAAAC
>JBCBPW010000177.1:0-5032 GCA_039820545.1 Bacteroidota bacterium | reverse complement strand
TAATATCCCTGCTTCCTGGTCTAAGAGTGGAAATCTTGAGATAGTTATCAATGGCGGATTATCCGAACAAGGGCAGGTTGAAACAGCTGCTCATGAGATTTATGGACATCGGGCAGCAGCTATGAAAAATATCGATCCAAACCATAATATTACACCAGGAATAGGGGAAGCCAACGTTGAATTGAGAAACTGGATCGTAGATAGAGTAACAGAAGCTCTCAGCAACTATAAAAATTAATTTACCATGAACTCAAAAATAATATTTTTCGGATTACTTTATTCAACACTTATCTCATCAGCTTTTTCACAGAAGCCACCCTTGGACTTTGATATTGATTACCAAATATTAAATACCAATAATCGTGCGTCTGCTGTCATATTAATGGAAATCCACAACCCTTCTCATGAGACCATATATATGTGGCTTGAAGGTTGGAGGATTGAAAATGCAAGTGTAATGGGAGAGAATATATTTCTAAAGCAACCTCTGTTCTCTGGTGCTATTTCGAACACGTTATATTTCTACGATCAAAGGCTGACTAAGAATTCATCCCTTTCAACTGCTACTGATAACTTTAGCTCAAATAGTGATTCTACTTGTTGTTTTATAAAAAAGGTACCTCCCAAGGGTCATTTTCAAATAAGTATACTTACGGCAGATGATGATATTCTAAAGCTTTTAAAAAATGTTCCAAAGGATGAAATAAGGATCCTGTACTATTATGCTTTTGCCACAGAAATGCCAAAAAATAGAAAACAGTCACTTGAAAGTGATAGGATGGCTCCCTTTATGCCCTTTAATTTTATGTCTATCCAATTTGAAAAAGACAGCTTAGGTTATAAGCACTTGATACCTATTCCTCGTAATAGAAATATACCGTATGTAGATCCTTTTGATTTTGCAGGGGAACAGATCCCAGGAAGAGTGATACTCTCTTGCGAGTAATTTTCCTATCCTATCCTAGCCAGTGCCGATGTCTCGTTGGTGCTCGTTTTAGCTGATCTGTCATTACACCTACAACTAATGCCTAAATCAATCTAATAAATAACATAACCCCCACGCCAACTTACACTGGCGTGGGGTTTTTCTTAAATGAAAGCTACTCTCCCGCAGATCTTCAGGTAATCTGCGGTCATAGAATATAGCCGTATCTTTGACGAGATCAACTTCTTGAAGATCAGTATGGCAGTATCTCAATTACCACCGTAGCGCTACATACATTTAAGTTGCCAATGGATAGGACCCAACTCTGCTAAAATTCTGTGGACTTAGTTCGATTTCTATAGCAATGTATAAAGTTTCCCTAAGCTGTAGATTTCAGCAGCCTTCATCCAGACTACCAACTATCTAAGTTCCTAGCGGTCCACAGACGGCGATATTCATCACTACTCAATTAGACAAACAGCTCGCTCAACCAGCACAGCTTAACTCTTGAAAGGAATACTTCACCGTAAAGGGAACAAGCGAAATGTCTATATATCCATCACTTTAATGGAATTATTTGCACATACAAAACTATATCATTACATTTTGTATGAAATATAATTTCTAGCAGCAAATAACCCCGATGATCGTCGCCAAACTCTCTATCGGGGGAATGTCCAATTTACACTTTCAGATGACTTCCTGCAAGGCAGGAGATCATCCAACACGTAGAAAGGAGGTTGATTATGCTTAATCAAGTACAGACCCTCTTTCTAACTCTAAAGTATCAATTCCGCACAGACGGTATCTTAAAACAATACTTCTGGGTATTCCTCGCTTCTCTTGGGATGGCATGGCTCCTCTTGAGCTACAACGCCTACATGTCGCTTCACTTTTACTCCACACTCTTCGAAGAGTTTTTCGGAATACATAGTCCATTTCTTGTAAGATTTATCGCCATTTTTCTGGCTTTGACTATCTACTTCTTTATTTCAGCCTGGATTGGGAGCCTCCTGCGCTTTTTTATGAAAGAAAAGAATAATGGAGAATTATTTCTTTTCACCGCTCTTACAGTCGCTCTCCTAGCACTGATTACGCTTGATGTCTATGCTAATTTGCAGGGAGTAGAAAAAGTCTCTCATCTCACGACCACCACTACTCCAGAAAGTCAGAGCGAAGCAACTTTTATAAGGCTCCAGAAAGAGATCTCTACAAAAGATAGTCTCTTAACACAACTCATTACTTGTCAGATTCAAGGATACTGTTGTCGAGGAAGGCTTACCAATGCGGGGATTGCCTTTCAACAAACGCTCAGTGCTGACTTGGCAATCCTGCGATCGCAACAAACCATCTTTACACAAGAAGCTAGAAAAAGCTATCAAGAGCTTCAAACTGATAGTCAAAAAGCGGTAGCTAGGAAAGTTATAACGCACACAGGTATCATCTGGGCTGCCTACCCTATGACACTCGTACTATGCCTCATCATCCAACTTTACAAGTATCGAGTATTGGCTGATACGACTTCTCAACAATCCCAATCGTCACCTAGCGTTACCCCTGTTGCTATACCTTGCTCATTCGCTTCCTATGATACTGATACTACACCTGACCCCGACACCGCTTATCTCACCAAGTGGCGCGAAGCTGTAGAACTGATCTTAAATGGTAAAACTAACAAAGAAGTGATTGAACTGTACAATGGCCCTGAAGGGCAGATCAGAGGTACGACTATTCAAAAACTAAAAACGGTTCTGCGCGCTAAAGGTCGATTACCTATCTATCACAATTAACCTACATCCCTAGTAGGACTCTTTTGCTCGTTACAAAATCGTAACCAAATCGGTAACAATCACATAATAAATCCGTACCTACACATGAGAATCATCAGCACAAGGCGGATCAAAGATTTCTGCCTAACGCATCCCAATGCTGAGCCCACTTGTACTGAGTGGATCAGGGAAGTGAGACAGGCTGAGTGGGAGAATCCAAACCAACTCAGAAATCTCTATCCCTCTGCGAGCATCCTGCCTAAGAATCGAGCAGTGTTTCGCCTTGGAGGAGGTAATTATAGACTTATTGTGGTCATCCACTATGACCGAGGCATTGTGTATATCCGCTTCATCGGCACCCATGCCGAGTATGATAAGATTGACGCTAATACCATATAACGCTATGCAGATCACTATTTCACCGATCATAACGGAGGATGACGCTACCCTAGCGGAGCAAAGAATCGAAGTGCTTTGGGATGCCAAACCTGGGACTGCTGAGTATTTTGAACTTGACGTTTTGTCATTGCTCCTGTCCGAATACGAAAAGAAGAAATATCCGCTTCCTGATCTTAATCCCGTTGAGATGATCAAGTATCGCATGGAGCAGATGAATCTGTCTCGTGCAGACCTAGCGCGACTAGCGTTCAATGGCTATCGCAGTCGCGTGACCGAAATCTTAGAAGGAAAGCGCAAACTCAATCTGGCGATGGTGCGCACACTATCCCACGTTCTTAAAGTAGATCCCAAGTTCCTCATCAAAGAATATTGAACATGAAAACAGAAAATAAAGCAGTGGGTATCTGGATCAGAGTCTCCACCGATGATCAAGCCAAAGGCGAAAGCCCCGAGCATCACGAGGCCCGCGCCAGAATGTATGCCGAAATGAAAGGCTGGGAAGTCGTCACGGTATATCACCTTGAAGGAGTGAGCGGAAAGGTAGTCAGCGATCATCCTGAGACCAGACGGATGATGATGGATATTAAGAAAGGAAATATTACAGGACTGATCTTCTCTAAACTGGCTCGACTCGCCAGAAGTACCAAGCAACTACTAGACTTCTCTGACTTCTTCCAAGAGCACAATGCTGACCTCATATCACTCCAAGAATCCATCGATACCTCCTCTCCCGCAGGCCGTCTCTTTTATACGATCATTGCAGCCATGGCCCAGTGGGAACGAGAGGAGATCGCTTCACGCGTGGCGGCTTCAGTACCCATTCGGGCCAAGATGGGTAAACCGTTGGGGGGTCAGGCCCCTTTTGGCTATGCTTGGATCAATCAAAAACTGGTGATCAACGAAGAAGAAGCACCCATCAGAAAGTTGGCTTTTGAACTTTTTAAGGAGCATAAGAAAAAGCAGGTGGTGGCCAGAACACTCAATGAAGCAGGGTATAGAACCCGTAAAGGAGCTAAGTTCTCAGCGTGGACTATCGAGCGTCATCTGACCGATCCCATTGCTAAGGGGATGCGCCGCATGAACTACACTAAGAGCTTGGGAAAAAATAAAAGCTGGGAAGTAAAACCTGAAGAAGAATGGGTTTTCCAACCTGCTCCCGCCATTGTCTCGGAAGCGCTCTGGGAAGAGGTCAATCAAATTCTCAGAACACAAAAGACCAAAACTGCTCGTCCTCATCGAGGAGTTGTGAACCTCTTTGCGGGACTAGTATACTGCCAGTGTGGAACCAAAATGTATGTGGCTTCTAAAACACAGAAATATGTTTGCCAAAGTTGTCGGAATAAAATCCCTAAGCAAGACTTAGAAGATATTTTCCGTGAACAACTCCAAGCCTACACTATCTCAGGTGAACATATAAAATCTGAATTAGAGAAATCAGCTCAAGGTATCGCGTTAAAAGAGCGCCTTCTCCAAACCCTTGAACTCAAAGAGAAGGAGTTGAATCAAGAAGTGAAATCGGTTCTCAAACTGGTGAGTAAAGGAGAGTTTCCTGAAGATGCGTTTGGAAAGTTCTATCATCCCATAGCCGAACAACTCAAACAGATTGAAGCGCAGATCCCAGAAATCAAGGCAGAAATTGACTTTCTCAAAGCAGAGAAACTTTCCAGCGACTATGTTTTAGAAGAAGCCCAAAATCTCTACGGCAGATGGCCGACGCTTACTTTTGAAGAGAAACGTTCCATTGTTGAAACAATCGTCACACGGCTTTCGGTAGGCAAGGACGATCTAGAAATCGACCTGGCCTACCTTATTCCTTCCATTGAATTGGTCACAAAAGCTTCACACAACTACAAGGATTCATCGAAGCCACCATCATAAAATTGGCAGGGTACTCGACAGTGAGTCTTGCGCGCGAGACGGTGATGCGCCTTTCCTCTAA
>JBCBPW010000176.1:0-5040 GCA_039820545.1 Bacteroidota bacterium | reverse complement strand
ACGCAGAGCGGTATTATGCGTTGCATGCTGGTATGGTTAGACGGGAGTCTAAGAGATCTGGGTGCTGCGTAGCTGGATGGCTACGCAGAGCGGGAAGCTGCTCTGCTATAGGTAGACACCGCCCTACGTATGCCATGGGGAAAGCCCCTCTTTCTTCCATTAAACCCCTTATTGTTTGATTTCAGACAAGAAAGAGGAGCGGGAATAGCAATAGTTAGTACTTTGAGAATGCTTCTCAAGCGTATCTCCGGTTTTTCTGGGATTTATAAAGTCGCAAAAATCAGATTTTCGCTTTTTTAGGACTATATAAGACAGGCGTTAGAATGAACATCAATTAAACTGGGGCTTGCCTGCTAGGATCCAGAACTTTATACTCAAGAGCTATAGAAGCATCATACATAAATGTTGACATTTACTCATGGATTTACCTTTGATTCTACTATATATCCTGCTTCTGATCATCCTTTTTCAGACAGTTCGCAGCTTGGGAAGTCGTGTAATGAGGCTTTTCAAGAGAGAACATTAATCCCCCTGCCACACCACCTGACATTTTTCCTCCTGTAGATCTGCTAAGGCCTCGTCGTCGAGTGATATTCCTTTCAGATCTATGTGAGCTTGGCTATGTTTAAATTTCAAGCTTCTCCTTTGTTTTCCTTCCAAAAAACGCCGGATATCTTCTTTTGACTTTAATATCAAACCAGGAACAGGAGCCTTTTTTCCATTTTCTCCAATAGCCACCATCGTAAAGTAGGAGGTATTGGTGTGACGAGCCTCTCCTGTCTTTACATTGTGAGACTCCGTTCTAATCCCAATCTCCATGGAAGTATTCCCTACGTAGTTTACGGAGGCATACATATGAACCATGGCTCCTACATCTACAGGTGTGAGGAAATTTACGGTATCGACCGAAGCCGTCACACAATAGTTACGGGCATGACGCGTCGCACAAGCATAAGCGATCTTATCCATCAATGAAAGAATAATGCCTCCATGTACTTTTCCGCCAAAGTTGGCGTAAGAAGGGATCATCAATTCAATGATGCGGATTTTGGAGTCGGATACAGGACGAAAGTCATTCATATCAGCAAAGATAGGAGCGTCATTTAACCTTACAAATGGGGGCCAAATTCTCTTGAAATGATCTCTTTTATCAGTGAGCAAAAATGATCGGAGAGCTTCCTTGTTGATTGTTTGCATCTTGTCCTCCTTCGGTAGAAATAATGGTGATATTATCTGAGGCGCGGAACGAGAATCTACTGACAATCGGAACGATCTTCTTCAAGTGAGCCATTTTAAAGTTGGGGATGCAGCCTAGATGTGTCTTTGAACTTTCAATATTGATAACAAACTCTCTGAAACGGTCCCACTCCTCATTGATATTATCATGACGATCGATCTTCTTGCCATACTTTCGTTCCATTTTTTTCAAAAAGTCTCCCAGTTGGATCTCTTCGGTATTCTTATGGATTAAAGCAAAAAGTAGGGGAGCCATCCAAGGAGAACCTACAACTACTGCAAGGAGGGTAAGGCAAGCAAAGTAAGGCGGATACTCTATGCCTTTGTGCACAGGTACCCATTTACGATTAGATTTGATCAAACGCGCTATATTCACAAATCTTTTGAGTGCGCGAGGCGAATGTCCCGCAATAGGTTTGAGATCTCTAATAAATTCGAATTCCTCTTTGGTGATTTTTACAGGACCTGTTTTGAAAGGAAGATCTGGAATTCTAAACTCAGGAAGAGGCATATGCTTCCCCTCTAAATATTGCTGTCCCATTTGTTCAAGCGAAAGAACTTCAATGTCAGAAGGTTTTTCAAACTCGATCGTTGTACTTCTCGCTGGCGGGGGAAAGGGCGCATTGCCTGGCGGAGGATCGTTGCTATAGGCTTCTGATAAATCTATTTGCGATCCTTCTATCTCTGCTTCTGGGGTTTCCTCCTCGATGACTACATCGTTTTCTAAAAGGGATGCTAGATAAATTTTTCCCTGTTTGTCTGAAATGGGATTCAATCTAAAAGGAATTTGGAAGATTTTTTCCAGATAGTCAAAAGGTGTTGCATTTCCCCTCAATTCTCTTTTGATCATAGCATCTGTACCTGCCTCGTGTGCATCATTGGTAAGCATGGTTCCATACCGCTTCAAGAGTGACTTAGAAACCCAACGAATGTCCACTCCCACTACCACTACGAATAAAGGGAAGGAAAGAATTAAGTGGACGGCTTGCAATACGTCGACTACACGATCTGGAGGGCAGCGATCCAAGTCATCGATGTACAAAATGATGCGATCGATTTGTAGCTCCTTCCCAATCTTTTCTACTTTGTCGCTGATCCCTTGTACATCATGATTTTGCTCCTTCAGCAGCTTTGTAAGCTGATCGAAGTCATTGCGAATCAAGGAGATGATCCCCAAGTGCTTTTGATAATCGTTACTGCTGAGACGTCCAAGAATGAATTGATCCAGTTTTTTTCCATTCTCAATCTCATTAATTTCAGACTGTAAGGCCTCTTTTTTCTTTTCTAAATCGCCCTTTTGTTGCTGATAAGTATGGATCTGTATTTCTGTTTGCTCATAGTCATGTCTGAGTAAGGCGATCTTCTGATCATCTTGCTTAGAGGCGATATCTCTGAGATTTTCGATTTTTCCTTTTGCCTTATTGAGATATCGAACCCCCTCATTTACCTTTTTCAAGACAGGGTCAGCTATATCAATGATTCGTTTGATAAACGCACCCGCACTGACCACAAATACCCCTATTTTTCCTAAAAGGCTGAGTATGATTTTCCATTTACCCTCATCTTTTTCCTCTTTATCAGGTAATAAATCTAAGCCATAGTAAGCGAGAATGGGGAGGATGATCAATACACCCAAGATAATGAGTGTTTTTGGGTTCTTGATGTTGAAGATCTCACGTATGACTTTCTGGGCGCGTCCTCGCGTAGACTGGTAGCGATCGAGAAGCCCTTGGATATTATCTACGGCTCCATAAGCGTTTTCCTGAATCTCAACGATTTTTTCGTACTCGAGCTTTTCTCTGGCCTCTTTCAGAAACTTCTGAATGTCCTCGTCATCCTTGACCTGCCCCCATACATCATTGAGTTCAATTCCCTGTAATGCCGCTCTCTTTTCTTCCCTCACGCTTGTCAATCTATCGATCTCTCTATCAATATTGTCCAGCTCCTTTTCCAATGCCTCTTGTTCTTGTTCTGCTGCCGCCTGCTGAGTTTTGAGTAAGGCTAACTCCGTATACAATGCTTGCGCTTTTTTGTCTTCTTCTGTACGACTATCGAAAAAATGATTGAGTCCCTGAAAAATATTGGAGACGATACTCGCCCAGAGATTGGCATCTACAAAATGCCATGCATTGAAGCGTATATGCACGATGTTTTCACTGATCCCTTCGGTCTTACCCTTGATGGCGTCGATCTGTCGCTGTAGGGTCTCCATAAAGAAGGTCTTCCCTGAACCCCAGTTGCCAAAGAGTCCTACAGAAAGAGGGGGCTTCAAATCCTGGGAAGCGATCAGGTTAGCGATGGCTTCTACTTCGTGCATGATATCCAACTGATCCTTACCCCCAGGTATATCTGGACTAAAAGAAGTTCGCGTCTGCGGATTGTATGTGCTCTCCTCTTCGAGATAAGTTTCTAGACGAGCAGCCGTCAATCGATCTCTGACGACACATTCAAACTCTACCACACGCAGACCTGGATTCTCTTTACTCGTCTCTAGCGTATCTCGTAAGATTCGAAACTGATCAATAGGATCTGTACATAATCCATTTTTAGACTTCCACAGGGGAAATATCACACGGATGGGATCATTTTTAGATCCTCCTTTTCCTTCTGGTGGAAGCGATGGGTTTTGGCAATACTGTAAAATGGTGGTCGCTGCCTGCTGAAAGCTCGCGAGATCGTTGTAGTCATCAATGGAAACGAAAAGTATCTCCCTTTCTAGGTCTGCATTATAGGCATAGGCATGTGCATAAGCCTCTTCCTTGTATGTACCGAGGAGATCTAAACTACCGATACGGACAAACTCACGAAAGAAGGGCAAGCGAATATTCAGATAGTGATCACAAGGGATAACGTACAAGGTCCTGCCTCGGTAAAGGTGAGGGGAGTGCGGATAATGGAAATGATAGGAAGGACTATTTTTCAGCGTATCAATAGAAGCTACGAGGCTCTTATACGTACCAACATGCGTATGGAAGTAGCCCAAAGTCTCTTTTATATCTTTGTGGCCGTATGCCGTTGGAGCAGTCTTTTTGACTTTGCTTTTTTTAGTGTCAGATGATGCTTCTCCTCTTGCTAAGCGAACTTGCGCCGCTTCGATATGCATGAGGAACGCGTGGAGTAGGAAGTATATTTTTCCTTTTCCTTCTCGATAGGTATTATAATTTACGAGCTCCTCCTCATAATAATTGATGCCATCTACCTCTTCATATTTGGAAAAGTCAGCAATCTGAGCACGGAGTCTGGAAAGGGTATCCTGTAATCTGGTTTGATCATATTGGATACTTTCTGGAATGAGGCTATGAGCGATACTTTCCCGTGTGAGGGCCTGAATGTGCTCCCAGACAAACGCATCTTTACCTTCCGTGAGTGCATCCCGAAGAAACTGTAAAGCATAATGGTTGGGGGTAGTGGTGACTGATTGTAAAAGACTCCTTGTTGTAGATATATTGGGTTCAAACCACTGCTCTCCTCTTTCTATAAAACTGGCTAGAACCGCATGGAGGATTTCCGCTAGGGCATAGGAGCCTTCTGGAATCAATTCAATGATCTGATGTAGCGATTCTTCAAAATTGGCATAGCTCAGTTCTTCTCGAAGTAAAGTTAGTTTTTCAACTGGATTGAGGGCTTCTGTAGCAACAGACTTTTCCATAGTAGCGAAGGGAAAATTAAGTATGAGATGAATACCTAATGCTCGGAGATTAACAGAGAACAATAGGTTATATGCTTATGGACTTTGAACAAATGATGGGAGGATGCCTTAATTAAGACGGATATTTCAGACTCCTTACATTTAACATGTATGAA
>JBCBPW010000175.1:0-5199 GCA_039820545.1 Bacteroidota bacterium | reverse complement strand
ATGATAGATTGCGAGTATGCATAAACTGAGAATCTCATCATTTCTAAATAATAAAAAGAATTTTTAATAGCAATCGACATGTTTGGCAGATACTCATCGTCATGAAAAAGTATTTTTAATAGCAAATAAAGGCTTACTTTGACACTTTTGCCAATTGGCATCTTACATGCAATACAAAAAGTGTAAACGAATTCGAAACATTATAACCAAAACATATCATGGAAGATCTATTCAAGAAATTTTTGTACACAGGGGTAGGGCTTGTAGCGATGACAGCAGAGAAACTCCAGGAGACAGTTGATGATCTCGTAGGTCAAGGAAAAGTATCCAAAGACGAAGGAAAGAAGATCGTGAACGATTTTGTAGAAGATGTAGACAACCGCCGTTCTGACGTCGAGTCTCGCGTAAAGGAAATGGTCGATAAGTTTACAGAGTCTGTCAACCTTCCTCGTCTCATCGACCAAGATCAATACGAGCAACTCGTAAGCCGTTTGGATGCAATTGAGGCTAAGTTAGGCATTGATACTCCTGACGAACCAGCAGCACCTGTTGCAGAAGCAGTAGTAGAGGCTCCCGCAGCTGAAGAGGTAGAGGAAGCTCCTGCTCCCAAAAAGACAACGCGTCGTCGCAAATCTAGCGATGCCTAGTAAAAATTCGTAGTAGTAGTAGTAGTATAACAGGCGTCAGATCCATATGGGTCTGGCGTTTTTTATTTACGATTCCCTTAGACATACAAAAAGACCAGCCCTGATGGACTGGCCCCTTTCACAACAAACAAACACAGTATATTTTCTTATATAAGAATAAGGAATATTCCCATTAATCCAAAATACGTTCGACTAGTACGATCGCTTTATTTTTCAAAACCTCCACTACCCCATCCTGTGTGTTGTAGGTCAATTCATTTCCATTCTCTTCGACGACTTTGACCTTGCCGCGACCGAGCGTGGAGATGATAGGGGCGTGATTGTAAAGGATCTGAAAGCTGCCTTGCGCACCAGGAACCTGTACACTTTGGACATTGCCAGAGAAGACTTGCTTGTCAGGCGTTACAATTTCCAGATTGAATGCATTCATAGCGTTAAGGCTTATTAAGCTTCAGACAAGAGTTTTTCGCCATCCGTAATCACCATGTCGATGTTTCCTTTGAGGTAGAACGCCTGCTCAGGAAGGTGATCTAGTTCACCATCGACAATCATGTTAAATCCTTTGATGGTATCTTCGATAGATACGAACTGTCCAGGGATACCTGTAAACTGCTCCGCTACGAAGAATGGCTGCGAAAGGAAACGCTGCACTTTACGTGCACGTGCCACAACCAACTTATCTTCATCAGAAAGTTCGTCCATACCAAGGATCGCAATGATATCCTGCAACTCTTTGTACTTCTGTAGGATCTGAATCACACGCTGCGCCGCATTGTAGTGCTCATCTCCCAGGATGTCTGGCTGCAGAATCTTAGAAGTAGAAGTCAATGGGTCCACCGCAGGATAGATACCCAGCTGAGACAAGGCACGAGAAAGCTCGGTCGTTGCATCAAGGTGAGCAAATGTCGTTGCAGGTGCGGGATCCGTGTAGTCATCCGCAGGTACATAGATGGCCTGGATAGACGTAATAGATCCACGCTTTGTAGACGTAATACGCTCTTGGAGGTCACCCATCTCAGAAGCAAGCGTAGGCTGGTAACCCACCGCTGAGGGCATACGACCCAAAAGGGCGGACACCTCAGAACCTGCTTGTGTAAAGCGGAAGATATTGTCTACGAAAAGTAGTACGTCACGTCCTGCAGCATCGGTAGACTTGCCATCGCGGTAGTACTCAGCAAACGTAAGACCTGTCAAGGCTACACGGGCACGGGCACCTGGAGGTTCATTCATCTGACCAAATACCATGGTCAGCTTGGAATCCTTCATGGCTTCATAATCCACTTTGTCAAGTGGCCATCCACCTTCTTCCATGGCGTGCATGAACTCATCACCATATTTGATTACGTTGGCTTCCAGCATCTCACGTAGGATATCATTTCCTTCACGTGTACGCTCCCCTACTCCTGCAAATACAGAAAGACCGTCGTGTGCCAGTGCGATATTGTTGATCAATTCCTGAATCAATACGGTTTTTCCTACACCTGCACCACCAAACAATCCGATCTTCCCTCCCTTACGATAAGGAGCCAACAAATCAACTACTTTGATACCTGTAGCGAGCATCTCTACGTCTACAGCCAAGTCTTCAAACTTGGGAGCAGAGGCGTGAATAGAATAGTAATCTTCTCCTTCTGGGACGGTCAGACCATCAATCGGAGCGCCGATCACGTTGAACAAGCGACCGCGAACATTGTCTCCGACAGGGACGGAGATGGTACGACCTTGGTCGATGACTACTGTCCCACGCTGGATACCGTCAGTTGCATCCATGGCGATGGCACGCACGCGATTCTCGCCCAGGTGCTGCTGGACTTCCATGACAAGAGGACCACTGCCTTCGCGCTCGATGACGAGGGCATTCAAAATCTGAGGTAGGGTAGATCCTTCTCCGCTGAAATCTACGTCAACGACAGGACCGATAACCTGAGAAACTAAACCTTTATTGACTGAGGAATTTGACATTCTAAACAGACTTTGTTTGAAACGAATGTGTATGAATTTTCAACGGGCGCAAGTTATACCACCTACCCATATAAAACAAGCCAACAAGGGGATTTATATGGCTTATCTACAAGTAGATAGGGCCGTTCGTACATGGTTATCCACAATTTGCATGTGGATAAATCCATATTGTAGTATAGGAAGTACTTCAAACTATAAATAGACTCCCTATATTTGCAAATATTTAGATTCTAGAGAATTTTCGCTATGCCCAAAATCAGTGCGGGATTGCTCATGTATCGCATTCAAAACGACGAGTTGGAGGTCTTCCTGATCCACCATGGAGGTCCCTACAATAAGCGGAGGCAAGAAGGTCATTGGGGAGTTCCCAAAGGATTGGTAGATCCAGGAGATGAGGACTTGCTTTCTACGGCCATTCGAGAGTTTGAGGAGGAAACAGGCATTCATTCGCATTCCCCTTATATCGAACTGGGTCAAGTGCAATACAGGAGTAGCAGGAAAATCATCCATGTCTGGGCTTTTGAAGGAAGCTGGAATCCTGAAGAGGGATTATCATCTAATACCTTCGAAATGGAATGGCCTCCACGCTCTGGACAATTGCAAGCTTTCCCTGAAATCGATGAAGGCAGATGGATGGATCTTGAAACGGCCAAGGTATTTATTCATCCTACCCAGTGGCCATTAGTAGAAAGATTAAGCGAAAAAGTCGAAATACCTCATTAGAAACGATGTTATGACCATTTTTGCCCATCAAAGCTACCTCGAAAAATATCGTATACATCCTCGCATCGTTGATAGCGTTCCTTCTCAAGCATTGAAACAGGTCGTCATCCTTTTTGGAGATATACAGGCCTCCCCAGATGCCATAGAAGATTTGCTTGGAGGTCAGCCCCTACCCTATGCCGTTGAATTTTTGATTCCCTTTGGAGCGATCCATTTGCCTTTCAAATTACCTTCCTATGCAGCGATTCATCCACTCAATTTAGCTCCTACGATGCCTTTTAGTCAGTTATTCAACATTTGCATGGATGAAGCAACCGACCGTTTGATGCAAGCAGACCAAAGAAAGGGGCAACTCATTCCTCTGGTTTCTGGGTCTGAGTTTTCGCCTGACTTCTTGGGGTACATCCACGAGTTTTTCCGCAGAAAATCAGGTACACAAGCACTCGAAATTCCATTTGCTTATCCCCAAACCTTCCCTAGCATCACCTACGAAACACACTTAAGAAACCTTGTCCAGCGTCTGAGGGACATGGATTATCCTCACGCTTTTTATTCGGAGCTGGGAAGCTTTGCCATTCGATGCGATGCTTATCAAGCGCAAAATGGGATCAGCAAACAGGCACAAGATCCTGCATTTGACCTCATGTATAAGTTCGCGAAAATCGGACGAATCAAGACATTTGATTTTGCTAATGTAAAACTGCCTTGGCGATCGGACATGAACTTAGGAAAATGGCAAATAACCCATACGCGTGCTTTGCATGAACTGGAAAAGCTATTTGCACAGGTTGAAGACTTATTTGAAGGAAAAACATATCAGGCCCAGGAGGCTACAGCCACATTCCTTCAAGCGGAACATTTTGAAGAAGCACTAGAGGAAATGCGTAAACATGGAAAGTCATTCGCAACCTTCCAGCAACGTTTTTTTGGGTGGTGGCATCCCAATCGGATTAGGAAACTATTGAAATAAACGGATAACAGTTAATAGAAACTATTTTAGATATAATCAAACAGTTCCCTCTTAGATGATTTTTTTACTAGCTTTATTTTAACAGTATGCTCCAATACAGAGAACTCATCTATGAAATTCACATTTGCTTATACGTCTCTTCCCATAAGCTCGAAAAAAGATTTTGTTAAAAAAGTTTTTTTAGGGATCATTCTCTTAAGCAGTTTTTTTCCTGCATGTAAATCACAGCAACCCCCTAGGCCTGTTTGCCCTGAGCAGCCACCGAATGCATTTGTACAAGCTACCCTCGACTACGAACAATCTTTCCCAAGTTGGGCCGCAAAGGATACCCTTACTTGGCAACAAATGGCGAAACGGCTAGGGGTAGCATATACTCGCCATTATATCGACGACTCTCTTGCAGAGAAGTTTAGGGTGGATACCGCAGACTTGATTAGGGCAAAAAAGTATCGAGAACAACAGGAAGGCATATTTTTGGATAGCACGTACGATGAAAAGGGACGCCTAGTATACTTGAGGAGAGACGGAACACCATTTGAAAAACCCCAGGCGCTGTTCCTGACCTACTACAAGAATTCCTTAATCCAGGATTCTATATGGAAGCAATTCACAGGAGTTACCCAAACTGAACAGATCTCAAGGCATCGATATCGTTACGACTCAAAAGATCGTCCTGTGGAAATGTGGGATTATCACGATGGTGACTCTCTCCCTCCTTATCTACACAAAAGATGGGTTTACCATCCAGACTCCCAAATCATTGCCTACTTCTGCCATAAAAGATTTAGTAACATTCGATTTGGGTTTTTTACAGATAAGAAACAGAATACAGATCCTTTCATCATAAGTCTTCAGTGCGGCGTAAGTGTCCTGCCTAGGTGTAGATTGGATTAAAGG
>JBCBPW010000174.1:0-5416 GCA_039820545.1 Bacteroidota bacterium | reverse complement strand
TCGATCTCCACTCGGCTAAACTAAGTTCGTGTCTCTGAGCCAGAATCATTTATTTTGCTTGACTACTTAAATACATCTTTACAAAAGGTTTATCTATAAGAATGGAAAACCTCATCCAGATTCTTCGTATATTTGTATCGAAAAATAAATGATTCTGGCTCAGAGACACGAACTTAGTTTAGCCGAGTGGTTTTAAAGTATAGACTGTAAGGTACTTTTGATTGGCAGCTAAAGAAGTTTTGAAACCGAGAATAAAAATTTAATTAAGTTTCATATTTCAAACGAATGGCTATAACCCATCTTTCTCAATTAGATCTCAATGGCGTCTATACATTTGCGGACTATATGAGTTGGCAAATTAAGGAAAGATTGGAGCTACTCAGAGGAAAAATTGCGTTGATGTCACCAGCGCTTAGTGTTTACCACCAAAAGATTGTCAGCAGACTCCACGTTTATATAGGTCACTTTCTATTAGACCATTCGTGCCAGACCTTCGTAGCACCCTTTGATGTTCGTTTGTATACGCAAGATGGAGATACCATTGTTCAGCCTGATATTTGTGTCGTTTGTGATGAATCAAAGTTGGATGAGCAAGTATGCAACGGTGCCCCTGATCTCGTAGTGGAAGTCCTCTCTTCTGGGAATACTCGTCACGAAATGCGAGAAAAATTCAATCTCTATGAAGAAGCGGGGGTGAAAGAATATTGGTTGGTCAATCCCTCTGATCCGAGCCTACTTAGATATGTGCGAAATCAGGAAGGAACATTTATTGGAAAGCAACCACTCACAGACGAGAATAAGCTTATGACAGCCTTATTCCCAGGCTTAGAGATAGATCTGATAAAGGTATTTTAGATCCCTTCAAGTCTCATTTTCAGTGAATTACATCAATATTTCCATCTTTTACCGATACGGATACCTACTAGGGTAGGAGGGTAGTAACTATCTGATTATCAGTGTGTAAAACTTAAAGTTCGACTCCCACCGTCTCCACTTTCCGAGCAGCAGCTCTTACAAAATCGGCCTATACGTAGTGTATAGGCCGATTTTTGTTTTTGGGGGAGATGTCAGGTAATAGAATGGCCCCTTTTCCTCCAGCCCTCACAGAAAAACGGATAAGGAAGTTTCATACATCTTTTGTTTTATCCCGCTTCATCCTGTAAGTTGAGTCACATTTCATTTTTTACACACACTGAATTTACAGGACTACATGGATACAAGCGTGCACAACAAACTCGTCTCTTTCATATGGTCGATTGCCGATGACTGCTTGCGGGACGTATATGTGCGAGGCAAATATCGCGACGTCATCCTACCCATGGTCGTGCTGCGTAGGTTGGATGCTTTACTCGAACCTACCAAAGAAGCCGTCCTCGAAGAGGTAGACTTCCAAAAGAAAGAGCTCGATATTATCCCTCCCGATTGGGACCTTAAAGGCATGCAGGATGCCTCAGGTTATGTATTCTTCAATACCTCAACCTGGACGCTGGAAAAGCTCAAAAGTACTGCTACCAACTCCCAGCAGATCCTCCAAACCAATATGGAGGAATACCTCGATGGATTCAGCCCCAATGTCAAGGAGATCATACAGAAGTTCAACCTCAAGGCACGGATTCGACATATGGCTCAGAAGGATGTCCTCCTCGATGTGCTAGAGAAGTTTACCTCCCCGCGGATCAACCTCACCCCAGAAGAAAAGTTCGATCCCGATGGACGTAAGCTCCCCCCGCTGACCAACCTAGGCATGGGCTATGTCTTTGAAGAACTCATCCGTAAGTTCAATGAAGAAAATAACGAGGAAGCGGGAGAGCACTTTACGCCCCGCGAGGTCATCGAACTCATGGTCCACCTGATCTTCGAGTCCATCAAGGAGCAAGTGCCCCCAGTCATGACCATATACGATCCCGCTTGCGGTTCGGGTGGTATGCTCACGGAGGCACAAAACTTCATCAAAGATGAGGAAGGCATCGTCAAAGCCATTAATAGCGACATCTATCTCTATGGTAAGGAAGTCAATGACGAGACTTATGCCATCTGTAAGTCCGACATGATGATCAAGGGCAACAGCCCCGAAAACATCCGCAATGGCTCCACGCTCTCCGTCGATGAGTTTGCTGGAAAAAATTTCGATTTCATGCTCTCCAATCCGCCTTATGGCAAATCATGGAGTTCAGAACTGAAGTATATCAAGGAGGGGAAAGATGTCATCGACGAGCGCTTCAAACTCCCGCTCAAAGACTATTGGGGAGAAGCACATACAGAAGATGCGACGCCTCGCTCCTCCGACGGTCAACTCCTCTTTCTCATGGAGATGGTCTCCAAGATGAAGCCGCTTCACATGTCTCCTGCTGGCTCTCGTGTAGCCTCGGTTCATAATGGGTCCTCCCTCTTCACGGGAGATGCGGGGGGTGGAGAGTCCAATATCCGTCGCTATCTCATCGAAAATGACCTGCTGGAAGCCATCATCCAGATGCCCAACAACCTCTTCTACAACACGGGCATCACTACCTACATCTGGCTGCTCAGCAATCAAAAGACGCCCGAGCGCAAAGGCAAGGTCCAACTCATCGACGCTAGCCAGCGTTTTCGTAAGCTGCGGAAAAACTTGGGCAATAAGAACTGCGAGTTTGCGCCTGAGCATATACAGGAGATTACCCAGACTTATCTAACGATGGCAGCGGTCGAAAGACAAGCTGATGAAGAGCTGGCAGCCAAGGTATTTGACAATGAAGATTTTGGTTACTATAAAGTCAATATCGAGCGTCCCAAGCGACTCAAGGCACAGTTTACAGAAGAAAGAATTGCAGAGCTGCGCTTTGATAGCTCCGTCAGGGAAGCCATGCAATGGGCTTGGGAAGCCTATGGGGAAGAGATCTATACCCATTTCTCCCAGCATGAAAAAGACCTCAAAAAATGGTGTGAGGAACAAGATCTGAATCTGAGCAATCGCCAGAAGAAAGCCCTCTTCAATCTCAAAAGCTGGCAGAAGCAACGCGAAATCCTCGAATATGCCCAACTCCTCATGAAGGCCATGGGTACGGAGATCTATGACGACTTCAACTTATTCAAAGCGCGTGTAGATGCCCAGCTCAAGCAGATGAAGCTCAAGCTCAAAGCCCCCGAGAAGAAAGCCATCCTCTCAGCTGTGAGCCGGTATGACGCGTCCGCTACCAAGGTGATCGACAAGAAGCTCAAACTGCAAGGAGACAAGCTCAACAACCTCTTGCTGCGTCTCGGATGTTTGGAAGCGGATTTACCCGATTTTGGCTATTATCCGACCGAGACGATGGGGGAGTTCATCACGTATGAAACGGAAACGGACCTGCGCGACAGCGAAAACATTCCCTTGAAGGAATCTATCCACGAATACTTCTTGCGTGAAGTCAAACCTCATGTGGAGGAAGCATGGATCAACCTGGACAGCGTCAAGATTGGCTATGAAATCAGTTTCAATAAGTACTTCTACCAACACAAGCCACTCAGAGACCTGGGGGAAGTAAGCGCAGAGATCCTCCAGCTAGAGGAAGAAAGTGAGGGTCTGATTCGGGAAATTCTAAACATGGGATAATGGAATATACGATAGAAAAGCAGCCGTTTAAAAGATATGAGGTGTATAAAGATTCTGGGGTCGAATGGATCGGGGAGGTGCCTGAGCATTGGGAGGTTTCTAGAATAAAAAATGTAGTCAAAATGCTCGTAAGTAATGTAGATAAGCTTACAAAGAAACTAGAAGAGCCTGTAAGACTGTGTAACTATGTAGACGTATTTAAAAATGATGCCATTCATAGCGGGCTTTCATTTATGAAAGCAACAGCATCGAAGCATGAAATAGAAAAATTCAGAATAAGGTATGATGATGTCATTATTACTAAAGATTCCGAAGATTGGAAAGAAATTGGGGTACCCTCTATTGTAAAATATGAAGCCGAGGATTTGATATGTGGATACCATTTAGCAATACTTAGACCCCAAGTATCCATTCATGGTCCATTCCTAAATAGACTTTTTCAGAGTAGGCATTTAAGGTGGCAATTAAGTGTAAAGGCTAATGGAATTACAAGATATGGTATATCACATGGCTCAATTCAAGATGCTATTACTATCCTCCCCCCTCTTCCCGAGCAGCAGGTCATCGCTCGCTTTTTGGATCAGAAGTGCGCCCAGATCGACAAGGCCATCGCCCAGAAGGAGCGCCTCATCGAGCTACTCAAGGAGCGTCAGCAGATCATCATCCAGCAAGCCGTCACCAAAGGCCTCGATCCCCAAGCCAAAATGAAAGACAGCGGGGTGGAATGGATCGGTGAGGTGCCAGAGGATTGGGAATTGGTGTATAATCGAAGACTATTTAGAGAAAATAATAGATATGATTTTAAAGAAAGTGAGTTGTCTCTTTCGCTCTCTCAGGTAGATGGTGTTATTCCTTCTGACAAAATGAAAGAACGATCCTTAGCTCCTGCTCATAGAAATAATTTTAAACTTTGTTTATCAGGTGATCTAGTGGTGAATAGGTTTAAAGGACATTTAGGTGTATTTTTTAGGTCAAACTATAGAGGATTAGTAACCTTTCATTATGGAGTTTTTGAACCATCAAGTTTTGTGAATACAAAGTATTATGAATTATTGTATCATACTGACTATTATAAAATTATTTATGCAGGGGCTTCCAACGGTATGACAATCGGTCTCCAAAATCTTTCTAATCAAAACTTTTATGATGTCAAATCCCTCGTTCCTCCTCTGGAGGTTCAGAATGAAATAGTTAATTATTGTGAATCCTTAACTTCGGGATTTGAGGGGTTGATAAAGACACAGTTAGATATCATTCAAAAACTCAAAGAATATAAATCCATCCTCATTGACCAGGCAGTCACGGGAAAGATAAAGGTAAATTGATTAATTTCATCCTATGGAAACAGAAATGGGGCAAGAGCAATTTTACTCAGTAGATTTCAAAAATCAGTTCCAAGAAGAAGAACTGAAAGAAATTGAGGCAAGAGAGGCGGAAGGTGTTGAATATGATATTTCAGATTTGGAAAGCGAAAGCGATCCTTTTAATCCTGATGAGATCTCTATCCAAACCAAGCCAATCCCCATGGAAACTTGCCTGAGGAGGCTTATTCAGGGAACTATAAATCTAAATCCTGACTTTCAAAGAGATGAAGTTTGGAATAAAACAAGAAAATCTCAATTGATTGAATCTTTGATGTTGAAGATTCCGCTCCCTATGTTCTATGTTTCATCTGATGAAAAAGGAAATTTTACGGTAGTAGATGGACTACAACGTCTTAGCACCATTAGAGATTTTATTTTAGGGAAGGACTATTTGAGTTCTGATCCCAGAGATGAAAATTTAAGGGGCAAAGGGTTTGTTTTGGAGAACTTAGAATTCTGGAAAGAATTCAACGGAAAGACATTT
>JBCBPW010000173.1:0-5491 GCA_039820545.1 Bacteroidota bacterium | reverse complement strand
CTAATAGTCAAGGTCTGGCAAGATTCAATATAACCTATCTGTCCATCTACTTAAGTAGGTGGACATAAGGAATAGAGTATTAGAAAATGATCCTGTAGTCTAGGGTTGAAACCACTAGCTTACAGCATGCCACTCTTTGAGGTATTGTGAGACCTTTTCAGGGTTCAAGGTTGGTTCTTTGTCCTGAAGGGACAGTATCTTATAGCATGTAGAGTTTAGTCCCATGCTCAATGCGTGTGCTACATAACCCGTTTTCCTCTGTCCACCTACTTGAGTAGTTGGACACAAGAAATTAGGTTATAATAGAGCAGGCGTAGCCTCGAATGAAAAGCGCAAGTATGGTCATCCTGACGACCATTCCCGTAGGGAAGGAGGAAGGAACTAAAGCAGTATAACTGAGATGAAATCTCATATCTAGTGTCGTGTAGATAAGACTTGTTTAGATCTTTCTCCCGTTATGAAAATTGCGGGACTAGCGCTATTTGTTGGAGCTACGCTATAGTATACATAACCCTTTTTTATCTGTCCACTTACTTAATACTCGAACGAAAGAGAATCATACAGTGTAAACCAATATATTGCCTGCTTTGCACAGAACTGGCCCCCTTCAGTTTGATGCATACCAGGAAATAGAGAGATAAGGAATTGTAGGCTGATTTAAGCTCGCATTCTTCTTCTCCAGACGAAAAATCCAACTGTACCCAGCACGAGCAAGAAGCCTATAGGTAGCAGCGGCTTGATCATCGCAACAACTGACTTTTTTCCCACCTCCCTTTCAGCAAAATAGCCTGTAGGCATTTTGATTACCCCTACTGTCTTCTCATACGTCTGGTATTTTGCTAACATTTTTTGGAAGAGATCGGGCATTTGGGAAGCGAGATCATAGATTTCCCCAGGATCATCTGGTAAGTAGTGCAAGTGCCAATCGTTGTCTCCGTAGGGTATATTATTTTTGACAATCTTATATCCGTCTAAGAAGTAAGCCGAACTATTGCCTGATTCTAAGCCTACCCCTTCCCCTTTTTTGTAAATGGCTTGACTGGAATCTATGATGTGAGGCAACATGCTCTTGCCTGTGATCGGTGCGTATCCCTCCTTGGCAGAGGGAGAAAGCCCAACTAGGTCATAAATCGTAGGAGCGACATCTGTGAAAAAGCAAAAGGCATCGGTTTGAGTATTTTCAGGTAGGGACCTCCCACTCATGATGAAGGGGACACGCAAACCACCTTCACCTGTATAGTACTTGAAGTACGAAAAAGGGGAAGACATCGCATGGGCAAATTCAGGTCCATGGGCACCATAAAATCCTTTGTCCCCCAACTTATCAAAATCACGATGGTATCCCTGCCTTTGGGCCCACTTGAATACGGTATTATGATAATCAGCCCCTTCAGGACCATTGTCGGAGGTGACAATGAAGAGGGTATTTTCCATCAGTCCTGCTTCCGTCAGGTAGTCGATATAACGTCCTATATGATAGTCCATCGCTTCTATCATTCCTGCCACTACTGCCATATCTAGGACATAGATGGCTTGTTCTTCCTCACTGAGTTCCTCCCACTTTCTGAATTGAGGAAAAACATTATTCAACTCGGCTTTTTGGGGGATGAATCCTAGCGCTTTTGCTTTTTCAAAGCGATTGCGGCGGAGGTGATCCCATCCCGCTTTGTAGGTAGACCTGTAGGGAGCGACGAACTCCTTGGGTGCTTGAATCGGTGCATGTATGGCCTGGAAGGCAATATAGGAGAAGAAAGGCCGATCTTTATTTTGCTCCTCTTGATGAAATGAGATCGCTTTGTCGATATAGGTTTTGGAAGAATAAAAGTCTTCGGGCAAATCAACCTCTGCTCCATCGCCATACCAATGTGCCATGGGCTTCATAGGAAGATATCCCTGTGCTTGAAAATTGTGGGCACCAGAAGCTCCCAAAATAAATGAGCGGTCAAATCCTCGCTTGGTAGGCAGGGTCTTCTCATCGTGTCCTAGGTGCCACTTTCCCAATGCGTAGGTATTGTAATTGGCTTCTTTGAGACGGGTAGCGATGGTCTGCACACGATCATTCAGCACCCCTGCGTATCCTGGTTTGCTCTGATACTCCTTGGGGAGCATTTCTGGCAAATTGGCCACTCCTGCTATGTGACTGTCTGACCCTGTCATCAACATGGCCCTCGAAGGCGCACAGGCAGGCGAGGCATGCATGTTGGTAAACATCATCCCCTTCTTGGCTAATCGATCGATATTGGGGGTATGGGCCTCTCCGCCATAGGCACCAAAATCCATCAGCCCAGAATCATCTACCAACAATAAAACGATATTGGGTTTGGAATCATCGACTGTCTGCTGTCCCAAAATGGTCGCATGGGAGCCTATGAGGAAGAATAAAATGGTGAGGAAATGAATGGAAAAACGCATCATCAATTCTGTTATTCATTGAGTACGAGCATGATCAATTGCGCCGTTTCGTGGCTTGAATTTTGATTTTGTCCAGTGATAAAGCGTCTTTCTTCATCTATGACTGTCAGGGTGGCAAACGGATCTACTCTCTTATGATTGGCTTGATAATTAGCTCCTGCTTTCTTCAGCTCCTCCTCTGGATGCTTTGGTGTAAACTCGATGCCGAATTGCTGCAACTGCTTTTGCGTTACGCCTGTCATCGTTCTACCTTTTACTAGGTATTCTCCTGCACTGTCTTTGGCCTCTGTAAAGGCCAGTGCCCCGTGACAGACGCTCCCAAAAAGCACCTTTGAGTTGTAATACGCCTCTGATACCTTCTCCCCCATCATATCTGAAGCCATATCGTAGGCTGCGCCCCAACCCCCTGCAAAGAATACCACATCGTACGTTTTGAAATCGATGCTTTCTACTGGAATGGAGTTTTTTACCTTAGTCTGAAAAACCTCATCTTCTAGGTATCGCTTGTCCTGATCGGATCTCAGTACCCTTCGGAAGGAAAAGGGATCTATGGGAATCTCTCCCCCTTGGATACTTGCGACATCTACATCCATATGGGCGTCAAAGAATTCGTAGTAGGGAATGGTCATCTCAGAGGCAAATACACCTGTCGCAGGACCTTCAGTTTCACCTGGCTTATTCAATACCCCATGGCTCGTTGTGACGACGAGTGCTTTCTTACCTTTTAGATCGAATTCCTGTCCGTCATATTCAGGATGAAAACCCAAAGATTGCAGGATGGAAGGCAGCATGATCACCACAACTAAAAGTGTAGCAAGTATGCCAATGATGATGTAGAGAACCCTTTTACTCATTGTGATGCAAAGTATATTGGTCAGACGATTTAATGAGGATCGGTATGCAGAACATGAATGAAGCCAGTGGTTCACGAGGTTATTTTCCACTTTAGGGTGTGCATACAATCTCTTACTGAACAAGTACAAATTATGCATTTGCCCTCGTAAAATGGCTTAACAAAAGATAATTAAGACATCAGAAAATAAAGAAAATGGGAATCTTCGGAAATGGTGTAATATGTTAGCTGTGTCCAAACGTGCATAGCCACCAAGAGGTATGGGGGCTATGCATATGCTGTAGAACTTTTGAGAAACCTTTTTACATCTACTCAACCTTCGATTCAATAAACTTAATCGCTTCCATGATATTTTGATCCTCCATCAAATCATCAAAGTTGTCCTTCTGCTTGATGAAAATATTTGGTTGGAAATTCTCCGAATAATTCCCATTCATATCTGCCATATAACATGTGGTCAAAGGGGCCTTTACTTGAAAGGGGAGCTCAAACAGTCCGTTTCCTGTCGTAAAACCGTAGCTAGGTTCTCCTATTCGGATGACATTCTCACGCCCTGTAAACCCCAGGAGGACACACTCGCCCGCACTCGCCGTCCAGTTTCCCGTAATGAGCGCCACAGGCGTCCTGAGATCGGACTGACCAAAGGAGGATAACTCCATTTTTAGATCTTCTCCAGAATAGAATTTTCCATCTTTTAATTGGTTCAATGCGACGGTTTCTCTCTCCACGTCGAGTTCTTTGTAGACAATCTTATCCCCTAAAAAGTGGTAGAGTGCTGCCAACATCAAATATGCATCGCCCCCGATATTGAACCTCAGGTCTATGATCCAGCCTTTGAGTTCGTGTTCCTTATCCAATTCAATGATCTGATCGTACATCTTTTGGGCCTTCAGATTGAGGGAATCCTTAGGCAGATCCAGGAAAAGCATCCCAGGCAGGAGGATGTATCCATATTGATTGTCCAGTAGAGAAACCGAAAATGGGGTTCCACTTTGATATTTTCTTACAAACTGCTCGCTGTAATCTTCATACAACAAAGGCCGCTGTGAAGCAGGATAGTGCTGCTCCCCAAAGAAGAGCATACAATGGCTACATCCGATGCTATCGAACACATTTCTCGATGCTTGTAATGCTTCTGCAAAGTTTGGATAGGTAGAGGCTTCTTCCTCAAATCGGACTTGGATTTCGTCCCAGTTTGACACCGCCGCTTTTTTTAGGTATCTGGCTTTTAGAGCCTGAAACAAACTATCGGAAAAAATGTGGATACTGTCTGTTTGTGTAAGGTTTTGCGCCTGTGCCTGTAGCGATACAGTGAGACAAGATACAAGGGTAACTATGATCAAAAGTGACTTCATCTTCATTTATTTTTGTTGGGTCAATGATAGGAAGTCTTTTTTGTCAAATTACTGTAAATGAAAGGATTGGAGTCCTAAAAGAAGATTTCTGGACAAATTACCTTTCTCTTTTTCTGTACTGAGTGGGTGTCAGGGAGGTATACTGCTTAAAAATGGCATGAAAGGAAGACTTGGATTTGAAACCTGCTTCCTGCGCGATGGCTTCCAAGGTATAGTGTCCAAAAGCTTGACTATCCAAAAGGGCTTTTACTTTTTCCACTCTATAAGTGTTGATGTAGGTAGAGACATTGCATTTATGGTGTGTATGGATGTGATCAGACAGCTCCTTGCTTGCCACACCTGACAAAAGGGCCAGTTTGGACAGCGAAAAATCAGGACTTTTAAACTGCTCCTCTACTTCCATGAGTTGGGCGAGCTTTTCCTCAATTAGATCATACTTTTCTCCTTTTGCCTTCTTCTCAAGTGTATATGTGACAAACAGTATATTAGGCTTCCGAAATCCCATGAAGCCAATCCAATAGATCAAAAGGGTATTGGTGAAAAATGTCAAATAAAAAGAATATAGGGTAATCACATGTGTAGGGGTTAGTAGAAAGACTATGCATGTCAACAATAGATTGAGCAGGACATAGGCAATAAATACCCTAGTCAGTAGCATCAACCACTGCCTATTGCTCTTCTCTCTTGTGCTGGGCTTATGTGGATGTTGGGCTTTCGCCAAAAACTGAATCGCCAAGAAGCCGAGGACTCCGTAAAAAATAAAGCGTAGGATTTCATTGACTGCGAAGAAACCCGATGATTCCAGCTCTCTATAAATATGGGTGTCTCCTTGCTGTATACTCAGGATAGACCAATACAGTTCAAGCAGCCA
>JBCBPW010000172.1:0-5695 GCA_039820545.1 Bacteroidota bacterium | reverse complement strand
ATGAGCTGGATTGTCTTAATTGAAGTTTCTTCGACACTTCTGATCATGAAAAGTATCCAATCCTCCCAGTTTTGATTGTCTCTCACATCTTGTAGCAGTCGATAATAATCTCCCTTATGTTGGATGATATAACTACTTAGATATAGAATCGGAAGATCGAGCAGTCCGCAAAGTATGAGATACAAAATATTTATAATTCTACCTGTGCGTCCATTTCCATCGTAGAATGGATGTATACTTTCAAATTGAAAATGTATCACGGCCATCTTCACCAAAGGGTCATGATCGCTTAACTCATGTTCATTCATGAACTTTTCCAGGTTTGTCATTAAGCTATTTATCGATTCAAAATCCTGAGGAGGGGTATAAACAGTTTCACCTGTAATGGCATTCTTCAATGCCGTACCTGGTAGTTTTCGAAATCCAGCTTGATTCTTCTCCAAAATCTCCTGGATCTCCAAAATCATATTGGAAGTCAATATTTCTCTCTTCGATACTAACTCAAAACCTCTCTTAAGTGCTCCTATATAATTCTGAACCTCTTTTGCCTCTAAGCTCTGAATAGACTTTAAATTCAACTCAGATTTATATAGTTCATCATGTGTCGTAACGATATTTTCTACCGCGGAACTATCTTTTGCTTCCTGAAGTCCAAGCGTATTGATGAGAATATTCTGATTGGGGATACTTAATGCGATTCCCTTAAGTTCTGCTAAGGCTGCATGAGCCTTTGGAAGACTTTTCAGTATACGCTTAGTTTCAATATTATCTGTGGGGGGGAGCATCTGGGGAGTCCACATAATTAGTTGGGTTATTGTAAAGATTTTTACTATTTCCTTTACTCATGAAACTTCTATTGTAAAGAAAACACAATTTTCTTTACAATAGAATCTATACTTGTAAAGAAAATGCCAAAAGCTTTACAATAGAAAATCGGATAACCCTCGTATGAAAGCTATCCGATTCTCTTCTATAAATTTGAAACACTACTTCCCTTCTCCCATCAAATACTGATCTAAAAAGACCTTGATCTTCCCATAGCCCTCGATCTCATTTTCTTTCTTCCTGAATCCGTGTCCTTCGTCATCAAATACTACATACTCCACAGGGACTCCATTTTTCTTGACATTTTCTACGATCTCATCTGACTCTATTGGCAATACACGAACATCATTGGCTCCTTGCAAAACCATCAAGGGCTTGGTGACATTCTCAGCGTGAAATAGCGGGGAAATGTTGTACAAACGAACGGAATCGTCCGTATTCGGATCACCCATCTCATCATACAGACTCTTGCGGAAACTCTCCCAATAAGGAGGAATAGACTTCAGCGTACGCAACCAGTTGGTCACACCGAAAATATTCACACCTGTATTGAAGGCCTCTGGCTCAAAAGTCAGTGCAGCCATGACCATATATCCTCCGTAAGATCCTCCGATGATTCCGACCCTGTCCATATCGATCACACCTGTGGACTGGAAGAAGTCTTTAGCGGCTATGCAATCCTTGAGATCCTTATCTCCGTGATTCTTATCGTCCATATGGAAAAATTTCTTTCCATATCCACTACTTCCTCTATTGTTGACAGCCAATACAGCATACCCATGGTTGACGAGATATTGGACCAAGGGGAAATAACTCAATCTGGACTGACCGCCAGGTCCCCCATGCACCCAAACTAGT
The DNA here is from genome assembly GCA_039820545.1 of Bacteroidota bacterium. Taxonomy (GTDB): domain Bacteria; phylum Bacteroidota; class Bacteroidia; order J057; family J057; genus JALEFZ01. The sequence continues at coordinate 4,012 of JBCBPW010000172.1, read as the reverse complement.
GCAGGAACCTTGTTACCTTCTGAAGCTTGCTGAGGTTGATAGTAGATGGCAGGGATCTCTACACCATCAAACGACTTGTAGCGAATCACTTTTCCTTCAACTAGATCGTCTGCATTGATCTCCGCATTCAGGGTATTGGTCAGCTTCTTCAACTCTTTCGTCTCAAAGTTGTAAATGTACATATTGCTCGGCGAGGCAGACGTGCTGACCATCAGACGCGCCATTTTTTCACTCTTGGAAATGCGAACCGATGTGATACTTCCTCCTGGAATGCTGGGAAGCTCCACATTAGAGCCTGTAGCAAGATCCGTGATGGTGACCTGAGTTTGAGCATCCTCGTTGACACCAATGACGCGATATTTCTCGTTCCATGAATGATAGGCATAGGCTACATCCCACTCAGGCTGGAATAGGGTCTCTACTTCTCCTGTCTCAAGATTTCGTTTGGCGAGATAGACAAAATCAGATCCCTCATCTGTGAGATAAAAGAGCGTTTGATTATCTAGGCTGAAAAACTGAGGGCTGTACGTCGCATCTCCCTCATGCTCACTGATGTCTGTCTTGCTTCCGTTTTCGGTATCATAGAGATACATCTTGCCGTCGGCGTTGGTGACTGTCTGCGTCAGCGCGATGTAGCGTCCATTTGGAGAAATCGACGAAGCGTCTAGCCCATCTTCATTTTGATACATCACCTCAGGTGCCATTTCTCCACCTATCGAGCTAACGGGAACTTTGTACAGATCCATGAAGCGAGGATCTCGTTGATTCGATTGAAAATACATCTGCTGCTGGTCACGGCTCCAGCCACGATACATACTGCGCGAATTTTCTGCAGGAGTCAAGACAGTCGTCTCTCCTTCAGGTGTCACCATACTGATCTGGTAGTTTTCATTTCCACCTTGATCTGAGATATAAAGAAAACGCTCGTCGTTCGGAAAATAAGAACCTGCATAAAAAGATTCTTTTGTAGACTGTGTGAGCTGCTTCTTTGCTCCTGAAGCAATATCAATTTCATATACATTGTAGATGCCTGACTCATTGCTTTGGACCAATAGTTTGGATTCATCAGGCGAAAAACTCCCCCCACCAATATTGATATTTTGGTAGAATTGTTCGATAGAATATTGTTTCAGCGCAGGTTGGGAGCTTTGGCAGCCAGCCAACCACAGCATAAAGACACTGATAATAATGGCAAAAATAATTCTTTTCATAATGTAGGATTGAAAGGATTCGTGGTAATCATAGAAGCGAAGGACATGGTCAGCCTCCATCATACAAATAAGGCGATGGGATATGCCATGACTTTTAGATTTCAAGATATAGAAAATTGGAGGAACCAGAGGAGCAATACATCTGTAAATGGTGTAGAAACATCGAAAAAGCACTTTCAACCTCAAAAGATTATACTTAATTAATCATCTTGAGCCAGCAAGTTTGAAATACATCTAAAGGCTCTCCCGAGCCATAAAACTAAGTCTTAGATCTATTTAACCAAGCGTCAAGTCATATCTTAAAATGGGATCGTCCTAGCCTGAGGTTCTCAATCGCATATGTATTCTAATATTTTCCCCAAATATCATCTGACTCCTCCTTTCCTCTCAATCTATTAGCCTTTCCCCCTTTTCCTCGCTAATTTAGTAAAGTGCTTGTAAGCGAATATTTCTACGAGAAGTTATGAAAATTCTACATACAGCCGACTGGCACTTGGGGAAGAAGTTGGGGCCATTTTCACGATTACCTGAGCAAAAAGCTGTTTTAGAGGAAATCTGTACCCTAGCAGATCGTGAATCTGTGGATGTCATTCTCATCGCAGGGGATCTCTTCGATACGGTCAATCCCTCTATAGAAGCCATCGAGCTATTTTATCTCACGCTAAAAAAACTGGCAAAAGATGGACAACGGGCAGTCATCGGCATCGCAGGAAATCACGACTCTCCCGATCGTATCGAAGCACCAGATCCTTTGGCTCGCGCCTGTGGCATCATCCTGACAGGCTATCCACACTCAGAAGTCAAACCCTTCGAAATCGAAGGAGGCATCAAGGTCCTACGATCTGCTCCCGGATTTATAGAGCTAGACCTCCCCAATTATAGCTATCCACTTCGCCTCATTTCGACGCCATATGCAAATGAGGCACGCCTGAAGCAGTATTTGGGAAATGAAGAGCCTGAAAAGCAGATGCGTAAAGTCCTCACTGAACACTGGCAGCATCTTGCCTCCACATTTTGCGATGGAGAGGGCGTGAATATGCTGATGACACATTTATTCGTGTCGGATGGAGGAGATGACATTCACGAATGGGAGGATGAAGAAGAAAAATCCATTCTGACCCTAGGAGGAGCCGATGCTATTTTTACCTCTGATTTTCCTTCGGATATTCAATATGCAGCACTCGGTCATATTCATGGCAGGCGATTCCTTCAACAATCGCCCTATCCAATTGCATACAGTAGCAGTCCTTTGGCTTATAGCATCAATGACCCCAATTTGCAAAAATACGTCATATTGATCGAGGCTCAGCCTGGGAAAGTAGCCACGACGCAAAGCATCGAACTGAAAAGCGGAAAGCCAACTTTCCAGGTGACTTGCCACGGCATCGAAGAAGCCAAAGAATGGCTGCTCGCACATCCCCATTCCTATGTCGAACTCACCCTCAAGACAGATCGTCACCTAGAAGCCATCGACCGAAAAACCCTCCATCACATGCACGATGGCATCCTGAGGATCATCCCTTCTTTTACCGATCCCGAATTGATGAAGTTTACTTCAGGTAAAGAAATCGACTTAAGTAAAAGTATGGAAGAGTTATTCAAGGATTTCTTCCGTCAGAAACACAAACAAGAAATCAATCAAGAACTGACCGAGCTTTTTGCAGAAGTACTCTCTGAAGACACCGACATATGATCCCCATAAATATCACCATAGAAGGGTTTTATTCTTACCAAAAATCCCAAACAATCGCTTTTGAACGACTGACCCAAGCGGAGGTTTTTGGCATATTTGGTGCCACAGGGAGTGGGAAATCCTCTATACTCGAAGCCATTTTTTTCTGTCTTTATGGCAAAAGCGAACGCCTAGGAGGGGACATCCCTGGTAGTAAGGCCTATCAGATGATGAACCTGAAATCCAAGCGTTTATATATTGATTTTCAATTTGCGAATAGCGAACAAGGTGATGTTTACCGATTTTCAGTAGAAGGTAAGAGAAACAACAAAGTTTTTGAAAAAACACAACCACTTAAGCGTAATTATTATCAAAAAATAGGAACAGAATGGGTTCCATTAGAGTCTCCCAAAGTCGAAAAAATAGTAGGACTGACCTACGATAATTTCAAGCGAACCATCATTATTCCTCAGGGAAAGTTCCAGGAATTTATCCATCTCAAAGATGCTGCGCGTAGTGAGATGCTAGAACAAATCTTTGATCTCAAAAGATTTGATCTTGCTCCGAAGGTAAAATCGCTAAAGGAGAAAAATAATGTTGACTTAGGTGCAACTGAAGCTCGTCTCCTTCAATACCAAGCTGTGACTCAGAAAGTCATAGAGGCACAAAATCAAGAGATCCAATCGCTACAGGGAAAACAAAAACTGGCAGAAGCTGAGCTGAAAACCATGCTTCAAAAGCAGGAACAAATGCGCCAGCTACAAGAAAAATTTGCCCGGCAAGCTCAGCTTGAAGAGACGCACAAAGGGTTGCGGGAAAATAAACCTGAGATTGAAGCACGCCGTCAAAGACTGAAAACCTATATCCTATGCCTGGAGAAATTTGACGCGCGCCTCAAAGAATACCATAAACTAACACAGCAAGTAGAAGCGTCTGAAAAGAAGGTTAAGACCCTAAGAGAAGATCAAGAAAAACGCAAGCAAGATTTTGATAAGAAAAGAGAAACCTTCCAACGCATCGAGAAAACCTATCAGGAAAGGGACAGCTTACAAATACAGGCTAAAGAATTGCAGACCATTCTGGAGCTAGGTGCGCTTCACAAAAATATCAAAGCACTCAATGAACGCAT
>JBCBPW010000171.1:0-5744 GCA_039820545.1 Bacteroidota bacterium | reverse complement strand
CTACAAAAAAAAAAAAACAATGCTAAAACTTTGGAAAGCAAGATAAAACTTATTGAAAAACCATGAAATAATAATTTGAAATATGTAAAAAAGAAAAATATCTCGGTCACTGGTTAAAATACTGATGACATTGATTGATTGAAGACAGGAGGAGAAGGGAATGCGATCTAAGCGCTTCTTCCCGGGAAAAGGAGAGATAGGAGGAGTGGGCAGTATGGGAGGTGCGGGGGAGATGGGGGCTAAGGGATGGAAAGTGTTGCCAAAAGGCCAATTAAAAGCATAGCTTTAGGAGGTTAATTTGAGTTTACGGGAGTAGCTTATACGTTATATCTTTGATAAGAGATCAGTTTCTCGCAAATAAGCTATCAGCTTAATAGCTGAAAAGTCCATGGTGTTACCAAGCATGGTTGTTAAAGTAGGGTTGGCAAAATATTTGTTACGGATGGTTGTGTATTTCCTGCATTCAAGAAGGATGTGCCTTACTGTGATTGGTTGATTGCACATTTCACATTCTGGAGGGTTTGCTTGGCCTTGCATTAGGTGAGAGTGGGTAAGGTTAGTATGACCTATCCTGAGTCGGGAGATGGTGGTTTCCACTCTTCTATTTTTGTGGTAAGAAGAGTTCCACTCACTGATGTCAAGTTTTATTTCGCGTAGTTTTGCGCCTTCTTGGCCAAGGTTAGCCCATTTATTTTGCCAAGCTTTCATTATGGCTTCCTTTATGGGTCTCTTCATGTCAGTGTGAGGAATTGGGCTGTTAATGACTGGAAGGTTGTCATTGGTTGAGGCTTCCTTGGCAGCAGCATCTGCCTCCTCGTTTCCCTTAATGCCCACATGTCCAGGTGCCCAACACACACCAACGCTCATGTTCAGGGTCTTGGCTTTTCTTAGGATCTTGGATATTTCCTCAACCAGAGGAGTTGGCTTCTTGTTGTTTAGGGCAAAGATAGCACTTTGCGAGTCACAGAAGATGGTAAAGTGATCTCCTTGGTCGTTGTTAGATGTTATGTCCGTCAGGGCTGCTCTGATAGCATATAGCTCCGCTGTGAAGATTGACGCTTCTTTTGGAAGTCTGCCACTTAGAATTTTGTTTGGTAATATGGCAGCAAACCCCACATGCATGTCCGTTTTGGATCCGTCTGTGAAGATAAAGTCCGTACGATGGTTTTGGAGATGAGCCAAGAACTCTGAACGGATCAACACTTCCGATTTGTTTTTCTTAGTGTTCTCAGTAAATGGGCACAGCTCAAAAGTGGGCTTTGTCCACGGAGGGTCCTCTGGGGTGGTACATGCCCAAATTTTGGGGGTTGAGATTTGATATTCTGTTAACAGTGCCTGTGCACGCTCCATAAATGGCGGTGGGTTTTCTTGAGAGTTCCCAACTATGGCGTTATGGGTTGGGGAATTAGGGTGAGCCATGGATTTGAAGAGAACCTTCAGGGACAAAAAATCTCTAGAATAGTTAAGGGGTGGTATGCCTGTTTCTGCACACATGCTGGCCACTGGGGAAGATTTGAAAGCCCCTGAGCAGGCTCTGAGGCATGCATTTTGAATTGGATTGAGACGGTCTAGGATTCTAGGTCTTGAAGAACCGTAGATATGGGCTCCGTAATCTAGTTTAGATTGTACTAAGGTTGAATAAAGGTGCTTCAAAGTATATCTGTCTGCTCCCCAAGAAAGATGTGAGAGGTGCCTGATGAGGTTGACGGCAGGAGTGCATTTGGTTCTAAGGTGTTCCACATGCTGCCTCCAGGAAAGCCTCTTGTCCACTATAATGCCCAAATACTTGGTGCTTTCGCAAACTTGTATTGCTGTGTTATACAAACTAAGTGCTGGTTCATTGCCTTTTCTACGTTTTTCAAACTTGACCGTGACAGTTTTTTCTGAGGAGAGCTTGAGTCCTTTAGTTTTCGACCATTCTACTATCTTATTAATAGTGTTTTGTAGAACTCTATTTGAGTGATTTTCATTTCTTGCAGAGAGGAATATGGTAAAATCATCCACATATAGGGCACATTTAACTTCTGCGCTTACCTGCCTCGCGATGTCGTTTATCGCCACAGCAAAGCAGGTGACACTTAAAACGCTTCCCTGTGGCAGGCCTTCTTCTTGTTTTAAGAAGTTAGAGTGATGTGGACCTACTCTAACACAAAATTCTCGATTGGAGAGGAAGTTTTGAATGAAGGTGGGTAGATTGCCTCTCAGTCCCATATGGTGAAGACTATTAAGAATTTCTTCTCGCCAGACTGTATCATAAGCCTTCTCCAAGTCAAAGAAGACTGCTGTAGTGTGCTTTCTTTCATTGAAGCCTCTCTCGATATGATCTTTAAGTTGAATGAGGGCGTCCATTGTTGACTTGTTTTTCCTAAAGCCTGATTGTTGGCCGCAAAGGAGGTCATTTTTCTCGAGGAACCACATAAGTCTATGGTTGACCATTCTCTCGAATAGCTTACATACACAGCTTGTAAGGGAGATTGGTCTGTAGCTTTCTGCTAGTTGTGGGTCTTTACCAGGTTTCAAGAAAGGCAGCTTAATTTCTTTCAACCAACTGTCTGGAATTTGCTTTGACTGCCAGAGTGCATTGAGAGCATCCAATAGCAGGGGAAGAACGTCTTGTGGTAGATGGCTGATCATAGATACAGTAATATCATCAAGACCTGGGGAGGTGTCTTTGCATAGCTGTAATTGGGATAGCATTTCTTCCAATGAAAAGGTTGAGTTGAGGAAAGCATTGTCAGCGTGACCCTTCTTGTTGTTGAAGGGAAGTCTTCTTCGGAGGTCTCTTGATCTTTTATAGTTGGCTGGATAGGCATTTTTAGTTTTGTTATTAATGGCTTGGTAGCATCTTCCGAAAGCACGAGCCACATCTTGGGGAGAGGTGATCAAATCCCCGTGTTCCCTAAGGATTGGAAGAGGGCGAGGGCTGTATGTACCTTTGATTTTTTGGACTTTTTTCCAAACCTTCCCACATTCTGTATTTTTATTGATGGTTGATACATAGGATTTCCAAGAGTTTTCTTTTGATGTTTTTATAGTTCGATGGTGGACAGCTCTAGCCCTTTTGTACTGAATTTTATTGGCGACTGTAGGGTGTTTAAACAGCTGTCTTTGAGCTTGATTACGTTCTTTTTTAGTGTTATCACAGTGGTTATTCCACCAGGGCACTGGGCATTGATGGTAGAACCCATCTGATTTTGGGATTGTCGCAGAGGCTGCTTCCGTTATTTTCTCAATAATTGAGTCATAGTAGTTGAGAGGGTCCATTATAGGGATATTCTTAATTTCCGCAACCCTTTCGCTGAACACTTCCCAATTTGCCTTCTTGGTTCTCCACCTAGGGTAACCCTGCTGGGGGGTATAATTTGTTGTACTGAGGTAGAGGGGGAAGTGGTCACTTCCGTGTAGGTCCGTATCAGTTTGGTGGCTGAAAAAGTCAAGAGCATCAGTAGAACATAATGATAGATCAATAGTTGAAAAGGTATGAGATTGAACGTGGAAGTGGGTAGGGTTACCGTCATTTAGAACAGCCATTGATTCTTCTATCAAGAGCTTTTCTATTATTTTGCCTCGTTGGTCTTCAAGGTTTTTGCCATCCCACAGCGGGTGCTTAGCGTTAAAGTCACCCAGGAGAAGAAAAGGTCTGGGTAGCTGACGGATAACGTCAGTTAGTTCGTCTTTAGTTACACCAGAATTTGGAGATAGATAAATTGAGCAGATAGTGATATTCTTTCCGCTATGGATGGTGATAGCGACTGCTTCTAAAGTTGTTTGTAGAGGGACTTTGGTGTACTGCAGGGTACTGTGTAAGACCATGGCAACACCACGATTATTACACCCTGCAGAAAAAGGGGCTCTTTCAAGCTTGAATTTCTTAGATGGTTGCCATCTGGAGTCTCCAAGAAGGGTTTCTTGGAGACAGGCAACGAGTAGCTTCTTTTCATTGAAGAGTGATAGTAATTCGTCATACTTCGATCGTAGTCCTTGGATATTCCACTGGATGATGGTGAGTTTATCAAATTTGTTTCGAGTAGGTGCCATCTTTATCTAGAAGTAATAACAGAGATAGGTTGTTTATTTGGTGCTCCTTCTTGGGTTTTGCCTGGCTCATTTTCGGTTTCTGATCTTGGTTTGTTATCTTTTTTTCTTAAGTTTTCAAAGCTTTTCCTGATGTTGGCCACCAGGAGGCCCTTGCCTTTATTTGTGGTTTTGGTAGTACGCTGTTTCAGTATGTGCTGTCGGCACATACAGTCCTGTGGGTGGAATGCAAGCTTAATAGGGTAATGTATTGTCCGCTGTTTTACTAGTTCCAAGAATGCAGTTGAGAACTGCTCCCCTGGTCCTGTAGCTTCGTTTTTAACAATGGCCATCTCTTTTATACAGGAGTGGCAACCGCAGTCATGTATATCCCTGTGTTGTCCGTCCTTGGGTTCTTTCTTAGGTTTTGCTCCCTTGGGTTTGTCAAGCGTCGTCACCTTTGGCGGGGTGCTAAGAGGGGCTGGAATGTCCTTGCTCTTTGTCCTCTGACTTGAGCTGCTCTTTATAGGGGAGCTGGTTGAGGCTGGGTAACTAGATGTTGAAACATTGTCTGGCATGGTTCGTTTTGGCTGGTTTCCACTGCTAGATGGGGACGAGTGGTTGTTTTCCCTTCCTCTCTTGGGTGTTCTCTGGGGTCGTGGTGATGGTATTCTTCTTGTGAAGACTTGCGAAGGAATGGGGTCCTCAGAAGTGTCCACGGTTTCAGAACTTTGTTGCTGTTGTATTTTTCTAGTGGGAATCTGTGATGAGATTGGATCATCGGAAGTTTCAGCAGCGTCCGTGTCCACCGAAAAGGATAGGAAAGGCTCATCCATCGACAAAGTTGGTGAACTGTTGCCTGCATATCCGAGGATCTCTCTCAACTTCTCCTCCACGTCTATTCCGTTTCCTGTCAGTGGTGGTTCTACGATGACAGGCTTTTCTGCTTGAGTCGATTCTGAGGTGTTGGTGTTTGTTGCCTGGATTTGCTCTGGGATATTCAAGGCTGGTGCCTGGAGCGGTGGGTTTTGGTTGGCGTCTGCAGTGGTATTTGAGCCAGGGTGATCTTCTGAATTGGTTGGAGCTGTGGTACTTGGCTCTTGTTGCTGTTGTGGAGTGTTGTCTGGTTGTTTATTTGGTTTATTAGGATAGGGCTTTCTTGCCCTAGGGTTTCTTTTGAACCTACCAGAGTCTTCCAGCAGCCGCCTGGCTTCGTATTTTGGGATACCCTGCTGGTTCATGATAATGAGGGTTTCCAGTTCTTTCTGGTAAAGAAAACATTTCTTGGATATGACAATGTGTCCATTCTCATTGCAATTTATGCAGAAGTCTCTGTAGTTTATGTCGTCTTTGATGGGGCAAGAGTCTAGGGAGTGGTTAGGATCAGCACATACTGGGCAGCATAGGTCACTTCTGCAGATAGTTTCCAAGTGTCCAAAGCTCCAGCAGGAGTGGCACTGTCTGGGTTTTGGAAGGTCTTCTTTAACTTTGACTTTTTTAAAGCCTATACGTACCTCTTCTGGTAGTTTCCTACTGTCAAAAGTGATACTGGCACAAGTAAGTGTTGCATTGTGCCGAGATGTTTTCTTGTACACTTTTACGTTGGATACAGGCAAGTCATTTTTCAAGAGATGGTCATGGAGTCTGTCTTGGATGTTATCTTCATTCTTGAACTCTGAGAGAGGGACTAGGATTGAGCCTCTCCTTGAGTTAAGTAGTGTGTCTCTAGA
>JBCBPW010000170.1:0-5812 GCA_039820545.1 Bacteroidota bacterium | reverse complement strand
AATAGCTTATAGAGGGGAAAGATATAAAGGACAGGCAGGCGCTTTAGATACTGATGGTGAATCTATTTTTATAAATTTTACTGATCCAGATGGGCAATCAGTAAAATTTGGAGATGACCGTGTTGGCTTTCTTGCTGCCGAAACAGAACACGCCAGACAGTTTGAGGATGGAGAGCTTGGATTCGAAGAAACTGGTAGCCCTAATGGGTTAATATGGATGGCAGACGATACATACGATATGATCGATGAACGTAAATCCTATCTTTTTGGTCAACGAGTCTCTGATGGGGATAAAACTTACTTAAGAAGGAAGCATAGAACTATTAAGAGAAGTTTCAAAACATTCAATGGTAAGATGGGGATCTATACTACGCCTGTCTCAAACTGGGTGAATGCAGGTAAACCAATAGACGGAGTCAACCATAAACCTGACGCTTCAGGAAAAGCTAAAACTGTAAGAAACATCGGAGAATTTTATAGGACACCAGCAATAAATTAATATAGCATGAGATCAATCTTACAAATCGTTTGGCCCATACTTTTTTTAATCAGTTCGAGTTGTGCCAGTACCTATAAACTCAGTGGAGACTACCAAAGGTATTCAGAAGAAAATAAAGCAATTATGAGAATAGGTATGGATAGTGTTATTATGGTAGCCTACCATGGTGTTGGAGAGGGTTATGACATACTTTTGGGTACGTACAAAATAAGACGAAAACACCTTATCCTACATCTCGATTGTTATCAAATGCGTCCTGCATTTCCATTAGCTACATGGAAAAAGATTAATACTACAAAACATAGACTTAAGATTTCCCCTACAGGAGAATTAGTTCATGCAAACTATCCCAAATCTTATTTCAGGAAAAATGATCGGCTAGAAATAGCACAACAAGAACTGCTTGGTTTTGCGCCATCCTGGATTAAAGATTATCCATATGAAGACTAATCTAATAAACGCCCCCTCGTCAGCGCTAATGTAATGTATTGTTAGTGCTCACTCCCCAACCAGCCCCAAGGTCTCGTTGGTGCTCACTTTAGACTGATCGGTGATAGGTGCCCCCCCTCTGGCACCGATTTATAATCTGTATCTAGATACATGCAATAAATGCAACACCACTCCACGCTAGCTCGTCCTAGCGTGGAGATTCTCTTCTATGAAAAGATCCTCAATAGTGGCAGATCCCCAACTCTTGCGAAGTCATGGGCTATGGCTTCGCCTATGATGGGCTCAACCGCTTGAAGGATGCCCAGTATGGCAGCACGATCAGTAACACATGGTTCCCAAATGCCGACTACTCCTACGACCTCAATGGCAACATCCTTAGCCTCAATCGCAAAGGCCTTACTGCCACAAATGCGTACGGGGACATCGACATGCTGAGCTACAGCTATCAAGGCAACCAGTTGACATCGGTTTCTGATGCCATCACCGACTATATAGGTCCCTACCAGTATGAAGACGCCGATGGCAACGCTACCCAAGTAGACAAGCAGCTCATCCAGTTTCAACACGCCAAAGGCAGAGCCACTTGGGATGGAGCGGAGTTTCACTATCAGTATAACCTCACAGACCATGCGCGAAGCTTTGGGCAAGGGGCCTTACCTCTGAATCTAAGGATGTACGATGCAAGCATTGGGAGATGGAATGGGGTGGATGCGCTGGCAGAGAAGTACCAGCAATATTCTCAATATAATTATACATTGAATAATCCTATTATTTTCGTTGATCCTGATGGAAATTCAGTATGGATAGCCACCAGTGATGGCCAAAGACTAAAGTATAATAATGGAAAGCTTTACAATGAAAATGGGGATGAATATAGTGGAAAAGATTACATGGCATTAGTAAGTCAAAATACCCTCTCAAAAGCTATGCAGAATGATGAGTATGCTGAAGTATATAATAGACTTGAAAGCTCTGAGATCGATTATGTAATAGCTTATAGAGGGGAAAGATATAAAGGACAGGCAGGCGCTTTAGATACTGATGGTGAATCTATTTTTATAAATTATTGTGATCCAAAGATTAACAGAGTCGCTTATGATGACGATGCTGTTGGGTATCTTGCAGCCGAAACAGAGCATGCTAGACAGTTCGAAGATGGAGAGTTAGGGTTTCGTTCTAACAAGGGAGAATGGGTGCCAAGTGAAACTTATGATATGATCGATGAACGTAAGTCACACATTTTTGCAGTCCAAGTTTCGGGGGGAGATAAACGCATTCTCAATAGAGAACACGGAACTGTGGAAAAAAGTGCAAAATACTATTCTGGACGAGAAGATATTCCTGCTTATCAATATGCTTACCAGAACTGGACATTCGCGGGACGACCAGTGGATGGAGTCGATAACCCTCCCAGCGGATCAGCAGAAGCTAAGACAGTCCAAAGCGCGCAAGTTTTTCTCAGACTAACTTCTCAAAAATAAAAACCATATGTTTACGTGGCACAAACTTATAGTCGTGATACTTTGCTTTCTTTTTTTCGGATGTACAAGTAGAAAATCCATAATGGGTGATTATAGCCTCCCTGAAGTTAGGAATGAATCTCTCATCCGAATTGAGACCGATAGTGTTGTGATGATTAGCTATATGTCAATGGGAGATGGCTATGGTATTTATCTAGGGACGTATAAACTTCGAGGGAGGAAAGTTATATTTACTGTAGTTCCATATTTTTTATGGCTTAGTGATGAAGAACAGGCTCGACGAAAGGAGAGAACCTATGTTAAGTTTAAATGCAAGATAACTCGGGAAGGTTGTTTAAAACATACTCTTATTCCTCAACGTATTTTCTGTCCAAAGGATGATCTAGACCAAAGTCAATTAGCACTTTTAGATAGTGCTCGTTCCTTGGTGAAGGAATATGTTCCATAAAGTATTTACAGATTTTCTCCCAGTCAGCGCCAACGTCTAGTTGATGCTAACTTAAAGCTGATCTGTGATAGATGGATATCCCCTCTAGCACCGATTCACAATCTGTATCTAGATCCATGCAACAAGTGCAACACCACTCCACGCTAGCTTGCCCTAGCGTGGAGATTCTCTTTTATGAGAATATCCTCATATAGTAGAAAATCCCCCCTCGTCAGCGCTAATGTAATGTATTGCTAGTGCTCACTCCCCAACCAGCCCCAAGGTCTCGTTGGTGCTCACTTTAGACTGATCGGTGATAGGTGGGGACCCCCTCTGGCACCGATTCATAATCTGTATCTAGATACATGCAACAAGTGCAACACCGCTCCACGCTAGCTCGTCCTAGCGTGGAGATTCTCTTTAATAAAAATATCCTCAATAGCAGAAAATCCCCAACTCTTGCGAGGTCATGGGCTATGGCTTTGCCTATGATGGACTCAACCGCTTGAAGGATGCCCAGTATGGCAGCATGATCAGTACCACATGGTCCTCCAATGACCGATACAGTGCCGACTACAGCTACGATCTCAATGGCAACATCCTTAGCCTCAATCGCAAAGGGCTTACTACCACCAACACCTATGGGGACATCGACATGCTGAGCTATAGCTATCAAGGCAACCAGTTGACATCGGTTTCTGATGCCATCACCACCAACTTCGGTAGCACCGAGCACTTTCAAGACGGCTGACTACAGCTACGACGCCTCAGGCAATATGACAGGAGATCTCAATCGCAGCATCTTAGTCGGTTACAACCACCTCAACAAACCCATCTTTGTAGAAAAGGGCCTCAATGAAGGCATCACCTACATCTATGCAGCCGACGGGACCAAGCTCAGACAAAAAGTCCATGACTTCAGTTCGGCTCCAATGGGAAGACCCTCCAATAGTCAGTCTCAAGTTTTAGATCCCAGCACCGTCACCAAGATCACCGACTATATAGGTCCCTACCAGTATGAAGACGCCGATGGCAACGCTACCCAAGTAGACAAGCAACTCATCCAATTCCAACATCCTAAGGGCAGAGCCACTTGGGATGGAGCGGAGATATAACCTCACAGACCATGCGCGAAGCTTTGGGGTAGGGGCCTAAAGGTGAGCTATTAGGGTAGTCTTCCAAGACGGAGACAAAGATGGAAGCGTCAATCCTGACCCCATCGCAGGGCAGGATGTGGTGCAGGTGATACAGGGCTATTATCCCGCCGCGACCGACGGAATACTTGGACGTCGCGAGCTAGTCATTCGGGGAGTTTTGCCACCACGACTTCTCCCGAGAATCAGTCCCGATTTCGGGAAAAAGCAGGTCGAAGATCCACTATAGGATGGATACTTTCCCCAATCACCGATGAGACAGGTACGATTAATCAGAGTATCAAGGTTATTTTCCACCGTATGGGGACAGCCTATACTCATGGGTACGTTTTAGCCCTAAGACACTACCTACTAGCAAAAGGAATAGATCCTAGGGAGGTACTCGAGTTGATTGCTAATTTTGATCCTTACCAGGCCGCCAGGATTCCTGCGGATAGAGAAATCCCCACAGTTCAGTTTTGAAATACTAAACAAAAAGGAATCGATGGAGAGTACAGATGGCTAGCCAACCAACTTCAACCTGGGGCTTATACACAAATCAATGGCAACCTATCAACTCACCTCCTACATGGATTTCTGCAAAACATGAAAGGATTGGCAGCAGGAACCTATATTTGGAACTCCGACGAGAAAAATGGGAGCTAGTAAATGAGGAGGAATAAATGAAAACTTCAATGGTAAAATATCTCTACATTTTTGTCGTTTGCGCCCTTTTTACAATGGCTTGTACCAACAACCATTACAGAACACCTGAAGAGTTTGAGTATATCAAGCTTTCTGAAGGGGAGGGACGACTGAAAGACAGTCTGATCTATGATTCGGTATTTCAGATCCTACGTACCCATTCTATCGTCCCCTTTCGGGAGCATAGGAGTTTTATAAGTCCGCATGACTATAGAATCGGTAAGATTCTCAAATCCCCTGATGGAGACAGGAGTGCAGCTTTTTTGATGATGCGAAAAGAAAGACTCCCTTCAGATACATTAGAGGATCGGTATGATGGAACATTGTATTTATGTAAGAACTGTACAGACAGCGATACACGTGAATTTTTGTGGCTTTCTAATCCATCTGTTGCCACTGGCGGTTCTAGCTACGCCCAGCCTATGGATTTGTTAGAACAAATGTTTTTGTATTACTATGCTGACTTCGATTTAGCGCAGGCAGTACACATTTGCCCCTACAACTTAGACGATATACGGTTTTGGGAGTGCGAGGAATGGCAATCAAATTCTTTTGAGTCTTGGTTGGAGAGGAAACGCAAATATGACGACTAGGTGCTTCAAAGGCGGATGTTAGAGTAAAGGCCCTTACGCCATCCTGATCATAAAATCTATCCCTACTTACTCAGAGATCTGAAAGTCAGTTATCCCAACCATGTGTGGGCTGCCTGCATCACCTATATTCCTATGTCCAAAGGCTTCATGTACTTGGTAGCTATCATTGACTGGTATAGCAGGTTTGTCATCCGTTGGCAGTTGTCTAATAGTTTGGAGACGATTCTTTGTATCTTAGCTTTAGAACAAGCTGGGGCCTTCGACTGTCTCAAGATTTTCAATACCGATCAGGACGTACAATTCACCTCTACTAAATTCACCTAATGTCTCAAAGACAAGCAGATTGATATTTCTATGGATGGGAAAGGAAGAGCACTGCATAATGTCTTTGTAGAAAGACTTTGGTGGAGTATCAAGTATGAGGACATTTATCCGAAAGCCTACGAAAATGGACAGCAGCTATATCAAGGGGTTAAACGATATATCGAATATTACAATCATGAGAGATTACATATTTTCTTAAA
>JBCBPW010000169.1:0-6000 GCA_039820545.1 Bacteroidota bacterium | reverse complement strand
CCGCATATCTAACGCTTCTCGTTCTACCCCCAAATATGACAAAAGGGAGTTTAATTTCCAAAAGAAACAGTCTGCTCAGAACTTCAATCCTTCTGGATCGCAAAAGTCGACTGAACGGCCCCCGGCCACCCTTGAGAGTTTCAATGCATCTGCTCAACCTACCCAGTCTCCCAACGCCAATGAAACCTCAGCGGCTGGTGCAAGTGCTCCCGAGCAGACAGTCCAGAAAATTTGCAAACTCTGCACTAGTGCAGGACACAGAATGAGTGCCTGTACAGTCTACCGAACGTTAGCTGAACGGCAGCAGCGTGCTGTTACCCTTGAACTTTGTACCTTGTGTGCTAGTCCCACCCATAAAGCTGATGACTGTTGGGGCAAAGTAAACAAGCTCCTTAGAGCTTGCGTCGTATGCAGAAAACGCTCTCACTCTTCAGTAATGTGCCCCAAAGCCAAACCCCCTAGTTCTGCTTCCTACCTTTGCATCTATGTGCAACACCTCGCTCAAGCATTTCAACCTTATTTACTACCTGTTCTATCTCTCATGTTCCATGGGTCTTCTGGATCTCGCGTGGTCAGATGCCTGTTGGACACTGGCAGTCAAAGGAGTTACCTGTCTTGGGAGATTGCAACTTGCATTAGGGGGGGTAAAGAGCCCCCTGGTGTGGAATATGACCTGACCACTTTCCTTGGATCAGATAACCGCTGCTTGGGTGAGTGTGCTTTCTACATTTCCATCCCTGGTAGAAAGAAGCAGATGTTTGCTGTCCTCTCTCATCCTGAATTTAAAGTGAAGATGAGAGTGTCCCAACTCGATTTGGCGTTCCGGAACATGCTTGCTGAGGGCTACCACTTGGCCGAACCCTCTCTATCTTCGGCTGGTGAAGTAGTTAGCCTTGATGGGCTGTTAGGAGTTGATGTGCTACAGTTCTTCCCTCAATTCCGCCTTGTCCAGTGTATGTTGGGTGCTGCTTGGGAGACGCCTTGTGGACTGGTTCCGTTTGGCAGTGTTGTGCACTTCCTGCGCCCTGACCAAGTTGTTCCGATCTCGGAGCAAGAAGTTTCCTATCAGCAACCAATATCTCTCCGACAAGACAGTCCCCTCTGTGAGGAGGATCGAACCTCTACCTTTGTCAATATGATCCTCTCCCCTGAGAAGAGCTATGCTGCCCCCCTCGATGCCTTGTTGCCTGACAACAACGTAGAACAGGGGTTGGAGCGCATGTTTGATCTGGACTCCTTTGGTTGCACTGACCTCTCTGAAGACGTTTCTGACTATGACCGCGTTAAAATCTCTCAGTTCAAGGACGGCATCTCCTTCCAAGATGGAAAATACCACGTGTGCATACCGTGGAAAGAAGAAATAATAGACAAGGTGCCTTCCAACCATCGTGTTGCGCTCGCTGTGCTCAAGCGAGTGGTGAAAAAATTGCAAGACAATGGGTTGTTTTCTGCCTATCAAGAAGTGTTTTACCAACAACTGCAGGAAGGCATCATAGAACGTATCCAAGTCTCTTACCGTGACCTTGATAATTTTGTCTGGATCCCTCATCGACCAGTCATTAAAGCGGACACCCAAGTAACAACGAAGATCCGACCCGTCTTCAACTGCTCTCTCAAGGTGGACGGGGCGCCTTCACTGAACGAAGCCGCTTATGCTGGTATCAACCTGATGGGAGACATCGTCAAGTTGTCTCTGTACTTCCGTTCTAACAAGAAGGTTCTGATCAGTGACATAAAGCAGGCCTTTTTGCAAATTCGGCTGTCTAGGGAGGAAGACAAGAACAAGTTTTGTTTCTTCATGCAGGAAGGAGAGCAAATAGTCGCCTACCGCTACTGCAGCATTCTTTTTGGCTTCAATGCCAGCCCCTTTATTCTAAACTTTGTTTTGAAGCATCACGCAGAATTGTTCCCCGAGGACGAGGCAGCTTTCTTCCTGAAGTCGAACTTTTACGTCGATAATCTCATCGTTACAGGAAATTCATCTGACGAGCTCAAACCGATCTACCAACAATCCGTCGACCGAATGAAAGAGGGTGGATTCTGCCTCCGTTCTTGGAACTCAAACTGTGAAGAATTACAGCGCATGATGAGAGACGACAACAATTTTGTTTCCCATGAAGAAGAGTTTGAGAAAGTCCTTGGTTTCCGTTACTTCATTGGAAGCGATTCCATACGGCTTTCTGAGCTTTCCCTGGACGCTTCGGCTAACACCAAACGCTCCATTCTGTCCCAAGTCAGCAAGGTTTTCGATCCGCTGGGCCTAATGTCCCCGGTCTCGGTGGGTGGGAAAACGTTGATTAGGGACTTGTGGATTGCCCAGTTGGACTGGGACCAGGTGGTACCTGAAGAGTTTGTCAAGGCATGGAGCCTACTCTGTATTGACTTGTCTGCGCTCTCTTCAATTGATATCCCTCGCGCTTGTCTCTACCAAGAGGCTGAGAACCATATCTTTGTCTTCAGTGACGCCTCCAAGTCCTGTTACGGATTTGCTGTATACTGTGTTACGAACGGCCGTGCCAGTCTTCTATTTGCCAAAGCCCGTGTGGCCCCTATCAAGAAGAGGACTCTGCCTATGCTGGAACTAATGGGAGCACATCTGGCGCTGAAGAGTCTGCCCATGATATTGGAGGCCTTCCCGGCCATCAAATTCCTATCCTTAACCCTTGCAGTAGACTCGCAGATTGTGCTCCAGTGGATCTTGGCCGATACCGTCAATACCAAGAACCTCTTTACCCGTAACCGAATCATGGACATCAAGGGGTTCCTGAAGGCTCTGTTTGAACAATTTGGTCTCTCCACTAGCCTACGATATGTACCTACTGACCAAAACCCCAGCGATATGCTGACTAGGGGTCTTACTCTAGCTGAATTCTCTGGTAAACTGTCCTTTTGGCTTTCTGGCCCGGAATGGCTGCCTGAATTTGAGCATTCCTGGCCTGAGAGCGATCTGGGGTGTCTGTCTGCCTCCAGCAAGAAGCTGACTCAGCCGGTAAAGCAATCTACCTCACTAAATATCCTGGTTGAGTTGGTGACTTCTGAGGGGCTGATAGATATCAATCGGTTTCCCAGTCTGAAGAAACTGCTGCGTGTGACCAGAACCATATACCATGGTGTCAATTGTTTCCGGCGCCTGAGAAAGATGGAAACTCGTAACCCTGATGAAGCTGCAATGAGATTTTGGATAGGAGATATGCAGAAAAGTTGCTTCGCCAAAGAGCTCACTTACTTGAGGAACCCTCAAGGAAAGAAAGAAAATGAAATCCCTATCCTGGTCAACAGCCTCAACCTCTTCCTTGACAATGAAGGTCTCATTCGCTCCAAAGGAAGGATAGGGAAAAGTTTGAATGTTGAGTTTGAAGTGGCTAACCCTATCCTGCTAGCAAGAAATCATCGTTTTACTACACTGGTTGTTGAATTTTACCATGAGAAGGGTGAGCATCTTGGACTCTCTACTTCGCTGCACCAAGTGAGAGCCGGTGGCTTTTGGATCCCTCGCATGCGTCAAGAAGTCAAGAAGATCCTCGGGCGCTGTATGATCTGCAAAAAAATCAACGGTATGGCTTTCACTTATCCCAAGATGACCAATCTCCCCAAGGACCGTGTAAACCTGGTGTCGCCTTACCGACACACCGGTGTTGATTTCTCTGGACACCTCTGGATTAAACAAGGAAACAATGACGCCACCAAAGTGTATCTTCTAATCTTTACCTGCCTCAACATTCGCGCAGTGCACATCGAGATTGTCCCTGACATGTCTACTAGAAGCTTTGTTCTAGCCTTCATCCGATTCACCAACACCCATGGCGTTCCTTCCCATATCTACAGTGACAATGCCAAGGCTTTTATTGCTGGCTGTAAGGCTATCCAAGACGCATTGATCTGTGATGAATTCAAGGAACAGTTCCAAATCTATGGAGTTCAACACGTCCGAATCCCTTTGTACTCTGCTTGGGTTGGGGCAACCTGGGAAAGGATGATCCGTACCATCAAAAGCTGTCTGATGAAGGCTGTTGGAAGGGCAAGGCTTGATTATTTTGAACTACTTACCGTGGTAGGTGATATTCAGTCTGCTGTCAATTCTAGACCTCTAACCTACAGATCGTCTGAGAACGATCTTGAACCAATCACCCCCAACTGTTTCTTGAAGGGTACTAACTCCTCACAATCTCTATTGAGACCCCAGGAAGACACCCCTCTATGGGAGCACGAAGCCCCTACACGAGAGAGCCTCCTCTCTACCCTCGACAATAGGGACAATAGTTTGATGCATTTCAAGCAACTCTGGTATGATGACTATCTCTTGAGTCTCAGAGAGCATTGCCGGAACCTCCACCTTCAACACTGGGAAAACAAAGTCCGAGTGGGTGACGTTGTGCTGATCAAGGTACCCAATAAGCCTAGACCTCTCTGGTCGTTGGGTATAGTAGATGAGTTGGTGGAGGGTGATGACTCGAAAGTCCGCAGTGTGCGACTGAGAAAAGGTGATGGCTCTATCTGTCTCCATTCCATCAAACACTTGTACCCTATGGAGCTGTCTCTCACCCATAATGTAAGGGTAAATCCCGATAGTGTGCCTGGGGAGAGTCCTGCTGATCTCAGAGATATTCCTGAAGAAGATCCATCAGAACATGAACTGGGGGGAGATGACAGTCCGAACTTGAATACTTCCAACCAAAACTCTGCCCCTGAAACCTCTGAACAAGCTGCTGCTGTTTCTAATGCTTCTGCTCGACCTAAACGAGCAGCTGCCTCGGCTTGCAGGTCTAAAATGCACGAATGGTGTGCAGAGTTAGTTTAATAAGTTTAGCTTGGATTAAGTAGTTAAATAAGTTTAGCTTGGATTAAGAGTCTTTTAAGTTTACCTAGTCTGGATTAAGAATGTAAGTTAATAAGAAATTATAGTCTGGATTAAGGCAATTGAGTAGATGGAATAGATTTAATTTTATGCGAATGCACTCTCGACCGATGTTTAACGCTGTCGCGTATGTGCAACTTCATTGCACCGTGCCGCCGCCCGGAAAATGTAAAAAGTAATGGAATTTTCCATAGATGGCTTGTTCTACCCTAGGCCTATAAATAACTACCAAAAAGAATAATTCTTGTTCACCTTAATATTCTCTGAATTGTTCAAATGTTTATCTAGAATTATCTTATTTAATTTTCCTTGAATGTTTTCACTATTTTCAACTCCCTTTTTGTAATAATATGAGGACATTTAATTGAACTTTAAAAGAAGCTTGGAAACTTACTACTGCATTATTGGTTTGGCGCGAAAAATACCCCACGGGCATGATTTTGCTTGCGCGCATCAGTTCTTGGCGAACGCGCCTATAGTGAGCAAGTGCATTTGCCAGGCCGTGAAAAGGCCTGAGGATTTATAACCTAATTTACCTGGAGACCCCTTGAATTAACTGATTATATTCGTAAAGAAGGACTCTCCTTCAATTAAAGTACAAAACTTTATTGAAACACCTCAATTATACCCTCCATCTACCGATAGAAAAGCGACCTTTTTACCTTTTAACGTTTACCGCGCGACACAAAGAAAGCTGCAGTGAAGGCCTACCTCCATCACCAGGGTCTAAAATCTTCTTGGAAGTCTGCGAGGCGCCCCCTTTTGTAAGTACACCCTTGTCTCTTTTAAGTTCTATACATTAAATGTCCAAAAAGAGTTGCAAAGTAGCAACATTCCTTGTCCTATTAAAAATGCGATAGGGATATTGTCAACCATATATTGCTTGTATGTATGTTATACATATTTCAATAAATTTATATATAAGAAAAACGATAGAAGAGGCAAGAACTTGGTAGCTCAGAATGTGTTGCGCTAGAGATATTGAATGCTTAGATACCAACTAAACTGACTCGGAAACCGAAATGAGTCACCTTAGAGTGAAACCACTTTGAGTCAGTGGGTGTTGGTTGATTGACACGTTGAAATGAATGAATATATAGTGTTATTTTCCATTATAAATATTATAAATATTCCATTATAATTAT
>JBCBPW010000168.1:0-6001 GCA_039820545.1 Bacteroidota bacterium | reverse complement strand
GATACAGGTTTTGGATGCTCGAATCTTGTTTCACTATACTGATAGCACTTTTTGTAGGCAAAATGGACTGACCATCATGCTTTTATTCGATCTCAATGCAGCGGACGGAAAAGCTGCTTTTGAGGCTTGGCAAAAGACAGGGCTGGGCGGAACATTTAGGAGTAGAGTAAATGATGCCCAAGCTACCTGTTGGATGCACATCGGAGAAGAACGTGTACTGCTTTATAGAATTCTCGAACAAACATTTGCGGCGCTCTCCATTTCTCCAAGTCGATCCATCGACATTGACCTGCATTTCTTTTAAGGATTGTACATGGTAAGGAGAAGGAGTTAAAGATTTTCCTGAGTCCTCTTTTTTTATGTGGTCAAAAATTTGGATCCACTACAGATTTAGCTCATCTGTCTAGCTGTAGATATGATTAGTGAATTTATGGAACGATCGTTAAAATAAATAATACACCAATAGATAGTTTGTGCGACTTGGGGGAAAGTCAAAAATTAGATACTATTGAAGCCAATAGTTACGCTATCTATGCCTAAACCTGATTTTCTCGCTTACCTTGACCATCCTTGGGTCTTAGAAAAATTATCCCAACTTTCCTTATCCCAACAGATTGCCCAGCTGATACATATTCCTGCTTGGTCCAATCGAGGGCCTACTCATGAGGCAGAGACTTTACAGGTGATCGAAGACTATGGGGTAGGGGGGATATGTTTTTTTCAGGGAGACACGGCGCGTCAGGCTGCACAGACTCAGCGCTATCAACAAGCTACTCAGGTTCCCCTGCTCATCAGTCAAGATGCTGAGTGGGGCCTCGCCATGCGATTATCTGACCGTCAGGCTTTTCCCTATGCCATGACTTTGGGGGCTGCACAAGATGTGGGTTTGATAGAGGAAGTGGGAGAACACATCGGGAAAGCATGCCGTGAGCTAGGCGTACATATCAATTATGCTCCTGTAGTGGATGTAAATACCCATCCAGACAATCCAGTGATTGGTTTTCGATCCTTTGGGGCAGTGCCAGCTCAAGTGGGTGAGTACGCGGGGGCATTTGCTAGAGGAATGATTAGCCAGGGAGTCATGCCCGTCATCAAGCATTTTCCTGGGCATGGAGATACGGCCTTAGATTCGCATTTGGATTTACCCACCTTGCTACATGATGCTTCTCGATTAGAAGCGGTTGAATTATACCCCTTTCGAGAGTTGATTCATGCAGGGCTCCCAGCAGTCATGAGTAGCCATATCCATGTGCCTGTCTGGGACGATACCCCCCATCGCGCAGCGACGCATTCATCAGCGATCATACAGGGCCAGCTGCGCAACAAGTTAGGGTTTGAAGGACTCCTCTTTACAGATGCCTTGGATATGCAGGGAGTACGGAAGTATGCTTCAGCAGCAGAGGTCAACCTGCGCGCGCTTTTGGCAGGACATGATGTATTGCTCTTTTGTGTGGATGTGCCAGGGACGATCGCCTTGGTGGAGAAGGCAGTGGAGGAAGGTAGAATTACAGAAGAGGCGATTCGTCAGCATTGCCTCAAGAATTTGGCAGCTAAGTATGCGTACATCGAGAAAAAACGGGAATCAAAGCCTCTACAATCTAGTCGAGGTACGCTGTTGCAAGAGGTAGGGAGAAAAGCCTTACACTGGGTAAAAGGAAATATGCAAGAGTGGCCGTCAAAAGAAGAAACGGCCTGGGTATTCTTGGATATTTCTCAGAAAAATGAAAATGAACTGAAGCACCATCAGTTGACAAGTACGGGAGTAGAAAATCGATCAGATATCATGTTGCAAGATATTCAAGCCAATATTCCTGCTTATCGGCTTTCTGCAAACACAGATGAGGAAGAGTGGAAGGTAAAAAGGGCGCAATGTGCCCAGCATAAACACCTCATTGTCTGGCTAGAAGGTATAGGGCTAAAAGCCAAGGGGCAGTTTGGAATTACAGAGCAGGTAAGCGCGCGCTTAACCAAGTGGAGCCAATCGCAGGACCTTCATTTTGTTGTCCCTGCCAGTCCCTATTCCATTCCACATTTGGGGATAGAGCCACACGCAAAAAGTATCTTGCTGACTTATCAGGATCATCCAGCCATCAGAGACGCGGTAGCATGGAAAATACAGCAAGCCTATAACGCAAGGTAGGACCACCGCCATGGCGTGATCCTCTAAACCACCACCGCTAAAGGGTGGTCCTTCCAAATCGCCCTCCAGTCAGTGCCAAGTCTCGTTGGCGCTACTGCTGGCCTAGCCTCCAATCAGTATTTCAGTCAATAACTAGAACAAGTTCGTTTTTTATAAATCTTACATACTTTATAAGTATTATATTAATATAAATTAATATCTTCTCTAAGTTGAGGGATATTATCTATATGTGAAAAGTAGCTTTAATATTGATTTTGGGTAGGTTTGAATATTTTTATGAGTAAAAATACTTGCTTACCCCGTAAAATCACCTAATTTGATTTTATGTGAATTTTACGCTGTCTATTCGAGGTATTTTCCCTCAATTTGGTATCGTGCTATTTGAACCCCTACAACTCGCCAAAATTTCCCCCATGGAATTTTTCCCCAACTCTTCCGCCAACCATCCCATATATTTCCCTTTTGATATTCCATTTCTTCATAAACGCGTACCTCCTTGTCTGAAGGAGATACATGACCAATAATCAATTTCCATAACCAATTTTCTCTCACTATGAAAAAGCTTACGCTATTTTTGGGGCTACTGCTGTCCTTAACTTTGCTACAGGCGCAAGCCCCGCAAGGCATCAACTATCAGGCAGTGCTACGCGACGGGAATGCGATCCTCGCCAATACACAAGTCAATATCCTGCTCGGGATCTTGGATGAAAACAATGCCATTATCTATGAGGAGTCGCAGGGTAATCTCACGACAGATGCTTTTGGACTAATTAGCTACACGATTGGAGAAGGAACCCCTGTCATTGGACAGTTTGATCAGATCGACTGGGCAGATGGACCCTATAAATTCCTTTCGGAGGCTACTGTCAACGGGATTATTTATTCTCTTGGAGAAATCGAACTCGTCAGTGTCCCTTATTCTCTTTTCTCAGATGAAGCGGCAACAGCTATCACGGCTGATTCTGCCCTTTTTGCTGTAAGAACAGATTCGGCCAATTACGCAGACGAGGCAGGTTCTGCTATCGAAGCTGAAACCGCCCTATTTGCTGCAACCGCAGGTACCGCTGACTCCGCCAATCAAGCGGGAACCGCTATTTTCTCGCTTGTCGCGACGGATATGGAGTTCAACGATCTGACAGATGGCAACGCCAATCCTACTACTGTAGGACAGATCCTGCGTTGGGATGGGACTGAGTGGGTAGCCAGCACAGACGTCATCGTCGGAGACACGATTGTGACTGCCCAGCGCTTTGACGGAAGCTCCTTTATCCTCGCCAACGATCCTGCGGGTGCTTTCTTCCAGGGCGACGGACCCAATGGCTCTGCCAACTATCGCGCCTTCGCTACGGGAGCAGATGTGAACCAAGGTTTCTTCGGTCTAGGAGACGATGCGGGTAACTTCAGAGCACAGCTTGCTTCTCTGAATGGAGAAGGATTCCTTTCGCTAGGCGCACCTAACGGCAGTGTAAACGTCGTAGCAAACACCTTTACAGATCCTGACTTCGGTGCGGTCCTCGTCACAGATGACAACAGCTTCGGGCAAGGGGTCATGGACGTAACGACGGATGGAGAAGGACGCTTCATCACTTTCGGTACTAATGGCTTCTTGAATTATATCCAGGGAGGCGTAGGGACAGATCCTGATCTCGGTGCAATGACTGTATTTGATGAAACAGGAGCAGGACGTGCCATCGTAGGCGCAGGTATCCCTGGCCAAACCAGTCAAGGTTTCATCGAAATATATGGCAACAACGGCAATGTGAATATTACTACTGACGGTGGGGCAGTCAATCATGGATACTTTGCCCTGGGCGATACCGCAGGTGATGCCCGCGTCGCGTCTCGTGTCAAAACTTCTGGTGAAGGAGAGATTGTTACCTTTGGTGCTACAGGTACGCAGAATGTAGAGATTGGCTCTTTTGGTGGTGATCCTAACTCTGGCTTTGTCATCGCATTCGACTCTGCGGCTGGCTTTACCTCTTCTGCAGGTCTTTTTGGTGATTTGGCTGGAAAAGGACAGGTGCAGACGACAGGACCTAATGGTTTTGCCAACTTCAGTGCAGGTGCAGCTTTTGGTAATGACAATCAGGGATCTGCCCTCGTGTGGGATTCTACAGGATCTTTCCAGGCAGGTATCTACGTCGATGCAACAGGTGATGGTATCGTATTTGGTGACATCAAAAACTTCCGTACGACACACCCCACACAGCCTGGAAAAGAGATCTGGTATGCCAGTATGGAAGGACCTGAAGCAGGTGCTTACGTCCGTGGAACCGCTACTTTGGTGAATGGTGAGGTAGAGGTTATCTTCCCTGATCACTTCCAGGCGATTGCCAATCCCCAGACGATGACTGTATCCTTGACGCCGCTTTCTGCTGAGTCTGAAGGTCTAGCCGTAATCGAAAAGACAGCTACTGGATTTAAGGTGAAAGAGCTACATCAAGGTGCAGGAAACTACAGTGTAGACTGGGAAGTAAAGGCTGTACGTAAAGGCTACGAAAACTACCAGCCTGTACGAGATGCGTTGACCCCCGATCTTTCAGGGCAAGAGATCCGCCAGATCATGAACGCCAATGCAGGAAAAGTAGCACCTGAAGCACCCAAGCGTCAACTATTGCCTAAGAAGCAGCCCAAGCGCGCACAAATGACCACTGCCTTAGACGGCGACAAGTAATTTTTCTCCATGACTTAACCTTAAATGATTCATTATGAAAAAAATCATATGGTTTGTCGCGATGCTTCTGTTAGCTGTGAGTACACAGGCACAGGTGGCCGCGCTGCGACAAGTATTTAGTAGTGGAGGATCGGTCGCGTCAAGTGCCACGATAAATGCCAGCCAGACCCTAGGGGAGGCCATCATTGGTACTTCTTCTACGAGTGCCTCAGTGATTGCTACTCAGGGCTTTGAGCAACCCGACAACTTCACGACAAGTATCGAGACGCCCGAAGGGTATGTGCTAGATGTATCTGTCTACCCCAACCCAGTCGGAGATCTGATGAATATCAAACTTGAAGGGACAATCACTTCGCCCATTCAAATCGAGTTGTATGATGCCAGTGGGCGCTTAGTTCCTGGCTGGACTAGGGAAGTGCGTCAGACGGGAATCATCGAGCAGCCTGCGGCCCAGCTTGCAAGCGGAGCTTACTTCCTGCGCGTGAGCCAGACCAATGGCACACCACTGCGTACACTACCTATCGTCAAACGATAGCCTAGACCATGTTTGAAACTTCAAATCTGCGAAAAGTTTGCGCTTTCAGAACTTGAGCTTTATCTATTTTGATCGATCTAGTCCTACTAAATCTTACAAAATAGCTTTCGACAGAACCTAAAATCTCTGCTTTTTAGCTAGATTTTCATTGTCCCAAGCATAGTCTTTTTCTTACGCTCATTAGATGTAATGTTCTTTATAATGCCCTGCAAGTGGATAACATTTGCAGGGATATTTTTTGCTACATCCAATCCTGTATCCGATGTCCATCTACCACCTCCATCAGAATATCTGAAAATTGGCGTGCGCGATGTGTCCATGCATTTTGTTCAGCAAATTGGATACCTCTCTGGACTAGTGGCTCTGGTACACCTTGTTGGAGCATAAAAGCCGTTTGGATAAACGGCTCGGCTTCTTCATGAAGATAAATAATCTCATAGAAGTCTGACATATCCCCAAATTGTGTACTGATGACTGCAAGACCAGCCGCGAGGTATTCGTTGACTTTCATCGGATAAATATTGGCTGTGAAGCGGTTAGACACAAAAGGAATCAATCCCACATCCATTTGTGCCAATAATGCAGGAAGCTCATGTGGGGATTTGGGCCCTGTCAAAATAACATTGGGATAGGCTTGAAGTCGGCGAATATC
>JBCBPW010000167.1:0-6014 GCA_039820545.1 Bacteroidota bacterium | reverse complement strand
CACAAAACAGCTTTCGCCAGAACCTAATATCTCTGCTTTTTAGCTAGATTTTCATTGTTCCAAACATGGTCTTAAAGTTTGTTCCTTTCGTCCTTAGGCAGTCATTGATATGAAAATATCACCATTTATACTGAAAAATGAAATATCAAGTATATAGAAGATAACGGAATGGGCGTTTTATACTTTATTTCCATACAATCCCTTTTCACATGCTTATTCTATTCCGTAGTACCAATTGAAAAGATAGGATTGTTTGGCTTTGAGTTTAGAACCATAATCGAGATTCTGCCAGCGATTGTAATCCATCTTTTCATAATGGGTCTCTCCATTATCCTCTTGCACGACGACATAGTATACCTCTTGGCGGCTGTGTTCTCGCCATTTGCTATCACTTCTGTAAGGATTTTGTGGCCAATAAGGATTATGGTCTTGCTGGGCTTCTTTCAAATCTCCCTTGCGGACCCAAGCCATGATTTTGTAGTAGTATTTGGTATCGTAGATGGGGACTTGGTCGTAGACAGGGGCTTGGTAGGTCTCTTCTCGGTATTCGTAGACGGGTTCCGTACAATACTTATCGACAAAATATCCATTTCCTTTGTCGATTTTCCCACATACATATCGTCGCGTTCCCGTTTGCACTTTCTTCTGTCGGGTCCGTGTTTCGTATCCTCTTAGCACTTGCTTGTAGGATCTGATCTCACGAGATTTTCGCACGTCGAATGCACCTTGAGGAAGATCCCAACTCTCTTGCGCCGCAGGTTCTTTATGTTCTAGCGCGATGCTTCGTTCCCAGGAGAAGGAAGTGACGGTAACATCGATCGTTTTAGGTACGGTTCGTAGGAAGAAAAATCCTCCTGCTAGGAGGGCCATCACAATTAGGATGCCACGCATGGGATTGCGGCGGCGTGGCGGTTTTTCACGTGCTTCTTCTAGGGGATGCTGGGTACGCTGAGGCTTGAATGATTCTGTGGGAACTTCATTTGTGTGGTAAATTCGTTCTTCCAGGTTTACATCTTGTGAGCTTTCGTCGCGGGGATTCCCACAGGAGAAACAGACGGTATCTTTGGCTTTATTCTGGCTGTTACAGTGTCCACAGATCCAGTCCACCCCTGCTAGGGACTCTTGCAATTGGGATTCGTCGGTTACTTCTGCGGTGCCTTCAGGGAGATAAAAGCGCACATTCTGAGGGCGGGAGGCGCCACAGTTGGGACATCGGGTTTCAGGTCCCAAGATGCCTTTATTCCCACAGGTAGGACAATCCCATCTACCAGTGTAAGTACCCATTGAACTTTAAATTTTGAATAAAGGGGAAGATGAAGGAAGAGGATGACCCTTCATGAAGAAAAGAAGGGCAGACAAGCCATCTGCCCCTGTATATCCTCTCTTTATAGCTTCGCCAGTAACTCTGTCTTCTTGGCGGTAAATTCTTCTTCTGTCAAAATACCTGCAGCCTTGAGTTCGCCCAGCTCTTTCAATAATTTCATGATGTCTTCTTTACTCTCCTGAGGTTGTGCAGGTGCGCTACCACCTCCTTGCTGACCTCCCTGGTTTTGGTTCATCATGTTCATCATCATCTGCCCCATGGCAAAACCTGTTCCCATATCCATGCCTGCATTCCCACCAGATGGATTCTCTGCAGATTTCTGCACGGCATTAGCCGCTTGGAACTGCATGAATCGGTTCATATCACCGACCATATTCATCTGGGTGTTCTTGTTGAGGTACTCGCGCAACTCGGGTGGAAGCGTAATAGACTGAATGGAGAAGTCGGTGAGTTCCAAGCCAAACTGAAGCATGTACTCAGATATACGCGGCATCAAAGCAGCTGTAAACTCAGACTTTTGTGCTTGCATTTGGACGAAAGAAAAGTCATTGGCCGCCATTTCAGCTACGATCTCTGTGAAGCGATCGACCAGCTTTCCCTTGATGGTTCCTTCGATTTCACTGAGTGTGATGATCGGATTGGTTCCTCCGATTTCTTTGAAGAACGCTTCAAAATCGGTGATGCGGAAGTTATACGATCCGAAGGCCCGAAACTCTACTTGTCCAAACTTGCTATCGGGGATAGTTACAGGGCTAGGTGTGCCCCATTTATTGTCTGTAAACTGGCGGGTGTTGAAGTAGTAGACATCTACTTTGAAGGGCGATTCGAAGCCGAACTTCCATGAACGGAGGTTGGTGAGGATCGGCATGTTGCGCGTCGTCAGCTCGTGGCGACCAGGCTCATAGATGTCTGCCATCTTCCCTTCATTGATCAGGATAGCGACCTGTGATTCTCTAACGGTGAGCTGGGCACCCATTTTGATTTCTTTGTCCTGATCAGGAAACTTCCACATCAGCACGTCGCGTGAGTAATCTACCCACTCGATGACATCAATAAATTGTCCTTTGATAAAGTCGAAAATGCCCATAATGGTCTGTACTTGTTTTTTGAATGTAATGGTAGTTTGAGATCCTAGGAAAATGCCCATCAGACACTTCGCTTATCCCTTGGTTTTCAGGTTGAGCGATTCATTCACATGAACTACCTGAAATATAATATTTATTGAATGAATTTGCTCAATAAGTACACATTTGATGTAGTTTTTCTTGAGAAGTCTCTCTTGAAAATGAGAAAGTAGGATACTCTCACTGCATCAAAAAGTACTGCCGTATAAAAGAAGGAAGAAATGCAGGAAGGTTGGAATATTAATGAAGCCTTTTTACCTCTTCTTTTACAGTCTCTTGTTGGCAGATGTGTTCTTTAATCATAAATAGAGGTCTATCTTTGGTCTGGAAGAAAATCCGAAGCATACCCCTCCATCGTCAATGAGGATAACTCCAGTACTTTGGGAAATACTGTCCATGAGCTTCCGGAAGCTTTGAATATTTTTTTCAAAGCCTGCTTCTTCGTTGTACAAGGAAACGAAGATATTGATTCATCCCGCAAAATCGATTCACGAGGCTACGACTTTGGGATTATACACGGTAGAGAGACAGCGTTTAACCTATATCTCAAGATCTCTTGTAAACGGGTACAGTAGAGCAGGGCTCACCAAAGCTCAGCTTTTTGACTAGTGGCTGGAGCTGGCGTGTCGCTTCTACATAGATGCTCGTGGGAATCTGGATATCACTGCATCCTTTGAGTACCACAGGACGATCCGTGAATTCGGTCCAATCGATCTTTTGTAGAGCTTCTTGCCAAAGTTGTAATTCTAGGGCTTCCAGGTCCCCAAACACGACAGTATGCGCATAAGGTTGAAGCGAAACTTCTAGCAGCATCCAAGCCCATGTTTGGATAATGGTATCTACTGAGCAGGTAATGGCTACATGCTTGCCTTCATATTGACTCCAGTCATGAGACTTGATCCACTGGCGAAAATCGCGCTCGCGGAGGATCATTCCCTGGAATAACTGATCTTTGATATCAAGTAAGACCCTCTCACCTGCTGGATGATGTTCTTCCAGCTTGAGGGTAATGATGGGGCTATTGGCAATTCGATTAACTATTTCTGACATAGTATTTAGCTATGAGGGCTGCTTACAGCCAGATTAATTATATATAAAAAAACAGGGAAGAAGTAACTACTCCTGTTCTTGAGTCCGTTGTCTGAGGTCTCTTCGTCTTTACGTATATGAATTTACGTATTTTTTCGCTTTCAGATACACATATCATCACCCTTCGGTCTGATTTTCTACTTCTTGTGCCATGACAAAATACTTATGCTGCTCTAAAAAGGGATGAGGATGGCCATTGTGTGCTTTTTGTTCGTACTGCTCGACGAGCATTTCTACGATACGCTCGCGTAGTCCTTCAATATTAAGCTTATTACGTGCCGACACACATACAGAGGGCATATTCGATCGTGAGACATAACTCTTTTCCAGGAAGGTCCGCTGCTCTTCGTCTAGCAAATCTACCTTATTGAACACGGTGAGGATCTTTTTCTGATCCAATCCCAGACTATTCAATGTCTCTTTGACATTTTCCATATGGGATTCAAACTGAGGATGGGCGGCATCTACTACGTGAATCAATACATCTGATTCTTGTGCCTCCGCGAGTGTACTCTTAAATGATTCGACCAAGTGGTGGGGCAGCTTACGGATGAACCCAACTGTATCAGAGAGTAGATAAGGAATGCCTTGGAGATTGGTTCTTCTGACGGTCGTATCTAGGGTCGCAAATAGCTTATTTTCCGCTTGTACATTGGCATTGGTCAGGAGATTCATGAGGGTGGACTTACCCACATTGGTATATCCCACGAGGGCGACACGCACAAACTGGGAGCGGTTCTTTCGGCGAATGGCATCTTGCTGGTCTATTTTGACTAGCTGCTTTTGGAGGTGGGAGATACGCTGGCGAATGATTCGGCGGTCTGTTTCGATCTCTTTTTCACCTGCTCCTTTTAGGCCGATCCCTCCTTTTTGACGGGAAAGGTGGGTCCACATGCCACGCAATCTCGGCAGAAGATACTGATAATTGGCGAGGTCTACCTGAGCTTTGGCTTGCGCAGTCTGGGCCCGCTCTCTGAAGATATGCAGAATCAAAGAGGACCGATCCAAGACTTTTACACCTAGTTCTTTATCCAAGTGCTGAATCTGGGATGGAGAGAGATCGTCGTCAAAGATGACCATATCCGCCTCAGATACATTGACAGCTTCTTTGATCTCTTGAATCTTTCCTGTGCCTACATAGGTCTTATTGAGCGGCTTTTCCAGTCTTTGAATGTAGCTACGAATCGCCCGTGCCCCAGCTGTTTCTGTCAAAAAAGCCAGCTCATCTAGGTACTCTTTTGACTGCTCAAAAGACATGCCCCTACTACACACTCCTACTAAGATGGCGCGCTCCTGTTCTGGTTTTATGTTAAGTTTTTGTTTTTCGATCATATATAGACGTAATCCTCAAGAAAGAAAGCTTGTAGATAGATGACTCCTCTTTTTCTAATTAAAACAGGGAAATGATTTATACAAATCAATTCCCTGCGCATGTTCCTTTTAACTAAGAAAACTTGCATATGTTGGATAGAAAGACTGAATACCTTTCTATAGTTAGGACTCTATTATTCGATCAAAATGAAAATTAGTTACGGTTCAAGAAACGGCTGAGATAATAATTGAGAGAAAAAGTGGCGAAAAAATAACCATCGTTACTACCAGGGTTGCCACGAATATCGCCAGCTTCAAAGGTACCTTCAGCAGAACGCTCAGAAAATTCAGCTGCTAGGGGGTCTACTTCCATCAGTGCATCCAAGTCTGGATATACAGTACTGATGTCATCCAGATAGTCTGTAAGCGTCAGTCTGTAGCCTAGTTCGATGCTGATACCTGAGTTAGGAGAAATACGCAGAGAGCCTCCAATTCCGATGGGGAGTGCCATTTGAACACGTGAGTATCTACCTCGCCCTCCAGGAAGATTTTGTCCTTCGGTTCCCAATGGCTGCAATGCATACCATTGACTGCCTAATCTCGCTTTGGGATTGAAGTGGAAGAAAGCAACTCCACCGAATACATAGGGTGAAAAGTGAGGTTTCGCTAAGTACTCATTGCCAAAATTTCTATCAGGGAAAAACTCATGTACCATGGTCGCACTCGCTTCCAGTATGATACTTTTGAAATGCAAGTTTCGGACCTTACGGCCAGGAGAATTGGCGTAGAAATCGGTGGCTCCAATTTCTCCTGCTGACAAGCCAAATCTATAACTGGTGGTTTGGTTGAAGTACTTTTGATAGGAGATGACGCCTGCAGGCTTCATCTGCGAGCTAGCAAATACATCAGTGAGCTCACCATAATAGTACACAGTACCGACACCACCTGATAAAACATGCGTGCGCTGTGCGTGTACATTGAGTGAAAATAGGCCCATAAAAAGCCCTGCAAGGATAAAATATCGAGAGATTTGATGAATCATGAAAGTGCTCATGATGATTTGGGTGGGATATAGTTGATTGATTATGAAACGATTGCAGTTTACGTTATTTTCCTTATTGAACAATTGACTATTCGTTTGACTGGTATTTTTTTTGAGATGAAAG
>JBCBPW010000166.1:0-6175 GCA_039820545.1 Bacteroidota bacterium | reverse complement strand
GCCCGTTCCTTCCATTCTGCTTTGACCTCATACCTTTCCCCCTTCCATGTATAACTCAGGCTGATCGTTTCTTGATCTTTCCACCGCTTTTTATTCCCCACGACACACTCCCAAGTACAGGTTTCGCTTTGCTGCAATGCTGCCTGGATCTCTGAAGGTGTATGCGGGTGTAAGAGCAAGATCTCAATTTTTGCTCCAGTCGCGCGCTGAAAATGCATCCTTGCCTTTACAACTTGCGTATCATTCAACACAAGCATTCCATCAGAAGGTAGTTGGTCTGAAATATTCGCAAAACGAAGATGCGCAATCTCTCCTCTCCTGTAACGCAAAAGCTGGGAATGTGCCCGCTCTTCCAAGGGATGCTGGGCAATGCGCTCCTTGGGGAGATCATAGTGATAATCACTGAGGAGAATGTGATGAAGGCTCGTGGAAATTTCTGAGTCGGAAAGAGACATAGTCTAAAAGAAAAATCTGTTTATTTGATTTTCAAAACGTAAATTTAAATAGGATATCGAAAGAAATCCCTTCTGGACTGCCAAACCATTTTTGAACCCCTCGTTCTAAAGGCTATTTTCGCAGTCTCTACATAAAAATTCTTATTTTCAACTATAGTTTCACATCTAACCATACTGAATGACGAAAGTTGCGCTGGACGCCAAAGCCCTCTCAGATGTAGCGATTCAAGGGCTTCAAGAAGTAAAAGGAACGAATATTGTGCGGATGGATCTGCGAGATGTAGATGGGGCGATAACCGATTATTTTGTCCTGTGTACAGGTACTTCTGACAGACATGTACAATCCCTGGCCGAATCTGCGGAGAAGTTTATGCGGGAGCTGGCCGAAGAAAAACCCAACACTCGTGAGGGCGTACGAGCAGGAGAGTGGGTACTTTTAGACTATGTAAACGTGATTGTACATATTTTTCAGCAATCTACACGTGAGTTTTTTCGACTAGAAGATCTCTGGGGAGACGCAGGATTCGAGCGTTTTGAGGATTTAGGATAATGACCAGAAGGTTGTAGTCAAATAACAACCTCATCATTCATGTTACCATAGGCAATATCTTGAGCTTTATTGAGCAAGAGGCTATTCCAAATCAGGCAGCCTCATTCCTACAAACGAAAAGCCCTGTCGATATACGACAGGGCTTAACCTTTTATTTGAGATAAAGATACGTATTATCTGTTACCTGCTTGCTCGCAATAGTCCTTGATGGACTTGAGGCTTTCACTACCGTAGCTTGGGTCGAGTTCATATACACGATCGACGTAGGGCATACCTTCTGCACAGTTCAAGTCATCTGGATTGGTGCTGTTCTGTGGATTGAACTTGTAGGCCGCCATGATCTCAAGAGAAGAGAGAAGCAGTCGCTTCGCGCCTTTATCCAAAGATGTAAAATCCTGCTGCTCAAATACTTTCAGGTAATCTTCGACGGGCTTAATCACCAACCAAGAGTTATCTTCACCATTAGCTGCTTCTAGCTTCTGTGCTACGCGGAAACGATAGTTGTAAGGGTTTACATAATCGTCCTTCAACCCGTGGCACTTAACGAAGTTTTCATCTGCTTTCTCCAGCATCATCGTGTTTGCTGTATCTTTCTTGATATCAATCAAACCTGTACGATACTCAGCCAAGGCCAGCTTGTAGTAGTTCTGAAGGCTTTCATTCTCCTGATAGTCCACAACCAACTGACGGTAGTGTGCTTCCAGTGGATAAAATTCATTCGCTTCTGCTGCTACTTCTTTAGACTGCTTGATGAGGTCTTTGCCCTGCTGCTGTAGCTCTGCCATCTTTGCATCTAATTCTTGCGTCTTGACGCTATCCCCCATTCTAGCTGCCTCATTACGCTCGGCGAATGCAGTTTGAATCGGATCATTCAGCGCCTTAGCTTCTCCACGCAGCTTACGAGACTCTGCCAGACGACGCTTGGATTCTTTGCTGTACATATCAGAAAGTTCTGTGAACTTAGCCGTACGATCAATATTCTTGCCAATCATCTTCTTGTAGTTGTCATCAGCCTTCTCGAGGTCGCCCATCTCACGGAAGATATCTCCATATGCTTCATAGTCCTGGAAGATGATGTATTCTTCGCGTTTGACATTTTCGAAGTAATCATCCATCGCAGCTTTTGCTTCGTCCAGGCGTCCGAGTTGCAGAAGAGAAAGACCCTTCAAACGACGCATGACATTGGTCTTAAGACCTGCTTTCTCGATGGATTCTAGCTCCTTGAGTGCTTCTTCGAATTCGTTGGAAAGGAAGAGGAAAGAGGCAAAACGCACACGTGCCTTGAGGTCACCTTCTGTTTGCTTCACATATTTCTCCATATCGTTACGCGCACGCTCATACTGCTTAGCTAGCAAGTATAGCTCAGCACGGATACGATAAGCAGGTGCATACTCAGCATCTAGTTCGATCGCTTTATTGGCATAATCTAGCCCTTTCTGGAAGTCCGCTCCATCTTTGGACTCTTTCCCTTTGTCGTAGTACAGCTCTGCCAAAAACTCAAGCGCAGGGACGAAAGAAGGATCTTTTTCTATCACCTTTTCCAGTTCCTCTATCGCAAGACCTGGCACATTCTGCTTCTTGTAGTAAGTTCCCAACAGTAGACCAGGGCGAGAAGTGCCTGGGAACTTGGGTTGTAGGTCGTAGAGTTTTGCACGTGCCTGCTTGCGCATTTCAGCCGTTCCTTCGAGGAGCGCTTCTAGCCACTGGAACGTTCCTTCCAATTGCTCCGCCTTCTTGGGATTACCTGCGATCTCCTCAGCAGTAGACAGAAGCTCTGTTGCGTCGGATAATTTATTCTCCTTCAAACGTACACGCGCCAATCCCGCATAGTTTGCTGCACTTTTCTTCTTTTTCTCTATACCTTTCTTAAAGTATGTTTCAGCTTCTCCGTAGGACTCTCCAATCAGTTTGATATATCCTAGCCAGTAGTAGACCTCATCGATATTTTTAGGTTCTTGGGTCTCAAATCCCATCAGCTCAGTTTCTGCTTGCGCAGTTTTCTCCAACTGGATATTTCGTATGACGGACTCTAGGTCTACCTGAGCCCAGATGCTAGTGGATGCTATCAGCATTATAGCTCCTAGCGTGAGCATTCTCTTCAACATAGTGATAAGTGGTTTTATTGTTAGCAAGTTAAAAGGTTAGATTATCCAAATCTGAATTTGGCTTAACTGTTTGCAAATTCATTAGAATTCTCCTATACATCAAAGGTTTAATGAACCTTTCTATTTATTCCTCAATCAACTCTCCCGTTCTAGGATTTCTCGCATTGGATTTAGGAGGTAATTTTACCTCTCTAGGAATTCCTTTAATCGCTCCTAAACCCAGTTTGTGAATGATTCTTTGTCCCTTATATCCTGTAGCGTACGAGATGAATCCTGTACCCAACCCAAAGATGACTTCTCGGCGAATCGTGTATACATCTCGCCCCAAAAGATAGCACTCTGTAGTCAAGAATGACTGAAAAGGACCAAAGTAGTCAGGCTTGTAAGGACAAAGGTCTGGAGATCTCATTCCGTCTACAAACACAATTTTCACTTTGGATTTCAGGTTTTTAACCCTCGGATCATCTTTATCTGCTAGTTGTGCCCATCCAAGTATTCCTACTGCCCCCTTGTGCGTCCCTACATATTGGACGACCTCTTCCGAAGATTGTAACGCAAAAAGTCGTTCGCTCTGAAGATTTTTCCCATCTAAGAGACTGTCTTGGAGAAATCTTCTTGCACCTGATTGTTGGTGGTCCAACACCAAAGTTACATCTTTTAGGGGAGAATTAGGATTGATTTGAGGCCAGCTCGTGATATTTCCTGTGAGCATTTCTTTTAACTGACTCTTTCCCAGCGTAGTATCTGGGTTCTCAGGATGGACGATCAGAACTACTGCGTCACGCGCGATCACCGCATAATCGGGTATGACTTTCTGACGGTTCAAAATGGCTTCCTCTTCTAGGGTCAACTTACGAGGAGCGATGGCTAGCCGAATACTATCCGATGCCAACATCGTCGCAATCGCCTCTTCTGCAGGTAGATAAATCGGATGGAGCGTCGCCCGATCATGGCCTGCCATAAAGCTTTCGACCAGTGCATCTACCAAGGGTTTCAGCGCTACATCGGCTGTGAAAGAGATATTACCAGCCGTGGCCTTTTCCTCTGTGAAACTACGACGCGGAAGCCTGATCGTATCCAATCGGACATTAGGAGCCTCGATCACCGCAGTATCTACATCGTCCGATGGGAGCTCTTCTGTAGGTGGAGCACAGGCAGAAGCCACAAGCAATAGGAAGGTACAAGCATAGATTAAAAGCCGCATGAAAACGCGCTTAAATTTAACTGAATGCAAAAGTAAGATTTTTTATTGGTTTTGGAGAGGTTCTATCAAGATTCACTTATGTGATCCCATTCTTTTGGGATGTATTTCCCTTCATTTATTTGAGTAGTAGTCATCCTTATTCCCATTGAATAGACTCTCTCTCAAGACTAATTCCATAAAAAGTTGCTGAATAAGTTCAAGAGTCGATCAAACTGAGAGACACCAAAAAACATGACCGGTAAGGTGAGGAATATAATGAAGGCCCCCCATACAGGTCGATCCCTCAACACATATCGGGAGACAGAGGGACGAAAAAACAACCAGACAATCGGTTTGAGATAATAAAATAAGGAAATGGCTGTATTGATGACTGTCAAAGCCAGTAAACTGAGTAGCCACCATTGATTATCAGCCGTCAACTGCTCGATCGCGGCAGTAACGACATACCACTTGGCAATGAAACCTGCTGTAGGAGGCAAGCCCGCCAGTGCAACAAGGTTTACACCTAAGATGATGCCCAAGACAGGATGATGCATCCCTTGACCTGCCATATCTACAATCCTGTCTCGATCAGAAACGAAGAAACTCAACCCTGTAAAAGTCGCATAATTCATGAACAAGTAAAGCGTGAGGTAGAAAATGAGGGCTGCCTCTCCGATAGGACTTACCCAAGCTAGCGCAAGTAAGAGATAACCCGCATGAGAGATACCTGAATAGGCCATCAGCTTCTTCATTTCACCTTGCACTAGTGCGCCTAGATTACCCCAAGTGATCGAGATGATGGCCAACCCCAATAAAAAGTACTGAAGTCCGTACAGGTAGTCCCAGAATTCGAGCTGATGCAGGATACGTAAAAATACAAAACAGGCTCCGATCTTGGGCGTCACGGAGAGGAGCATCGCCAATGGATAGGAAATACCTTTGTATACATCCGCCACCCAAAAATGCATCGGGAAGGCCGTGAGCTTAAAGAGAAATGCCGTGAGAAATAGTGCAAAAGCGACCCACGCAATGATCGGATCTGCTTCTTGCAATCCACTGAGGAAGGAAGGATCAGAGAGACTCAACGTGCCCGTCAAGCCATATAGCCAAGACAAGCCATAGATCGTCACCGCAGAGGAGAAAAGTCCAAACAAGACATACGTAAGGCTGGCTTTACTTGTATGTTTATTGCCCCGAGGAAAGGCTACCCACAAGTATGAGCTTAGAGAAATCATCTCTAGAGCAACCAACATTAAGACAAAGTGCTGAGCCCCTATGAGCAGATGCAGCCCCAACTGAAAACCCAACAATAATATATATAGCTCGGCTCGCTGGTGATAGGCTTTTCTCCCTTTGAGTCTGACAAATGCGATATATCCTAATGCCCCACACAAACAGAGGATCTTAGCCCAAGCTCCCAGGGAATCTACTGTGTATTGTCCCGAAAAAATATGCTGAGGATTTGCTGGCCAAAATGTAAGTGTAGCTACTCCTACAAGCCCTAAGATACATGCTGTCCATAAATCGACACTCCGCTGTATGTTGAAAAGACTCAACAACAAGAGTAGAAGGATTCCTCCCACTAGGAACCACTCTGGCAAAAGAAGTGTAGCTTGCGAACCTATGCCAGCAAGTCCTGTATCTAGGGATTGTCTCCAGAGCGTATCCATGAGTGTAAAGCTAATGAATCCCTTAATCATAGAAAGCGATATAGCATAAATTTATTTATTCCTATACGTAAATATTTTTCTTATACGAGTATTTTCATATATAAAAAATAACCTGTATATATTTTCATTCATGGTTTTTTAATGACCATTCTTACTTATTTGATGTCAACTCAGCTTGGATTTTTTCATTTTTGTACGCTCTAAACTTA
>JBCBPW010000165.1:0-6267 GCA_039820545.1 Bacteroidota bacterium | reverse complement strand
CAATCTGCGTTTGGGTGGATTGAATAGCTTTAGGAGTTCCGCTTCATAGCTCTTGAGCCAGTCTCCTATCGCCAAAAACCCTTGATTCCCGGCAGCAATTGACAGTGTAAACAGGGCCAGACACAACGCGATGTGATGCCGTTTGCCCAGACTGTGACGCGTATCGGGTATTTCTGAAAAGACAGATAGAATCTCTAGCTGCTCATCCGATGGAACGGGCTGGTTAGCCGCAGATACCGCTGTAGAGGGACTCATAAGCACTTCGAAAAGAACGTTGAAGCCTAGACTCTAACTCACTTTGCTGAAAATGAAATAGCCCTGCGTTGACATCAATGAGGTCCGCCGTTCGAGTCGGCGTACGTCCATTACCCAACCTCTCCTTGTGGCAAGTTCGCTAAATTGATGAACAGCGCGCTGACTAACACGGACAATCGCTAGGACTGCGCACCAGGAAGCTATTCAAACAAGTTGTTGGTTGCTTCTAGCATTTCTTCTACAACTTTGGAAGGCCCTGTCTTGAGGTCATCGCTAATATATTGTAGCGGTTGTACCCTTCGGCATAAGGGCGAATCTGAGGCTTGCAAATTTTATCGCAAAGCCGGTAAACTCCTCTTTGCTGTAGCGGAGCTATCATGATGCCATTGTCTGGCCTTCGTTTTGGATAGATTCGCAGCTATACCCTAGTATTATACGGTCAAGCAACATACAAGAAGATATGCCTGAAGAATCTATTTGGATTGTTAGCCGCGAGACGATAGCAGATTCTGCTTCCGACGGAGAAAAGGGTTGGGGACAGAAAGTCACTCAGAAAGCATCCTCTATATTAAGCTCACATCCTGTTAGTCCTGAAAAGGTTCTGGAGGAGTGGTCAAAAGCACTTCGGTTCATAGGTAAACTGATTGAGCAAGCGGACAACCAGGTCGGCAGTGAGTTCGATATGCAGTTGGACGAAGTAACTATGTCTGTGGAAGTAGATAGTAAAGGAAAAGTAAGCTTGATAGGCACCTGTACAGGTGAAGCACGTGGAAAAGGAGGGATCGTGCTAAAATTTAAGAAGTCTCACCCATCTGCATCATAGCAATGCCCACATGTTGGGGAATATCAATTGGCATTAATGGATACAAGTTTTCGCATCTGACGCCTCTCAAGTACGCAAAATCAGACGCGGAACTCTTTGCCGATTTTCTCAAGCAGGATGCAAGGTTTGACGAGGTAATAGTCTTTTCAGATGACTCGCCTCCTGTAGAAGATATTGATACTACTCCATGTAGAACTCCTCTTCGTCAGTTCTTTAGGAACCAATTTGAGACTAGATTTCTATCTACTCAAGATAGCCTATGGCTTTTTTTCAGTGGGCACGGGATCCGACACAACGAAGCGGATTATGTTTTGCCTATGGATGGGGATCCTGAAGATCCAAAGGAAACAGGCATCTCTTTGGAATGGATAACGCAAAGATTAAGAAGAAGTGGTGCTGGAGATATCGTCTTGATTCTCGATACTTGCCGAACCACAGGACAGAAGGGTAGTTTTGTAGAAAGTATGCATTATAGTGGTGTGACTACTATCTTTTCTTGTAAACCTAACGAAGCTTCATGGGAAATTGATGCAGTTACTCAGGGAGCTTTTACGTTTACCTTGTTGAAAATTTTCAAGCAGCAAATTAAGCTCAATGCTTTTGAAACAATTGCAAACACGGAGAAGATATTACAGAAGGAAATTCGCTCACTAAACTGTGAGTATGGTAAGTATCCTCAAACTCCGCATATTAAGTGTGATTCCGTAGCACAAGCTGACTATATTTTGTTCACAAAGCTACTAAGAAAAGCCTCGAAAGACTCAGAGAACAGTTTTTACCATGCATCTCAAAGTAGTTATAGAAATCATATAACAGCAGAACATGATAGTTCGACTTTATCTGTAAAGAGTAAAGCCCTTCAAGCTGAAGAAGACGGAAATTATCAGTTAGCTCTCGACCTATGGAAGCAGGTTGTAAGTCACAGTACATCGGAGCAGAGTTCATATGACGCCGCCATTCAGAGGATAAAATACCTTACAGAGTCCACAGCAGAAAAGATTACTTCTAAACGCGGAAACAATTCCACAAGTGAGAACAGCAAACTTCAACAGAAGATCGTTGAACGCTTAGATAGACCAATTGTTCTAAATAAGGCAGAACTGAAGGAATATAAACATAACTATATAAAGATAGATCGAACAAAGGAGACTGCAAAAGAGTTCGCTCGAACTACTTATCAATTCAAGGAGAATTCGGCTAATTTAGACATAGACATGGTCTATATCCCAAAAGGTGACTTTTTTATGGGGTCGTCCGAAAAGAGAGCAAATCCAACCGAACTGCCGAGGCACAAAGTGTCTCTCGAGCCATTCTTTATGAGCAAATTTCCAGTGACGAAGAAACAGTGGAAGCTTATTGCAGAACAGCGGCAGATTAAGTTTAATCTAAAGCTACGACCTAGTTTACGTGGTAGTGATAGTCATCCAGTAGTAGAAATCTCTTGGTATGACGCAGTAGAGTTTTGTGAACGACTATCCAAGGTGAGCGGATATAAGTATAGACTGCCTAGTGAGGCAGAATGGGAGTACGCATGTAGAGCTGGGTCTAATACTTTATTTCACTTTGGTAGGTCAATGAATAAAGAGGTTGCTAACTTT
Source organism: Bacteroidota bacterium (assembly GCA_039820545.1). Classification (GTDB taxonomy): domain Bacteria; phylum Bacteroidota; class Bacteroidia; order J057; family J057; genus JALEFZ01. Next base: position 3,591 of record JBCBPW010000165.1, on the reverse strand, counting down.
GGATCAAGTAGTTCAATCAAAGTGAATAGATTTCCTTACCCAAACGCATTTGGGATATATGCTATGCATGGGAATGTATGGGAATGGTGTGCAGACCGTTGGCACAACAGCTACGAAGATGCGCCCGCAGACGGCACCACGTGGATAGGTCGTATCGATAATGGCAACAGAGTACTAAGGGGAGGCTCGTGGAAGAACGAACCGAAGCTATGTCGCTCAGCATGTCGAATGTTTGATTCCGTGGATACTAAAGCTAACAACATCGGCTTGAGGATTGTTCGATCAGTATAACTTAACTCATTTCCCTTCCTTCAAATACGTCGCCAGAAGTACTTTCACCTGATCTATCTTTTTCCTCAATAGATCTAGTTCTTCTATACTCGTAAGCGCTGGATGTACGGTCTATGTGGAAACTTCTAATAGCACCTGTTTCTTCTTTTATCTCTCTCACAGCTCTTTCAATCTCGTCTAAGGAAGCATAATAAAAATCTCTACGCTCATTGGCTTTATTAACCCTGCGCTCTGAAAAAAATGCCTGAAGTCGAGAGATAGTATCTGATGCTTCTTCAGATACAAACTTCATATGAACATCAAATGGGAAAGGAACCATCCTGGACATAGCATCTATGACTTTATCTGGGTCACTGCTTCTCGTTACAAATATTCTGAACATCTTTTTCCCAAGAGAGCCAATATTAGAGACAACATATACGTAGCCTGCCTTAGTCATAGCAACTTTGCTGTCAGCCTCTGCTTTTTCTTTCTCCGCTTTTTCTATATCCGTTCTTAATTTTTGTATTGTCTGCTCTAGTTTTTTCTTCTCTACTCCATGAACGAGTTTTTGCTCTGTAAGAGCTACTTGCAATTGCTGTTCAAACTTCTGTTTTCTCTCTTGTGCTTCTTCGGATTCTTTCTCGAATTTCTCTGCTCTCTTTCTTTCTCTTTTTTCTTCTCTAATAGACTTCTCTCTTTCTGATGCCTCGTATTTTTCTATCTCTCTTTCGTGCTGAAGGTATAACTGTTTAATTTTTAGATCAAGGTACTCTTGAGTGATTTCGCAGCGAATAACTTCAGCACTCTTATTTAGCTTATGGAAGCATTTGACTATTTTATCTTCTATAGAATTGACATTGCTGCTGTGCTTCATGCGAGAAATTCGAGAGTCGCACTCGCCATTAAAAATGTTCAGTATAAGCTTTCTAAAGCTGTCTACCATCTTCTTTCCATCCCTCTTACTGCCCTCTACTGACCAAGAAGCAGGACAAATAACAGCTTCTTTTTTCCTTATCAGAGCCTTCTGTTTCTCTTTGTTTTTTTTCAAAAGGTCTTCATAGCTACCAACACTAATGAAGTCATACTTAGGCTGATAGAAACCGAAAGATTCTAAATATACTTCTTCTTCGATTTCAGATAGTTCTCTAGAAAGACTGTCTATAGAATTATTTAGTTTTATCTCTTCAGCTTTGAGATATGATATTGCTGCATTTTTATTGTTTATATCTGCATCGAGCGACCGCTGATATTCCTCTTGAGAAGATAAACGACTATACCGATGGAGTTTTTTTCTCGCGACATCTAATGCTTTATACGCCCTTATTAGATAGAAGCATAGAGCGAAAGATATGCATACCGTTGCGAGAAAGGCTAATATGAAAAGCTCCATTGCAATGAGACCGTGTCTTGAACTACAGCTAGCTATAGCTGTATTTAAGCGTAGGTAACGTATCAACGTAAAGGACAGAGGGAATATACGTTGCATCGTTTGCTTTGTTAGGGTGCGGATGGATAAGCAAGCGCACACATGCGCTATTTTTGCACTACACTGTAGTACATGAGAAAAACCGAAGTTTACAGCTGGAGATTAGCGTTCGACTTGAAGCGATCGCTCGAAGAAGCGGCCAAGGCTGAAAAAATCAGCTTGGCTCAGCTCCTAGAGCGTATCGTGTCAGATTGGCTTGCCCGAAGATCTCCGCCTGATGACCAAGAGGAAGAAGTACAGCGACAGCTTCATCAGTCAGCCGCGCAAGCATTTGGCTCAATGCATGGCGGCGATCCAAACCGCTCGCAAGAAGTAAGTCAGCGAGTGAAATCTAAATTGAGGGAGAACTCTGCAAATGAAGGTGCAAGTCAGAGGACTCATTGATACCGGTGCCATTTTGGCATTACTAGATACTGACGATAGCTGGCATGAACGCTGCGTAGAGGCCTTTTCATCTCTGAAGTTGCCGCTTGCCACAACTGCCGCAGTGCTTGCCGAGCTTTTTCACCTGCTGGGAGAACACCCCAATAATTTGAATGCTGCGTGGAAGCTTCTACGCTCAGGGGCTGTTTGCGTTCTGCCCATCACGGATGCTGATTCAGCGGATTTAGAGCGATTAATGAAGCAGTACGCTGATAGACCGATGGATTTTGCAGATGCCACTTTGGTTCATCTGGCAGAGCGGGAGTCATTGTCTGTAATCTGCACAATCGACCACAACGACTTTGAGACATACCGTATCGAAGGAAAGCGCAAGTTCAGCATTTTTCCTGCAAGGTCGTAAGTCGTCCAGCGAAATGCTAGCAGTGTCGACAAGATTCAAGCTTGAATTAGAATTGGTGCAAAATTGGTGCAAGAAAAAATATGACCTCTGAATCTTTTGATGTGATTAAGTTGTAGAGCCTAGAAAGCCTTGTTGACATCGATGAGGTCCGCCGTTCGAGTCGGTGTACGTCTGGGGATTGAGGAGCTGAGAGCTTTGATGGGTCATGAGTCCATTATGACGACACTGAGATATCAAAAGGTCACCTCAGCACGAGCTGAAACAGTTGCTCAAAGCGCTCTCAAAAAGCTCGGTAATTAGCTTGCCTAATTACCGAGCTTCGTCCTCTACTTTTTCAAAGTATGCGGAGTATCCTACCTACTCTGTAACAGTAAATTCTGTGGACTCAGCCACGCGACTGCTGAGCTTCAAAACTCCACATCAATTTCATAGCAAGGCGTTCGTGCATACGTTATGTAGTTTAACCATAGCAACTGTAGTGACTGTTTCACTAATTACAGGCCGCCAAGCAAACAATCAGTTGGAACTATAAATATTTAGAAGAGTACCAACCTGTTAAGTCTCTTCTAATATTGCCAAGGTACCCATCATTCCTAGGTCTTCATGGTCTAGAACGTGGCAGTGATAGACCGTTTTCCCCGCGTAGTCGCGAAAGGCCATGCGCAACTTGACCCGCTCACCAGGGCTAACGGAGACAACATCTTTCCATGCGGTGTAGGGCAAAGGTTCGCCGTTACGACTAATGATCTGAAATTTGTTCACATGTACATGAAAGGGATGGGCCATGGTGCCTGTGTTGATTATTTCCCAATCCTCGATGGTGCCAAGTTGCACTTGCGTATCCACACGACTGTGATCAAAGGCTTGACCATTAATTAAAAAGACCATGCCACCCCCCATCCCTCCAGTCATTCCTCTGCCCATTCCATGGTTGAGGGTAAATTGTCTCGTGGTTTGTGCCTCAGGCAGAGCCGCAACGGGTATTAACTGTGTAGGTAGTGGAACAGACTTGGCCTCCTTGCTGTAGGAAAGGGTGGCAACTGTTTCG
>JBCBPW010000164.1:0-6287 GCA_039820545.1 Bacteroidota bacterium | reverse complement strand
TTATGTTAAATAAAAATTTTTATTTAACATAATATTAATTATAGGAAAAACATATCTGGTAATGTTGATGGTGTCCTCCAAGCATGTTAAAGATGGAGGACACCATTCGTTTAGAATACCCATCAATACCTGTCCTTCACCAATCCCTCTACATGCTTCAACTCAGACCACATGGTAGCAATCACCTCATTTTGCTTTTCCACTAATCGTTTTAATTCTTCTATCTGTTCGGTCTGTTGTTCTATGACTACCTGCTGTTCCTGTATAGCCTTGACAGCTACAATGCTGAACCCCGCATAGTCCATCGTGTAAGACTGGTTTCGATCATCCTGCCCCTCCCCTATAGCGTATACGAGTTCTGGAAATAATTTTTGTACCCTGTGCCATGAATCCAATATTAATTCTTTTGCTAGAATCATGCTTAAAAGTATAGGTTTTCGGCTGAAGATCAAGGACTTGATCCAAAATACTGGGCATAGATTTTACTTGGGTCTTCAGACGAGCATCTGATATGGCTGTATATGCACCACTCACAGAGTTGAATCTACCTACCCCCGTATTGTTGGCAAACAAGCTCAAATCTCCCATACTATTCACCCAAAACTCCCACCCTTGCTGGCTATTATTTTCGAGAAAGAAGCCCAAGTTTCCATGTGTCATACGAAAAGAATAGCTTCCTGGATCATCGCCCCCGAAATGCATCTGCCCATTCTTCAAAATAGTGAGCGCATTGCTTCTATCACTGGTAGATGTACCATTACCTATGGCGAACAAGCGATCCTCGCCATGAAAAGAAGTCGCATTCGAGGCAGTACAAAACGTCGTGTACAATCCCAACGCGGTTTCTCCAAATGACGGAGCCGTATTATGGAGTCCCAGAGCATTGGACCATCGGCCATCGGCAATATTCCTGACACCACCTATTACTATTGAACCACCTCCATTGGCTTGACCTGTTGTACAGCTGATTACTGCTGCGCCCTGTCCATCGGCAGTACTGATCGTACTGCCCACAACTAGAGAATAATCTCCAGTTGCAAAATTATTGTAGCCCCCTGCAGCAAAGGCACTCTCCCCATCTGCATGATTGCCAAAGCCCCCCAAGATGGCCGAATTTTCACCAGATTGTGCTATTTCGTTAAATGCTCCCCCACCTACAAAGGAAGCAGAACCTCCAGCATAGCTATTTTTACCACCTGCTACCAAACTATTGTCTCCAATATTATTCAGACTCCAATAGGAAGGATCAGGCTCACCTGCATAAAAAGCTCCTTTAGGCGCAAGCCAAAAAAGCATAGGTTCCACATCTTGCTGGTTCGACTGAAGTGAAAGGGCGGGGATATCTCCGTTGTAGTTTGGCTGGAAATAACCTGGTGCTTTGAATCCCAAGGCATCTACTTTGAAACCCTCTATTCCATCTGCCTTGATTCGGACAATGTCCTCGTCTGACGTTGTTTCCACATTCACCTCTGTATCTCCATCCCTATCCATGATGACAGCTAAAGGACCAGATTCAGTAGAAATTTCACGCCATGCAGGAAAGGTAAACGGTCTGTCAGGTATATCATAATACCAAGGGACGAGCACACCTTTTTCCTGAGAAACGATATCTAGCATAGCAGAAGGATGCGGTGGATTACCCGTATTATTAATCGCTACAGGTTGAGCTTGTAGGGAGAATTTGCATAAAATGAGAAACAAAAAGTATATCTTTTTCATGAGGTAGGGTTGTTGAAGTTCTTTTATTTTATCGTCGAAATAAGAGACAATTCAACAACCTTTCTTTCGATAATTTTCTTTTTACTTCACTGCAATATAAAAGCCGACCTCTGCATCCTCAGGATTCTGCGCCTCAGGACCGTACTCCTCCAGATCTACTGTATACGCCCTGTCCAAATCCATGTTCCATATCTGAACCCACTGATTGAAGACCAGTCCTTCCGACATATTACCCCTTGCCACAAATTTTATATAATTTCCGCCCTCAAAACTATAACCGACCATGCCTTCTGGGACATTATCCAAATGGTCTACCTTGCAACCCAAAATGGCTGTGTAAGGCTCCGTATAATCGCCTTCGTAGGCTGTAAATAGCATGTAAACCTGATCTCCCCGTCTGCTTGGAATCTGCTCGGCAAGGTTCTGAGAAAGGAATGCCCCCCAAAGCTGCCCTAGATCCTGTCCTGCCTGCCCGCCTGCATTGGTGGTTTTTACCGCAATTCCTATAAAATGAAATGAGTCTAACTGAACGTTCTGCATCTTAATTTGAGTTAATTTTGATGCAAATATATCTGGGACCCTTGCCATATGACTGTCAGGGGTGGTCCAGTTTTTTCGGCTCACTTCAAAATATTCTTCCAATGTCATCTCATGAGGGCCAAAAGTCTCTGACTTCACCTTTAAATCCTGAATGCGATCTAGGCGAAAGGATCGAAAGTCCTGCCTCATCCTGCAAAATGCGATCAGCAACCAATGCATTTGAGTTGTATATAAGGCAAAAGGCTCTATCGTCCTTTCTGTCATCTCATCCTTCAAAGAAAAATACCGGATGTCTACCACACGAAAATATGCAATGGCCTGCTGTAGCTCGATAAGATGATGACTCGAAGGGCTCTCAGACGTATATGTACGAACCTGCAGTTTGTCTGTGACGAATTCTATATTGGCTTTTTGACGATTTCCCAGTACAGATTTGATCTTGATGATCGCATCTTTATAGTTGGCTATCAGGGATTTGTCTTGTGTTCTTTTGAGTAATTGTTCTACGGTCACCAATGCCAATGCTTCATCCTCTGTAAACATAATGGGAGGAAGACGAAATCCTTCTCCCAAGAAATACCCCCTACCCTCTTCGACCGCAATCGGAATTCCCGCGCGCTCCAAAGTTCGGATGTCTCTGTAAATCGTTCGGACGCTCACATCGTAATGCTCAGCCAGCTCTCGCGCAGTGACCAACTGCTTGGATTGCAAGTGGGTAAGGATGGCAGAAAGTCGGACAATTCTCGTTTGATCTTCTGCCATGAGGTATCTATTTAGTTGTCTAACCTTTCTAAACTGCCCCCAGATCCATTCCTCCAAAATCTCCAGAAGACATCATCAAAATGGCGTCCCCTCCTACCCTATGTTCTTGGATGAATGTTTGAATCTGATCAGGAGATTCTACAAAGGTGAGCTTAGGATTTTTGAAGGCCTGTTGGATGTCTTTTGAACTCAATACCTCCATTCTTCGCTTCTCTATGGCCTTGGGATTGACATAAACCAATGCATGATCTGCCTTATCCATAGCTCCCTGATAATGAGGCAAAAACGACTTATTCAAACTACTAAAGGTGTGTAGTTCTAGGCAAGCAATGAGATTTTTCTTGGGATAGCGTTCTTTTACCGCATGTACACTCGCCTTTACCTTGGAAGGGGCATGCGCATAGTCACGGATGACCATTTTCTCTGCATCCTCGTGCAGCGTCTCCAACCTGATCTGTGCTCCCTCAAAGGTCGCCATATGCTCCAAGAATGTCTCGATCTCGATGCTGAGTAACTCACACACCTTCCATGCTGCTGCAATATTGGCCAGATTGTGCTTACCGTATACCTTGATCGCTTTCTTGTGGCCTTCTAATTCCAGGATGTATTCCCCATTCTTTACCTTAGCTTTGGGTGTTTTGTAAGGATTGGGATAGTACAATTCAGGGTCCATCAACTCCTCTACCATCTCCTTGAGGCGCTTGTCTTCCTCGAAATAGATGACATCGGCGGCCTTTTCCAAGGACTCGAGCAGATCCCTAAATTGCTTGACGTATACCTCTTCTGAGGGAAAGACATTGATGTGGTCCCAAGAAATATTGGTGAGGACAACCAAATGGGGATGATAACGCAAAAACTTTGGAGAAGGATCTAATTTGGATGAAAGGTACTCATCTCCCTCTACCAATAGCGTCGGTGCACCCGAAAGCTTGACTGGATTATCAAATCCCTTGACCTGGGCACCCACCAAGTAGTCTACATCCTTGTCGATACCCTTGAGGACGTGCATAATCATAGATGTCACTGTCGTCTTTCCTGCACTCCCTGCAATGACCAGGCGATGTTTTTGTTTAGAATGCTCGTAAATAAACTCGGGAAAGGAATAGATCGGGAGACTCAACTCCTGCGCACGCTTCAATTCTGGATTATCCTCAAAAGCATGCATTCCCAAAATGACGGCCTCTATATCTGATGTTATGCGCGCAGAATCCCATCCTTCATCAGGCAATAAATCATGAGCAGCTAAACGACTCCGCGCAGGATCAAAAATATGATCATCTGAACCTGTAACCTGATGTCCTTCTTGCTTGAGAGCGATGGCCAAACTGTGCATGATGCTGCCGCCAATCGCGATAAAATGAATGCGCATACGTCCTTGTATCTTTCCTGAGCCTTTCTTCCACCCTATTTAGTGGAGTATCTTTTTAATTAAGGGCTAAGCTACGGATTATTTATGGTTTCCGCATGAATGTATAGCTGGGTGAATGAATGAAGCGAATCTCCTCCTCCTACATAGGCAGCAAAATGATCTGTCGATTTTTCTGGATGGAAAGATAATATCTCACCTGGGAACCATTGCCTGTCTTAGTCGTCAAGATTGCCTCATAAGACCGACCTGCTTGATAGTTTTGTGCCGCGAGGCTGAAAGAAGAACCATACTGTCCGTTTTCCACTCCCTGAATATACATGGGCAAAGGATCTGACCACGACAAATCTCCCTTGATATTTTGAATGGCCACCACATTCGCTTCATACCCTTTATTTTGAATCTGTAGGGTCAGGTAGTCTGGATAGAAACTAGAGGACCGATACTGAAGATCCGAATCCGTGATCTTATGTACCTCCTTCACCTCATACATCCCTTCATGGTAGAGCAAAGGAACAAGATTGGGCTTCTCTCCATACTGCCGATAGTCCTGCGTCAATGCAGCAAACAATTGGGACTTTTTGATATTGAGGGTAGTAAGTTGCCCTTCACTCGCTTCTCGATAAGTATCCAAGGCATGTACCCAACGGTCTGACTTGATCGGAATGACTGTAACCTGTACTTGCTCTGCTGTATTATTTTCCACCTTGAGATAGACATAGTCACTGGAAAATGGATAATTTCTAGCCTGTATTCGAATGAGAGAATTCTCATCTAGCTGACTGAGTTCCTGTACATTTCGTTTATATCGAATGTCGTGGATTTGCGCTGAAATTGCGAGTTGTTGGCTTTCTTTCCATTGCTTTTGTCCTTGCTCCATGCCTACAAGAAGCAAAATCGATATCGGAAGCAACCAAAAGTAATAGCCTGCTTTGATACCTGAGGATTCTTCCTTGACTACACGCGTTTGTACCAGTGAATCGTGCCAGCCATTTCCTGACCCCAGATAGGACAGCCCATCAAATGGAATGTGTCTGGCCAACGTTCGTTTCAAGGCGATGCCCATACCGATTTTTCCACCGCCTTCTCTCACAAGCCTCGATCCTGTCAACATCTTTGCAGGAGAAGTATGCCACATTCCTTCAAAAAAACCATAATATATCAGTCTCCCCAAGAACATAAAACCTGTCGCCCAAAGCAGATCGTAGGTATCTCTACCCCAATTGGGAATGATGAGACTCTTATTTAAAAAGGCTGGGAATAACCTAAAAAATGGGATGCATAGGAGTGCAATCAAGATGGAGTCCAATAACTGGTGCACCACGCGTTGTACTTTGGATGTATCGACCCACACGAGCTTACGTTCCAATCCTACTATTCCTTCTACCCTCTTGAGTCCTGCCTCACTTTCCAGATCTTCGGGCGCATGTAGGTAGATATAAACTCGGTAAAATAGATAGGCCTTCCCAGCCTGAAGCGCCAACCATAGCAATAAGAAGTAAATGGGTGATTGCGGTGCATTTTCTATAAAGAGAAAGGCAATTCGATTGATACATGTGAATAGGATCGAGAGGAGAGAATAAAAGAAGAAAATACCTATGAGAAACTTGACCAAGCGGATCTCTTTTTGCTTGGAAAAATAGTAGAGACTCCCCGCCAATATGAAAAGGAGAAAGACTAAAGCTCTGGGAAAGCTAAAATCGAGGCCACTCACTTCATTTTCAATGACGAGATTCCTGAAGGCAGGCAGCCACGGATTGTCAATCATGAAGAAGGCCCTGACGGTTCGGATAAGCTGAAAGGATTCGGGGCTTGTACCAGAGATGAGAAAACTCATTGTTTCAGCTAATAGGCCGAGTAAACCAAATAAAATGGTAGATAGAGAGACAAAAAGAGGGGT
>JBCBPW010000163.1:0-6362 GCA_039820545.1 Bacteroidota bacterium | reverse complement strand
GATTGGCAGAGCGGATTAGTTTTTACCTAGCTTTACAATAAGCCAAGGTTGTGATAAATGGTAGCTTTCCAGTTGTAAGAAGTTCGCAAAACGAGGAAGAAAGATATTCTTTCGCCTATTGCCAATATCGATGACGAGCTCATCCCCAAATTTCTGAAGCTCGAAATCTTCTTCCTGAATAAAGGGAACTTTGAGATGGATCTCGTAGTAATTGTCAAACTCTTTGACCTCAAAGGGATTTTGATTGTGGAATACCAGAGTGGGGTCCAGCGTTTTATAGATCGTTTCCCCAATTTGTTCTAGTAACTCTAACCCAAATACCTCCTGCCCTTGATGTGGTACTTGAAAGATAGGTAAAGGATCAAAACTCTCCTCTATATCTGCCAAATGGTGTTTTTGCGACTTGAGATAATTGGCAAAAAGTTCCCCTCCGCTCCCTTCAGGTAGGACGCGATTGACGATGACTGCGTCCACATTGTAGCCATAAAGCTGTAGATAGGTGTAGGCACGCTTGGCTTCCTGTATGACCATCCGCTCAGGATTCGCGACCAGTCGAATGGAAGTCACATCTGGATCGATCATCACTTGCTGGACTTTCTCCAATTTCCCAAAGAGGGCTTCTAGCTCCTCATACCCCTTGTCGATCGGAATATCCATCGTCGCTCGAAAAAAGCCACCGATAGTCTTGACCGCAAATTTTTGTCCTGGAAAGGCCTTGGTGAGCCAAGACTGCGTCACCTGAGGAAGGCTGAGTAAGGTCAAGGTTTCTCCTGTAGGTGCACTGTCGATGATCAGGACATCATAGGCCTTTTCTGCATAGTATTTCTCAATCCATAAGAAAGCAGAAGCTTCTTCCATACCAGGGAGTACGGATAGTTCCTCCGCGACGATGTTGTCCATACCTTGCCACTTGAAGATAGTCCGCATGAGCTGGCGCATATTGCCCCAGTACTTCTTCATGGAGTAATACACATCAAACTCCTGTCCCCAGAGGTTTTCGCGAATGAAAGTGGGTTCAGGTTTGAGTTCTACATCGAGCGCATCCGACAAGCTGTGGGCAGGATCTGTAGAGATCACGAGGGTTTTGTAGCCCATTTTGGCGGATTGGTAGGCCGTCGCTGCTGCCGTCGTGGTTTTGCCTACCCCTCCTTTGCCTGTAAATAAGATGATGCGCATAGCTGCTGATATGTGAGTGAGAAATATCTGTCGAATATATCCTATAATAAACAAACTCTCCGTCATTTTTCTGGTTACCATTATTCCTTTTTCTCCTCTCAAGGCAATACCGTATCTTTGAGGGGCAATAATTGCAGGTAGTTATGAGAGCATTTCATCAAGGCCTTCGTTTGGGGATCGTAGGAGGCGGACAATTGGGGCGTATGCTAATCCAAGGCGCCATAGATTTGAATCTAGAAATCAGCGTATTAGACCCTTCAGACCAGGCACCCGCCAAGCCTTATGCACATCATTTTACGCAGGGAAGTCTGACAGATTTTGATACCGTGTATGCATTTGGGAAAGAGCTGGACGTACTCACGATCGAGATTGAAAATGTGAATGCAGATGCACTGGCTAAACTCCAACAGGAGGGGAAAACCGTATATCCCGAGCCCGCGATTATCAAGCTGATTCAAGATAAGCGAGAACAAAAGCAGTTTTTCGAAGAAATGGGCCTTCCGACAGCCCCTTTTAAGCTGGTGGATGATAAAAATGAGGCAAAAGAGCTGGTAGATTTTCTGCCTGCAGTCAATAAGCTAGGTCGTGCAGGCTATGATGGGCGCGGCGTACAGATTATCCAATCAGAAGAAGATCTCGAAGAGGCATTTGATGCGCCAGGTATCATGGAGTCTCTGATTGACTTTGAGAAGGAACTGGCAGTCATCGTAGCCCGCAATCCGCAAGGAGATACGGTGGTGTACCCTGTAGTGGAGATGGTTTTTCATCCAGAGCAAAATCTAGTAGAGTACCTCTATGCGCCTGCGGATATCCCGATTTCGGTTTCCCTGGAAGCGCAGGCCCTCGCACGTACCGTCGTGGAGAAGCTTTCTTATGTAGGATTGATGGCGATCGAGTTGTTTTTGACTCGAAAAGGAGAGATTCTCATCAACGAACTGGCCCCCCGCCCACACAATTCGGGTCACCACACCATCCGTGCAAACTTTACCTCACAATACGAGCAGCACTTACGTGCGATTTTAGATTTGCCGCTGGGCGCGACAGATCAGCAGGTTCCCGCTGCCATGGTCAATATGCTGGGAGCCGCAGGGCATAGCGGAACCGCTGTGTATGACGGCATGGAAGACATCCTGAAGATACCTGGTGTCTATCCACATATCTACGGTAAAGCGGATACACGTCCCTTCCGTAAGATGGGCCACATCACCGTCTTGGATCAAGATCTACAATCCCTCAAACGCAAAGCCCAGCAAGTCCTGGATCGCGTACGCGTAATCGCGGAAGAGCTGCAAAATCAAGCGGAATAATCCATACGTATCAAACGCAAAGAAATAATTTATGGTAGGAATCATCATGGGCAGCAAATCTGATCTTCCCGTCATGGAAGGAGCAGAAGAGATGTTGAAGACATTGGGTGTATCATTTGAGACGACGGTCGTCTCTGCTCACCGCACGCCTGAGCGCATGATGACATATGCACAAGAGGCCCGAGCTAGAGGAATCAAAGTGATCATCGCAGGAGCGGGAGGTGCTGCGCACTTGCCAGGGATGGTGGCATCTTTGACGACGCTGCCTGTGATCGGCGTTCCTATCAAATCCTCTAACTCTATCGACGGCTGGGACTCCGTCCTCTCGATCTTGCAGATGCCTTCAGGCGTACCCGTAGCGACCGTCGCCCTCAATGGAGCAAAGAATGCAGGTATCCTGGCAGCCCAAATCATAGGGGTAGCAGATGAAGAGTTAGCTGTAAGATTGATGGCCTTCAAAGAGGAGCTAAAGGAAAAGGTAGACAAGATGATTGAGGAGGTCGAGGGTAGAGCTTGAGCAAGCTTGCCGAAAAGCGCGCGTCTTGGAGATCATCTCTACCAGACTCGGGCGAGCGATCATTCATAGACTTTATCTAACTTCTTGTTTGGATACAAAAAAATCCGTCAGCAAAAACTGACGGATTCATAGGTTCATAGTACAGGTATGCGAGATAGTAGATCGCGAAAAACCGTTTAGAAGTAATAGCCCAACTCCAAAGAGTAGTAGCTCACACGGTACGTCTCCGTAAATCCACGTGTATTTTCAGCGTAGATATTCTGGCGATTCATGTTGGTGATGCCACGGTGATATACCAGACCAAAGTTGATGATCCCTACTTTATTGATTTCATATTCACCACCTGCACCAAAGATAAATCCGAGGTTGATGGGCGTCACAAAACGGTTCTGAAAGGTTCCAGAAGCACCCGTCTCGTAGGTGAAAGGATTGACACCTGTCCAGCGATTGCGATTAGACGCAGTGATTTCTAGTGCCAAGCCAAAGAGTCCATTGATGTGGAGGCCATTGGAGATCTCTCCTGTACGAAGCTTGAGCCCAAGGGGAATCTCCACTGTCGTAATGGATACATTCTCCTCGATATTTTGAATTGCAGAGTCCACGATGACCCCACCTGCACGGTTAAATCCTTTGGTGACGATGTGAACACCCGTATGGATACCGTAATTTTCTGTAAATCCATAGTTGGCCATCAGACCATAGGAGATGCCGACCTTAGCTGTCACATCATCTGCTACCGTGTTTCCATTGGCATCTACGATCTGCCCGTTAGAAATAATGGGGCTGAATCGAAGTCCAATTTTCAGACCTTCCTGAGCAAAGGCACCTAAACACAAAAAACTTAGGAAAAAAAGGAGCGTAATTTTTCTCATGATACATCTATACTTGTAAAGTGTGTAATGGCTAGAACAGACAATCCAATGTATGAGCTTAGAAAAGAAAGGGGGCCTTCTATCAAGATCATTCACTTCCTTTCACTAACGAAGGGAAAACTCCTGGCGTATAATCGCTTATTTTCTCCAATGAATGGGACCCCAAGTCTTGCAGAATGTCACACGCCAGCACAAAATGCAATAAATATCTCCTAAAAAAGTCCATATTTATGGCGATCAAAACTAAACGATCCTTCGAATACTTCCTAACACATATGTTTCAATCTCAATCGACCCATTCAAAGACCTTTTTCCCCTTGTGGGGGTTGCTGCTAGGAATAGCCATCTTCATGACTTCCTGCGAAGACACAAAAGATTCAGATGTAGAGGGAGATGCATATCGCATCCCTATCGTTAGGCTCGATCAGCAGATTAATGCATGTGTACACGCCTTGCAAAGCAAGTCCTCCAAAGAAAAGCAAGAAGTTTTTGACCAATATTTAGCCGATTATCAGTCGTTTTTATTCGAATTCTTAGGCTACGATTATTATGTCAAGCTCGGGAGGTTTACCCAATCTGAGGCAGATAGCCTTGCGTGCATCCAATGGATCGGACTGCTTTCGGACTCTGCCATGGTAGCCCTTTCAGATTCTATTGCGCAGCAATATCCTGCAGATTTCGATTTTGAGGGGCAGTTGATGCCTCCGCTTCAACGCATGCACAAGGTACTACCTGACATTCGGATTGATACGCTATACACCCATTTCAATGGATACGACCCTCGTTCGACAGCTGCCGACATTGACCAGTTTGCCGCACCCAAAAATAAACTCAGCGTGGGACTGCATTACTTTATGGGGACCTCTTTCGACTATTATCCTCCTCAAATCCCTGCCTTCGTTCGTCGCAGATACACTCCTGAGAATATGGACGTACTGATGATGCACTTCATCGCCGATGGCGTGGTGGCTCCCCTTCCCAATGATCAGAGCCCTACGCTCTTAGATGGTGTCATGCGTGCAGGTATCAAGCAGTATTTTGTCCAAGAGATGTTGCCTTATGAGGTGGACTCGACCTTGATGATGTACACGACAAGCCAAATGGAATGGGCAGACTTCTTTGAGCGCGACATTTATCAGGAGCTGATTGATAAGTTATTTGAGACCAAGTTCGCTTATCAGCAAACGTATTTAGCTGAAAAACCTTACACCACCTCCTTGGTCATAGAATCGGCTCCTCGAATCGGTGTATATGCAGGCTGGAGGATCATCCAAGCGTATATGGATCGCCATCCCGAGATGACATTGGCAGAGTTAATCGGACGTACAGATTATGAGGAAATGTTTAAGGAAGCCAGGTACAGACCCTAAGACTATCTATGTGAATCATAGGCAAATGCAGGGGTCAAAGTACGGAGGGATTCGTAAAGCTCAGGAGAAAGTGGTGGGAGTTGCATCAACTTCGCACTTTGAATGATATGACTGGCTCTAGATGCTCCCATAGCTACGGTGGTAGTCGAGGGATGCCCAAGTGTGAAAGCAATCGCTAAATGCAAGGGAGAATAAGGTGTATCCTGAGCGAGTTCAATCAATCTTCGGGTAAAATGCTGAATATCAGAGGAAGAGTGTCCTAATAGATCCATGGCAGGCTTCCCTACGAGATATCCTTTAGCGATGGCTCCTCTCACGATTACTCCGACCTCATGCTGGTTTAAGTAACCAAGTGTAAATTCTTCTGGGCGCTTGTCAATCAAGCTATATTGGGTCATCACAGAGGCAATATTGGTATCGGGAACCCAGGATCTGACTACGTTGGGACGAATGGAGGAAATGCCATAATGACGAATTAGACCTGCTTCCTTTAATTCCTCAAATGCGGAAATCGTCTCATCCAAAGGATCTTCTATAGTCCCTCCATGCAATTGATAAAGATCAATATAGTCTGTATCCAGCCTGCGGAGAGATTCGTATACAGCTTTCTGAATGTAGGATTTATGCGGATTCCATTGCCATCCCATCCCATCTTCTTGCCATTCATTTCCTACTTTGGTGGCAATGAAGACCTTATCGCGTCTGTCCTTTAGGGCTTTTCCGATGGAGATCTCATTGAACCCCTTGTCATACAGATCCGCTGTATCGAAAAGATTTACTCCATGATCACAGGCAGCATGAATGATGCGTGCATTTTCTCGGTGGTCCAACCCCAAAGACATACAGCCAAGAGAGATTTCACTCACTTGTAAATCTGTTGTACCTAACGGGCGAAGTCTCATAATAGAAGGTTGGTGTAGCGCAATATTGCAAGATTGAATTAAAACAATAAGAGACAAGCCCTTGGAATGTTTTGGATTCTAAAAGGTTACATATATACTTATCTGAGGATGAATGACGTGCGAAGGAATTTGAGTTGCCATTTTTAGGTAGAATTCCCCCAAGTTTTAGCCTCAAATACTTCAGCAAAATGATATAAGTATTTGGACAGATGTCATCA
>JBCBPW010000162.1:0-6452 GCA_039820545.1 Bacteroidota bacterium | reverse complement strand
AAAAATGGCGGAGGATTATCAAACCCCTTATTTCGTGTGGACAGGTGGACTTTCTTATACACAACCACGTAGTAGTAAGCCATTGATCCTGGGCGCAGGTATTATTTTTCCTCCTGCACTTCCTTATAGTTTATACTATGCATTGTCACCTCGTCACGATTTCCTCTTTTATACATTTGTTTATCATATACAGGAAGACCGACCCATTTTTATTTATCCCAGATGGATCAAGCTCAAGCCTGCCAAAGATGTTATGCATTCTACCATATATGATGTAATTTCTCAACTCAAATAAGGCCCCTTCCTACAAATATGATGCACGCTACAGAAGAGCATGTAGATTCGAATCAACTGTCGAGCAAAAAAGTTCCCATTCTCCTTGTGTCCGTATTGATCATCGCAATTTGCGGAATTCTCTACGAACTGCTGATCAGTACGATCACTAGCTATTTTCAGGGCAGCAGTATTTTGCACTTTTCCGTTGTCATCGGACTGTTCCTCTCATCCATGGGCATCGGCTCCTATGCCTCCCGGTACATTCAAAAAGATTTGATCGATTGGTTCATTCGATTTGAAATCATGCTGGGCATCATTGGAGGATTTGCCACCTTGCTGCTCTACATGGCATTTTCTCTCACCTCCTATTTTTATGGCGTGGCATTTCTCCTTATCGTATGCTTAGGGAGTTTGATTGGGTTGGAGATTCCGATTCTTACGCGGATCGTTAGACAATATGAAAGTTTGAAAGATGCCATGGCCAAAGTGCTATCCTTTGATTATCTAGGTGCGCTCGTGGCGTCGCTCGCATTTCCCCTCGTTCTCCTTCCCATGTTCGGGACCATGCGAACCGCATTTTTCGTAGGCTTGCTCAACTTAATAGTGGCGAGCATCAACATTTGGCAGTTCAAAAAAGATCTCCGCTTTCCACAAAGATTGGGATTGACCAATCTTGTTGGAGGTATATTGCTAGTTGTAGGTTTTATTTTCTCTTTTCAGCTCACGGGCTTCTTCGAGCAATTTCTCTATCAAGATCCCATTTTACTCTCTCGGCAAACACCTTATCAGCAGATCACGCTGACGCAATGGAATCAGGATACGCGACTCTTCATCAATGGCAATCTTCAGTTTTCCTCCAAAGATGAATATCGATATCACGAACCACTGATTCATATTCCTATGAGTCTGGTCGATCATCCTGAGCATGTCCTGGTACTGGGAGGGGGAGATGGATTGGCAGCAAAGGAGATTTTCAAATACGCTGGCGTACAAAAAGTAACCCTTGTAGATCTGGATCAAGAAATGACCCACTTGGGGAAAAATCATCCTAAATTCGTACAACTTAATCAGGGAGCGCTACAAGATGAAAGAGTCATCATTGCCAACCAAGATGCGTATAAGTTTGTAGAAGAAAGTAGCGAGATCTATCAAGTAGTCATCATCGACCTTCCCGACCCCAATGATGTGAGTCTTGGGAAGCTGTATTCAAAAGAATTCTACACACTCCTCAAAAAGCGAATGGCCATGGGCGGAGTGATCGTGACACAAAGTACTTCTCCCTATTTTGCAGCGAAAGCCTTCTGGTGTATCCACCAAACAATGGAATCTGTTTTCCCACAGACTTCTGCTTACCATGCCTATGTCCCTACCTTTGGAGAGTGGGGATACAATTTGTCCCAATTACTTCCTCCTACGGCTCCGCAAGATTCTACGTTCGACAAGGACATTCAGATGCAAATTGCTGAACGAATGAAAGAGAATCTGCCGACGCATGGATTTCGTTATCTCTCTCCTGATCTGATTCCCACACTCTTTCAGTTTGGGAAGGATATGGAGGAGACACCGCTAGAGGTTAATCAGTTAGAAAATCAGATTCTCGTTCAGTACTATGAGCAAAGCTGGAATAACTGGAGGTAGCACCATCTATCCATGAATGGTTTCTCCTTTCCCGTACCGAGAAATAACCTCTCCTTCAAATTCGAGAAAATCTGCCCACTTTTGGTCTACGTCGATATTGGGACACAGCTCCCTGGCCAGTTTGATAAACATCGTGTAATGTCGAGCCTCCGAAATCATGAGCTTGTGATAAAAAGTGGAGAGCCCTTCATCATCTATATTTTCAGATAATACTTTGAATCGCTCACAGCTACGCGCTTCGATCATGGCCGCAAACAGCAACTTATCCGCCAGGGATTCTTCGCGAGACTTTCCCTTCGTGCGGATATACTTCATCAATTCATTGACATAGGAGTCTTTTCGTTCTTTGCCGAGCGAAAACCCCCTTTTCTGAATCTCTCGAAAAACCATGCGAAAGTGTCCCATCTCCTCTTGGGCCAAATCAGACATTTTTTCGACCAGCTCTGGATGCTCTGGGTACTGGACAATCAATGAAATAGCGGAAGAAGCAGCTTTTTGCTCGCAGTAGGCATGATCAGTTAGAATCTCTTCGATATTTCCTTCTACTATATGTTTGACCCAAAGTGGATCGGTTTTCATCTTCAGCCGAAGTATACTCATGGATGATTTTTTCTTTATGTGGCACTTAAGATGCGAAGTTACAAAAAGGAAGAAATCCGGCCACATCTTATCAGGCAGATTCTATTTACTCTACTTTCCTTTTGTATATTGTATGCAAGCATAACATTTCGATTCTTTCTCACATCAAAAAAATCATCTATACTCATCACCATTTCAGATACTCACACACATGGACTCAAAACTACTCATCAGCCAAGAAGGTTTCATTAAGACCATCACATTCAATCAACCCAAACGACGAAATGCGATCACCAATGAAATGGCCAGCCAATTTCGCGACGAGATCTTAAAGACACGAGAAGATGATAGTCGCGTAATCATCATCAAGGGAGCAGGGGGGAATTTTTGCGCAGGGGCAGATTTAGATCCTTCACTTTTGGAAGGAGGAGGAGGGTTTGATGTGACAGCTTTTCTTCGTGCGACCTACAATCCCTTAATCATCGCGATGCGTGAAATGAATAAAATCTTTATCGCGCAAGTAGAAGGAACTTGTGTAGGGGTGGGATTTAACTTTGCCTTAGCTTGCGATCTCATCTATTCAAGTGAAAGTGCAAAGCTCAGTCAAATTTTTACACGTATTGGATTATCGAGTGATGGGGGAGGAGCTTACTTTTTGCCACACAAAGTAGGATACCACAAGGCTTTTGAACTCATGGCGACCAATCGCATCATCGGTTCTCAGGAAGCATTAACTTTGGGCTTAGTAAATGGAGTAGTACCAGACGAAGAAATCGAAACCCATGTCATCAACATGGCCAACCGATTGGCAGATGGTCCTTTTCTCGCCCTACAGCATACCAAAGCAAATCTCCGTATCGGGAGTACACAGGGTTTGGCTGAAGCGTTAGAGGCTGAAGCTGTAAATCAGGGTGCCAACTTTGTGAGTGAGGATTTTTTTGAAGGTATCATGGCATTTATCCAAAAAAGAAAAGCCAACTTCAAAGGAAAATAAAGCGAGAATCTTGCTGCCTGAGGTCCTACCTGATGGGACAAGTGGCAGGGCGATTATCTCTCAAATAAAATTGGTACTCTGCGCAGGGAGAAATCGCTACAGGAATTCTGAGTGTCTGTGTAGAACCAAAAATTCCCAATGCTCTTCCCGTTCCCTGAATGTTGCTGTACTCAGGCCGGATTTGCTGAAGACTATTGATCTGAGGCGTATTGACTAATATATAGTTGGTCAATGCCGTATCGTGTGCGTGGATTTGTAGTTCTACCGACTCAACCAAATCTACAGAAATAGGACCGCAAGTAGGATCATCATCATAGGAGTAAGTAGGACCTTCCTTGAATTGTGCCCTCAAGCCAGCCAGAACGATTCCATTCCTTAGATTGCGACAGATCAACCGATTACCCCCTGAGTTACAATTCTCATTTTGCGTAAAAATAGGGGTTGGCCCATAGGAAGCAGAAGTAAATCTTCCATCTTTGAAATATTTGACTGTTACCTCAAGTTGAAAACCTAATGGATTCACTGGGATCTTATCTGGATTGGGGTTAAATCTCACGAAAACATCTTCCTCAATTGCCAGGACATGAAGGCACCTTTCGCCACGTAGGGTAGTGGTTCTTGGCGACAGTACTTTGGGTCTGGGTGGAATCGTCGTCTGCGCAGAAAGGGAAAATGTGTCTACACCTGGTTTGGTAACTTTCAGAAAGTACGTGACACCAGGAAGTAATTCTTCGTCATCCACTGTCTCGATCTCATAGTAGGTAGTCAAGGGACCAAAATCTCCCACAGTAGTATCTTTGACTACATCATTTACCTCTTTCGCTTCCCAGGTTTGTCCCCCACCTTCCAAGACTACTTTCAAGCCTTTTTCAGCAGGGTCATATGTCTCTGAGAATACATAAGCATCTGCTTCAATCTGGAAAACCTTTGAGATACGGATAATCTGCTTCTGCTTCTGCGGATCTAGCACCCCATAGACTACCCATATATCTTGTGGCTCCTCAAAAATTTCTAACTCCGTAGAGCAACTATATAGTCCTACAGAAATAGCGAGTAGCAAAATCAGAGATACAGATAGAAGCTTCATCTCAATTCTCATTTATAATTAGACACGATCACGGATGGTTTTGTTGGGAGTTTATTGCGCAATCTAGTAGATAAAATCTGTGGCAAGGATATACATCTCACCACAGATTTCGAAATCATTCTTTTGGATTGCTCCAAAGGACTCACCTACTATACAATATTGAGCACCTGCTCCTTAATCTTTTCAAGTTCTTCCTTCATCCCCACCACATGTCGCTGTATGGAAGCATCATTTGCTTTGGAGCCGATGGTATTGATCTCGCGTCCCATCTCTTGAGAAAGAAACTGCAGCTGCTTTCCATTGCTTTTATCTTTCTCTCTTAATTCTTCAAAATATTTGAGATGTTGAGAGAGACGAACAATTTCCTCATTGATATCGTATTTCTCCATGTAGAAAATAAGCTCCTGCTCAAAACGATTGGGATCTACTTCTACTTTGTGTCTGATGTCATCCAGTGATTGACCTATTCGAGAACGAATGTTCTCCATCCTGACTGGAGCCAATATTTTAATTTCCTCCAATCCTTCCCCAATTGCAACTACACGCCCTTTCAAATCGACATCCAATGCCTTTCCTTCTTCCATTCGTGATCTAAGCAAATTCTCACAGGCCATCTTGGTTGCTTGCTCAATCAGGTTCCACTCTTCGGGATCTTCTTGCTCGACCTCGGTCGGAATGACTTCTGGCAGATTCAATAGGAGATCTAAACTCGTATTGGCAGGAATTTCTAGGAAGTTTGCCAGTTCATTCAGTTCATCTAGATATTTTTTTACCAGTTCCTGGTTTATATTGAGTGTACGCTTATCACCCGATAATACTTCTGTATTGATGACCATGGTGACCTTCCCTCTTTGAAGTTGTTTGGTCAGATGCGTCCGCAGCTTCGTTTCATATTTCATATACGTCCGAGGCAACTTCAACATCAGTTCGAGATATTTACTATTGAGGGACTTTAACTCGACGGTCACATTGTAATGAGAAGATGAACATGATCCCATACCATAACCTGTCATCGATTGTATCATAAAAGAAGGATTATATGTTAAAAGCATGAAAATTTACGAATTCTAATTGTAACTTACTTTGCATAATTCGAACAAGCTTGATTTAGAAATTTGTAGGACTCATTCTAGCTTTATGGATGTCAAATTCCTAGGAACAGGTGGTGCCTTTGATTATAAGTATGGAAATTCCGCCTTGTGGATAAATATGAACGGATCTCGTATTCTCGTAGATTGTGGACATACAGTTTATCCTATTCTTAGAGATAAGGAAATGCTGGAAGAGATTGACTATATCCTCGTTACGCATCTTCATGACGATCACGTTGGAAGTTTGTGTACCACTATCCTACATCACACCTTTGCTTCGTCTGATCCTCGCAAAGCTAGAATCATTGTTCCTAATCCTTCCTTTGAATCTACACTGAGAGCATTTTTGACATTGGGTCTCAATACGCCTGATGCTTATGTCGATTTTATTCCTATCGCTGAAGTTCCAGGACTCGAAGCCATCGATACATTTGGACTTCATGTTCCCGATGCTCCTAGCTTTGGATATATTTTCGAAGATGATCATGAAGTAGTTGCCTTCTCAGGTGATCTAGCAGATGCTGATGTCGTCTTCTATCATCTTGCATATTACAAGGGAAAAGGAAAGCCCATTCGGGTATTTCATGAAATGACTTTTGAGAAGACTACTACTGTTCATGTTTACTATCAGGATCTTATTCCTTATATGAAGGACTATGATATTTTTGCCTATCATTTAGATCCCTCGCAAGTACCTGCAGACAATATCATTCCTCTAGTTTATCATCAGGCTAATCTCATGATATAAAACTCTAGCCAAGTAATAGTCAAGAAAAACCAAATGTAT
>JBCBPW010000161.1:0-6890 GCA_039820545.1 Bacteroidota bacterium | reverse complement strand
TTCTTCCGATCTGATGACGGTTTAATGATGGATGTATTTGATGATTCTTTTGATACAGATTATGGGTTCTCTTTTGTCTAGGTTAAGGGCAAAGAGCGATGATCGCTTTTGTGGGAAAAGTGATCTTTGACATGCTGCTATTTCATCTTGCACGCACGGCCTCGATATGTGGAACACTCAAGCGTAAATTACCTCCCCCGATTTTGGCAAAAGGGGGAGGCTTTTATCTTATACGTCGATCTCCACTTGGCGGCTCATGATATCTTCCATCGTCTCACGATGACGAATGATTTTTGCCTCGCCATTGATGATCATGACTTCTGCAGGGCGCAAACGGCTGTTGTAATTGGAACTCATGGAAAAACCATAAGCTCCCGCGTTGCGCAAACAGATGATGTCTCCTTCGCGTACTTCACTCAATTTGCGATCCCAACCAAATGTATCAGTCTCACAGATATATCCTACCACAGTATAGATACGCTTGGTGCCTTGTGGATGAGAGACATTGCGCATGTCATGGAAAGAACCGTACATCATAGGCCGGATGAAATGATTCAAACCCGAATCTACTCCCACAAATACCGTCGAAGGCGTAGGCTTAATGACATTGGCGCGCATAAAGAAATAACCTGACTCACTGACGAGGTATTTGCCTGGCTCAAACCATAGCTCAATCTCACGCCCATACGAGGTCGTAAACTCCTTATAAGCTTCACGCAGTTTTTCTCCCACCTCGAATACATTGGTTGAGACATCGTCTTCCTTGTAGGGTACTTTGAATCCGCTTCCAAAGTCGATAAACTCCAGGTCTTCGAACTCAGATGCTAGATCAAACATGATATTCGCAGATTGCAGATAGGCACTTGCATCCAGGATATCTGATCCTGTATGCACGTGCAGCCCCACTACATTGATATTTTCGGTCTTGATGATGCGATGTACATGGCGACGTTGATAGACAGATATTCCAAACTTGGAGTCGATGTGTCCGACGGAGATCTTGGTGTTTCCACCTGCAAAGATATGGGGGTTGAAGCGGAGGCAGACAGGAACAGAGTCACCATAAGCGTGACCAAACTGCTCTAAAATAGAAATATTGTCGATGTTGATTTTGACACCCAAGGATACAGCATGCTGTATCTCCTCGAAGGAAACACAATTGGGTGTAAAGATAATCTCACTCGGATCGAACCCTGCTTTCAATCCCAGCTTTACTTCCTGGATCGAAACCGTATCAAGTCCTGCCCCCAATTTCTTCATCAATTTCAGGATATTGATATTGGAAAGTGCCTTTACGGGGTATTTGATGACCGCATGGAGTCCATGAAATGCAGAGGTCATCTGCTCGTACTTCTCTTTGATCTTGTCTGCATCATATACAAAAAGCGGGGTACCGAAGGTTTGACACATTTCCAGGACATCCACTCCCTGGATTTGGTATCGATCTTCTATGAGTTGAAGACCTGTGGATTGAGCTATCGCATCCATGAATTACTGATAATTTTTGTTAAAATTGATCTGAGTTAAACAATTGAGCATAGAACACCTAAATACAGCAACCTGTTTGTCTATAAGGCGATAAATGACCTTAATTTTCTTTGTGCGAAGGAATCATCATGTGCTATGAATCATCCCAAGTCACCCGTGCGTACACGATTCTATCATCAACAAAAGGAATGGAAAAACAGCATATGTGAGGACTCACAGCGGAAGGGCTCGTTACTTTCGTTTTCGAGCGTCCATGACAGGTTTGGATTTAAGCTGTTTCATTGCGGCACAAATATACGATCGCTCGTCCATCATTCAAAAAGTGAAGGAGGTATTTCGCAATTGTCTCTTTGGTCCAGGTGTATGTCAGATCTAGGACACCCTAAATGGCGCCCCGTTTGGCGAGTTCCCAATAATATCGTCCGCTGGGTGTGAGGCGACACGATTTGTAATGAATGGCTGCGTGATACATATGATCTGCACCGACGGGTTCGACCAAGTTTACGCGACGTAAGGTCTGAAGATCCTTAAAAATGGCTTCTTTCACTTCATCATGTGGCTCTAGCTCTGGTTCATAATCAGGTGCAAGTGGTAGTTCTAATTTGGGATGATCAAAATAATCTATCAGCTTACGAAGGATCTGCTTAGGTACTTTTGGTTTATTTTTCCTGAGATAATTGAGCTGGGAGACGTATGATTTCAACATAGGCCGTTGGTCGTCATTACGCAAGATTTTATCTGCATAGGCATATACGTCCGCTATATTCACTTCGCCTAGTACATCAGCTGCCCCACCTTTCAGGGCATCGTACACCAACTCTGTAAAAGTACCTCCATTTGCTGTGGCTTTGGATGCTTCGTCTGGGTGTGAGGAGGTCAAAATAGAGACGCCGTTTTGTAAGAATACTTGATTATCGATCGTAAAACCTCCAGCTGCACCTGAGTGACAAGAATCTAAAATAATGACGATCTCTTCTGCCTTTGTCCCTTGAGTCAAGTACAGGAGGTCAAGCATAGAAATTCCTTCATTGTGCTTGCGAGCATTGGAGGGTGCTAGATAGGTTCCCATCTTGGTCTTGATCCCGTGACCTGAAAAGTAGAACAGGAAAATATCTTGCGAATCCTTTTTGAAAAGGTCGATCAGTGCCTTCCTTAGATCTGATTCTGTTACAGGTCTATCTTTTTTTGAGATCAGGACTTTGCAGAAAAAATTGGGATCACCACCTTCATGCGTATCAAGGACTTCCTTCATTCGCTCTGCATCCCTGACACACCCACTGATATTTTCAAGGTTATCGTAGTGATCGATTCCTACAATTAGTGCTCTTCTAGATGGCATAGTTATTCAAATAAGTTCCAAGCTAAATATCCCATCATCCATACAAAGAGTATCATCAGGATGATCGGTATGTAAGCTTCTATTTTGGTGAATCTGATAAATCTTTTATTGTCTTGTCCTTCTCCCAGGATTTCCCACTCACGTTGAAAAGGCTGTGCAGGCAGTTGTTTTTCAAGTTCGAGAATGACTTGGTACTTCCCTGAGTTGAGCTGACGGAAGGATCGGATATTCACATACCAGAGGAGACAGATCAGCACTCCTGCAATACTTAACCCTATCCAAATGACGTAGTGCCAAGGCTGAGTCTCTCCAACCTGTGTCAAAAATGAGGAAACGGATATCAGAAAGGTGGTCAAGCTGAGATAAAGTTGATTATTTCGGCTTCTTCTATCGCTGGCCGTATCAGCTGTGCTTACCATCAGTTTATACTGCTCCAAGAGCAATTGCTTATCTTTCTCTTTTGAGTTGGGGGATTCTTGTGAATGTGGCCCTTCCATAAGGTGTTGATTTCTACCTAAATTTAATCGGAATATCCATTTTCACAAAACAAGTTGGGGCATTGAAAGTAATCCTTCCAAGCCCCTGCCTTTCCCAAAAAGAACGGAGTATTCAGTGTGTTTTCACAGTATATTTTATGAGTAGGTTTGAAGAAATCGCCCCTATTAATGTTGTGGTTATTTTTCTTTTTATTATGAATACAAATTACATGAAAGTTCAGAAAAACAGGAATTGGGGCATGATGATTTCATATGTGATTTTTGCCTCACAAGATCATGTGAGGGCGTCCTCCACCATATGAGCAGGACACTTTGGGAAAGGATACAGGACAGAAAGAACAAGTAATGTTAGGACATATTGCCTAACAAGCTCTCTTTTCTCACTTTTGAAATAAGCTCAACTACATTGTTCACATTCAACTTTTTATGAATATTACGTCGATGTGTATTGACAGTATTTTCTGAGATAAAAAGCTCCTCTCCAATGTCTGAACTCGTCTTACCTTCCACGACCCTTTCCAGAATTTCTATTTCCCTTTTCGTCAATTCATAATTGGGGTTATCATCACCACTTGTGGCAATATCGATTAATACTCCTTGGATCGAAGGGCTGAAATATTTATTGCCATTCATAATTTCCTCAATTGCATGTTGGATTTCTTCTCCCACGCTTTCCTTTAGCATATACCCATCTACTTTGGCGTTGATGGAATGACGAATATTCGCACGTTCCTTGTTACCCGTCAGAATAATGACACGACAATCGGAAAATTCTTGCTTAATGATCTTAGTTGCCTCTAGACCGTCCATCCCAGGCATACTTAGATCCATGAGAATGATCTGAGGAGGGTCATCTCGCATCTCGCGCATTTTATCAATGGCTTCCTGTCCATTTCTAGCTGTCGCTTTGATATGAAAATCCTTAGAAGGATCAAAAATAGACTTCAAGCCCTGGATAAAAATAGGATGGTCTTCAACTAGAAATAAAGTAGTCATAGGTTTTCTCTAAGTAGTGAGTACAAAATGAATGGGAAAGCACATTTGATCATACGAAAAAAATCAAGATTGTGCTGACTCTTTGTGATTGTTTATGGGAATATCCATGATAATGGTCGTCCCTACACCTGGAGAAGAGTCTACATCGAAGGTTCCTCCAAGAGTAGTCACCGCACGCTCCATATTAAATAATCCTATCCCCCCTACTCGATTGTTCTTTATCTGCTCATAATCAAACCCTCCTCCGTCATCTTGGACCATTACGTTGATAATGTCATCGTATCGGGTGACTCCTATTTCAATCTTTGTTGCCCTACCGTGTTTGATGGCATTGCCGACGAGTTCTTGAATATTCCGATAGATCATGAGCTCTGTCTCTACATGCTCTCTCTCATCCATGTCGTACACATTGATCGTTATCTCTGCTTGACCTGCATTTTGGATGATATGCCCAAAGTTATGCAGTGCGTCTTTCAGACCCAGTTTGGCTAGCATGCCTTTAGAGAGATTATGGGAGATACTTCGAACCTCTTCAAGGGCATTGTCAATCAACTGATTAGCTGCCATAATTTTGGAATTAGTCTCTTGGGCTACCAGATTCACATGGTCGTTTATCCCATTGATGTAGAGTTTGACAGTCGAGAGGGTAGCTACTACCCCGTCGTGCAATTCTCTTCCGATACGTTCGCGTTCCTTCTCCTGTCCTTGAAGCAGAGAATTCAGAGAAGAGATTTCATTTTCTTTGATCAAAGTATCCACTTTTTGTTCTAGACGTGTTTGTTGGGTGATGGCTCCTAGTGCGCGGTTACGCTCTTTGAAACTGCGATTCATAAACAGAATGGACAGCGCGAGTAGAATAACCACAATGGCTAAGGACAGCATGATGAGAAAGTCGATTCGGCTTTGGGTTTCCTTCTCTGCTTGAATACGGTCTCGATCTTCAATGGCGCGATTGTAATTCTGTGCTTTGAAATTATCACTGAATAGGGTATCACTAAGTTTCTTAGAAAGAGATGAATATTTATATGCCTCTACAAAGTTGCCCTTCATATGGTAATACTTGGACTTCAATAGAGCATAGCGATTTTTGAAAGCTACAGGAATATCCCTTTGGATGACATCTTCTATTTGGCCAAATAGCTCTACGGCTTGCGTTGTATCCTCTTCTGCAAGGCTAAGCTCTAGGAGATTTAGATAATTATTTGTCACATTGAGTTTATCCGAATCACTTAAAGAAAGACTTCCATACCGATCAAGTATCTTTCTCACAGAATCCTTTTCATTCAATTGTAAGTAAATGTCTATCAATTGGTCATTGATGGTATGGATAATATCTGTCTGTCCCAGTTGCTTCGCCTTAGGATACACCCCATAAAGTTTTTCGAGTGCTTCTACTATCTTACCTTCACATTTGGCGACGATTCCTTCTTTGACAGTCAGATGAAGGATATAAAACTCTTCTTCAGGGTACTGGTGTAAAAGGGGGGCTGCCTGATCCAGTTTGCTTTTGGCATCATCACACTGGGCGAGGTCCATATGGATTTGTGCATCTATCAGCAAATTCCTTCCCCGTTCAAAATCGGCAGAGGCGTCCAAGTCTTGAAGAAATATTTTGGCACTGTCACATGCAGCAAGTGCTTCGATAAATCGATCATATTTTTGAAATCCATCTGCCCTGTTATTGTAGAAGGAGGCAATCATGTAACTCACAGCGGGTATATCCTGATGTGGCTTGAGTAACTCAATAGCAAAAGCCTCATTTCTCACACTATTCTGGAAATCTAGATTCATACTGTAAGCAATAGCCAGATTGTCGTAGGCACCTGCAAGATTAATGGCAGCGTAGAACTGATCATCCGCTTGTGCTCGTGCCCTCAGTTGCCTTCGGACTTCGACTGCCTCTTCAAATAAGGGAATTGCTTTTTCAGCTTTCTCCTGCTTGATAAAAACTGAACCCAACCGCATCCTGGAATCACCATAGTCTTTGAGATTGATGTTTCTATCGGCTAGATCCACGGCACGTTGTGCGTACAGATGAGCCTCTCTCAGATCTCTATCCAAGTACTCCCAGGCCAATTCGTTTAAGACTCCAACTTTATATACTATTTCAGGATTCTCTAGATCTTGTTTTAAGCTATCTATTTCAAGATCTCCTGCTTGTAAGGTACTTATACAGATACCACTTAGTAGAAGGAAGAGCGTAATTCCCCAAAATATTATTCGAATCATTTTTCTGTATCTTTCATACTAACGTATACATTATTTGGATTAGAAAGTATTCTCCCAATTAAACCACTGCAGATGAATGATCTATGAACGTAATTTGAGAGGGTTGGGGAAAAGCAAATGGTGGCTAACAGAGATTATAGTTGAGAAAAATCGAAACATCTGTTTTACTATTATTCACATGCTTCCATTTTCACTAAAGATGATCTTTAGAACTAGGAGATAACATAAGTCACGTAAATAAAATCAACTTATGAAAGCCATGTTTGCTCTCCTTTATTCAGTGAAACCGTCTTACTCATTACATACAATCCATGAGAACTAGATTTTAAGCAAACCGACAC
>JBCBPW010000160.1:0-6923 GCA_039820545.1 Bacteroidota bacterium | reverse complement strand
AAATCATTAGAGGCTTGCTTTCTCATAACAGTGTTTTTTTCGATATATACACCCAACCATTTGCTCTGTTCAAACTGACAAACACGATGTAATCTTTCAACTTGTAATGAATAGGAGCTTTCCATGAGGCCTCGCCATCAAAAATAACATGAGTGACAATCGTCGCTGAAGCACTATTGGACCAAAAATCATCCATATTTGTCATCAAAGCAATGGCTGATTTTTTTTCGGGAATGAAGGCAAAGAAAGTGCTATATCCTGTATCTCCTCCTTGGTGAAATACGATCTTTGTACCATTCAGCTTATTTAAAAACCAACTCAGTCCTACGCTTCGTTCGCCAATTTTCGTTTGTGCCGTTGTGAGCAATTCATAAGAGCTTTCCTGATAGATCCTCTTGCCATTGATCACCCCCTTATTCAGATTGACCTCCGCCCAAAGCATCATATCCTCTACATTGGAGTGCAAGGTAGAACTACCCGCATGGCGTCTGTTGTAGGGATAGATCTTGCTTACCACCAAATGCAGGCTATCTCCCCTTACATGCGGTTTTGTGGCTATCTCCTCGGGTACTTCAGGTTTGTAAAACGTGCTATGAACCATCCCTACAGGCTCAAAAATGTGCACTTTCATGTAGTTCTCGAATGCCATTCCAGAGACTTTGGCAATGACATCGCACAAAATATCAAAAGCCGCATTGCTGTAATTATACGCTGAGCCAGGAGCGAAGTCCAGCATGACAGTCTCAAAACTCCTGGCATATCGCTCGGCCGCTCCCTCATCATACTGGGGATTGTCCCACTCATAATCTTCCACATCAGGAATACCAGAAGTATGGTTCAGCATATGGTTGAGGGTAATATCTGTGTATCTCGGATCTGCCATCTTGAAATATGGCAAGTGATCCGTGAGTTTGTCATTGAGTTGGAGCTTGCCTTGCTCCATGAGTTGTACGATGCCAGTTGCCACGAATGGCTTAGAAACGGACGCCATGTGAAACAAGGACTTTGTCGTTAGCGGATCTCGCGTGTCAAGGCCTTGGACCCCATGAGCATCTGCATAAACGATCTCTCCATTCTTCATTAAACCCACTGCGAGGCCAGGTGCATCAAATGATTCCATCTGCTTAACAACGAGTTGGTCTGTCTTTTCCTTGTCAGAAGGCTGGGATTCATGGACAGTATTTTTCTGGGAGTCCGAGTTTTGCTGACAGCTTGACATTAGCCCGAGCATGACTAAACATAATATAGTAGTAGTGTAGAAAATGCGCATGTTAATTGCTTTTAAGTTTAGCCTAAAGAGTCTAGCTATATGCAGTAGTTGCATCTTTTACTTTTTATATCTTGGGTCCTGATTATGAGAAGAATATTGACTCCTTTCAGAGTTACCATTTCACCGATTCAAATTAGCCACCTATACGATCATTTCACTTTTACGAATTGTATATCATAGTAATTCTGTCCAGACAACTTAAAACCTGCTACCTTTCCCGATGTGTCCAGTTGAAATGTAAATTCTCCCAAGGGATAGCCCGTATAGAAAGTATTTTCTGATAGGATACTCAGCGGCATCTCCCCATTTGTCAAGTGCTTCGCTATAAGTTCATCCTCTATGACGAGAAGCTCATAGAAAGTATCAAACTCCTCATTCCTGAAAATTCCTGAGTACTTGCTCAACTCCTCTACGCTGAGGCTAGGGGGATTTAGGTTCACTCTGGGGCAATGATAGGCAAAATCTGCTATTCGTAGCTCCATCGCGCTATCATTAAACGTCAGATAGGAAGTGGGCAAGAAAAATTCGAATTTCCCATCTCCAATCAGAGGCAGGGGAGCCTCTAATCCATTAAAATATAAGTCCTTACCATCTGTTGTGAATGTCCAGTACTGGCCAGGATGAAATTTAAAGGTTCCTTCAAATGCCTTCATCTCCTCCGATGTATAAGCTGTCTTGCGGGGCACTTGTTCTACCATATACTCCTTCAAGTATAACTTGAGTAAATCCTTGACGATGAGCAAGGCGTCATATCTATCTTGGTTTCCCAAGGTCACTACAGAAAAATTGTGATCGGGAACATGCAAGATATAGGCACGATAACCAGCCGTTCCACCTCCATGAAAAATTATTCTTATGCCTTTGTACAGCTCTGTAAACAAGCCCAAACCATACCCGTATTCGTTCTCTTCGATCAGCGATACGGTCTCAGTCATCATGCGCATCATTTTCTTGTGGGTTCCTGTTTGTGGTTTCTGGAAATTCGTGGCCCAAGTGACTAAGTCATTTAGCGTGGTATGAATATTCGCTGAGCCACTCTCCATAAGTCTACTGGGAAACTCGACATATGTATCCCCATTACTTGTGTAAGGCAGAGCCTTGCGCGGGACGATGGTATTGGGATGATCAATGACAGCGGTCTGATCCATCGCGAGCGGTTCAAAAACTTTCTCTTGCATGAGTTCGGGAAATGGTTTTTCATATACACGCTTCAAGATCTCCGCAAGGAGCATAAAGCCTGTATTGCCATATTGAAATTGTGTACCCGACTCAAAATTCACCTGTTTTATCTTCAGCATCGTGGCTACGGCTTGATCGTTTGGGATAGGACTGGCCAGACCAAAACCTATCATCTCGATGAGATCGGAGTAATTGGGGAGTCCATGCGTATGATTGGCGAGCTGCTGAATGGTGATGGGATAAGGAAGATGCTTAAACTCAGGTAAGTATTTTGTGATTTCATCTTGCAAAGAAATCTTGCCTTCCTCCTTTGCGATTAATGCTGCAAGTGCGGTAAACTGCTTGGATACAGAAGCGATATTGAAGGTAGTAGAATCCGAAATGGGAATGTGGTAGGATAGATCAGCGATTCCTATGGCATTTTGGTAGATGACTTTTCCATTTTTGATGATCCCAAGCGCCATTCCTGGTTCGTCTGGGTAGGTGTATGATTGTAAGAGCGAATCTACTTTTGCTATCTGACGAGAATCTAAGGTAGTCTGTGCAATCGCTTGTGTCCATGTAAAAATGGATAGTAGGATGAAGATGATTTTGTTCATTCGTGTGGTTTATGTGGCATTTGTTTCCATGGCCTCGGCATATTTGAATCATACCTGCCATTTGTCATAACTCAAAATTTTCCTTTTTTTCTTTTTGCCAACAAATTTAATCTTTCATTCTCTTGCACACTTTTGGGTGTCAACGTTTTTCTTTTTGATTGTGTGTTGTTGACATTAGCAAAGGTGGGACAGAATAGGCACCTAAGCTTGACATTATATGCCAAGGATTTGACTCCTTAAGCCAAAAGCCATGTTTAGGGGAAAATTTTGAATGTGAGGGAGAAAAAAAGGGAAAGGGAGGTTCTTTATACCCCATCAAAAATCCTTCTGCTCCATCACCCACATGAATTTTCGTTTGTCTAAAGTAAGCGGTCGTTCGTTGCGATTGAGCACCAACTCCAAAGTATCTGTTCCAGAAATACCATGCCATACAAACTGATCGGTTCCCTTCGGCTCCACTTGTCCTTTAAACGTCAGCGTCGTATCAAATTTAGGTTTGATGGTCAGGTTCATCATGCTGTCCAATGAAAAATTGACCTGCTGAAAGTGGGACGTACCCCGCGTGATGTGTCCGTAACCCGAGCCTGGCCTCGTCCTCGAACTGATGACGATGCGGTTCCAACGTGTCGTGTCAGTTGGAGACAGCACAGTTTCTCCATTCCGATTAAAGCTGTCTACATCAAAGGCGCCTTCAATCACCATGGGCGTCGCCTCTTTCCTTTGCTGGAAATAATCGTAGTCGTTGTAAAAAGTATAGCCAAAGGTATAGAGAAGAAAAACAACTTTTAATCCGATGTGGAGATAGGACTGCCAGTCTTTGTCAAAATAAGGTTTGATCGAAATGGGCTCTGTGGGGCGATTCAAGAAAAAGTTGATCAATTGCTTGCGGTATTCAAGCAGTAAGTACAAGATAATCAGTACCAAGAAAAAGGAATACAGCTTGACGGGAACACCATAAAAGAGGTTGAGTAAGAGTACATTTCCCATGACGCCCAATAAAACAAGGAGACCCGCAAGCAAAGATCTTCGGAATAGGATCAACACACCACCCAGTACTTCCATGAGCCCTCCAAAAAATTGATAGGGCGTCGAATACCCCAAATACATCCATGTAAAACGCATGGGAGTAAATTCTCCTAAGGGGGTATAAAAATGTGCCAAGGAAGGATAGGGCATTTGCAGAACAAATAACTTCGAGATGCCGTAGCTAAACATCGTCATAGCAAGATAATACCGCAAGCCGATTTTCAGAATGGTATTGAGCTGCCGATAGTGCGTACGCTTACGATCCAGGATCGACCAAACAAGCGTCACCAAAAGAGTGAGTCCTAGATAGGCTACATTGAGTATCCAGTCGTCTAGGGTATCGCCACTCCCCGTCGGTGCGTGCCGCCATCTAGGTGTCTCGTGCAGATTCAAGATATAGTTCTGCACAAAGAAGGAAGGATAATAGTAGTACTGGTATAAAGCGCTCCCAACCCCAGGAATAAAAGACCAAAAAGAGGTCTTCAAGAAGAAAAATACAAAGAGGAATCGGAAAGTTACACACTTCCAAATGCTCCATGGTTCGGTGAGTTCCTTGTTCGTAGGCATGGTTTCGTTCGTTTGGGCTATAGATACTTTCCCTGTGGTCTACAACAATCAATGCAAACGATCGAAAGGTAGCCAATAGAATCAGTTCTTGACCATTTCAACATCTCTTTCAGCTGATGCTGAATTTGGAAATAGTCGGTAATTCAAAGCAAATAATTTCTCCGCTTTTTTATAGTCTTGATTGTTAAAATGATAATACCCTTTTATCTGAATCAAATCCTCGTCGAACTTGCCTTTTTCTGCTAATTCATCATGAATATCTACGAGTTTATCCGAATGGAAATCTATGGAACGGATCAACTCCAACGTCCGCGCATATGCTTCTCTTTCCTCTATGGTTCCTGTTAGCTCCGTCTTGATGAAATAACTGACATCGATATAATCTGTCTGATCAGAGTTGGCAAGAATAACAACCACGTAGTTTGCCTCTCGGTACCACATCAATTCTCCCCTGACGCCATAATATCCTCCTAGATGTCCCATGATCGTTTGGTCATTGTTTTTGCTGATTCCGATGCCATACCCATATTCGCCATAGGGTGTCTTCGTCTTGGGCTCCATCATGAGTTTCCGTGATTCCTGGCTGAGCAACTGACCCGACATGAGCCCATGATAAAACTTCGCCAGATCCCTTGCCGAGGCATAGGCACCTCCTGCGGGACTGCTTCCCTTGTTCAAATGATAGTTGGTCTTCCACCAGTCTTGTTTGGAAGAGGGCCGAATGTACCCTGTAGCCACCTCAGGTATGATCTCTGTCAACCTCCAAAGACCCGTTTCCTGCATCTGCAGCGGCTCGAAAATGTGCTGTTGTAGATAATCTCGATAAGATTGCTTGGCTACGGCTTCGATGACAAAGCCCAGAGTGATGAATCCTACATTGCTATAGCTGTTTTGCCCAATCTTCTCCTTGTCAATGTTCAAATCCTCATAGAGGGACAAGTAATCGCTCAGCTCTATGTAGTCAAACTTGGACGCGCGGTCGAATACATCATTGAACCATAGCGGAAGTCCGCTGGTATGGGTCAGGAGTTGGTGAACCGTCGTAGAGTCCCTCATGAAGGGATGAGGGAAATCGGGTATATAATGCCCAATCGTCTGGTTTACGTCTAATTTTCCCTGCTCGTGCAGTTGGAGGATGGCTACAGCCGTGAACATTTTCCCGATAGAAGCTATGTTGAATTTGGTTTCGAGCTTGTTGAGGACTTTATGTTCTCTGCTGGCATATCCGTAGGATCTTTCCAGTAGGTTTTCTCCATCTTTGGCGATCACAATACTCAGCCCAAAGTTTTTATCCTCAGACAAGGAGTTCAGGTATGCGTCTACTTTATGAATGAAGGTCGTATCCTGGCAATAGCAGAAGTCTGCCAGCAAAACGAATATGGCCAGCATCCTGAGCAATGGGTTCATGTGTAGGGGTTTCTTTTGTAGGAATAAAGGAGATGATAAATGTAGGTCTACAGCTTCATGAGGTTGTATGGCTCAATGATCCTTTCTCACAAAGATGGAATGGGGTAAGACAAAAAGGCTTATCCTGGATGGCTCTTCTTTTCTTGGAAGCAGTTTTAGGCTATCCTGTCTGATCAAAAATCTTTCTTCTACTACTTCCTGCCACGTTCGTGGATATTCGATCTATTGAATAAGTATACTAGGTAGAAATACTCCCCATTTGATTGACAAGCATTTCCATTTTCTCATTATCAAAATCATTCCGGTAGTAAAGCTTGAAAAATTCAATCTTTAATTCAATACTTGACTTTTTAGGATACCATTGGCTCAGTGTATTCTTGGTTTGGTTCACACCAAATTCCATCATGTCGATAACCATTTGAAACTTCTCTTCTCTGCTTTTCGATTGGTATATTTCAAACTGCTTTACTTGCATTTGGGGGGTAGTGTCATTCATCTTCAAAAATATTGAATGTTCTGAGTTCTAGTTTATGAATCCATTTATTGACGTATTCCCAGTCAATCATTGGATTCAATAAGAGACTTTTTATGTCATTAATTTGTCGGTCGCTCTGAAAATCCTGAATCCAATTTACCTTGGCGATAAGCAGATCTTCAAGACTTACAACCCATAATTCAATACCATCAAGTGTCATTTTCTTACGACGGGAGAACTCTTCGTTACCATATTCAGAAAAAGACCGAACGATGAAATCTACTTTAAAGGCTGTTTTTTTATCAATTAGATTGAACATTCCACCCCGCATTATTTCTGATCTAATCCCAACTTCATCAATAAAAAAGCCTTCAAACCCAGAAATAAACTTTTCGGTATC
>JBCBPW010000159.1:0-7219 GCA_039820545.1 Bacteroidota bacterium | reverse complement strand
GATAATGAATGTGTTCCTGGGTGGTCTTTCCTGTTTCTTTGCGAAGTAAATCACTCAAATAGTTGGGCGAAAGATTCACATATTCTGCACATTCATTATCACCTGTTGGAGATTGCGAAAGATCGTCTTTTAGGAACCAATGAATCAGTAAAAGTAATCGCACACTCATTAGGGTTTGAGTACCCCCATTATTTCAGTAATCTGTTTAAGAAAAAAATGGGAGTCAGTCCGTCAGAATTCCGTAATTTGAATTAAAATAACTGTGGCTAATAAAATCTATACGCAATACCCTTCAGGACCCAGGGCATTGCAGAGCGATTAGCGGTAATTAGAAATGAGAAAATCTGACAAATCGATTAGAATAAAATGTACTACGGCAATGTATAGAGTGTATAGCGTGTACGCTCGCTACTGTAATATGCGCGAAGTAGCCCAAACCAGAGCAAATAAAGATGAAAAAAATAGAAACATACATCGTGGATTCCTTTACAGACCAACCTTTTAAAGGAAATCCTGCAGGTGTATGCCTATTAAAAGACGAGCTGTCCGATCAGGAAATGCTTTCAATCGCCAAAGAGTTAGGATTGTCAGAAACAGCATTTATTGGAGTACTGAATGCGCATAATGAGTATCCGATAAGGTTCTTTTCGCCTGTCATGGAAATTCCCCTATGTGGACATGCTACGCTTGCCTCATCCAAAGTGCTTTTTGAAAGGAATGGGCAAAACGCGCTAAGCTTTGTCAATATTCAAAACTTGAGGCTGCCCATTGAGCGTGAGGAAGATTTTATTAAAATGAGGTTTCCCATTTATGATACCACTCCCCAAGAAGCGCCCATAGAATTGCGACAAGCTCTAGGGATTGAAGAAGTAAAACACAGCGTATACAATGCGGAGACCAACATATTGTTACTGGAAATCCAGAGTGCAGCACTATTGAAACAGCTATCCCCTGATTTTGACAAGCTGAAAAAGTCCCATCAAGAAATTAATGGGGTTCTTGTGACCGCCCTTTCGACTCAGGCGGAATTTGACTTTGAATCAAGATATTTTTGGCCTTGGAGCGGAACGAATGAAGACCCCGTGACAGGTGGAACACATACCTTTTTAGCAAAATACTGGGGAAAGAAGTTGAATAAGACAAGAATGAATTCCTTCCAGTGTTCGGAAAGAACGGGGTTCATGGAGGTGGAATTATTAGATGAGCAGCATATGACGATAAAAAGTCAAGCGCAAATTGTACTGAAAGGAGAATTGACCATATAAATAAGAGGTCAGATATTGAGACGTCAGCCTAAAGGGATTTCACTACGTTCAAGAATAGAGACTTAAAGTATTGACATTGAGGATTTTATTTCTTAGTTTCTTGTGTCTAGCTATTTAAAAAGTGCTTACATCATACAGGAAAGTATAACTCCTCGCCAGTCGCTACGTTTCATATATCTACCATTATAACCTCAGAAAACAAACACTAGATGTCGATCACACAAGAATATGAGCTAATAGGGATGATGTACATCCTTCCCTTAGGTCAGGACACCACATCCATTAACCTTTGTATGAATCGAAAATAAAATCGTTCGAGATGGAGAAAGAAAAGGGTAAAATACGAGCCCAGATGATCCGAGCGCTAGAAGCCTACAGAGGAAAGCCTGATTTCATATTTTTTGACTCACCAAATGTAGAACATCAATCGGGGCATACCCAGCTTGACGACAATGACATAGAAGTGCTACAGATGAATTTGAGTGATTCCAGCTGGATACTCTTAACCACTAAATGTCTCTTTATATACCAAAATGGTGTAAGCAATAGAATCAATGGACCTGAGATTAAGGACTTCTACTTTCTGAATCGTGCGTATGCAAGAAACAAGAAGAAAATGCCAGAGTTCGAAAATCCTGCTGGGTTTAAAAGCTGGTTTCATTCTGGCGATTTCAAGATCGTGAAAAATAACGGTGAGGAAATCATGGTCAATCTGTCCCATCACGATTTTGGGTTTTGCCTGCTTAAAGCAATTGATAAACTTCGATTTGTAAGCAGGAGGTACATAGGAGTATGAAAACTGAACTTGAAAAGGTGTGATTATCCCATATCCTGTGGCTGCTTCATAAGCGCAATGACACAAACCGTCAGGCAGCTACAGTGCCTACCAAAAATAGGGAGGATCATCCCATCTTACTGATGGCCTGGCCAACAAAAGCCTGCATCGCCACATACACGAAGCTGTTTCGCCAATTATGAAAATTGTAAAAAAGTATAGCGTATTGACTGTTTTTACATAATTTTGGTCAATAAACCCACTTTGAGCTACAACAAGGACGGATTTGGCTACTTCTGTAATCTTTTTGATTGGCAACTTTGTGTTGAACAATTAAAAAGACAGAAGTATGACAAATCTGAAGAGGATAACATTTCGACTGCTGATTGCCGCATCGACAGCTTGGCTTAGCCTACTCTTATTCACAAGTTGTAAGGACAATCAAGCGACGAATAAAATCGAAACAGGCCATGTTTCGGAAGAAGCACTACATCAAGGAATAAGCGATAGTACTTGGTTAAATACACACTCGAAAGTTGTCATCATTACAGGGACGGCATCGGGATTTGGAAGGGCAACAGCCGAAAAATTGATTGCTAAAGGGCATATCGTGTATGGAGGAGATATTGATACAGAAGGAAATAAATATCTGAATGAGATAGGAGGAACTGCCCTGGAAATGGATGTGAGAAACGATGCGCAGGTACAGGCAGGCGTTCAAAGGGTATTGGAAGAACAGGGCAGAATAGATGTTTTGATAAATAATGCAGGCTATGGAGAGTATGCAACCATAGAAAACATAAAAATCGAAGACCTCAAAAATCAATTTGATGTCAATCTCTTTGGCTATGCCCGACTCCAACAGGCAGTCTTGCCAACTATGCGTAAGCAACGATCTGGCCGCATTATCCTCCTATCTTCAGGACTTGGGAAATTTTCTATGCCTATACTAGGCTGGTATGCTGCGTCTAAGCACGCAACTGAGGGAATGGCAGATGCCTTACGTCTGGAAGTAAGCCGGTTCAACATAGATGTGGTAAAAATTCAACCAGGCGCAACCAATACAAACTTCGGTAAAACCGCTTATGAGCGATTAGCCCAATCTCATGTTCCCGAAGACTACAAGCAAATGGTGGCGGATTTTAAAACCAGCTTAGATGCCACCTTTGCCAAGGCAGGAGGTCCCGAGGAGACAGCCCATGTGATCGTAGAAGCGGTAGAAACGCCAGAACCTGAAATTGCCTATGTCACCATGGAAGATTCAAAATACATGCTAGAGAAGCGGAAGCGCATGAATGAAAAAGCATTTTATGACATGTTGTCCAATTAGGCTACAACAATCACGGATGTGGTTACAAAAGCCATCACGAAGGTCCTCATCTTTATCCCATCATTAAAACATTAATACAAGAATTATGAGTTTGTCTGGAAAAATAGCGATCGTAACAGGTGCAAATACAGGAATAGGATTCGAAACAGCTTTGGACTTATACCAAAAAGGAGCAAAAGTCTATTTGGCTTGTCGCAACGAAGAAAAAGCATCAAATGCCATAGAAAGAATCAAAGCCGAAGGCGGCGCGGGCGAACTTGTGTATGCACATTTGGATTTGGCAAGCCTCCGCTCCGTCAAAGAGTTTTCGGAGAACGTAGTAGAGAAAGAATCAAGACTTGATTTCTTGGTCAACAATGCAGGAGTCATGATCCCACCTCCTTCCAAAACAGAGGATGGATTCGAGATTCAGTTTGGGGTAAATTTCATAGGTCATTTTGCTTTGACAGGTCACCTATTGAATCTGCTAGAAGCTACAAAGAGTTCAAGAGTGGTTACTTTAAGCAGTATCGCACATAGAGGGGCTGCCATTGATTTTGATAATTTCCATTTAGAAAAAGATTATATCAAATGGAGAGAATATGGACAAAGCAAATTGGCGGATATCATCTTTTCACTCGAATTGGATAAAAGACTGAGAAGCAATGGATATCAAGTGATGTCGCTGGCAGCCCACCCAGGTTTTAGCGAGACGGACCTGCAAAAGTATATGGACAAGGAGATGCTTGACTCGCTGGATTTGATGACTGCCAGAGAAGGCGCTCAACCCACCTTGGCTGCTTGCTTGCGTGAAGATGCCCAAGGCGGTCAATACTGGGGTCCTGATGGCCCAAATGAGCAAAAAGGCAAACCCGCTTTGGCAAAGATTGATTCCGC
The DNA here is from genome assembly GCA_039820545.1 of Bacteroidota bacterium. GTDB lineage: Bacteria > Bacteroidota > Bacteroidia > J057 > J057 > JALEFZ01. The sequence continues at coordinate 2,973 of JBCBPW010000159.1, read as the reverse complement.
TGCCTTGGACCAGAACCTCAACGCACAACTTTGGGATTGGGCAAACGAAACAATAGATGCCCGTTTCCCATTTTAATGGAATGTGAACCTTCATAAACGAGTTTGGCGTATGTTTATACTCCTCCAAGCTCGTTTATGAACTTAGTTTTTACGAAATTTATTTCACTCGCATATCAAAAATCAACAAAGTATAAAAATGTCAGCGCCCAAAAGATTAAAAACTATAAGCAATCTCCATCGCTTTAACAATATATCCCCGCCAGAGCATCCTTTGATTAGTTTGATTGATTATAGTCAAATAAATCCGACACCCGACAACAATGTGTTAAAGTGGATACAGGAATTTTATACCATTTCTATCAAACGAAACGTAGCGGGTAAATATCGTTATGGACAACAGTCCTACGATTTTGATGAAGGGTTAATGACCTTCTTTTCGCCTGAGCAAGTGATCTCGGTACAGTTGGTGGAAGAAGACGCCCATGCCCATCCATCAGGGTGGATTCTGGCCATACACCCTGATTTTTTATTTGGAACTCCGCTGGCAGCGAACATCAAAAGATATCAGTTTCTAAATTATTCTGTCCGAGAGGCCCTTTTTCTGTCCGAAAAGGAAGAGAAGATCATCAATGATATCCTGCAAAACATAAAAACTGAATATCAAGCCAATCTCGACAAGTTTAGTCAGCAAATCATCATCAGTCAATTGGAACTATTGCTCAACTATTCTGAGCGGTTTTACCAGCGACAATTTTTGACTCGAAAGAAAGCGAACCACCAGATCCTGGATAGGCTGGAAGAACTATTAGAGGATTATTTCAATAGCGACTTGATGGACAAACGCCTCCCTACCGTGCAAGAGGTGGCTGAAAAATTACACCTTACACCTGATTATCTGAGTAGTATGCTCAAGAGTCTGACGGGACAAAGTACCCAACAGCATATTCATCATAAATTGATAGAAGCCGCTAAAGTAAAATTGTCAACGACTCAATTATCCATAAGCGAGATTGCCCACGGATTGGGATTTGAGCATTCACAGTCTTTCAGCAAGTTGTTCAAATCCAAAACGAAGCAAACGCCCATGGAGTTTCGCACTTCGTTTAATTGACAGCGCGCAAAGCGACTGCGGGACAAAGTGTAAAAGGGGATACTGAATCTTGAGGGAGAAATAATTGTTTCATGCCAGTATGACTTTATCGGAGAGTTTGCGTAAGTAGAGTAGGAGGAAAGCGAGCATCATCGTCTAGCTAGGCTTCTCAATGGGATAACCCACACGTGAAAAACTGGAATGAAAAAGCCCATCATCATTTTATCCATTGTTGGAATAGGAATATTTGGTTTGCTTTATCTAAATAAGAATTTCCAATGGTTATGGAGTACCAATCCAGTTGAAGTACGTGTGGAAACAGGTTTATCCAAAAGCAAAGTAAAGATTGAACACGGAATAAGTGTACATACCATCGACAGAGCCAATGATTCAGATTTATTCAAAGACAGAGAAAAATACTCGATTGTTTTTGATGGTCAACCGAAAGAGAAGATCGAAAACGAATATGGAGAGAATGACTTTTTGATCACTTATCATGACAAATACTACTTGTCGTTTAGACAGCTTAAACTCAATCGAAGACACCAGCACGCATATAAATTCAACTTTAAGGGATCAGAAGAAAATCCAATCGTCCAAGTTGAGATTGAAGGTATAGACGGGATGAGTTTTGAAAGAAAGATGATAAAAATTGGAAATGCTGAGAAATATATTTGGAGTAAATCCATTGATACCGAATAAACTATAGATAATGGGGCTGAGGTAAGATAAAAATAAACTCGTACACTCAGCAATGGCTAACATATTCTTTGGACTTGCGCATAGCTGTTTCTAACTGGCCCCCTTCAGTTTGTATCTGAAGCTACTACATGCTCCCGATACAATTTGGAGGAGACAGTGTGTTACTTTTTATTTGTGTAGATCTTTTGTCTGCCTATCTGCTTAATGAAAATTGAATGTCAAAAACTTTGGGAAGGGTATTGAAGCGCGTTTTTCAGTTTGTGGGGATCCTTTTTACAGTAGTCATACTCGCAGGATTGATTTTCCGTGTCCTTGGACCTAAACCCCATACGCCTTTGGGGAAACTCGTGCCTGTAAATGGAATGGACTTACATATTCATCCTTCTGGAATAAAAAATGATAAGCCCACGGTTGTCATTGAAGGGGGTGGGGGCTTGCAAACAGAGTATTATCATTGGCTGAGTGAAGGACTAAAAGATAGCCTACGCGTCGTCAGATATGATCGAGCGGGAGTGGGGTATAGTGACCTAGGCAATACACCGAGAGATGCTCAAACAGTCGCACGGGAGTTGCATCAATTATTAGAAGAGTCAGGGGAATCTCCCCCCTATATCCTAGCAGGACATTCGCTTGGAGGACCCTATATCAGAGTTTTTACGCAGTTGTATCCCGATGAAGTAGCGGGGCTTGTATTCATGGATGCCACGCATCCTGAGCAAGTAGAAAGATTCAATGCGGCTCCCGCCTCTTCTGTGAGATTTAAATCTGTCATCTGGGGATTGAATGTGGCGATCTTCTTTGCAGATGTCGGCGTATTAGGGTTAGCAGAGAATCTAATAGGGCCTATCTTTCCTGGTGAGGGACTGCCTGATGAGATAAATCCGCGTTTGCGCGATATGCTATTGGATGGGAAAAGACTCCGAGGATACAAGCACGAAATTGAGAACTACCACACCATCCTGGACATGGCCAAGGCGGCGAATCAATTTGACTCTATCCCCATTATCGTATGTACTGCCATAGAGATTAACAAGGAATCCTACAGAGAAAGAGGGATAGATCCTGATGAATACTTGAACCAAGTAATTGAAAATCAGAAGGAATACATAGACCTCTCATCCAATGGAAAACAAATCCTGATTGATGGAAATCATCAAACGATTTTTACGAAAAAGGAAAAT
>JBCBPW010000158.1:0-7267 GCA_039820545.1 Bacteroidota bacterium | reverse complement strand
TGCCTTCCTCTGGATCTTCTACCTCTAACAGGCTCAATCATTGCTTTCTTCACATTCTCCTCATCATCCATCCTCAGTACGTGTCCATACCACCTTAATCTAGATACTCTTATCAATTCTGTCACCTTTGCTTGATTGATTGAAAGGGGCAAGAAAGGATTGCGATCTATGCGCTTTATCCGGGAAAAAAGAAAAGTATAGAGAGGAGAGTAATAGAAAGTGGGCCCAAAGTGGGCTCGTCATAATCGGTAGGCCCATAACGGGCTTGTCAAGATCAGGAATAAGTTATTTCAGGTTTTATTTGGTTAGTCTGGTCGGTGACTTATGATGATGATTTTATATGGGTTTATATAAGATGGAAAAGGTTAGCATCCTTCAGGAAGTTGACTAGTTTGTTAACGGAGAAACTATTGCTCTCTGCTAGGATATCGGCGAGAGTTGGATTTGTATAGTATTTATTGCGATGTAAATTAAATTTCCTGCATTCAACTAGCATGTGCTTTACAGTAATTGGAACATTACATGTATCGCACAGCGGAGGGTTCGATTGTCCTTGCATTAGATAGGCATGAGTCATGTTAGTATGGCCTATTCGTAGTCGAGCTAGTACCGTTTCTGTCCTCCTGTTGCTATTGAAGGATGATTTCCATTTACCGACGTCTTTCTTGATTTCTCTCAACTTTCTGCCCTCTCTTTTGGGAAAGTTGTCCAGGTCGTTCCATCTCTGCTTCCACTTTTCCCTTACTGCTTTTCGGATCGGTCTCTTCATGTCAGTATGTGGAATGGCTCTCCACGAGTGGGGCTCCAGAAGGGAGGCTGCTTCTTTAGCTGCGGCATCTGCTTTTTCATTTCCGGCGATGTCCGTATGGCTGGGGACCCAGCACAGTTCCAGATTTATATCATTATCAATGGCCTGGTAATATTTCCTTCTAACGGATTCCACAAGTGGTGATCTGGTTTTGTAAGATGCTAAGGCCATCAAGGCACTCTGAGAGTCCGAGAAAACTGTATGGTTCTTTGTAGAGCTATCACGAAGGATGTTATTTATGGCCTCTCTGAGGGCGTATAATTCTGCAGTAAACACAGATCCCTCTGCAGTGATTCTTCCTTTGGTGGTTTTATCTGGAGATACTATTGCGTATCCCACCCCTTCTTCTGTCTTGGATCCATCTGTGTAATGGTGTTTTGATTTATGGGTGTCCTTGTGTGCCATGAATCTATTCCTCAAATCGATTGGTAGTTGATTTATTTTCCCTGTCTGGATGGAAGGACATATTTTGATCGAGGGATAACACCAGGAGGGTTTTTGTAGGATTCCATGTGGCCATACTTTTGGGGATCCTATTTCGTACTTGTCAAGGAGGGACTTTATATGTTCCAGCTGAGGGGAGCCATCTTTAATCACAGTTTGGTACACTGGGGTGTTAGGGTAGGCATTCATTTTGAAGAACTGTTTGAGGATGGCCTCATCCCTCGAATATTCTAGTGGAGGAAGCCCCGCCTCAGTACAAAGGCTGACTGCTGGTGAAGATTTGAAAGCTCCCGTACAAGCTCTCAGACAAGCATTTTGTATTGGGTCGAGTCGCTTTAGCACGCCAGAAGTGGTTCTGCCATAAACCTCTGCTCCGTAGTCCAACTTCGATTTTACAAGGGCAGTGTAGAGATGTAGAAGCGTTTGTCTATCGGCTCCCCAAGAGAGGTGGGATAGGTGTTTGATCATGTTTACTGCAGATGCACATTTGGCCCTTAGGTGTTCGACGTGGTTTCTCCAGTTTAGTCGTTTGTCCAGGACTAGACCCAGATAGGTGGTAGAATCTTTAGTTGTTATTCTACCTCCTCGCAGGGTTAGGTGGGGTTCATATCCTTTTCTTCTCTTTTCAAATTTCATTGCCACAGTTTTCTCGGATGAGAAGATCATGCCTTTTGTCTTGGTCCAATTCTCGAGCCTATTTATTGTGGTTTGGATAGCCCTAGTAGAATGTGCCTCATTTATAGCAGACTTAAAGATAGTAAAATCGTCTACGTATAATGTACATTGCACGTCTTGTCCAAGTTGTTTTGTGATGTCGTTAATTGCGATGGCAAAAAGAGTCACACTTAAAACGCTCCCCTGTGGTAGGTCTTCGTTTTGGCTGACAAAATCTGAGTGGGTGGCTCCCACTCTTACGCAGAACTCACGTGTTTTCAGGAAATTTTGCAGGAAAATTGGCAAATTTCCCCTTAGACCCATTTTGTAGACTGCATCCATGATCTCCGATCGCCATACAGTGTCGTATGCTTTCTCTAAGTCAAAGAATACAGCTGTTGTGTGCTTTCTTTCACTGAAGCCAGTCTCGATGTAGCTCGTTAGCTGCGTGAGGGCATCTGAGGTTGACCGACCTTTTCTACTTCCAGACTGTTCCTTACAAGTGATTTTATTTTTCTCCAGGAACCAGGTCAGTCTTCTGTTTACCATTCGTTCGAAGAGTTTACAGATGCAGCTTGTTAGTGAGATTCCACGGTGATTTTCTCTGAGAAATGCGTTTTTGTTTGGTTTGGAGATGGGAATCTTAACTTCTTTATTCCACTGGTTTGGAAAACCTCTGGTTTCCCAGAGGAGGTTTAGTGCCTGTAGGAGAGTTGTTAATGCAGAGATGGTCATGTGGTTCAGCATAGATATGGTAATTTCATCTAGTCCTGGGGAGGTGTCTCCACATTGACTTAGAGCACACTGCAGATCGTCCATGGTGAATGGAGCATTAAGATAGACATTGTCAGGGTGGCCACCTGGGTCGGTGAATTTTTGCCGTTTAACTTTTTGTTTTGATCTGTTATGCTCAGTTGGATATAGGTTTTTCGATTTCACACTAGCAGCAGCAAAGTGTTGCGCGAAGCTGTTTGCGACTTCTTTTGGATCGGTTATCATAGTCCCATTTACTTTTATTATAGGAAGTGGCTTTGGGCAATGTTTTCCTTTAATCTTGTCGATCCTTCTCCAGACTTTACTTTCTTCTGTTTTGAAGTTGATAGTGGAGACATAAGTTTTCCAGGATGATCTCTGAGCGTCCTTTTGGGTTCTTTGGAACAAGCTTCTATGTTTTTTATAGTTAATTCTATTTGTGATGGTATGATGTCGGGTCATTAGATTTTGAGCTCTTAGTCGTTCTTTCTTGAGATTCTCACAAGTTGAATTCCACCAAGGCACTGGACTATTTTTGTAATATCCATCAGATTTAGGGATGGCTTTCAGTGCTGCGCTTCTTATTTTCTCTTCAACTTTGTTGTAGAATTCTTCTGCCTCACACAGCCGCAAGCTGCATATTGTGTCCGCCTCATGTGAGAATTCTTCCCAATCTGCTTTCTTCTTAATCCATCTCGGAACATGGTGTTGTGGAAGAAAGTCTACAGGTGTTAGGGTTATTGGGAAGTGATCACTTCCGTGCAAGTCAGCATCTACTGCGAGATTGAAATCGCGCAGCATACCGACACTGCATAGACACAGGTCGATGGTCGAGAAGGTGTTTGTCTGCACATGGTAGTGCGTTGGGTCGCCTTGATTAAGGAGGCTGATTGGCTCCTCTGTTAGAAGATCCTGAATGGCTCTTCCTCTAGTATCAGGAGCATGATTGGAGTCCCACATAGGGTGTTTGGCATTGAAGTCTCCCATTAGTAGGAAAGGTGCTGGGAGCTGTTTAATTATATCTTTCAGATCCTCCTTTGCTATATTCATATTGGGTGACAGATAAATAGAGCATAAGGTATAGGTTTTAATCGAGTGGATTCTGATTGCTACGGCTTCTAAGGTGGTGTTTAATCTAATTCTTGAGTAATTTATCATATTGTTGATAAGGATTGCTACTCCTCTATTTTGCATATTTGCAAAGTGAGGGCTCCTTTCTATTTGAAATTTTCTATTTGGTTGGAATTGGGTGTCCTCCAGGAGTGTTTCTTGGAGGCACGCGATCATTATTTTCTTGTCACTAAGTATGGTGTTTAGTTCTTGGGTTTTAGATCTTAAACCTTGTATGTTCCATTGAAGTATGTTTAACTTGTTTATATTTTTGCTTGGTTGATTCATTTTTCACTACCTGCTGGTGTTAAATCTGGAACCTTGACTGGCTGGGGGTGGTTTCCCTGTTCTGGGGTCAACTCTCTCACGGCTGCCACTTGCGCGAGAGCCCTTTTCAAACTGTTGTAGCAGGCTGGCTACGCTGCCTGAGACTTCTTGCTTTGTTGTTTTCGGTTTTGATGGCTCTGGGTACTTTTCCATCCTGTCCATGTGAGTTTTGCAAAGACATGCAGTTGGATGGTTTTTAAGAGAAGTTGATCGATATATTCTTCGGGCAGAGACTTTTAGCCTGAAGGATTTTGAGATAGGCTTACCAGGGGTGGTGTCTACATTCCTTACAATTGCCATATCTCTGATGCACTGGTTGCATCCACAGTCGTCCTTTTCGGAGTGCTGACCGTCGCTTGGTGGGTCTTCAGTTACGCGAGGTTCTGAGTTGTTGGAGTGCTTAGTTATGGCACCTCTTGAGTCGTCCAACTTTTGTACTTGGGATAGTGGGCTTGGTAGTTCTAGTTGTCTTTTTGGTGAGCTCATTTGTAAAGCTTCTTCCATGGCATAGGGCAGCTCCAACTTTCTCCTACTTGACTGGGTCGAAGCTTTGGAAGGAGATTCATCTGGTTTTCTTTTTCGTCCAGTTTCTTTGAAGGGTGACTGAGAGGGGTCCACCTCCCCGGAGGGGTTATCAGCAGAGTCCTCCTCCATGGAGAGGAAGGGCTCCCTCTCACTGTCCAGGAGAGGAGCGATTCCCTTCATCTGCTGGTTGTTTTTGCACCGTTTTGTCCTTTGTGGTTTAGGAGCGAGGGTCTTAGGTGCAAAAACCTGAGAAGGAATACTCTCGGTGATGGCATCGCTGTCCGACTCCGCTTCATTAGATATGGACGAGTTTCCCTTGCCGAATATTTCTTCAAGGGCCTTCTCTGGTTCGGCGATTACTGTGGCATCATCATGGTCTAGGTTGGGTTTGGGTGGAGGGTTGTTGCTGCTCAGTTCTTTGCATGGTTGTTGCTTCGGCTCCTGACTTTGCTTCGTATTCGTTTCCTTTGCTTGGGTGGCATTTGCAGTCTCTTGTGGTTGTTGCTTTTTATGGTTTTGTGTATGAGAGGAGGTGGATGGTTGTGATTGAGGGTTCTTGGTAGGCGAGTTGGCTGGTGGAGATCTTGGAGGATCGGGACGCGGGGCAGCCTTCCTGGCGTATGAAACTCCCGCAAACATCCCAGACTCATTGACGATTCTTCTTGCTCTGTCCTTTGGGATGCCATGGTTATACATAACCGTCAGCACCTCGAGCTCTTTCTTGTAGTGGACACACTCTTTGGAGAATGCTGTGTGCCCTTTGGTGTTGCAGTTAGGGCAGTGGCCCTTGTAAGAGTGGTTTCCTGATTGGGGGCAGGATTCCAAAGTGTGGTGTTCATCTCCACATATTGGACAGCAAGAGGTCCCTCTGCAATGCTCAGCTGGATGACCAAATTTCCAGCATTTGCGGCACTGCCTGGGTCTTGGTATGTCCTCCCTGACTTTTAAATATTCGAAGCCAAGTCGGACTTCAGATGGTAAGGATCTGCTATCAAATGTGATGCAGGCGCACAATAGTTGCTTGTTTCTTCTGGTGGACTTTTCAAAGACTCGTACCTTAGAAACGGGTAGGTCTTGTATTTTAAGTGTTCGTAGAATCTTGGCTTCTAGGTTTTCAGTGCTTTTGAATTCTCTTGGTGGTATCAAGATTGTACCTCTCTTGGAGTTCAATAGGAGGTCTCTGGTTGTGGTTACTTCGCAGTTGCAAAGTGTTTGCATTTGACAGATCTTAGTGGAGTTTCTCTTGGTCTTGGCGTCTATAATAATAGAGCCGTCTGTTCGTCTGGTGCAGTCAAAATTATCAGGTAGGTACTGGTATAATTCGTCGAAGACCTCGACGTTATCAAGGTCTCCTGAGATGGTCATAGTGAAGTATCTTGTCCAGGAGTCACTTCGGACACCGAACAAGTCTTGTATCGTCACGTTTTCTTGGGTGGTTCTGTTTTTGCTTTTGTTTGGTTTGTTGGCTTTGTTTGCTTGGGCTTTCTCTGCTTCTCTCCCGGAACTAGTTCTGGGGGAAGCAGGAGCATGAGAGTTACCAGCATCGTCATGTTTATCTCCCAACTCCTGCTGGTTATCAGGGTTAGGATGTGGGTTGTCCGAGCTCATATCCAAATTCGCGCTTGGGTCGTCAACTTTAGTCGGGGATTCTCTAACAGGGGACGTAAACTTTTTCGTACCTCCTTTCATAAGAAAACTTGATGATTTTTCAGTTTTGTTCCGATTTTATGAAAACAGAAAAAATGAAAAACCATCAAAAAGAAAAAAAGGGAAAACTTGAATGTTGGTGTCACATTTGTAACTTGAATGTTGGTGTCGCTTTTGTTCAACATTCTGAATGGAGGAGGAGGGAAGCAGTGAACCTCCACCCCCGCCATCAACCCCAACTTGTCCAAGGCTGACTCCCAAGCATCCTCTCCCTACCCTATCCTCCCAACTTGGGAGCAAATGGCACCACAAAGTCAATATGGGCACAGGTTTAAGCTAAAACTACCTGTTGGAACTGGGAGATATCTAGATATCAACGTTCCCCACATTGACTTTGTGGTGGGTGGACGGCCCGCCACCGAGAGTCCTACCCAGTCGGTTAGTCCCCCCTGAATCCGTGGACCAACCTCCCGAGCAGTTCCGCTCCTGCCAAAGCAATGAAATTATTCATTACAATGGCTCGGAGTCCGAATGCTATTGGAGACCGAATCCCTTTAAGTCTCACAGCCCCGGACAGCGGGAGCAGACATTGGGAGCGTCATGCTCTCCGCTACCTCCTATAATCTATGAAGATTACACTGTGATTTTATACTATGGACTACGTTATCAACGGTTCTTTACTCGATATGTAGCCCTGAAGGTTAGTTGGAGTTTTTAAACTTTGGTGCAGGCCCTCCTTGTGTACCATAAATGGGGCACAGGGGGTTAAGAGGGTGAAAATAGTTAGTGGTAGGAGAGTTTTGGATAGGAAGCGTAATAAGAACTAAGGGGAACGGAGGGGAGAGGTAAAGTGCAAAGGTAGGACAGAGTTTGTAAAAGATAGCTTAATTGCTAGGTGCTGGTCGGCTCCCCCAGTGTACAGGGATCAAGAGGCACTATCAAATCCCAAGGAACACCAGTGCGCCTTGGTACAAGACAACTCTCCCCAGGTGACTGCTA
>JBCBPW010000157.1:0-7799 GCA_039820545.1 Bacteroidota bacterium | reverse complement strand
AGAGAGGTTTTTAGGGAAAGTCTCTTTTGCCAGCGTCAATGTCTCGTTGGTGCTCAGATGTATCTTTAGGTTGTGGATCAGGATGAGGGGATTTGCAGGATTTGGGAGCGGCGGGAGAGAGGTTTTTAGGAATAGTCCCTTTTGCCAGCGTCAATGTCTCGTTGGTACTCAGATGTATCTTTAGGATTGTGGGGCAGAATGAGGGGATTTGCAAGATTTGGGAGTGGTGTTACAAATAAGCTGGAGTGAGTAGGGAGTATTGATTGTGAGCTTTTCGCATGTTGTGTGGGGAAGTTTTTGAATGAATGTTTGGATTTGTACTAATTTTCCTGCTATCATTGGACAAATAATTGGAAATACAGTTTTCCAATAGTTTTACTCAGCACATAGTTTGGTCGATAAAAATAGGTCATTGCACATGAAAACAAAGACGTATTGGTTTTGCATTTTGCTATGGATAGGCACACTGTCTATCTGCCCCGCCCAAGAAGATCTGGGACTCCCCGATATCACGCCACCCTCTCCTACAGCTACCGCACTGGGTAAGTACGGAGAAATACCTGTCAGCCATTTTACAGGAATACCCAATGTCTCTATCCCGCTGGGGATACACGACTTCTTTAAACGAAGTAAAACTAACCCATAGCCTGAGCCTGATAAGCATGAAAGGCCATAAGTTTTGGCAAGCATGACATAAAGCTATTTTACCCATAGAGAAAGCATCATAGCGCAATAGAAATTTAGGACAAAGAGCTAATTCCTAACAAAAACTCCATACGATCATATTCAACCTTTGATTACACCCTACACATCATTTACCATGAATAAAATCAAATATTTTTACGGGAGTATATGTCTCCTTTTATGTCTCTGGTGGCTTCCTGGAGTTCACGCACAGGTAATTCCTGGAAATCCTTTCCCATCGCAGGATCCAATAGAGTTAAATCCTTATGATTTCTCCAATCATTCAGTCCCATCCCCTACTACAGCCTCTTTAGGCCAATACATAAATTTTCCTGTCGTCTCAAAGAACGGTTTAATTCCCATTTCCATTCCCCTAGAATCCATCAAAGAACAAGAAATAGCCATCCCTATAAGTCTGAATTATCATGCTTCTGGGATCAAGGTAGATCAAGAAGCAAGCTGGGTAGGTCTAGGCTGGTCTTTATCTGGTGGGGGGGTAATCACGAGGTCAGTGAGAGGACTTCCCGATGATGTATTTTCCCGAAAGACTGAACAGATCAGTATGTATCAAACTCTAAATGATATCCCATTCGTATGGAGAATCGGTTGGATTCATCCCCACTCTGCGCGGAAGGTCTGTTCGACATTTCCTGCTGTCACTGTTGGAGAAACGGATTATCTGAGATTTCTGAGCTTTCCTAGACTTCCCAAAGTGTCTTTTGGATTGAATACTGTACAAGGTACATCTACCATTGATCTCTCTACTATCCAAGTGTCCTATGGACATAACTTCTACAGTGACTTATTCCCCCTCCTTGATCCTGGAGACATCACGAGGAGGGCAAATGACAATGTAGCTGTTGTGTTACAAAATATAGGCCCCAATTTTGGCATTGGGTATCCATCCATTACTCCTGGAAGTGCAGATCTTGGCAGTTTGCCATTAGACTACGCAACAGATCCATTGGGGCAAGGATATGTGGGCCTAGATTCAATGGATACTCGAAAATCAATCTTAGATTCTGAGCCAGACCTATTCTTTGTGAATGCTCCTGGACTCTCATTTAAGTTCGTTATGGGGCATGACGGTCTTCCCAAGCTTTATTCAAATAAAGATATTGACGTCACTTATTTCATGTCTCAGATAGACGCCACGACCCATCAACCCACGGGAATGCTCTACGATCTCGAAGAAATCTTAAATGGAGATATTCCATATGAAGATTGGTTTGGGATGAATATCGCAAAGTTTATCGTGACGAACGATGCGGGATTCACCTATACTTTTGACCAACTAGAAATGAGTAAATCATGGGATACTACTTTCGTGGTAGGGCCTAATGGAATCAGCGATGACAGCTATATATCTCTCTACCCAGAAGTAGTTCCTACGGGATGGCACTTGTCAAAAATAGAAACGCCAATGGGTCGAGAAATACACTACACATTTTCTGATGTGCTCGAAACTTCTACTCGATATGCTTATGAAAGACACACGCCCTCATTGAGTCAAGCAGGTCAGCCCCCTATCAGTGGCATTGCCTATCTAGAGAAGTCTTCAAAATCTACCTATTCAGAAGTATATACCAAACAGATAGAATCTATAGAGTCTGAACACTATTTGGTAAAATTTTTTACCAGTGACAGAGACGATCTACAAGGAAGTAAAAGACTAGATTCTATTTCATTCTTTGCAAGAACACCTTCTTCCCATGAACCACTAGTCCATATCAGATCTTGGGATCTTATCACAGAATATGCTTCAAGTGGTATGACACTTCCTACCTCAAATTATTGCAGTTGCCCTGACTTAAAAAAAGTAAATGACCAGATACCCGCCTATGTAAAGGCACGTGATCTAAGACTTTTTCTGACAGAGATCGTAGAACAGGGCCATGGATCTGCCCAGACCTCGGGCAAGCATTATAGGTTGGACTATCACAATACAAAAAGGATATCTCCAAGTAATGCCTCCGAAATCCCTCTATGTACCTCCTTACCTTCTAAGAAATCATTTGCTCAAGATTACTGGGGCTATCCTAACGGGAAAGGTGAAAATGATCAAGAACCTAGCTCAAATACATTTTTTAATATTTCGCTTAAGACGTTGACTCCTAAAATTTTTGTCTATCCAAATAATGCTGCTCCAGATCGATTCAGGATAGAGAAAATCAATAGTCCAGCCTATCCAGACTACTTTGAGATTCCTGGGGCAGACCGATCTATCGATATAGATTATGCCACGAGTGGGACACTAGCTTCTATACAGCTTCCAACTGGAGGTTATCAATCTTTTGATTATGAAAGTAATGTGTACATAGATCCTCTTGATAATACAAATAAACGAGCAGGTGGATTGAGGATATTGAAGCATAGGTTTCAGGTAGGAGATCTACCAGATGCAACACAAGACATAGTGAAACACTATCTTTATCGAGATTTTGACCTCAACGCCGTAGGTTCTTCTGGACTCCTTTTATTCCAGCCTTCTTTTGCTAGAGAAAAAGCATTCTCTAGATGGGCGGATGCTTATACTTCGGGGAATTATCCTACTTTTTCCACGAATCCATCGCAATGGCCCAACTACCTATTAGCCACGGATAACCTAGACAACCTACCTCTTAATCTGACTGAAGAAAGAGCGTGGAGGGTTTTCACAGAAGTCTATACTCAATCGATCACACCATTATCAGATGAGAGTGGAGCCAGCGTGAGCTATAAGTATGTAGAAGTGATTCAAGAAGGTGCAGGAAAGACACTCTACGAGTATTATCCAGAACGAACTTTCAGGTCTCATGCTACTCAAGTAAAAAGTACTGAACCTACCTTCTATGGTCAGATACGATATTTAACGAACTTAATTCAATTTCCAAACTCTCTTACATCTTATGCCACTGCCATTTTCCCTCTCGGGACCGCTACTCAACCTACACAAAAGGTATACTGGGGGGCTATTCCAAAAGAAGGAGAAAATATATTCCCCTATCCTCCAAAGAGGGAAGATTTCGTGGTTCCCTATGGAATGCTCAAGTCTGAGAAACACTTTGCTGAAGGCAACCATACTCAAGCCATAGAGGAGACTTTCTACGAGTATCAAGCCGTTTTCAAAGGGGGCACCCCATCAAATCCTTCCTCGACCATTATTCGTGGCTTAAAGTATGGAGATCACCAGACACTAGACAACAGAATTACAAGTAACCCCAATTCAGGCGTTAACTCAGGGGATATCGCTCCGCTCAGCATACGTGTTACTGTACCCAAAGCTTGGGCTACCTATGAGCATCATACTGAAGGGGGCTGGGAGATCAAAGCAGTTCGTAAGTTGACGAGCAGCACAGAGGATGTGAGTCAGAAATTCGAGACAAAAACGGAGTACTTTTATGAAAGTCCCTTCCATAATTACATGTCTAGATATGAATTCCAGGACAATTCTATCAAACTTGGCTACATAAAATTCTACTATCCTCAAGATTTTTGGGGAAATGCATCTGGAAATATCTTTGATCCTCAGGCAGTACTAGATGAAAATACTATGGGCGTAAAGCTATTGATGGATCATCAGATGCTTAATCAACCGCTAGGCATCGAGCAGTATCGAAATAACGTATTGGTGGGTGCGCAATTACAAACTTACAAGCCTTTGAGTCCGCAGGAGAATATCCCTGTTCAACACGAAACTTGGATAGCGGAGCATGAAAATGTCCCCAATCAGATCATAACCAATCCCTCTTCTACCTCACCTATTCCCAATCAGATACAAGATGTAGGGGGAAGTAACTTTGTCCTGGAGATAGATCCTATTTTCGAGAAGAGGAAGGTATCTGAAGAATACAATACACAGGCTGATCTCACCCAAGAGCGCCTCGTAGATGGCATGACACAGACCTACCTTTATGGTGCCATAAAGCACTTCCCAACAGCTGTCGTCTTAAATGCACAAGCTGCAGAAGTCGCCTACACAAGTTTTGAGGACAGAGAATATGGTCCTGTAACGAACACGACCGATATCAATGAGGACGGGGGGTGGGAAATTGTTCGAACGGTAGCCAATGGCTGGGTCGATCATGACGCGAATTTGATACGGACAGGCTTACTTGGTTTCCACATTGCGAATAGAGGCTCGGGAAATCAAGAGCGGTATGTGCGTAAAATGAACCTCCCAGAAGGAGATTATAATGTATCCTTTTGGTATACAGGAGATCCTGTACATGTGATAGGTACTCAGCCCAATAGTCTTCAAACTACTCCTACCAATTCAGGAGGTAGTATGCAATACGTAAAATACACTTTGAATGTAGCAGCAGGTGGTACCGTGGAGGTATCTTGTCCAACAAACGCTTTCATAGATGAATTACGCATCTATCCTGTGGGGGCGCAGATGACGACTTATTGTTTTGACAAGGCCTTGAGGCTGCATACCCAGACCGATATCAACAACCGCTCGACCTATTATCACTATGATGCCTTGGGCCATCTGCAATATGTCCAGGATCAAGAGGGTCATTATGTCCAGGGCTACGAGTACAACTACAAAAACTAATCACACAACCTAACAAGACACAAACGATGAAAAAATATATCTCGATTGTACTCCTCTTCCTTGTGATGGGAGGAAGTGTGATCGCCCAAAATCCTGATGGAACCCAAAACTATGTACGTAGTACCACTGCGCGTACTCCCATTGAATCTCAAAGTACCTTTGAGACGCTCAAATCCAATGGAACCTTGAATGAGAAAACAGAAGCCATTCAGTATATGGACGGCCTGGGAAGACCTATCCAAACGCTGGGATGGAAGGAATCCCCTTCTGGGCAGGACATGGTGGCTTTCCAGAAGTATGATGCCTTGGGCCGTGAACCCGAAGCCTTCCTACCTTATGTAGGAAGCAAGAATGGAGGCTTCACCGACATTACTACAGCAGAGGTAGAACAAGCGGTCTTTTATGGTCAGACAGGCTCCAATCTGCCCAGCAGTCCCTTTCCCAAGGCGGTCACCCAGTTTGAGTCCTCTCCCCTCAATCGCGTATTCGAGCAAGGAGCGCCTGGGGTAGCTTGGCAGCCACAGACTCACACCATCGGCACTCAGTCAAATCTCGAACATACCGTGGTACAGGCCTACACCTTCAATACGGGTTCTGTAAGGGCGATGCGTACCCTATCAAATGGCATAGTAAGTCCAAGTACTTATGCAGCCAACCAACTCCGATTAGACGTCACTACCGATGAGAATGGCATAATCTCTAAGACTTATACAGACAAATTGGGGCAAACCTTGTTGACTCAAGTACAAGTGACCAAAGGAGGAAGCGAATATGCGACTACAGCTTATGCCTATGATGTGTATGGTCGTGTACAGTATGTGATTCAGCCTGAAGGGTGGAAACTCATGGATCAGCCTAATAACAACTTTACTCAATCTATACTAGATCAGTATGCCTTTCAGTACAAGTATGACAGAAGAGGCAGAGTGAGTGAAAAGAAGGTGCCAGGAGCGGATTGGATACATATGGTCTATGACCTTCGCGATCGGGTCGTCCTAGTCCAGGATGGTGCCCAGCGTAGCCGCAATGAATGGTCCTTCACGATTTACGATGAACTAGATCGACCCATCATGACAGGGATCTACCAGAGTAGCAGCACACGATCGGCTCTACAGAATGTATATGATGTGCCCACTGTGGCCCTCTATGAAGTCAGACAGAATACTCCTTGGTTGGATGGCAGTGGAGAGAGCATCGTAGGTTATTCTAACCAAAGCTATGTGTTGAATACAAACACCGCGAACGTCCACTCCGTGACGCACTATGATGACTATAACTTCGATTCTGACCCTAGCGGTAGCCCTGACTATGTCCCCTTGGCGGAGCCAAGTATGACGAGCTTGATAAGCGAGGTAGACTATCGTACGCAGGGCATGGTCACAGGGGTCAAAGTCAAGGTCCTCAATCCCGATCCTGATATGCCTACATGGCTTACGACCGTCACTTTTTACGATACCTATGGAAGGGAACTGCAAACCCAGTCTGACAACCACCTCCAATACAATGGGAGCTATGGATGGGATCGAATGAGCTACTCCTACAACTTTGTGGGGGAGATGCTCCAATCGGTTCATACCCACTCCGATGGGGATGCGACCACTCAGATCATCGAGCGGATGGAATATGACCATAGGGGAAGACTCCTCAAGCAGTACCATCAGGTAGACAACCAGCCTGAGATCTTGATGGTGGAAAATAGCTACAATGAGTTGGGAGAACTGGTCGCGGAGAAGCTCCACTCTCAAAATGGAGGGGCCAACTTCCTCCAAACGGTAGACCGCAGGTACAACATCCGCGGATGGCTGACAGACATCAATACCGTCGATCCGACTTGTTCGGGAGATGTAAGTACAGAAACCGTCGTCAATGTCACCGTCCAATCCCTGAGCTTACAAATCCAGCTTCCCGATCCTAAGGGTGGGTTCAAAGGGATAGAAGGAGGGATAGAAGGAGCAGATATGGTGGTCAGCTTGATAGACAATAAGACAGTCACCTACTTCAATGCCAGTACAGGGCAGTCAAGCCAGCAGTCTCCTGTGTTTGAAACAGCCATTCCCATTACATTTGAGGGAGAGGTAACACCTTCAGAGTGGAGTCTTCCACCTGTGATACTGGTGAGTTTCACACCTGCTCAGGTAGTCGGAACCAATGGATGGGCCGCCCTTCAGCAGGTGATTGAAAATCAGATTCGAGCCGAGATTTCCAATAGTGGGATGGGACATACTGAGGAGCTCTTATTTGTCGAATCCATCTACAATGCCTATGCAGCTGAGATCACTCCCTTGCTCTCCAACTATGTCCCCTTTGATCTTTTCCGTCTGAAGCTTCGATACAATGAGGGACTCACTGGTCTCAGCGGCAGTGCCGTCCCTCAGTACAATGGCAACATCTCATGCATGGAGTGGCAAATACCCAACTCTTGCGAAGTCATGGGCTATGGCTTCGCCTATGATGGGCTCAATCGCTTGAAGGATGCCCAGTATGGCAGCATGGTCAGTACCACATGGTCCCCCAATGACCGATACAGTGCCGACTACTCCTACGACCTCAATGGCAACATCCTTAGCCTCAATCG
>JBCBPW010000156.1:0-8153 GCA_039820545.1 Bacteroidota bacterium | reverse complement strand
CATCTGTTTACATAAATTTGCTGGAAAAATTAGATTGATGATGGGATCTTATAAACTATCGGCTTTTTCTCAGAAGGCTACCATGCAAGCACTTTCTCTACTCCTGCTAGCCTGTCTGCCAGGACTTTTTGAGGTACAGGCTCAAAATAGCTATTGGCAGCAAAAAGCCGATTACACCATGGACATTGACTTTGATGTAAAAAAGCATCAATTCGCAGGAGTCCAAGAAATTGTGTATACCAATAATTCAGAAGATACCTTGAGGAAGGTATTTTATCATTTATACTACAATGCCTTCCAGCCAGGAAGCATGATGGATATTCGTTCTCGTACGATCGAGGACCCAGACGGGCGTGTGAGAGATCGGATTTTTTATTTGAATGAAAATGAGATTGGGTATCATCGCATCAATGAATTGAAGCAAGACGGTACCAGCCTGACCTACGAAATCGTGGGTACGATTCTAGAAGTAGAATTGGCGGAGCCTCTCTTACCTGGCGCTCGTACCAAACTGAGCATGAAGTTTGACTCTCAAGTCCCTATGCAAATACGCAGGACAGGAAGAGACAACAAAGAAGGAATATCCTATTCCATGACCCAATGGTATCCTAAGTTGGCAGAGTATGACAAGCATGGATGGCATGCAGATCCCTATGTAGGGCGAGAGTTTCACGGTGTATGGGGGAGCTTTGACGTCACCATTCACATCGATACGGACTACATGATTGGAGGCACAGGCTACCTTCAAAATGCACAGGAAATAGGCCATGGATACGAGGATAAGTCTAAGCCTGTCAAAAGAAAAAAGGGGGAGAAACTGAGTTGGCATTTCAAAGTAGACAAAGTGCATGATTTTGCATGGGCAGCTGATCCCGATTATACCCATGAGATTGTGAGGGGAGAGAATATTCCCAATATTCACTTTATCTACCAAGATGATGAGAAGCTGGCCGCGAAGTGGGATAGTTTGAAGTCTTTTGCTGTGCAAACGTTCCAGATAATGAATGCAAACTATGGCAAGTATCCCTATGAAGACTATACGATCATACAGGGCGGAGATGGAGGAATGGAATATCCCATGGCTACGTTGATCACGGGTAAACGTCAATTTAGATCCTTGGTCAGTGTGACCGTCCATGAGGCGATTCACTCTTGGTATCAAGGCGTCTTGGCCTTCAACGAATCGAAGTATCCGTGGATGGACGAAGGTTTTACCACCTATTGTCAGTACATGATCATGGATTCTTTGTTTCATGAAAATCGAGTAAATCCCCTATCTAGAGCTTATGGCTCATATCAGATGTTGGTAGAATCGGGGCTTCAAGAGCCTATGACCACACATGGAGATTATTATGAAAGGAATCGAACCTACAGCATTTCTACCTATCTGAGAGGCGCAATTTATCTGCATCAACTCAGCTATATCATCGGGCAAAAATCCTTTGATCAGGGGATGCTTGATTTATGGGACCAGTGGGCGTTTAAGCATCCAGATCCCACGGACTTCAAGCGTGTGATGGAGAAGCGCTCTGGGCTAGAGTTGGATTGGTACAACGAGCAATGGATTGGGACGACAAACACCATTGATTATGCCGTTAAATCTGTAGAGACAAGCTCAGATGCTTCGGTTATCACAATCGAGAAAATTGGATTGCATCCGATGCCCTTGGATGTGGTCGTGACGCTGGAAGGAGGAGAACAACAACTCTTTTACATCCCCTTGGAAATCATGCGCGGGCACAAGCCTGAAGAGGAAGGAATGCCTGCACGTGTGGTGATGGAAGATTGGCCGTGGCCTTATCCTTACTATGAATTGAAGGTAGCAGGAAAAGTGCAAGCTGTACAGATTGATCCTTCGCTCAGGATGGCGGATGTCGATCGCACCAATAATGTCTTCCCTCTACCTGCTGTGCATAAGTTTTTTGGGAAGCAGCACCTTAACCAGAATTAAGGGATCTTGTTGTATCAAGTTTCATCAAAAAAGGATAGCGATGGGTTCCGCTATCCTTTTTTGATAAAGCCCTATTTTTTCTTTTTCCTTTTCTTGAGCTCTCCCCAGCTATCGAAATAATAAATCCAATCTTTGTCCTCACCTCCTCCCGCATCGTCCGTAGCTTCAAAGGTTGGGGCATCTATTTTGGAGCGTATTCTCCCAGTCCTGAAGCTGAAGACATGATGAGCATCTTTGCCCCAAAAGGTATTCAGCACTTCAAAGGTGCCTCCATCAATGTTTTTGACGATTTCTCCCCTCTGGTACAGATGGTTTTTATCTACGGCCCACTCAGCATAATGTGCCTCAAATAAATATTTGAAGCTTGGCATGTCTATTTTTTCTTGTGGAATAAAGCTACAATAGATATGCGTTTTGTCCTTTGCCCATGAATTGATGATCATTTCAAATGAGGAAGGATCAGCCACTTTTTTCATGATCGTTAATGTCTTGTCGTAGCCTGTTCGGATGCCTGTTTTCCCAAATTTCGTCCATTGATCTACATACAGATGGTCCTTGTCTCTCGCGACCAATTCAAAGGAATATTCTCTTTCTTCCTCGAAGAGGATCTCAAAACTTGCTTTATCGCAGGCCACTTTATAACCATTGAAAAATAGCGCATGATCGTCTTCTGCCAACTTATGGTTTTTGACTTTAAAGGAGGTCGGATCTACATCTTGGACGACACGATGCTGGAAGTAGACGTGGTGTTTATCCTTGGCATAATACTTCGAGAGAACCTCAAAGGACGATACATCCGCTTTTCTGATCAAGGTGTAGTCAGGTTTGATATATGCTTCGTCCTCGTCGTCTATGTCGAATATATAATAGATGCCCTGATTAGATAGATGATAGCCTTTGGTCTGCGTCAATGAAATATCTAGCTCAAATGCATAGTCTGGATGCCACCATCCGATCGTGTCTGGGTGTTTTTCTAACAGATAGTTTTTATTCTTTCCAAAATCATTTGCTCCTGCGGGTGCTTCAAGCACCATCCCACCAAATAGTGACGCTGTATATTTTGATCTATTATTTAACTCTATGGGTGGACCAAAATAATAGAGATTGTCTTGATCTGCGATGTAAGCGCCTCTACCTGCAGGAACCAAGGATTCGTTGTCAGCGTCTTTGAATAAGAATAAGCCATTGGAGGCATTCAGTGCGTAGAGGTTGTGCTTGTCCTTGGCGAAGTAAGCAGTGTCTTCAAAGACGACAAATGAATCTGGATCAGAGCCAGGAATCGCAATGCCTTTCTTCGCGATGAGGTATACACTCTTGCTATCCTTTGCGTAATCGTCATTGACGATAGTGAAATTTTCTATGTCGGCGGTTAAAAATTTAAGTGAGGGTTTTGCGCGGAATTCATACAACCACCAGATCCCTTTCACATCTCGAAGGATAGATTTACATCCTTCATATCCGCCTGTGTACAAAACTTCAAATTGATGGGAAGAGATTCCTTTTAACAGAAAATCTCCCAAGAAGACCTGTTCATTCTGAAAGCTAAATTTTTCTGTGCGCATTATTTTAGGAATAGAAGCTACGTGAGTGAGTCCAACTGCACATGGGAGTGACAATAATGATGCTAGGTAGAAAAGAAATATTCTATAATGGAATCTACTTATTCCCCCTTAAATATCCGCTCCCAGTCAGATTCGGCAGCTAGATAAGCAAAGGAATACTTATTGCCATTTTCAAGTAGCTGGGCGTAATACTTTTTGGCTTGAGGGGTATCCTGTTGGGCATATAAATACCAGTTGCCCAACCCATAGGTGAGTACATTGGAGGAGGAGGACTTAGGATCATCAGATTGGAGTTCTGACGCAGGGATCAGCTGCTTGTAGAACAAACACATCTTGTGATAGCTCATATTTTCGATGATGTCCATGTCTGCATGCACCTTACTGATGGCTGCTTGAGCTTCCGGGGTTTTCCCTTGTCTGGACAAGATCATATATAGCCAATGTCCTCCAGACACAATGTTGTCGTCGTACCTTTCGGTTACGGTTCTATTACTGAAACACCTTAGCGCATTGACCATGTCGTTTTTGAGGTAGTAGGCGAGCCCAAGGTGATACCAGATATTTCCGTGCAGGGTGCTGAGGGGGATATTTCTGGCATTGGGCAGGCCATCAGGTTCCACTTGATCCTCTTGATCTTCGATCAACATTACAGCCTGTTCAAAGTCTGCGATGGCCCGATCGTATTGTCTAGTCGAGATGTATCTATGTCCCCGATGTCGATACATGCGGGCATCTTGCGGATGGCGTTCTATGCCCTTCGAGAAGATCTCAATGGCCTCTTCATAATTGCCGAGATAGGCTGTACGTCTACCCAACCAGATCAAAGCATCTGGATCTTGCTTGTTTGCTGCGTACGCCTTTTGGGCCATTTTATATTTTTCGAGGGCGCTTTGAGGAGGGCTTACCTCTTCTGAGGAGGTAGTGTTTTCCTTTGCATCAGACGAATGTGCTTCATCACTTGTATGGGATTGACAGGCGGTGAGACCGAGCAGGATCATCAGGCAAAGACTGATGATGAAGGCCGAATCTAGGCTTTTTTTATCCATTGAAAATTTCTTGAGTTGTTCCACGTATGTCGCCAGATGGGATCGTGAGGAAGATGATTTAGGATCTATATTTTCTATGATCAGGTGTGAGTAAATGATGATCCGCACCTGCGCGCAAGTCATATGGCGAAAGAGGAATTTGATAATATTTACTCAGGAATCCCAGTATTTTATCTAAGTACCTACAAAAATGAAGAATGGAACACTGCTTCCGTCAGATTGGATTTGGAGTATAAATGAAGCTTCAGTTACAAACTGAAGGGGACTAGAGAGGATTGCTTAATCCATTCGATAAATAAAATAGATCAAGGTAGCATGGGGAGGAATGATGCCGACCCTACGATTTTTATATGCCAGCTTGGGCGCGATCTTGATGACGCGAACCTCTCCTGCTGGGATGTTCCATATGCCTAAAGAAAAGCCAGGTACAAATCGTCCCAGCTTTCCTTGTAGAGGGAGGGTGCGAACAAAGGAGTTGTCAAAAGATTGGCCATTTAGCAGATATCCAGCATAGTGACAACGAACGATAGCTTTTTTAGGAAACTTCTGGACGAGTATTTCATCATCTGCTTCCTCATTAATCCACAGACCTTTTTTGATCAGTTTCCATTCGATAGAGTCAAAGGGCTGAGGAAAATGAAACTCTCTTTGGGTACTCTCCCCCCTGAGCTTTACGCTTTCGATGATCCCTCTTCCCGAGTACTGGACGGTGAGTGCTGCTTGACCATTCTCATCGAATTGGATATGCGTTCCATACGGTTTTTTGCCTCTAAAACTGCCTTGATAGTTGTCTTGAGCATTGCCTTGATAGGAAGTGAGCAGGAAGAGGAGGCATAAAGAAGTGTAGATCCTATTCATATTGATTGGCAGGTAGTTTTTTGTTGGGAGACCTCCTTCATATCTTCTAGGTGCGGAGTAAATGATTCCTTTTATATGTATTTCCCAATCTCATCTTGATAAAGAAAGGCATTCTCACTTTGCGCGTATCCCCTCATTCTCTCCTCAAAAAGTTTAGCATCATACCCTGTTTGTTGTATGGATGCTTGGCCCGTTGTCACGGGGTTCATACTTTTTGAATAGTGCAAGTTATCCAAATCATCTTTTTGGCTAAACAATGCAGGAAGGAAATTTTCGAATGTACCCACTTCAATGACATTATGGGTGATCCATGCCTCCCAAAACTCAGCCGTGAATTGGCCTACGATCTTTTGATTGAGGATGCTAGTGATGAAGTTCTGTTTGTTTGTACCTGCAACCACCTCATAATGATAGTGAACGCCGATTATTTTTCCTGCCTCGTATACATCCTTAAAGGAAATCCTCAGGCATAGGATTTTCCCAACTAAGGGTATTTTCTTTCCCATCCCCCATCCATCATGTTCACAGTAGAAGATGCTCAGTTCATTATCTACAGGGTATTTGAAACCATATTTCTTGTATTGCATGGTTTCCTTTATTTGAATTTTTGCTCCTGCTATGGGAGTATCATCTTTTCCTAACTTTCCTTTGAGTCGAGCTTCGATGTGATCAGATGGATGCCACAGCCAATACGCGGGAACCTGTTTTTGCTCATATCCCTCAACGTCGGTTAATGTTACCTTCAGTTTTGTGAAATGCTGGAACCACCAAGCGATCATTTCTGAGGTTACCCCTCTCAACAAAGCATGGTTTAGCACTACGCATAGCTGTCCTGTCTTATTTTTCAATTGACCCCATAAAACCGAGGGTTCTGATTTTAGTTTCCAGTCAAACTTTCGCTCTTTCGGCATTTCTAAGTTTCCCATACAGATTCATTTAAGGATTTGTATGCGAATGTATGTGCTGGGGCCTGCAAAGATATTGATGAGGGTTAAGAACGCGCGCGCTGTTTCAAAAATCTGCTCAATGCTTCAGGTGTGATTCCAATAAAGGCCGCAATATATTTGGAAGGGGTATCTCTAATGATTTCGGGATAGTGTGATTCCAGAAAAGCATATTGCGCTTCCGTACTCGTGGAGGTCTTCATACTAATGAAATGCTTGGCCTCCATAAGATGTTGCAATATTTTCTTTCTAAAAAAGACCCCTATCTTCTCATCGTGCAGGTAACTGTCCATGAAATAGTCTAGGGGAATCGTGACGTAGGTCAAGTTTGTGATGGCGATGACATTATCAGACTGAAGGGTCTTGGTGGACGCACTGACTAGATTGGTGCAGAGGTTGCCAGGCTGAAAAAATCTTGAGATGATATGTTGTTCGTCTGTATTGTATTCGGATGCGGCGATCCCTTCGAGGATATAAATGACTTGATCACAGACCTCTGTCTGCCTCAGAATCACTTCTCTTTTGACAGCTTTTTTTACACTCAACTTTGACGAAAACTCCTCCCAATCGGCTTTTATGCCTGGGGGGATGGAGTTCTCTATTTCGCGCCTGAGTGTTTCCATTTGTTGGGGGATATTGTTGGTAATGTTCTATGTTTGACATAGATTCCAAATGAAGAAGTACGTTACGCTTTGTTCGTTACAGCCTGGACTACACTATTCTACATGCAGTAAAAATATACGCGTGCCTTCCTAAAAATCATAGGTCTTTCGATTGTAATTTAGCATCCCTTCCGTATCAAACGTTAGACTGATCGAATACATACTTGATGAAAATCTACCCCATTTAGGCTCATTTGTTCAGCGCCATTGGATGTTTGGAGTTTGGAATCCCTGGCACATTGTGAACTTAAGTAATGGTCTTAATGCGATATATTTCTTTCGAGATGTATTCGATCAGTTAATATACAATGATCGATAATGTTATGGCACTTTTACTACTAGAATGATTCTTAGAATATACCGTTGTCGTTTGCTTTTTCTTCAGGAATAGGCTGGATGACATCCCAGTGTTCTACTACTTTTTCATCCTCAAACCTGAAGAGGTCATAAATAATGGTTCCACCCTCTTTAGATCTTCCTTCACCAGCTGCAAGTACAAAGTTTCCTTCACCCCAGATATGATGGGCTTTTACGTATTGAAAGTCTGGCATTTGCTTCATCATTTGCATGGCTTGAAGGAAATTGTCATAGCCATCAGGAAATAAGGGGTTGTGTTGTACATATTGCTTTTGACTAAAGTATTTTGGAACGGCCTCTTCGTCTCCTTCTATAAACACCTTTTGGATGAGTGCTTGAGTGAGTTCTTTATTTCGTGCTGTCATGTCATGATCGGTTACTTCAGTTACGCCATCTACTTGGGTGTTTCCGTATGATGTTCCACCCAGCGGCATAAGGGCATCCCAATGTTCGGCTACCATTCCATCTTCCATTCTATACACATCAAATATTACAAGCTCTTCGGCTCCAAAGGGAGCGGCATTGTGTAGCGTATTGTGCATGAAAACGATGTTGCCATCCTGGAATATTCGATGCGTTTTTACTGTAGTTCCAGTCTCTTGGAGAATTGGAATCATTTTAAGCGAATGCTCTAAGCCTTGAGGTGCCGTTGGATTATGCATGATATAATCTGGCTTAAAGTATTTTTGGGCTTTTTCAGCATCATGGTCTCTAATGAATGCGTGAAGGCCTTTTAATGCATTTTCTTTTAGGTTTATGGTATCCATCAAAAT
>JBCBPW010000155.1:0-8987 GCA_039820545.1 Bacteroidota bacterium | reverse complement strand
TTGCCTTCTATGGCTGTAGAAAGACTCCAAGATAACCCCCATCTACGGACCAATCACCTCCTTATTATTGGTATTGATAAGTATCAACATCATCCACCCCTTAACAATGCCAGGCGTGATGCAGAGACCTTGAGGGATATTCTGGTGGATAGGTACCAGTTTGAGGAGAAGCATGTTACTGCATTGCTTGACGAAGATGCCACACGGCGAAACATACTCCGCACCATTAGAAAAGTAGGAGAAAAGCTCACGCCCAAGGATAATCTCCTGATTTATTTTGCGGGGCATGGTACGATGAATGTGAGAAAATCTCAGGGTTTTTGGATACCTGTAGACGCAGAGAAGGAAGAAGCAGATTTTGTAGCAAATGATCGGGTGAGAGCGAGCATCGGAGACATGGAGGCGCATCATGTATATCTGATCGTAGATGCGTGCTTTTCGGGATCAATGATTGTACGATCTACGGAGAAGGTTGCTCAGTTGCTAGAAGAAAACCCCTCGCGGAGGGTCTTAACCTCTGGCCGTAAGGAAGCCGTCTCAGATGGTAAAGTAGGGAATCATAGTCCTTTCTTTGCAGCGGTTAAGCATCAATTATTGAATCCTCTAGGTACTTACTTATCCTGCCTCGATCTGGAAAACCATGTCACCCATAACACTCCTCGTAATGCACACCAATTGCCAGAAGCTAATTTCATATTTGGGGCGGGTGATCAGAGTGGGAAGTTTGTTTTTTATCCCAAGCGATCAGAGAAGGACGACTTTGAGCAAGCGAAGGGAAGTATTTCCAAACTAAATGCTTTCTTAATCCAATATCCTTATGGGAAATATTCAGAAGTAGCTTTTTGGGAGAGGACACTTCTGAAGGATACCATTTTAGCTTTTGATACTTATCTAGAAAAATATCCTAGAGGTAGTTGGGTAGATCAAGCGAAAATCAAGCTAAAAGATGCCGAGGAGAAAGCATACTATGAGCGGATTATTCAAAATCGAAGCCTATCTGATATTAGAGATTATCAGGAACGTTACCCAAATGGAAGATATAGTCAAAAGATCGAGAAAATCCGTGCAGATGAATTAGAAATACTACGTATCAAAGAAGAAAAGCAGAAAAAGATTGAAGAGAATAAACGCCAGGCTACCATAGCTGCTAAAGTCAAAGACGAAGCGAAGAAAAAATATTTAGAGGAAGAAGCGAGGCTTAAAGCAGAAAAAACCTACCGAGAAGAACTTATTAAAGAAACGCACCAAATAAATTCAGAAAAAGCATCCCAAAAAGAAGGAAAGCCTGAGCCCACAAACTCCTTGATCAGATATATTCCATTTGGACTCGTTCTACTTGTGTTGGGCATATTAGGTATTACTCAATTTACAGGATCGAATAAGCCAGACTCAGGTGAATCCTCACCTATCCAAGCAGGAAGTACCGATACCAGCACAAAGGAAATTCCAACTCCCCAAATGGTCGAAATTGTGGGAGGGACATTTCAGATGGGTTCAAACGATGGATATGGTCGCGAAAAGCCTGTCCATGAAGTCTCCCTCTCTACTTTTGAAATCGGAAAATATGAAGTTACCGTAGAGGAATACCTAGCTTTCTGTCGAGCGACGGATACCCACTGGCCAGAGTGGTTGGAGGAAGGAAGTGTTTACCATGTAGAAACAGGAACAGATTCTTATTATAAGGACAATGGCTATCAAAAAGCAGGCAGTGAAAAACTGCCCATTGTAGGTGTGAATTGGAATGATGCTACGGCCTACGCACAGTGGCTTTCTCAGGAGACAGGACAAAGCTATCGCCTCCCTACCGAAGCTGAGTGGGAGTATGCAGCAGGAGGAGGGAAGTCCAATCGGACTACCTACGCTGGAACCCACTCAAAAAGCGCCCTATCTGGCTTCGCATGGTACAGCTTCAATAGCAATTCAACCCCCCACCCAGTAGGGCAAAAACAACCAAACACACTCGGCCTCTACGACATGTCAGGTAATGTCTGGGAGTGGTGTCAAGATTGGTATGGGGATTATCCTAACGGAAGTCACACAGACCCACAGGGCCCCACGTCAGGCGAGTACCGTGTGATACGTGGGGGTAGTTGGCTCAATGACCCGCGTGGCTGTCGGGTAGCCTTTCGCTTCAACGGCACGCCCGCTTACCGTGGCAACTACTTCGGTTTCCGTCTCTCCCGGCATATTGAGCAATCGCCATGAACCATTAACAGCGAAATCCCGCATACACGGGATGACCTTTTAGCTTTTAATGCTTTTATCCTTTTAGTGCCCGGAAGTATGTTTTTGTGCGCACACGTGATTTTGCATAGAAGTGCATTTCCTATGTGTACGATGCGTTTTTTGTGTGCAGGGGCTATGCATAGCATGTACACAGTCTACGCACGTGATCCTGTATAGACGTGCATTTCCTATGCGTGCTATGCGTTTTTGTGTGTATAGCATGTGCATAGTCTATGCATGTGATCCTGCATAGACGTGCATTTCCTATGCGTGCTATGCGATTTTTGTGTGAAGGGAAATCATAGTGCCCTACCACTCCATCTTCTTCAGTTCCTCAGGTACCAACAAGCTAAGAGCCTTCAAATAAATCTGCGTCGTCTGCAAGTCTCTATGTCCATTGAGTAGCATCAGCGAGTAGATATCCGCTCCCGCCAGGTATGCGTTACAGTTGCCCGTATGCTTCCAGGAGTACCATATCCAGCCCCTTGTCATGGATCTCACAGGCATCGAGTATGCGGCGGTGGGCTTCACTGAATCGGTTGCGATGCTCAGGCTCCTCATGCGTTTCCTTACCAGTACTTCTGTAAAGATGATGTATCGCCCCTGCGTAATGGGTAGATCCTCGATCTCAGTCGCGGGGTTATGTGTGATGATGTTGCGCCCCTTGAGGACATAGAGCATCGAGCGGAGGAAGATCTTGGTGTTGTTGAGGGTGCGTGGCCCATTGCCCCTCACCTCGGATAGATAATCGAAATAAAGGTTGATCTCACTGGCATCGAACTTCGTGATAGGTAGGCGCGCCTTGTGTGTATTTTTGAGATACTCTGACAGGATGTTGAGATAGCTGCGGTGGTTGGCATTGTTGGGTTGCCGTTGAGCCACTTCTTGATGTCCACGGCTAGGCGAAAGGCCTCAAGGGTAGGCATGGCTTTGCTGTCCTCCTGTCGAATGCCCAGGGTATAACCTTTGTGGAGCAAGGAATTGATTTCCCGTTGCTGGTTTTTGGCTTTCTTTTCGAGTTCCTTTTTGGTTTTGGCGGTGACGTATTTGCGTTTTCTGACGAGCTTCTCATGGTCGAAATCATACACCCAGTACTCGATATAAGAACGCACACCGTATACAATTTTGGGTGGTACGTATTCGATCCCGTCTACATTGGTTGTGGTATTTTTCTGACGCATACACAGATTGTTTCTAACAGTTTTGGCGCAAATCTTGGCGCAATAATAAAATAACGGCCCTAGAAGGCCGTTATTGCTGTTAGGTACCCGAGGCCGGACTGACTCGATTTAGGTTAAAATACCCCTGTTTGATAGGATTAAGGCCGTTTTTGGGGTAAGGATCACTTTGGAGCAAAACTTTAGAGACATAATTGCTATCTCCATACAACCAAAAATCGTACAAAACTTATCAACACACATCCATTAATTGCTTTGTGTTGTCTATCTTGTATTTCTTACAATTAATTCGCAGCTCCTCCTCATTTTACGCTTCTCATCCCATCGTGAACTTTCACGATGGGTTTTTTATCTTTTCCTTAGTGCTTCCATGAGAAGGGATTTGTAATTTTCTATATGATCCTCAGCGTTTTCCCACATCTCCTTATACTTGTCTCTTTCGACCTCTACAAGCTGTAAAAGCTGCTCTAGATCATTGTGCGACATCTTTTCTGATGGGTTAGTACTGTCTGTTATGAACATCGGACCCTCACCCGTAATCAGCCAGTTAATGTTCAAACCGTACGCTTTTATAAGGCCATAGAGTAGCTTGAAGGTAATGCTATTGACCCCTTTTTCGACAGATTGATACGCAGGTTGTTTATAATCTAAAGGGGTTGCAAATTCTATCTGAGTCTTTTTTGTGACTTCTGTACGAAATTTTTTCAACCTCTTACCTGCCTCATCCTGAGCATCTTGTACTTCCTTTGATAAAGAATTTTTACTCATTTGCAACTATTGGTTTGGAAATACGCCTATTGATGATATATTTGTGTCATAGTTGATAATAAGTATCAAAGTTAATAAAATCATGGGGCTTGAGGCGAAAGTTTCAAATTTAATTTCCATGTGTGTAGGTGAACATCCATGTTATGCTACCCGATTAAGCAAGATTACTGTAGGTACACATAGCTTGCTCTGGAAAAATTTCACGGAGATCTTTACCAAGACATGGAGTAGGAGTAAGGCCATGCGGCGGAAGAAAGCTATCATGGAAGACGATACGACAAGGCTGTACGATTGTGAAGTAGTTCTTTTTTGCATGGTGTTTGATTGCACGGCAGAAGAATTGCTCAATCCTAAGTTTTGTCTACATCATGCCGAGATAAGGCGTGAGACTAAACGTAAAGATGATTTTGCTTTGGAAACCTTTGGACTTACGAAACATCATGCGGCATAACTGCTAATTCCTGCGATCTGATTAGGTTTTTTATTTTTTGAACAAATATAAAACCAAAATCACATATCTAAACGTTGTCATGTATATGAAAACGTATTCGGAGAGCAGCACAACACAACCATTCTGCTTCGTTCGGGAAGCAAGCATAGAAGATGAGACATCAGATCAGGATACGAGCTTTTATCTCATTTATCCATCTGGAACTGTACATGTTAAGGTGTCGAATTATCTAGAGACACCCAAACAAATTGCAATCTTTGTAGACCCAATTATCCTAAATACTCAATTATTAGTAGTACAGAATTACAGGAAAATCTGTAAGGAAATAGAACTTGAAGAGTGGTTAGAAGAGGTATTTAGTAGAGTCATGCAGTCAAATATCAAACCACTTCGAGGAGATTCGATGGAGAAGATGATTAAATCTCTTCATGCGGCCTTGGAGAAGAACTAAACTATATCGTCATGCAAGCAACAATACAGACGCTCTGTAGCGAACAGCGGCGGGAGGAACTGATGATCGGTCAGCAGATCACGGTGGAGCAAGTTCCCAAGAAGTCGGGTATGTTTTACCATACCTATCAGCATTCTTTTCTAGGCTCTAGAGATATTGTCTTCACAGCCGACCAGCTCAAATTCGAGGAAAAACGCGAAGAGACCCAAAGCTGACTTTTCATAAGTTGTGCAGCAAGGGAGGGAGGAATTGCCTCTCTCCCGCCTATCGACAGAATAGAGTCAGATAGTATAGAAGATTTGTGTAGTAATTAGGCTGTTTTTTAGGCGATTGTTAGATGTGCAGTAACCAGTCAAATAGGGGTTGACTGGGGTTGGTGGAATGGTTTTTTCTGGGTTCGATTCCTGGACCACCGCTAATTTCTTTTCACTAGGGCGTGTGATCTGCCCCCTCCTTCGGGAGGGGCAGGTTCTTTATGTCCACAAATGACAAGGATGATGAAGCGTAAAGTAACTGTTCTTGGACTAGTACCTGAGGAGGTGGTAGTCCACACGTTCTCCTATGAAGCCTTTCCAGGCTTTGAGTTCGCCCATGATGGCGCGGATCAGTTCTTGTGCATTTCCCCTCCCTATGCGGTCCCGATACGGAAGAGTTTCCCCTCTGGGCTGTATGGCTTTTTGAGGAGGCGATATGGAAATGCGGAGAAGCTGCGCGCTGCTGTGGGTCCTTACCTGAAGCTCCATCGAGGGGGGAAGGTAGTGTTTGAAGAAGACTTTGCATTAGTACCCACAGCATGAAAGAATTACCCGCCCCTGCTCAAGTCGTGCGTATCCCGAAGGTGTACCACGGCACGCTCTACAACGCGGTGAGGGGGACGCTCGATCGGTGGATCATGACCCACAATGAGCAGTTCCCCACACCCACCTACCGCAAGAATCACCCCCGAAGGCTCCAACTCGGGGAAGTCAATGTCCTCTACAACATCCTGCGCTGCTGGGCATCCCAGCAAGCCAAGCAGATCAACGACTGCGAACCGATCACCAACATCGTGTGGATCAACAATGCAGATATCCAGAGTGGCCATAGAGACAAGACGAATGTCGGTCGCTACTTGGGCAAGCTGGCCATGGCAGGACTGATAGGAGGGCGCAGAACAAGGGAGGAGGACCCGAGACGGTATCAAGATCAGTTTGGAGAAGGAGGGGGTAAGGGCTTCGGATGGGTTCCAGTGAAGCGATTCAGAGGAACACAGGCCAACTATGGCATCCTAATCAATCCTGATTTGATCCCCTACACGGCGATTCCTGAGAAGGTGCTGGTGATGCTATACGCCTCCTTTGAGGTGGGCGACTCCTCGCCCAAGGTGGAAAATTTCCACCTTCCTAAAGCTATTAAGGGAAGCTTTAGAAATGAAGAAATGAGTGAAGTGGTGTTTTCTGTGGAAAACTATCTTCAAGAAGACGGAAGACGGCAAGCAGAGAAATCGGCGTTCCCTACGGTCACGGGTGATCAGGAAGACGAAGAAAGGCAAGCCCCCAAAGCTGAGCAGGACAGAGATGGAAAGTCAAGGGGTTTGGGGGAGAATCTATCGGAAAGTGAAGAGGCGAAAGAAGCGGTGAGAAGGTTCATGGAGGGCAATCCGATCCAAAGAGAAGAAAGTGCAGATCCTGTGGAGAAAGGATCGGAGGCCCCTCCAGTCTTTAGTCCCGAAATCAGCCTGAAGGAACTCCGAGAGGGTTTGGCCCTCAGCAAGAGTTTTGAATGGAAGGACAAACGTCCTGCGGCTTCCTATGCAGCGAGTCTGATTACCCAGTATCTCAAGAAACTCGCTCCCATCATGCTCGACTATGAGGGTAATCCTGGAAGGGAGTACGTAGACCCCTGTATTCGAAAAGGCTATGAGATGGCCCTGAAGCTGATTGAGTCTTACGAAGATCAGGAAGCGACTTATAACAGGCTCACCGCTTGCATAGATCGGATACAGGCGCGTATTCAACACGATCCCCAAACCTTCTACACCGCTCCTCCCAACAAATGGTTTGACAAGGACTATCCCTTCAATATCCTCTATCATGGGGAGATCTACCTCAAACCCTGGGAGAAAGGCAAGGCAGACTTCTCGGAGCTGCAAAGTCTGAATCAACGGCTGAAAGAGGATCAGGAGCAATCCCAAAGTTACTGGGCAAGCGTCAGTCCTTACCACGGCTTGGCTTGGTCGATGAAGCATCACATGATGCGCTACCATCCCAAGGATCATCGCTTGCGACTGGCAGACCTGAACCAATGGGCGAGAGGACTACAGCTTTTGCAAAAGCAAGTGAAGGTCAGCTACGAACATCTAGTCGAGGTGGCCAAATGGCTCCTGACCTCCAAGAGCAAGGAGGCGATTTACTGGCGGAAGCAAAGAGGGTGGAATTGGGGGATACGGTCAGTAGCAGGTTTTCGAAAGCATTGGCAAGCCTTGGACAAAGCCTACACCCAGTACAAGCAAAAACAGCACAGATCAAAAGTGGCATAAATGGAATCAACACACACTAAGACACCCAAGAAGCAGACGACTTCAGGACTCGCCCTCTATGTGGTCTTTGCACCGAGACACGCGAAGAACACGGGGAAGTTCATCAAACCCTTTACAAGCAGTCCCTACCGCAACCATAGGGAAAGGGAGAAGCTTCTGGCTTCAGCCAGAGGCTATCTGGAAAGGCACAAATCAAAGATCGCCTTCTTCGGAGTCTACGACCATCCGAGCAATGAGCTGGTGATGCGATGGCCCCCTGCGGCTGAGTCCTATGGAATGCTAAAGCTCTGGATGAAGTACAAACCTGAACACAGTCCCACAACCAGCGGAACGACCACAGAAAGCAAGTACTTCCACCACACCCAGACCGCAGACTATCTGATGATGGAGCTACTGGAAAAGGGCACAAATCAGATCCTCAATGAAAAGGTCTGGCTCGTGAGGCTCTACCAACAACCAGGAAATACCCTGCTATTCGAATGGAGTGAGGAGAAGGGAGAGACCGCCCCCGGCTATTGGCTGGAGGTACTGAGCCGAGATTATGAAGTGTAAATCTAAATCGATCTTATCATGGCAACAATTCATACTCAAGTAGAACGCTCAAGAGGTTGCGGGTATCGCAAACAGGGAGGATACTATCTGGTAGGAGGTGGAACGGATTTTCCCTGCGACGCGCTTCCCATTAGCCTACATACCTGTCCTTGCTGTGGTCACTTTTTTGACCAGACACGCGGCTTCCAATGGGTTTCTACGATGATCTTCAACCGTGTGCAATGCGCTTCCAAAACGAGCTATTGTGCCAATTGTCCCATCCACAGATATAAGTTGAGGGAGAAGATGGGATTGATGTGGATAGGGAAAAAGTTCTATCCCTCTCCTGAGTATTTCATGCAGGAAGCTAGGAAGCAGGGAATATCCAAACGGATAGCGATCCACGCCTTTCCTAAAGAATTTCAGATAGGAGAAGACTGGTTGATGTTTGCTCATCCACAAGTAGTAGAGAGTGTAAATGAAAATGGCGAGAGGGCCAAAGGTCCAGGGATCTTCTATGTCTTCCAACCAGAGAGGCTAGAGTATGTGGTAACGGGAAAGGAACCCCTTTCCCAGCTAGAAGAAATGGAAGCTCAAGGAATCAAATTAATCGAGGTGATTCCACTTGAAAACCATCAAAAGAACCTTCAAAAATCCTTGTTAGATGAGTAAGACAAAAATCAGATTAAGCTATTCCTCCGTCCGTTTGATCTTCCACGCTTGTCGGAATATCGATCACTGGATATTGGATTTTCCGACATCGGATCAGAACTACAGAGCGATGATCTACAGTATGGCCCATCCTATGCGTATGCGACTGCTGGTCTATCATATGATCCCAGGGTATTCCACGCTAGAGTTTCA
>JBCBPW010000154.1:0-9673 GCA_039820545.1 Bacteroidota bacterium | reverse complement strand
CACAATTTATATGTTTATTTATTACACAGTGTAATAAGTGCGGATTTTCTCCACGTTCACAATAAGAGATATGATCCAAATTTTAAATCGCGAATTGACCCATGACGAATTCTCTCGAGTGAAAGTAGGCTTTGACGAGCATGCATTAGATAACAATGTCATGGTCCAAGAGGCTGATCGCTTTACTTTTGTCGCAAATGAAAAAGATATTTTTGTAGGAACAGCTTCAGGTCTAGCATATAAAAATGGAGACACGTATGCAGGCTGGTTTTATCTCACCGATTTATTTGTGGAAAAAGCATATCGAGGGAAAGGTTGGGGAGGCAAACTATTACGGCTGTTGGAACAGGAAATTAGCCAAGCGGGTGTACAACACATCTGGACTTGGACCGCGGGTTATGAGGCACCTTCTTTTTATGAAAAGCAAGGATATCACGTCTTCACCTCTTTCGAAAACTGGTATTCGGATGGTAGTGCGCGTGTAGGGTTTTGCAAAAGACTCTTTTAGCTTCCTTTTTCAAATCACCTGCCAATCATTTCCGCATTCCCTGATAAATCTATAATTTGCATGCTATATCATGCTGTCATTCGTTGGGCAAAGCCTTTAGAACTTTATTCGAGTGTAGTAACAAGTCATTTGGGGAGGCGTTGGTCCTGGAATTTGGAGATAGGGGCGGTTAGAAGAGTTGGGCTGAAATTCCAGAGGGTTTTGGTTCTTTTTCCTAATAATCCCGAGTCTAATGCTCGGGACGCTGAAGGCGACAGTTAAATGATAGTAAACCTAAATTACAGGCTACTTAGACAGGCATTACACATGGCACTAATTCAACATTCATCACTTACCGTTAGGTTTCAGCAGCAGATAGACAATGCGCAAACCTATCTCATTCCCTTTATTGAGGAGGTAGTTCCTGTGAAAGAGGGATTAAGGGTCATGGAGATTGGCTGTGGCGAAGGAGGCGTGTTGAAACCTTTCATGGACCGAGGGTGTCAGGTTTTGGGTGTCGATTTGTCAGTAGGGCGGATAGGCTTGGCCAATGAATATTTGGCAGAAGATATAGAGGCAGGAAAAGGGACATTTGTAGCGAAAAATGTTTATGACGAGGACTTTCGGACAGCTCATCAGCAGGAGTTTGACCTTATCCTACTCAAAGATACCATTGAGCATATACCCGATCAGGAAAAATTTATTCCTTACATTCTTCAATTCCTCAAGCCTTCAGGGCGCATCTTTTTTGGTTTTCCGCCCTGGCGTATGCCTTTCGGTGGACATCAGCAGGTCTGCAAAAGTAAGGTGTTGGGCTTTACTCCCTACTTTCATTTGCTTCCCTATCCGCTATATCGTGGGGTGCTCAAAGCTTTTGGGGAGACAGCACGAAATGTGGAAGCCCTCATCGAAATCAAGGATACAGGAATCTCTACGCACAGATTTGAGAAGATCATTCGCGAAAACCAGCTCATCGTTGAGCATAAGAAGCACTTTCTTTTCAATCCGATTTACAAATACAAATTTGGGGTAACCCCCCGTGAGCAGGCGTCTTGGCTTACTTCCATCCCACATTTACGCGATTTTTTCACGACGGCAGGCTGGTATATCATAAAACAGCCCGAATGATATTTGTAGGAGGAGGAGAGAGTGTGTAATTTGCCCTCATAAATAACACACACAGGAAGGCATACAGCATCAAGGATCCATGACTTTTTTGCTTCATGTTTTCACAACATATTTAGTGGCTGAATGGAAGCTCTCACTTATAGCCTTATCATCATTGGGATCGTCTTAGCCTTTCAGATCCTATCTGCGGCTTATTCGGTTTATGCAGAACGAAAGGTGTCTGCCCTTATCCAGCAACGTATCGGTCCCAATCGTACGGGGCCTTTTGGTCTGTTGCAGCCTTTTGCGGATGTATTGAAGCTACTTTTAAAAGAAGACATCATCCCTAAATCTGCGGATAAGATCATCCACTTTGTTGCTCCCGTGGTGGCGGTGACGATTTCTCTGATTACAATTGCGGTTGTGCCTTTTGCCAAAGCAGATTTTGCATTTACGGAGGCTACGGGCGGATTTGTGACCATTGCAGATGTCAACATTGGGATTCTATATGTTTTGGCGATCACGTCCATATCTGTTTATGGAATCACGCTGGCGGGATGGTCTTCCAATAGTAAGTATCCCCTTTTGGGTGGACTGCGTTCTTCGGCGCAGATGATCAGCTATGAATTGGCGATGGGTTTGGCTGTCGTAAGCGTGATTTTGTTGACAAATGCGCGTTTTGAGGGAGTAGGGGGATTTTTACGTCCAGGAGCTATCGTAGAGGCGCAGCGCATGGCGTGGAACATGTTCGTCAATCCCATCGGCTTCATCATCTTCGTTATTTGTGCTTTTGCTGAGGCCAATCGTGCCCCCTTTGATCTCGTAGAAGCAGAGCAGGAGTTAGTAGGTGGATTTCATACGGAGTATAGTTCGATGAAATTTGCCCTTTTCTTCCTGGCAGAATATATCCACATTGTGGTAGGTTCTATGCTGATTGTCACCCTTTTTGTGGGAGGATATTTAGGACCCTTTGAGGGGATGTTGGGTGTGACAGAGTGGGAACCTCTTTATCAGATGCTGTGGGGGATTGGCTGGTTCTTTATGAAGACAGTTTTCTTTATATTTGTCTTTATATGGGTACGCTGGACCCTTCCCCGATTCAAGTATAATCAGCTTATGGATTTAGGTTGGAAACGATTACTCCCCTTAGCGTTGATCAACCTGCTTGTAATCGCGGTAGTTATTGCCTTCTTTGTCGTCTAGCCAGCATATATGACTACAGGTTAGATTTGGCCGTAACCTCACTGTGAGTAATGCGTTTTATTTGTTAGGTATACTGTCATCTTGGCAGGGATGTCTATCATGGCACAATTACGGCAAGCTTTCATAGTCTATCAGCAAGAATTTCAGGCTTTTGCTCTAGATGTGTAACAAAGCAGGGCCTGTTTGTGTCTATTAATAAAGGCGATAGAGATACAGCGAAAAATAATATGCCGGATTCAAATTTTTCAGATCGAGTCAAGGATGTTATTTCCTTCAGTAGGGAGGAAGCCATCCGGCTGGGACACGATTATATAGGGCCTGAGCATTTGCTCCTTGGTCTGATCCGTGAAGGAGAAGGATTGGCCATCAAGATACTGGTTAATTTAAGTGTAGACCTTTCTCAGTTGAAGCGAAGCATCGAGAATGCTGTGAAAGGAACCGTAGCGACGATTAACTTGACCAACCTTCCCCTGACACGTCAGGCAGAAAAGGTTCTTAAAATCACCCGGCTTGAAGCAAAACTTCTAAAGAGTACCGTCATCGGTACTGAGCATTTATTACTATCTATACTCCGCGAGGAAAACAATGTAGCAGCACAGATTTTGTCCCGCTTTGGCGTCACGTATGATGTAGTCCGCGCCGAACTGGAACAAAAAGAGGAAGGGAGTGGTCCTCGTATGTCCGTAGAAACACCAGATACAGGAGACATGAGCAATCCTTCAGAACGTCGTAAACAGACAAAATCCAAAACACCCGTTCTTGATAATTTCGGACGCGATCTCACGAAAGCAGCTGAAGAAAACAAACTCGATCCCATCGTGGGCCGAGAGAAAGAAATCGAACGGGTCGCTCAGATCCTGAGCCGTCGTAAGAAAAACAATCCTGTACTTATTGGAGAGCCAGGTGTAGGTAAGACAGCTATTGCAGAAGGTCTTGCCCTACGCATCGTGCAACGCAAAGTGAGCCGTGTCCTCTACAACAAGCGTGTGGTGACATTGGACATCGCCTCTCTAGTAGCAGGGACCAAGTACAGAGGCCAATTTGAGGAGCGTATGAAAGCTGTGATGGCTGAATTGGAGAAGTCTCCCGATGTCATCCTCTTTATTGATGAGCTCCATACCATTGTAGGCGCAGGTGGTGCCTCAGGTTCACTGGATGCATCCAATATCTTCAAACCAGCACTCGCTCGCGGGGAGATTCAATGCATCGGTGCGACAACATTGGACGAGTACCGTCAGTACATCGAGAAAGACGGAGCCCTTGAGCGTCGCTTTCAGAAGGTCATGGTAGAACCGACCTCTCCCGAAGAGACACTCGCCATCCTCAATAATATCAAGTCCAAGTACGAAGACCACCACAACGTGAACTATACGCCAGAAGCAATCGCTGCTTGTGTCAGTCTCAGTGAGCGATATGTGAGTGATCGTTATTTCCCTGACAAGGCGATCGATGTACTCGATGAGGCAGGTAGCCGCGTGCACATCACCAACATCCATGTACCGCAAAGTATCTTGGATTTGGAGGGCAAGATCGAGGAAGTAAAGGAATTGAAAAATAAAGTCGTCAAAAGCCAACGCTACGAAGAAGCTGCTCAGCTTCGCGACCAGGAGAAGCGTCTCCTAGAGCAGCTAGAGCAAGCCAAAGTAGAGTGGGAAGAAGAGACAAAGAATAAGAGATATACGGTCAATGAATCAGATGTCGCCTCTGTTGTCTCTATGATGACAGGTATCCCTGTGACGAAAGTAGCTGCAGGAGAGGTAGCCAAACTGAAGAAAATGGGCGATCAGCTCAAAGATGTGATCATCGGACAAGACGATGCGATCAATAAGCTGATCAAAGCCATCAAGCGTTCTCGTCTAGGATTGAAAGACCCTGAGAAGCCCATCGGTTCATTTATTTTCCTAGGCCAGACAGGTGTAGGTAAGACAGAGTTGGCCAAGGCCCTTGCAAAATATTTATTTGACTCTGATGAGGCATTGATCCGTCTCGACATGTCCGAGTACATGGAAAAGTTTACGGTCTCTCGCTT
Organism: Bacteroidota bacterium; assembly: GCA_039820545.1. Lineage (GTDB taxonomy): Bacteria > Bacteroidota > Bacteroidia > J057 > J057 > JALEFZ01. Next base: position 4,847 of record JBCBPW010000154.1, on the reverse strand, counting down.
GGTCGGAGCGCCTCCTGGATACGTAGGTTACGAAGAAGGGGGACAGTTGACAGAGCGCGTACGTCGTCGTCCTTACTCCGTTGTCCTTTTGGATGAGATCGAGAAGGCACACCCTGATATTTTCAATATTCTGCTCCAGGTATTGGACGATGGAATCTTGACAGATGGGCTAGGGCGTCGTATCGACTTCAAGAATACGGTCATCATCATGACTTCCAACGTTGGGGTACGTGAGTTGAAGAGCTTTGGTACAGGAGTAGGTTTCAGTACACAGGCCCGTAAGGACCAGACAGCGGATCTGATGCGCTCGACCATCCAAAACTCTATGAAGAAGGTCTTCCGTCCAGAGTTCCTCAACCGTATCGATGAGATCATCATCTTTAACGAGTTGGAGAAGGAAGATATCCTACGCATCATTGACCTCCAGTTGAAGGATGTATTTGCTCGTATCGAAGAGAAAGGCTATACGATTGGGCTTTCTGACAAGGCGAAGGAATTCATCGCTGAGAAAGGCTTTGACAAGCAGTTTGGTGCACGTCCACTACAACGAGCTTTGCAGAAGTATCTGGAAGATCCTATTGCCGATGCAATCCTCGAGAGCCATGTCAATGAAGGAGATCACCTCTTTGTAGACTTTGATACGGAGGAAGAGCAGATTACAGTAGAGCCTCGTGAGGCTGAGAAAAAGATAGAATCATCTGCTCCTAAAAAGGAGAAGGAAGAAGAATCAGAAGAGTAAGGAATTTCTTTTTGAATGTTCCTCCATTACTTGAAATAGAATCGTGAAAAGAGTCAGCCTTCTGGCTCTTTTTGCTTTATCTTTACTTTGATGTTCAAACAATAACTATTGTCAAAATATAGGGAAATCAAAAAAAGAGTTAAGTAAAATATGAAATGGTTTCCATGCGTCTCTATATTCGATCTTTCAATACCTTAAATAAATGGATACATTAGTTAAAAATAAGACGACCCTTGTGCTAGGTGCTTCGATCAAGACGTATCGATACTCTTATATGGCGACTCAAATGCTCCGCTCTTTTGATTATCCTGTGCATGCGCTCGGGCTTCGAAAGGGAAGGATTGGGGATGTAGACATCACGCTAGAGCCAGAGAAGATAGATATTCCTGATCTGCATACGGTGACGTTATATCTAAATCCTGGACGGCAGGCACCCTTGATGGATTGGATTCTCTCTTTGAATCCGAAGCGGATTATTTTCAATCCTGGGACAGAAAATCCTCCTTTTATGAAGAGATGCCGAGAGGCAGGAATTGAGGTGCTAGAGGCGTGTACGCTGGTCATGCTGAGTACGAAGCAGTATTAGATAGATTCATTTTCATTGATCATATAAGAGAAGCCCTGTGTCGCGAGATGCAGGGCTTCTTTATGAAGATAAAGGCATCCCATAATCTTTAGGGTAAAAGATGAAGAGAAGATACTTTCCTTTGATCCACTTCCCTCTCTTTTTCTCTAGCCTATTGCTCATTCTTTTCATTGCTTTTGATGGGAGGTATGCCATGCGAATTTTTCAATTTGATATGTTTGTAGATTGTGGGACTTTGCCCGCTCCCCCACCTCATCTACAGGATTTTCCTGACAAAAAATCTTACATTTTTGCTGTGATGGTACATGCTGGCACAGACTGTCCTTCAGAACTTGTGCCTACTTGCATCCTAGATGCGCCACTCTTTCTATGGTCTGCTAGCGATAATCCATGGTCTACACCTGAGGTGATGAAGCAAGAACAAGCTTGCCATTATGAGGGCCTTAAGAATCAATTTGATACGTACAATATTTGCTGGAAGGAAGCCCGGTGGGATAAGCTTCCGATCAAATGGCCCAGAGAGGTTTTTCCCAATCTGACTTTCATAAATGCGGATTCCCTCGCAGAATCCTACGGCCTTCCATCCTCGCATGGCACGCTGGATTTCACTTGGCGTTTACCTGATCCACAAGTTCTTGAGGGAAAAAGCTATATGACTTTTACCTATCCTATCTTTTCTGAAGAGGGGCAAGAGATGTGGTTTTATGCGAATCTATATTTACCTAATGAGACTTTGGAGCGAAAGGAGAAAGTGAATGTTGCTCGAGCCTATACGAGGTCCAGAATGTATATACAGCTTACATGGGATGGAAAATCGTGGATCTTAAAAAGAAAAAAGATAGAAAATCCTTGTGGTATAACTGCTATCACGTATCACTAACCCTCCTTCAACTCCCATAACTTCCACCAAGGGGTATTGGGAGAGTCGTGATGCTCAAAGTGGTATCCAAAAAAGTAACAGGTCAAAAAAGCCCACATATGGTTTCTCTTTTGACTACGCGCGTGATGCTTATTGTCATGCTCGCCCATATGGGGAAGGAAAGTCCCAAAGTAAAATAGCTGAAAGGTCCCCAAGAGAGAAGGAATCACCCAATAGAGGATCAGATTTTCCTTGGGAATACCCAGCCCATACTCCAATACATTGAAAGTAATAGCGGCCATGAGCACCTGCTGCCAAGAGATGTATTCTTTTCCGAAGTCGAGATACCAAGAGAAGAAATTTCCATTTCCATTGTGAAAGTCAGGATCTTGATCTGTGCCTGCATACTTGTGGTGAGAAAAATGCTTGGGCATCAACTTCTTGTAGGAGTTGAAGACGAACAGAAAGGAAGCGACTTTCCCAATGGTATGGTTCAACTTGGGGTTTTGTGGAGCGACACAGCCATGCATGGCATCATGTGCCGTAATAAATAAGCCCGTAAATAAGTGCCCTTGAATGAAAATGAGGAGGTAGGTGATAGGAGAATACCAGTTCACCTCGTACTGAAAGTTAAGCGCTAGTACGATGGTCCACAGCAGGATCACACTGATGCCTATCCTCACACCTGTATCAGGATGAGATGTCCACCTTCTGACGGTTTGTTCCATAGAAACAGTATCAAAGCTCATATTGAAAATGATGTCAGTTAAGCTAATGGCGCCTTTACTTGGCTTTCTTTAATTTTTTCTGAAAGTTCCAGGCATCTTCATAGTACTTAAAGGGAACAAGCAGCATCCCAAAGCATCGCCCATCTTCTTTTGTCAAGTATTTATGATGGATCTTATGTGCCTTACGGATGGCAATCAAATAAGGATGCTTGCTGTGCTTAAACAACTTGAATCGCTGATGGATGAAGATGTCATGTACGACAAAGTAGACCATGCCATAGACGGCAATCCCCACACCTATCCAAATCCGAAAATCATCGGGGCTTACTTGCAAGCCTGTGTAGGCGAGAATGCCACTGGGAATCGCAAAAATTAAAAAGAATAAGTCATTTTTCTCAAAGTGATGTGCTGTCGGATTGTGGTGGTCGTGATGCAAGGCCCACAGAAGCCCATGCATGATATATTTGTGGACAAACCATGCCACGAATTCCATCAAAAAGAAGGTCGAAAAGACAATGCCAATATTCAGAAGGATCTGCATAAAAAAGTAGATTGATTTTTCTTTTAACCTGAAGAATTTAAAACTGTTGGAGGCGTAGCTTAATCTCTTCCATCAACCACTGTGGGGTACTAGTCGCGCCACAGATACCTATGCGCTCATGAGGCTGGAACCAATCCATCCGCACCTCAGCTGTCTCTGACACAAAATAGGTTCTAGGGTTGACCTTACGAGCTACTTGGAAGAGCATCCGCCCATTGGAGGACTTGCGCCCCGCAACAAAGACAACGGCATCGAAGGATCGTGCAAAATCTCGGATCTCCATGTCGCGATGCGAGACCTGCCTACAGATGGTATCATGCGCTTTGACCCGAAATCCCTTCTGCTGCAAGTGCTGAACCACTTGACCCAGCTTACGCTTGTTTTTAGTCGTCTGACTATAGAGGGTGACTGTCTTGGGGATACGCGTAGGATCTAGTTCTTCAGGATCGAGGAAGACAGTGGCTTTATTTTGGGTTTGTCCATGTAGGCCGATTACTTCCGCATGGTCTTTTTTTCCGTATATCAGGATATGCTCTCCTTTTTCGTGGGAGTGGCGGATCCGCTGTTGAAGTTTCAATATGACAGGACAAGAAGCATCGATCAGTTGGAGGTTATTTTCTGCGGCGAGTCGATATGTTTCTGGTGGCTCACCATGCGCACGGATCAATACTTTTGCATCTCTTAAGGTGCGAAACTGCTGGTGGTTGATGATGATTAACCCCTTAGCTTCTAGTCTTTTGACTTCCATATCATTGTGCACGATATCTCCTAAACAGTATAGCTGACTTTCTGCTTGAAGAATTTCTTCTGCCATTTCTACTGCGTAGATCACCCCGAAGCAAAAACCCGATCGGTTGTCTATTTCAACTTTAAGCTTATACATAGCTTTGAGAACTTGTGAGCTTGGACTTAAAGGCGTTTTTACGCCGGTTGAGGAGCCATTCAAAATAGCTGACGGTCATCATCAGCATGAGCATATTGTACATCGTATCTTCGATAGGGATGTTCACTAATCTAAAACCTAGATTTTCAAGGTCATTGTACCATACCACTGGTAGGGAAGTGAGCACACCATTGACGAGGCCGAAGGGAATCTGTACGATGAGGTAGGCCAGCAGGAACTGACCTAGCCATTCGACCTTTTGGATCCATACATGATATACAATCCAGAGGCTCAGCAGGATAAATGTCACACCTGTATACCAGCGATCCATGAATACAATTCCCAAAATAAATAGCGTGACAGCGAGGCCTTTAAAAACATAAGGAGCAATAGATTTGAGTGGGTCTTGCGGGAAGTAAGCTCCTACACATGCGTAGATAAACAGGCAGGCATAGGGTACTGTGAAAAAGAAAAGCCACTCTCCAAGTGGAAGGGAAAATAAGTAGATGCC
>JBCBPW010000153.1:0-9710 GCA_039820545.1 Bacteroidota bacterium | reverse complement strand
AAAGCTTTTTCTAAAGGAGTTCTCGAAAACACATTCTTTCACTAGAATCGCCGAAAGCTTTGATGCTTTGAGACAAGAAGAAGTAGAAGCCATCTTGAGCAAATTAAAGGAAATAAAAGGAAGGGGGCTGACGACTCCCTTTGCTCCAGATACAAAAATTGTAAAAGAAGTTTCTTCGGACTCTAAAATGACAAAAGTTAGGGAGTTAAGAATATATCAACCTGTTGCATTAAGATTATATTTTCAGGAGGAGGGAGAAAAGATTTTTTTACTGAGTATTCAAAAAAAATCAAACCCCGATCAAAATAAGGACATAAAGGAAGCTCAACGTATGTACAAAAGATTGAGGCTGACTAGAAATTAAACCAACCAACCATGCCTAGCCAAACCAATGAAGCAGCCCTTGAAGCTTCCATCCAAAAATCCCTTACAGGGCATAGTATAGAAGAAATTCCCCATGAGCAGGGGGATGAACTCGGTGGTTTCTACCGTACGGGGCACGGCTTTTTCATTGGCTTTCCCCAGGATTTTGATCCCAAATATGCCATCGACAAAAAGCGTTTCTGGCACTTCCTCGAATCCACGCAGGCAGACGAACTCGCCAAGCTACAGCGACATGCCGACTGGAAACTCAAGATCCTCTCCCGCCTCGATCGTCTCATCAAGAAGTACGGGCTCCTACGACTTCTCCGCAAAGGACTGGAAGTCGATGACGCGCATTTCACTCTTTTCTACCAACTCCCACTAGGCAGTGCCAGCAAGACCCTAGAGGAGCGGTTTGAATCCAATGAGTTCAGTATTACTCGACAGATCCGATACAACCTTGATAATCCACGACAGGAGATTGACATGGTCCTTTTCCTCAATGGACTTCCTATCTCTACGCTCGAACTCAAAAATCCGTGGACGGGTCAAAATGCTCGTTACGACGCCCAAAAGCAATATCGAAACGATCGCGATTTCACGCAGCCCCTGCTGAACTTCGGGCGATGTCTGGTACACTTTGCCGTAGATACGGATGAAGTCTACATGACGACTCGCCTCAAAGGAGCCAGTACCTTTTTCCTGCCTTTTAATAAGGGCCACAATGACGGCAAAGGCAATCCGCCTAACCCCAACGGACATAAATCTGCTTATTTATGGGAAGAGATCTTCACTCGGGAAAGCCTCGCAAACATCATTCAGCATTTTGTCCGCTTTGATGGTAAAGCCAAGGATCCCCTGGACAAACGTACCCTCTTTTTTCCCCGCTATCATCAGTTGGATGTCGTACGTAAGCTAGTGGCTCATGCAGGCCACAATGGCGTAGGGCAAACCTATCTCATACAGCACTCTGCAGGTTCGGGGAAGTCATACTCTATCACATGGGCTGCTTATCAGTTGATCGAGACTTATCCACTCAAAGAAGGTATTCCAGGAAGCAAGGGCTTAGATCTCCCACTCTTTGATTCGGTGATTGTCGTCACCGATCGACGACTGCTTGATAAGCAGTTGCGGGAGAGCATACGGGAGTTTTCTGAAGTCAAAAATATACTGGCACCTGCTCATTCCTCTGCCGATCTTCGCAATAGTCTGGAAGTAGGGAAGAAAATCATCATCACCACCATTCAGAAGTTTCCCTATATCGTAGATGGCATCGCCGATTTGAGCGGCAAACGCTTTGCTGTCATCATTGATGAGGCGCATAGCTCTCAGGGGGGAGGAACACATGGCAAAATGAATGCCTCCATGGGCAAAGTCCAGCAGGAAGAGGAGCCAGAAGACGTTCAAGAAAAGATCGCTGAGATCATGGAAGGGCGAAAGATGCGAGACAATGCTTCTTACTTTGCTTTTACTGCTACGCCCAAAAATGTGACACTGGAAAAGTTTGGGGATAAGCAACTTGATGAGTCGTTTGTGCCTTTTCATCTTTATTCCATGAAGCAAGCCATAGAGGAAGGTTTTATCCTTGATGTCATCGCCAATTATACTACCTATAGAAGCTACTATGAGATCCAGAAGTCTATTGAAGACAATCCGAAGTTTGATACGAAGAAAGCCCAGAAGAAGCTCCGCGCTTATGTAGAACGCAACCAGCATACGATCCATACCAAGGCAGAGATCATGCTCGATCATTTCATCGACCATGTCCATAACCCCAAGAAGCTTAGGGGTAAAGCCAAGGCCATGGTCGTCACCCAAAGCATAGAATCTGCCATTCGCTACTTTCGAGCCTTGAATAAACTCCTCGATCAGCGAGGCAATCCTTTCAAAATTATCGTTGCTTTCTCAGGAGAGAAAAAGGTAGACGGTGTGTCTTGGAAAGAGGAAGGGATCAATGATCTCCCCGCTCACTTAGATACAGCGAGTGCTTCTGATCCAGGGTACATTGCCGATAAGATCGCTCGCTACTTCGATATGGATGAATACCGTATACTCGTCGTTGCCAACAAGTACCTCACAGGTTTTGACCAGCCTAAGCTTTGTGCTATGTATGTCGATAAGCGTCTTCAAGGTGTAATCGCGGTGCAAGCCCTTTCTCGCCTCAATCGTTCGGCTCCCAAATTGGGGAAGAAAACGGAGGATCTATTCGTACTTGACTTTTTCAATACAACCAAAGAAATCAAGGAGGCTTTTGATCCTTTCTACACAGCTACTACCCTGAACGAGGGTACAGATATCAACGTCTTACACGATCTGAAAGCCAATCTCGATGATGTCGGTGTTTATGAGCAGTATGAGATAGAGGATTTTGTGGTGAAGTATTTCAACGATGTGGATGCGCAGCAATTGAGTCCCATTATAGACCAGGCTGCCAAACGCTTCAATAAGGAACTGGAGTTAAGTCAGGAAGAAAAAGCCGACTTTAAGATCAAGGCTAAGCAATTTGTCAAGATATATGGTCAGGTAGCCTCCATACTAGATTTTGAGATGGTGAGCTGGGAGAAGCTCTTTTGGTTTCTCAAATTCCTTATTCCCAAACTTATCATCGAAGATAAGGACAAAGACTTACTGGATAGTTTGTTAGAATCTGTAGATCTTTCTACTTATGGCTTGGAGCGTGTTCGCCTCAAGGAGAAGATTGAGCTGGATGCCTCAACGGCTGAGTTAGACCCACTCAATCCTAACCCAAGGAGGGTACATGGTAGTGACAAGGAAAAAGATCTATTAGAGGAGATCGTACGCGTATTCAACGAGCGCTGGTTTCAGGGATGGGACCAAACTCCAGAAGAACGCAGGATTAAGCTTTTGTCCCTACAAAAGAAGCTGAGTAGCCATCCTGATTTCAAACTGAAAGTGGCAGAAAATAAAGATCAACAGAACCAGGATTTAGCATTACTTTCCATCATGGATGAAGTCATGTCTAAACAGCGTCGTGCTGAGTTGGGTTTTTATCGTAAGTACATCTCAGATGAGGCGTTTAAATTGGCCCTATTCCAGACGATGAAGCAAGCCCTCGGCCTTTAACTGAGCTTGTGACTAGGCTTTTATATCCCATAACCCTCTTTACTTAGTCCATCCTATATGCCCCTCTATAAAATTACTTCCCGAAACGTTTCACTCATCAAAACCGCTCAGTTCCATCGAGAAAAAGAGTTGCAAACCTTGGTCGAAAACAATTTGCCTGAGATTTTTGGTTGCCAGTTTGTAGCCACAGAGTTTGGAACGGGAGATATTCATAGTGGCCGTATTGATACCCTCGCACTTTCGGAAGACAACAACCCTGTCATTATCGAATACAAAAAGGTGGAGTCTTCAGAGCTTGTCAATCAAAGCTTGTACTACTTGTCTTGGTTGGATGATCACAAGGGCGACTTTGAGCGTGCAGTTCATAAGGCTTTGGGTATGGATGTTGAGGTCGATTGGTCCAATATTCGCGTCATCTGTATCGCCCCAGGATATAAAAAATTTGATTTGCATGCGGTTCGGATGATGGGGGCCAACATAGAGCTATACGAATACAAGCTTTATGAAAATAAAACTTTCACCTTGGAGGAAGTATTCAAGAAAACGACCTCACTGGTGCAGGTTGGAAAAACTCCAGGCAAGAAACCCGCCCCAACTTCTTCTAATATTTCTGATTTGGAGGATCTAATTGAAACACCCATCTATACTTTCGAAAGCCATTTAGAGGGAAAAAGTGATCATATCAGGTATTTGATCATGAGCCTCAGTGACTATATTGTGAGATTAGATGAAGCTATAGAAGAGGTTCCCAAAAAACACTACATCGCTTACAAGCTCAATAAGAACTTTGTGTGCGTTGAACCAATACAGACGAAAATCAACCTTTTTCTTAAGATTGAACCTTCAACGCTAGATCCTCTACCTAGAAATAGTCGAGACGTGACGAATATAGGTCACTCTGGAACAGGGAATCTTGAATACATCCTTAAAAAAGAAGAGGACTTGCCGCAAGCATTTGAGTTAATCCAGTTGGCTCTTGAAAATGTAGGCGGGTGATTATTTTCTCTTCGTCTAGCCTTTCCCTACAGCCCCACAAAGGGCAACATCCCCTAACTCACGAGTCTCCACTCTTGAGATAGAGAAGTATACTTCCTGTATTAGATAAATATTCCGCTTGAAGAGAATTTATTCTATCTTGTTAGAAAAATTTAAGCATTTGATAAATGATTATTGCTGATTTACAATAGAATATATAAGTGGCATTTATCTGGTATATGTCATGAAAACAAATTATCATGAATCTTTACCAACACAATGTAGAACTCCACCCAGCCAACATCAACAAGGCAGGTTGGGAACTTAATCAATTCAGGGATTATCTCAGTGAGGCCAAAGCTCTCATTGCCTCCCAAACCTTAAACTTTAAGGTCAAATTCGTAAAAATGATTCTGTCGGAAGAAGGCGAATCCCCCCAGTATGTCTATCAAGTCCTTTATGAGGGACTTCCTAAGAAAGAAGTAGAAAGCTTGGAGAAAACACTTTTCGGGAGTGTAAAACTTCCTGCTTTCTCCGATATTCCACCAAATGAAAACGCCAAAGGAAAATTCAAAAAACTCGAAGTTGTCGATTATGACCCAGACGAAGGTACACTGACTTTTGAAATTGAGCTGGATGAGAAGGTGAGTACTCTGTATTTCAGACCTAATACATATCAATTAGAGAAACAAACCCAGGCTATAAAGGAACTAAAGAACCAACCCAAAGACTTTCATCGTCCACTCCTGAAACTATTCAGTAATCAATGGGATGCTTTTCCATCCTTTGACGTAGAACCTATCGATGATTGGCGGGTCCTGACAGACTTGGAGCGAGATGGTACAAGCGAACAACGTGACTTTGTCGAAAAAGCACTCCATACACCTGATTTTGCCCTACTTGAAGGCCCTCCAGGATCAGGAAAGACCACCACCATCATCGAATTGGTCATCCAACTGGCCATGAGGGGTAAGCGCGTTCTCTTTTGTTCAGCTACACACGTTGCCATCGACAATGTCATCGGACGAATCCTGACCCGCTACCACGAGGTTTGCCAGGAATGGATTGTTCCTGTCAGAATAGCTTCTAACGAAAGCGATATCAGAGAAGATAAAGTAAAAGACTGTCGTCTACAGAAACTCGTCAAAAAGAAAAAAGATGAGACCAAAGATTTTCTCGGAAAATTAGAGAATCCCTCGCCTAGTCAGCAATACCTGTTGAAAAATATTGACTCTCAAGGAGGACATTTTGAGCGCGTCATTCTGGACAGTGCCAATCTGGTCGCAGGTACAACCATTGGCATTCTGCAACACCCACATCTACGATCGGGCAAGACCAGCCTGGAACCCTTTGACTATCTCATCATCGATGAGGCCTCAAAAGTTCCTTTTCAGGAGTTTCTCGTACCTGCACTCCATGCAAAAAAGTGGATACTGGTCGGTGATATCCAGCAACTCTCTCCCTATGTGGAGGACAGCTATGTATCTCACGCCCTGCGAGCGTTGATTCCAGAAGAGGAGCAGCCTTTTTATTACGAAGCGTTTGACGTAAAGAAAAGACTGAAAACCAAATGGGAAGAGGAGATATTGGTCATGCTAGTCCCAGCAAACAAAAATCCAGAGGATTACGGGAATTACTTCGATTCCCAATCATACGTCATTAAGACGATACAAAAAGACCATTCACTGGATACTACATGCTCTCTGACATGCCATGCCGCCGATCTCATCATCGCGCCTGATACCCACAAGATAAGAGAATGGCTGAGCCATCATTTGACATTCAAGGCTACCCTTTTCTGTGAAGAAGGGAAGCCTAATTGGAAGAGCCAGATTCAAAATTATCTATATAGTAAGGGGAAAAAGCAGGGCCATAGAAAAGTTTCGATTCGATCATTTACCAGAAACTGGGACAAAGCGAGAGGAGAAGATACACGCTATCCTGATTTAGTCGCTAGTAAATTGAACCAGAAGTTCGGTAGGCGTGCAGATGAGAAGCAATTAGACTATGTACAAGAAGAATTGGACCTCCTTGTTCCAGATGATGAAGCATGGTCAAAGGTCCAACGCATCGAAAGGGTCGTATTTCCTTCTATCCTGGAAATGCTCCAGCGAGGAGTAGGAAAAAGTCCAAAGGATACAATGGGTGGAGATCAACACATTCCTTTTTGTGATGGTTTACCTGATCATTCACAGGACCCACGATTTACTTCTCTCACCTATCAGCATCGTATGCATGAGGACATTGCAGAAACTTCCAGACAGCATTTTTACAATGGGAATTTAAAACCTGCCAATTCTGTAGCGGAAGATAGACCCGATAGAGAATGGACATACGAACCTGCAAAGCGCGTTCAATGGATTGCTCACCGTTTCAGTGAAGATAAAAATGCTAGGAGAGATGAAAATGCCAGACAAAATAAGATCATTCATTCAAGGGAAGTGTCTGACATTGAGAAAGAGCTTAGAAAGTTCAAATCCTTTGCGGATAAGACTCCGCTTCCGAAAGCATGGAATAGAGCGTCTGGTATGTATGAGGTAGCTGTCTTGACTTTCTATCGAGATCAGGAGGAAGAACTCCGAAAGATGCTACGTCAACTTTGTGGTCAGCATAGAAAGAATCGAAATTTCAGGCTAGGCAATCGAATCAAGCTCACCCTATGTACGGTGGACCAGTTCCAAGGGCAGGAAGCTGATATGGTGCTACTTTCCTTCACCAAATACACCAGAGGAGCCCATTATCATAGTCCCAATCGCTTGAATGTAGCGCTTACCCGAGCCCGACACAAGCTGATCCTTTTCGGCGATGCTGGCTGGATGAAAGACCGCGCAGGCTTGAAAGCCCTCAACCAACTAGGAGAACTCCCTACCAAAACAACGTACTAATTCACCAATCATGACAACTCATATATCTATTCCCATGAAAAAGGAAACCATCACGCTTACACAGAATAATCTCAAGGTTAGAGGATACCAGATACATGCTTCGCTGGAGCGCAGGCAAGAGAATAGCCCTTTTATTGCTGTTTTGGTATTAGCTCTGGAGAATGAAGGTGTACTAAGTGCAGACGACCTAAAAGAACAACTGCTACCGACTATGCCGCTTCGAGCCTCTGAAAATATGCTCTTGAGGCTGACAAATCAGGAATATTTTGCGCATAGTGATTCTGGAGATTATTTCTTAACAGAAAAGGGTACGGAAAGTGCACAAAATGAAGAAATCTGGATACCCGAAGAGGGTGTGTATGATGTCTATACCGTTCAAAATGCTTTTGTAGATCAAAAAGTAGTCAAACTCAAGGCTGAACATAGGGAAATAGACGATCGCAAAGAAGAATTGAAGGAAGACAAAAAACTTCAAGAACGACTAGAAGACCTCAAGATTGAATTAGGAAATGAAAAGCTAAGGATCACCAAAATCAAGGGTAAATATTTTGAAAATCCGTTGAAAATGGCCAGCCTAGAAATGAATCTGACACCAGATAAAGCCACTCTAGGTATCCGTAGCGAAGGACTGAGCTTTGATCAGGATATCACATCTTATATCTCCTACTCGGAATTACGAGAAGCACTCATTCGTCAGGAATTTCCTGATCAATACAATTCAGGAAAAGACTGGGTAGCCATCGACTTTGAGAAAGACACCTCTTTCGAGAGAGACGTTTGGTTGGCGGAGCCTAATCTGAGAGAGGAAACCTTTGATCGGACACAAATCAGAAAGGTAGATTTTCAGCCTATTTCACAAGAGGACGCCAATCAATGGTTCTTACACTTGCTTAAGGAAGGCCTAAACGAATACTTTTTTGATGAAGAAAGCTTCAGGGCTTATCAGAAAAAGAAAATCGAGCCCTTTCGCTCCTTTCTGCCTGACTTCGTCTCACGTGAAGTGTTCCTCGAGTTTCTGAAAGATAGCGCTGCTAGCTTCTATGAAATCGCCCAGATTCAGGCCCCTATAATCCTCTCCTAGTCACCCTTTAATGACATCAATATGACATATTCCATAATCATCTCCAATATTCATACATTCCCATTGGTCTTGATTCCCAATCCCAACCCGTATGCTGCCAAAGGTGATCGCGACGCTTTATGGGAAGGTGAATCTGACAAGTTCATGCTTAATCAAATCATCGAGCTGATAGATCAGGCCAAGCAAATGATCTGTGTCCAGTCCTTTATCATGGATGACAATGCACTCCTAACTGCTTTAGTAAGAGCCAGTAAAAGAGGCGTTCATATTTTTCTCCTAGGAGCAACAGTTAAGCTCTCACCTCCCGATGAGGAGAAGAATTTTTCCACTGAGAAGTATAAAAAGCTGTTGGAAGAAAAAATCAAAGGCCAAATCCTTTTCAGAGCCTCTAATTCTTTCCATGGAAAATACATCCTCATTGATCCCAAAAGCGATCAGTCTCAAGGAGTGCTGCTGACAGCTAATTTTACCCAAAATGCACTTGCCAAGAATCCTGAACTGGCCATTCCGCTCACAAAGCATCAGGTGGAAGATTTTTATAAACTTTTCCGCTACACCTTCTGGGAAAAGGCAGAAGAGGAGCATACCGCTCGGCGCGATTTTCAGCCGCTAGCACCTGCTCAACGGTTCGATATCCCTCAGTTAGAGGAAGCCATTCCCACAGAGTTAGGAGGAAATAAGCCTCTATTGAGTATGCTGCTAAAACAGGTCAATGAAGCAAAAAAAAGCATCTATCTATCAACCTTCAACCTTGATCCTGAGCACCAAGTTTCCCAAGCCTTGATCTCCAAAGCAAAGGAAGGGGTGTCTGTTACCTTATTTTTTCCTAAAAGGACCCATAAGATTAAGGAAGCATGTAAACCATTTCTGGATGCTGGAGCGAAGGTATTCATTCAGGATCATCTGCATGCCAAGTTCCTTTTGGTTGATACCCTTATTGCCTCTTTATTTACCTCTAATATCGAGACCAAAGGCTTAGATGAAGGTCATGATGTGGGGGCTATGCTAGATAGAGATCAAGTACTTGCCCTATCAAATTTGATAAAGGAATGGGAAGCCTCTTTTGAGCAACTCCAGAAAGAAATTCCGATCTCAAATATAAAGGGACCATGCATAAGCCTTGGAAAAGAGCCTGTAGAACTTCAAATCAAGGTGGAAGAAGAAGTTGAAAAAGTGATTTCCCTCAAATCTTATATTGACTTTGAGTTTAAATAAGGTGCGATGAACATATTTTACACCTTGCAAACCGTTCACCGCTTTTTCAAAGTCAATATAAGATTTGAGGGAAATCACTTTTTCAACTTCTTCTTCCACCTTGATTT
>JBCBPW010000152.1:0-9804 GCA_039820545.1 Bacteroidota bacterium | reverse complement strand
CCTCGGCTTTTGGACATTTCCGATACTCTTGGTTTTGGGCTTTGGAGATATGAATTATTGGCTTTGGGGGCTTGCCTTAATTGCATGGAAAATAAGTGCAGATTTCTATTTGATGCACCGAGCCGCTAGATTTTTTTCTAATTTTCAGCTCTTAAAAGATTTTTTCCTGTTAGAACTAGTATACATACCCTATGTATTGTGGATCGGAATTGCAGGAAATTTTGTCAAATCTTATAACTGGAAGGAAAGATGGGTAACATAAGCGAACCAATGAGCGAACTCCAATTTCAAATACTGGATGCTATATATTTTGTGGAACCTTTGCAGAATATCTTGGATGAAGTCGATTTTCCACGCCCAGTCGTACTAGATGAAATGAAAAATATGATCGACAAGGGGTGGGTGCAAGTCATGCAAATGGATGAAGAGGCGAATGACTATGTTCGCACCAATATTTATGACAGTGACAATCTACAGGAGTACCAGTTTCTGGCAACCAAAGAGGGGCTTTTACGCCACAATGGACATTGATTTCCTTTGTATGTGCCTTCCATATAATTTGTAAATTGGCCTCATGAGCAGTCCTAGTCAATTGGCATGGCAAAAGTTTCGTCGGCATCTACCCGCTATGTTGGGGTTAGGATATGTCCTGCTGTGTTTGGTGATAGCTATCGCGGGTTATCTGATCACGCCCGATGCGACGCGCCATGCGAATGAGCAGATATTACCGTTGGCCAAAAAAGCACCTGGCACTACGGCATGGATATTAAAAGTCCCTGTAGAGAAGGAGATCGCAGAAAATCCTTGGTGGTTTTGGACAGGGCGGGAGGCGCGTGCGATTCCCATTGCCTTGCAGGATACAGGAAGCCTCATAATAACGGAGACATCCGTACGCTTTGTACAGTATACAGGATTGCAAGACAGCTTGACGTGGGAGGTATTTGGAAAGGATATGGATAAGGCTGCTTTCGTGCAAGCCCATGTAGAACATCGAACCTATAGGCTGGGAACCGATACATTTGGGAGAGATTTACTTAGTAGAATTTTATTAGGGACGCGTGTCAGTTTGACCATCGGGATTCTCGCCGTGACCATAAGTTTGTCGCTGGGCTTGCTGATCGGAGGGCTCGCAGGATTTCTCGGTGATGACCGATGGATGATTAGAAAAATCAAAGTACCAGTAGATAGTGCGATCATGTGGTTGATTTCGGTCCTCTGGTCTTTGCCTACATTATTGCTTGCGTTGGCCATCACATTTGTATTTGACAAAGGATTTTGGCAGCTTTTGCTCGCTATAGGATTATCCATTTGGGTAGAAGTAGCTCGATTGGTCAGAGGACAGATCAAAGAGGTAAGAGAACAGCTATTCACGGAAGCAGGGAAGGCGATGGGGTATACGGATTGGCACATTCTATTTCGCCATGTATTTCCCAATATCCTCAGTCCTGTGATCGTTATAGCTGTAGCCAACTTTGGGGCTGCGGTCCTGATAGAATCTGGATTGAGTTTTTTAGGCATTGGGGTAGAAGTTCCTGTTCCTACATGGGGACAGATGATCTACGAAGGTTATACGTATATTGTGTTTGATTATGGTCAATGGTTAGCCTTTTATCCAGGTTTGGCCTTGATCCTATTGATTGTTTCGATCAACCTGATTGGAATCGGGCTGCGTGATGCGCTCGATGTAAAGTTGTAGGGAAGATGAAGGCTGAGAATGTTTACAACACGACGGATCCACAGAAGCTCTTGGAGCTCAAAAGACTAGAAGCAGATGCACTTCTGGATGTACTGCGTACAATCAATCATGAGGGTATGACGATTCGCAACCTGTGTCTGATTGTGCGCAATACTTTGAGGGCACAGCTGGGTGTACGCAAAATGGTCATCTTTTACTTAGAGGAAGATACATGGTTAGAGGGCGCGCGCCTGGGATTTAAGCCCTTTGCAGAAGAGAGTGTAGAGGAGATGGTCGAGCAAGACAAGATGGTAAAAGTAGATCCCGTGACTATGCCGCAGCTCAGTAAGAGCGCAGTAGAATACGTCATCCCTGTCAACCATTATGGAGAGGTAGTCGCCTCTTTTGCCATTGCTGATTTTGCAGATTCTCCTGTCGAAGCCGAAAATGACCTCATTTTCATAGAGACGATCGGAAATATCTTGGCGGTCGCCATTCAAAACCGAAACCTCATCAAGGAAAAAGTCGCACAGGAGTTTTTGACTAAAGAGCTGGAAGTTGCCTCTCAGATACAAGAGCAGTTGATGATTTCCGATTTTAGTCGTTTCTCGGAACTCGACATATTTGGCCTCAATAAGGCGCATCATGGGGTGGGAGGAGACTTTTTTGATGTGGTCAAAAAGGATAATGGAAATATCTTTCTCTGCATCGCGGATGTTTCAGGGAAAGGAATTGGTGCAGCTCTGCTGATGGCCAATCTGCAAGCAAGTTTTCGTAGCCTCTGTGCGCAGTACAACGATCTGGACATCATCGTGAAGGAACTCAATCGTTCTCTTTACCATATTGTAGAGGGAGATAAATTTGTTACATTATTCGTCGTGCGAGTAGAGCTCGACTCTCATACATTTGCTTACATCAATGCTGGCCATAACTATCCCATCCTGTTTCAGGGAGAAGAAATATCTCGCCTAGAGAAAGGATGTATGCTACTGGGAATTCTTCCTGAGGTAGAGGTTCAAGAGACGGTACTCCCATTTCATCGGGATGATGTATTATTCATGTTTACCGATGGAGTGGTCGAACAGACCAATGAGGAAGAGGAAATGTTCGGTAGCGAAAGAATTATTGAAGAATTGAAGAGAATCCGAAATTTTGCAGCCCAAGAAATAGTATCTCATCTTGAAAAGGAGTTGATGAATTTTGCAGATGGGCATGCTGTAACAGACGATGTGACGATGTTGAGCGTAAAATTTTGAGCATTATTGTCGTTACATCCAGCAAAAAGCTTTTTAACTAGCGATGTAGGCCTTATTGGAGTTTTTTTTGCTATCATTCAATTATGAAAAAATTTAGCGAAGCGCTGATACAAACATTAGAGGGAGATGCGCTTTCCCTTTCGAGGAAAGTCGTGGACAAAAGCGCCGTAATAGGAGTCGTCGGCTTAGGCTATGTCGGGATGCCCATTGCCTTAGAGTATGCCAAGCAAGGCTTTCAGGTCATAGGCGTGGACGTATCAACACAAAAAGTAGAAGCGCTCAATCGTGGGGAAAATTTCATCGAAGATTTGGTGGATTCAGAAGTAGAAGCCGTTGTCGGGGGAGGATTACTTCGTGCCACGACAGACTACGCTGAGCTTGAAGCTGCACATGTCATTTTCATTGCTGTACCTACCCCTTTTAATGCCCACAAAGATCCAGATATCGGATACATTATCTCGGCAGGAGAAAATCTGGCGCCACATCTGGCAAAAGGCTCGCTGGTGATACTCAAGAGTACAACTTTTCCAGGCACAACAGAAGATTTTCTGATACCCGAATTGAATAAAGGAGGATTGAGCGCAGGTACAGATTATTTTGTCGCCTTCTCTCCTGAGCGTGTAGATCCAGGAAACCAAACATGGCATACAGGCAATACCCCTATCGTAGTAGGAGGGATAGATGAAGTGAGCGGTATACTCGGAGGACTCGCCAATAGTCAAATCATAGATACAGTCTACTTGGTAGACAACCCCAAGGTAGCCGAAATGGAGAAGCTACTGGAAAATATCTTCCGCTCCGTAAACATCGCCCTAGTCAATGAACTCGCGCTACTCTGCGAGCGCATGGGGGGAATCAATGTCTGGGAGGTCATTGAGGCTGCCAGTACCAAGCCTTTTGGATATATGAAGTTTACGCCAGGTCCAGGCGTGGGGGGACACTGTATTCCCATTGATCCCTACTATCTCTCATGGCTGGCGCGCAAGTTTGATTTTGAGACAAAGTTTATTACCCTTGCTGCTAATGTCAATGAGGGTATGCCGTACCACGTGAACAGCCTCGTAGTCCGCGAACTGTCCAAGCAGCCCATCACTGTATCACAAGCTAAGGTGTTACTCCTGGGTGTTTCATTCAAGAAGAATGTCAAGGACCTCCGTCACTCACCCGCAGAGGCAGTCATGCACCGCTTGCTAGAAAGTGGAATCGAACACATCGACTACAGCGATCCTTGGGCTCCAGAGTATGTCGTGGCAGGTAAGTCTTATTACTCTGTAGACCTTACGGAAGAGACGCTCGCTTCTTACAACTGTGTCGTCCTCATCACAGATCATGACGACTTTGACCTAGAATTTGTGGTGAAGCATGCCCACTGTGTGATTGATACCCGAAATATGACCAAGGATATTGAGCATGGGAAAGAAAAGGTCATTCTTTTGGGCCATGCAGGTACAAAGCCTAAACTAGTCATGGAGCATTGATCATCCTTCGGGAAAGGTAAATAAGAATAGGATCATTTTTATGGTCCTATTTTTTTTTGCCTTGTACCATTCTCCTATATTAGTGCATCAAGGATGAAACTATACAATTATCTACGCGCGCGAATACTTACGACTCTCAGCTTGTTGGCCATGCTGGGAGGGCTGGGACTAGGGTCTCTCCATGCGCAGTGGACTTTGTATGTCAATGAACTTCCCAATCAAACGCCACCTGCGGATACCCTTTTTGTCACAAGTGCCCTCAATGATTGGTTACCCGCTGATCCAGCCTACCAACTCACGCGCTTTCACGATGGAAGCTGGAGTATTACAATTGATTCTTTGCCAGAAAACTGGGAATTTAAATTTACAAGAGGAAGCTGGAAACGCGTCGAAGGAGATTTGCTGGGCAATGCCCTTCCCAATCACGTGTGGGATGTGAAGAAAAATCCAGGGGACACCCTACAGATCAAAATCCTGAGTTGGGAAGATATGGTGCCCTTACCAGTCCTGGGATCCTTGCGAGTGGTTGTAGAACACATACCTGAAAATACGCCACCAGCCTCCCCTATATTCATCGTGGGCAACTTCAATAGCTGGCATCCAGGAGATCCGCGGTATCAATTGACACCCATCGGGGACTCGCTCTACGAAGCACATATCCCTGTCTTTCATGATACCTTGGCATATAAGTTCACGCGCGGAAATTGGGAGACTATCGAAGCGCAAAAGAATGGCCGTGCCCGAACCAACCGAACTTACCTATGGCAATCAGCAGCTTCAGCAGAAGTTAGGGTACAGATTACTGCTTGGGAGGATCTCTCAGGTAATGCCATGAATCCGCTGACCTTTATCTGGTGGCTTTCTGCCATCTTAGGCATTTTTCTCGTCCTCGTGATCTTGACAGTTCGGAAAAATACCTTTCAAGCCAATTATTATCTCTCTGCCTTTATCATGGCGCTTGCCATTGCCTTGACGACACGCGCCGCGCTGTATGATCGCGAAGTATTTCAGACACTACCCAAGCTACTGCTGATTCCCGACTTGATCTACTTTTTGTATGCGCCGCTTTTCTGGCTGTACATTCGGACTTTGATGCGATCCGAGGGAGATACGACTGCGATTAGGAAAAATGGACTGCATTTTGTTCCCTTTTTTCTCCATCTGTTCTCTTATTTTTCCCTCTTTCTTATGGATCAAGAGACCTTTATCAGTGGAGTAGTGGATCTGAGCTTTCGACCTACCTTTTGGGGAGCAGGCGCATTAGCTCTCGTTTATAATACATTATATTGGATTTTTATTTTCCGATATCTAAAAGGCTTTGTCCCAAAGTACGAGGCGCAAGACCCTTCTCAGACCCCTTTTTTGCGTACGATCATGTACTTGCAAGGACTTTGTCTGTTGATAGGATGGGCTACGGTGCTCACAGGAGGAATGGATTGGATACTGGATCAAGATCTGACCTATATTACTGATAGATCTACAGATGTCATGTGGATTTGCCTTTCCTTGACGGTATTTTTTCTAGGGTATTACGCCTTTGCCCATCCAGAGATGTTTCAATTCTCTCCTATTGATCCTCAACCTGTCGAAACTTCTGTAGTAGAATTAGAACCGCCGAAATCTATTCGGAAAGACGATTTTGAAGAGAAGTGGAAGGAAAAAGTGACCCAGTATATGGAGACTGAAAAGGCATATCTACGTCCCAAAATCACCCTTTCGGAAGTGGCAGAGGCCATTGGAACAAATACACATGAACTGTCCCGTACCATCAATGAAGGTTTTGAGATGAATTTTAATGAATTCATCAATAATTATCGGGTAAAAGAGTTTCAAAATCGACTGGCAAATAACGAACATGCCTCCCATACCCTTTTGGCCCTGGCATTAGAGGTAGGCTTCAACTCCAAAACTGCATTTAATCGCGCGTTTAAGAAAATTACAGGTCAAACTCCCCGAGAATACGTGAAAAATCTTTCGGCAAACCAAGATGAGCTAACATATTGATTTATAAACATATCAAGGTATCATTTTATGATCTGCTCCGTTTGCCTCTCTCCGAATAGTGCCCAGTTCATGATCTGGAACGAGTAGAAAGATAGTTTTTGATAGGTTGAATACAAGTTGAGTAAAAGAAGCTTCCTGATAACTCATCCCTTCAATCACACATCAAAAACTAAAATCAATGAAAAAACTACTCATTCTTCTCCTGTTAATAGGCGTAACGCTCGCCTTCGGACAATCGTCCGACGTCATGCTCCAGGGATTCAACTGGGAATCTCACAGCAACTCCTCTGGTTGGTATAATGTCGTCAAGGCCAATGCCAACGCCATTGATGCAGCAGGTATCGACATGATATGGATGCCCCCGCCAAGTGATGCCGCAGCTCCTCAAGGATATCTCCCGCGCAGACTCTATGATGTGACTACCAATTATGGTACAGAGGCTGAATTGAAAAGCTGCATTAACACCCTTCATGGAAAAAACATCAAAGTCCTAGCCGACATCGTCATCAACCACCGTGTAGGCGCGACCAACTGGGCCGATTTTCAGCAGCCTACCTGGGGATGCTGGGCCGTCACAGCCAACGATGAATGGGGACAAAATGGAGGAAACCCTTGTGGAAACTGGGATACAGGTGGCAACTATCATGCGGCTCGCGACATCGACCATACCAACACGACCGTACAAAATGATCTAATCGCTTGGATGAACTGGTTGAAGTCCAATGTAGGGTTTGACGGATGGCGCTATGATTATGTCAGAGGCTTCAATGGCTACTACAATGGGGTGTACAACGACGCAACGAATCCTTACTTTTCTGTAGGAGAGCTTTGGGACAATTTGGATCTGAATAATGTCAATGCCCACCGCCAGCAAATCATAGACTGGATCGACGATACGCAAGGAAAATCAACTGCCTTTGATTTCACTACCAAAGGAGTATTGCAAGAAGCTGTCAACAACCAGCTTTGGAGACTCTCAATCAATGGAGGCGCCCCAGGTGTCATCGGATGGTGGCCAGCAAAAGCCGTCACGTTTATTGACAATCACGATACAGGAAGTACGCAAGGATACTGGCCCTTCCCAGGAGGAAAAGTCATGCAGGGATATGCGTATATCTTGACACACCCTGGCGTACCCTGTGTATTTTGGGACCACTTGTTCGATTGGGGATTGTACAATCCCATCAGTGATCTGATAGACATTCGTAAGCGAAACGGCCTCACCAGCACCTCTTCTCTCTCCATCAAAGCCGCCAACTGGAACTTGTATGCAGCCGAAATCGATGGCAAAGTCGCGATGAAAATTGGATCAGGTTCATGGTCGCCTTCAGGCTCAGGTTGGACATTGGCTGCTTCAGGCACTGACTACGCTGTATGGGAAAAATCAACCGCTCCTGCAGGCAACCTGACCGTGCACTTCAGACCTACTTCTTACAGCAATCCCGAGATCTACTTCTGGAATGCAACACCTAGCGGATTGACCACGACTTGGCCTGGCGTCAGCATGCAGTCCGAAGGCAGCGGGTGGTACAAGTACACCTTCAACGGCACGAACTGTACCAACTTTATCTTCAGTAACAATGGCGGTAGCCAAAGCCCCGATCTTTACACTTGCCAGGAGGTTTGGGTGACAGAAGGTAATTGGAACTTCCGCACTGCTGCGCCTCAGGTAGATGTGGCCACAGACATCAGTCTCTATCCCAATCCTGCGAGAGATCGTGCGACAGTCAGCCTCGACCTCCAGACGGATGCAGATGTGCAGCTATCCTTGTATGATTTGAGTGGGAGACGTGTCATGCACGACACCTATAGCTTGGCTGCGGGTACCCAGCACATCAAACTTGACCTCGGCGTTCTACCTAGAAGCTTGTACATACTGAAATTGGATGGAGAGGGCATCCAGTATCAGGAAAAACTACAAGTAGAGTAAAAATCGACGCGTATTCATACACAACTGGTGTGGGCGGGCCTTTGGGTCCGCCTTTTTACGTATAGTTGGTAAGATGAATTTGGAGGTGTGACGGGTGAGGGCTATATTCACATATATCAAAAGAAATAAACAATCTAAAACCATGAAAATCCTCTTAAAAATTTTGCAAAGGCTTTTGCTTGCATTGCATTCTTTGCTCAAAGGTATCTTTATCGGGCAAACAAATAAGGTTTATTTGTTAAATATTTTTATTTTCGTTATATTTTTGTCCTTGTACCCATCCTTTCTACTGAGCCAAACCCCATCAGGCTCCTTTACTTTCGATTTCTTGTCTGCCAATCCCCCTTCAAGTGCTGTTGTATGGGATAACTGTTCTAGCCCAGGAGAGATCGTAATTATATTTGAAGGACAGTTCGATAACATTGTAGTAGGCCCTGGTGGATTGACGATTGAGATATCCTTTAAAGTAAAAATAGAGAGAGATGGAATAGATTTATTAATTCCCGTATATAAAGATTTTCTTGTAGAAAGGGAATATAATCCTGGGCAAACTCTCAATGGTAGTTTTACTGAGATCTTTATTGCAGATCTTTCATATCTATCTAATACAGCAAGTGGGATATTAGATATTAGTACTGACCTAGAGTTTGTAGATATTTTTGGTGTTAGTAATCCCAATCAGGAATATGAGATCCTAGGATTTGTAGATCCTATCGGCATATTAGGACAGGGGACTATTTATCAAAAATTTTCAGGTTCTCCTTCTGTAGTTTCTACACCTGAATTAAGTGTACCAGTAATACTAAATAACCTAGAAGCCAGCTTTGATCTGCTACAGACTACATTAGGACCTAACATATATGAAATCACTTCAGGGATTACCTCTTCACTTGTGAATCCAGTTATTCCCACTCAAAATAAAAAGAGTTGGGTGTTTGACTATACGTATCAGATTGGTACAATTCAACAATCAGTATTTGAGGCTGAGAGCCTTACTAATACTTCAGATCCCTTTGTACTAGCTTGTGGAAGCCACATTGTTACCGCAACAATAATTCCTAAAGCGTGGGATGGAAATAGCTATATTCCTATTGGTTGTGATTTTGATTACGAAGGAGAAATATGTGTTGACCGCACATCGGAATTTTCTTGTGAAAGGGTATTTTGTGGAGACAGTCCATTGAGAAAAAAAGATGAATCAATAGAGATTTTTAATATAGTTCCTAACTATATACTGTCTACTGATAAGCTGAATGTACAGATTGACTCCAGGACCAAAAAGATAGTCTACTATGAAATTTTAGATCTTCGGGGGCAAATAAAAGCTAGCGGAAGTTTTAATGTGACGAGGGAACAATCTAGTCAAAAACTTTCACTGCCAGATTCCTCAAAAGGAATCTATTTGATTCGCTTCAATGTAGGGCAAGAAGTTCATATTAGAAGATTCATAATTATCTAGTA
>JBCBPW010000151.1:0-9932 GCA_039820545.1 Bacteroidota bacterium | reverse complement strand
TTGTTTGAGTCCTTCACTCACAGGCTCTAGGTACCATCGTTCCAGGGTCTCTTTAGAATAATTGAGGTCAAAGTTGAGGCTTTGGGACAAGTGCATGATTGTCCTTTCTATCAAATAGATCTGATGGTTTGGACTGGCAGATTTCACATCCAGATCCAGCGTGTAATTGATGCTGGATTCTCCTGCAAATCTCCATTCTCTCTGTTTTCCTTTTTGAAGCCCGAAGAGGTAGTTTAAGATACTTTTGACAGGAAAATTGCCAAATCTCACATGAAACCCCTCATCGAATTCCCATTCTAGGCTCTTTGTACTTTTCTGTGTCTGATCATAAAAATACCGCTTCATTTGAATTGTATAACTCAAACTATCTTCCTCGCTGGCTAGTCGAGTCGTAAATCTCTTGTTCAGTATATTGACAGAGCGGTCGTAGGTGATGATGCTGTCTTCTTCTAGGAAGATCTGGAAGAAGGACGTATCCAAATTACTTGCAAATCCTCTCCACCTCATGTATCCATCTTTATCTATCAAAATAGCCATAGGAATTGCCCCAATGTCAAACATTTGCTTCAATTCTTGTGATTCATCATGGAAAATATGGGTCTCCATCTGTACTCGATTCAAAAACTGAAGAATCTTATCCTCCTCATCAAAAGAATTGACAGATACAAAGGCGATTTCTTGTCCGAATGTACGCTGCCATTCATTCAAGTCTGGAATCGCAGCCACACACCCTCCACACCATGTAGCCCAAAACTCTAGCAGGATGGGCTTCCCCTCCACATCGGCGGGATCGAATGTTTCATTGACCCATTGGTCCATAGAAAACTGGGGGGCCTGCTGATTCTCGTAGACAATCTGGCTGGATACAAGTCCCCAAGCTAAGACGAGCTGCGTGATCAATAGAAATCTTAGGGTGTTCATCATGGGATTATATATTGGCTATATATAACGATACCTATGCGATAATGAGAGAGTGTCCCCTAACTATTTACATAAATTCCCACTAGAAACCATAGGCAAAAAATATTCCTTGATGATTCATAAAGGTCCCCTCTCTGCGATTCAGATCCAGTCGTCCTCCTTCAAAATTCGTTGCAGGCGAACCTAACGCTTGAAACAAACAGGCCGTAGCTGCAAAGTCCCAGAGGCTCCCACCTCCTTTTTCTTTTTTGGGGAACTTGAGCATGCAGGCAGGGCCATTTTCCAGTACGCGAATGGCATTCAGGACAGAACCTCCACCTGCCATTTCTTTGACACCTTGCAAGCCCAGATCCGCTACCTTTTCCTGCAAAAAGTATTCTATTTCACCAGCGCGAGGCGTATTCTTGAGCTGACGATCAGTCACATATGTCAAATGATCATTGATAGGCTGTAATTCCCAGACTTGCTGATTCTTAAAGGCTCCCTTCCCTTGGATAGCGTGATAGAGGGTATTTGTAGTAGGATCAAATACAACGCCCACCAGAGGAATTCCATCCTTATTGACCAGCGCAATGGATACGGAGAAACCTGGACGCTTCTGGATAAAAGGAAGGGTGCCATCTAGAGGATCGATACACCAGAAATAGTCTTTCTCAAATCGACTTCTATCGTCCTCCGTCTCCTCCGACAATAACGCCAAATCAAAGGCTTGACAAGTAGGAAGGAGCTGAGCGAGAATAGCTGTTTCAGCCGCTTTGTCCACTTCGGTGACGACCTGTGCGGCGTAGCTGGTGCCAGTCTCTTTGTAGGAGACAGTTACCTCCTGATCCATATACTGCTGGATGATGTACCCTGCGTCTCGGGCAGCCTGGATCGCGATTTCAGTGAGTGACGGGAGGTTCATCATGATAGGCTGTGAATGACTTCTGCTGTGACACGTTCGCTGTAGCTGTTGATTTTCCAGTGGCTGGGGCTCCACCCTTTGAGAAAGCGATGAAAATCTGCCCAAGCCACACGATACAAAGCCCGCCACTCGGCTTCCAATGCTTCGTTTCTTTCCCCTAATGCTTTTTGTAAATGTCCAAAGTAGGTATCCAGAATTTGTTCTTCCAAGCGTTCACAATCTCTTTCATTTAGACAGCTTCCAACAAAATATGCCACATCTTTCATTCCACATCCCCCTCCCACATACTGAAAATCCACACCTGCCACTTGTCCGTCTTCCCCAAAACAGAAGTTGGCCAACTTAGCATCTCCATGGACAAATGTTTGATAGGTACATGCATTCAGCTTCTCGTCTATGCGTGAGGCTGCCTCCTTGAGTCTCTGATCGTCTAGTACTTCTAACTCCTGTGGACGAGTCGCCAGATGCCAATAGGTCCCTACTTCCCAGAGTCCTTCAGGAGCTTTTCCTAGATAGCTCGCATGCAACTGGGCTAACCATGCCAGGCAAGAGGTGATTTCTTCCCATGATACAGATCGCTTGCGCAGTGGAAATCCTGCTTCGTCCAGGTCTTCTAAAACCATCAGTACTTCTCCCTTATATATTTCGAGTGCCATACACTGTGGGAGACGCGCTTTGCTATACTGACTATAGCTTTTGTACCAATTCATTTCCACCTGATAGGATTTCACCTTACGCTGATGGCCAAGGTCTGTATTCCATCCTCGGGGATGGTTTTGCTGGCGTGGAAGTTGGACGTGCTTGACGACAACGCTTGAGGTACTTGCTCCAATTAGGCCTATTCGCATGATTTTCCCATAGCCACTCCAGAGTTCTTGGATGATTTCTTTTTGGAATAAAGAAGTGGCTCCTGTGGATGGGAGGATAAGGGATTGGAAGTATTCGTTCATGGAGGATAAATATACTATTGTTTTGTCTCAGGAAATGAAGATGGCGGGATGATATGAATCAGAGATCACGCCATGGCGGTGGTCCTACACAGATTCTGTATCATAGATCAATAAGCCCTGATTTTCCTCATCTAGCTGCCCTATCAATTTCCCTTCACGATTCCAGACTGAGCTTTTTCCATTGCTCATGAAGTTGTCACAGAATCCCACACAATTGGCCATGAGGATGGGGATTCCAAATTCTTGTGCGATGGACGGAAAATGTAGATAGGCTTTGTCCACACCTCTGTGGGGTTTGGCGACACTGGCGATATAGATCTGGGCTTCATGTGTCACTGCATGGATGAAATGCTCACGCTGTAGCGTCTCATAGCAGATCCCCAAGCCGATTTTGAGGCCTTGGATATGGAGAAAGGGCTGGTGGGTACCACTGACAAAATACGGAAGCTCATCTGCATGTAGGATGCGCTTGGAGTAGACGGTACGATCGAACTGCGGCTGAAAAATAAGCATGCTAATGTTGATCCCATCAGGTGCGAGCGTCGGCATACCCGCTCCGATCACCATGCAGTGCTGATCCGCTAATACTTGAAAAGGCTGAAAGATTTCATCATCGACTGAGACTGCCAACTCTTGGGCTAGTTCAGGCTCATAGCCTGTGAGAGATAATTCGGGGAATATGATCAAGGAGGCTTGAGCTGCAATGGCTTGTTTTACCATGCGGAGATGATTCGCTATATTTTTCTGGACTTCTCCTTTGAATGAATGTGTCTGTGCAAGGCAAATTTTCATGTAGAGGGGACCGAATTAGATTGAGATTTTATCTTTCTCCTAAACTATCTTCTATTAGATGTAAGTTCACCTATCAATTGATCTGCTGATCTTTCATCTTCCCATGCTCCAAAAGCTAATTCCATTTGATCAGTAGTGGAATCTATATTTTCTCTGACCGACTGAGATAATTTCTCTATCAAGTCAAGTTTCCACTCGTTACTTAGATTTTTTAGCAAACCCCAATAAAGATTTAATATGTTCTTTTGTGCCTTATCCATTAACTTCAAGATACGGATTCTAGTTGAATTGTTTCAGAGATAAAGAATCATCAAGAATAATTTCTCTCTAGGCCTAGATGATCTAAAATAACATAAAGTAGCTCACCATATATTGATCTTCCGTTTTTGCCTATCATCTCAATTGTCCTTTCTCTCTTGCTTCTTAGCCGCTTCTTTTCTTATGTAATAATTTCTCGTGTTGATGCCTGCGGCATCCTGCTTGAGGATCGTATGGGAAGGGTCAATTTGTAAATCTACATAGTTTTTGTGAACCGTAAATGTGTAGACTTCCTTTTTACCTGCAAGTTCACAATGTAGAGTATACATTCCCTCAGCAACATGCCCCAGACGTATGCCTGTCTCGGGATAACCTGGATCTGGTATAAATTCAATGCCATAGCAAGGCCCCTTAAGAGGAATGATCCTTTCTAATTTGAGGTACACTTCTCTTTTCTCCTGATCAAAAGAAAAGGACCGTTGAATGGCTGTCCCCTGCTGTATAGAGGGATCTTTCGAATAAATCCAAAATGACAGCAAGGAATCTCTGTAGCCAGGTCTAACTTTTAATGTATGATAATTTTCTAAAGGCTCGATCACGAAGAAGTCGCGCGCATGGAATACCGTATGATGGATCTTTGTGCTAGCGTCATATCGCTCCTTTTGGTACGCATCGTAAGGATAGAGCATGTAGTCATACCCTGGACGGAAGGGAATACTGTCCAAATATAGTGAATTCTTCAGATCACAATTGAACTCTAGATGCATCGAATCCTGTCCATTGCGGATGATCAATTCTACATATTGTGGGATCTCTACGAAGCTGTCAGGCCAAGACGTGTAATAATAACTTTTGCCTCGATACCATATCCGCTCTAGTTCTGATACAACAGAACCTTTGTCAACAGATCCAAAAAGTTCGTCATAACCATTATTTTTGTTGGTCAGCATGTTGACCTTTACCGTATAGTCATCAAACGCTGGCAAAGTGGGGTCAATGGTCTCTCCTAAGGAGTCTATCAGATGAAAAGCAAAGGTTTGGGAGGAGAGGAAGGCAGAATCGACCATAGCCGTACTTGTCCGCAAATGTTGAGAGGGCGCAAGGACGTATCCCCAGATCCATTCGTAGGTTCCTCCATCAAAATTCTTTGTAGCCTCTTCCCAGTCTCGAAAATCGATCTCAAAACTCCCCTCCTGAAAGGGAATAGCGTCCATGAGAAAGTCTACATCTGAGGGAATATTTTTCAAGGAAAGCTGCATGACTTGCTCACCTTTGACCATTTGCATCTTCCAAAGTTGGACCCCACATCCTGTTTCCAAGCTGTAGAAAGGAAGTTCTGTTGGCTCATAGCTACGCAAACTGAGGCTTGGCGAACTCATGGACCCTTCCCATTCTACAGTAACCATTGTGAGATCTGATGCTAATGGATGACTCGTTCCATCTACTACGCGAAAAGCGAAAAAAGAACCACATCTTTGACCGAAAGTGGGAGAAATACTCAGGACAGCTAATAAGAGGCATAAGGTCATATGTAGAGACATCGTGAATCGTTTCTTGTGTGAGGAGGTAAATGTGTACCTACAGGATACCCTAACTCCTATTTTTTCACAGCGAATGGGAGATTTATTCCCCATTTGTGTCTGCACCTACTAGCTCCCGTTGGTGTAATACTTAACAACAATAGCTGCCCTCCATGATGGACCATCACAGATAAGCAGCTATTGTATCCCTTATCACAGGTTGCTACAACTTAGGGACTGATGAATTCCTCATAAGACATGATGTCCATCTCCTCTATTCCCTTCTTGTTCATGTACTTCATCATTTTGACCACGTTCTTCTGCTTGATTGCTTGAAATGCATCTGAAGCGGCATTGTACCTTTCTTCAAGTAGTTTCAAGTTCTCTAGTTCGGAGGCAGAAGGGGCCTGAAAACTCCCCGCAATCTTACTATACAGCGACGCTATATCTCCTCTTAGCTGTGGCTCCTGCGAGTCTACGTAGTTGTCTCCTGTAGTAGTGACCAGCGTCTCCTTCAAGGCAAAAAGCTCTTGTGTTACCACATCGGCTGTCTTACTTCCACCTTGGGCACTTACTTCTTCTGCTTTGGCCATGATCTCATCTATCTCAAAAACCATGTAGGCAAGTCCTTGTGACATATCGTAGAGTTTGTCTGTAGCCTTTAGATTGGCCTTCCGATCCGCATCTGTCAATAGTGACTTAGGATCGTTGATCAAGGTAACCTCTGACTCATAGGATTTTCTCCCTTTGGTCATGACCACTTTGTAGGTCCCCGCAGGGACGCGACGTGATGTAAATCCACCAAACGTGATGCTCTTACCTTTGGCCATTTTGGGTGGCTTGATTCGGCCATTCCAGGTGACAATGTTGATTCCGCGCGATTTTCCAGGCGTGATCTCAATGAGCTTGTTGCCTTCTTGATCCTGTATCTCCATCTTCATCTTGCCAAAGGTGTGTCGCTTCTTGAGGTAGTAGATGATTTTTGCATCGCTGATGCTGTTGGCCCCTAAAAACTCTCTTTCGGTCGCTGTCCCCCCAAAAGGACTGCCTTCGACCATAATGGCGGGCTTATTTTCGAAGAAATGTACATCCTCCGCCAATACCTTCTGATCAAGCGCCCGCAAAGGACTGATATCATCAATGATGATGATGCCACGTCCGTGCGTCCCCATGACGAGGTCGTTGGTTTGCTTTTGAAGGTCGATGAAGTGAACCGCCGTGAGCGGCATATTATTGGTGAACTGGCTCCAGTTCTTGCCTCCATTGATGGTCACATACAAACCAAACTCCGTCCCCAAGAATAAAAGGTCTTCATTGACATAATCTTCCTGGATGTTTCTGGCAAAACCGTAGATGTCATCTGAAACGATTGATTTCCAAGTCTTGCCGTAGTCTGTTGTTTTGAACACATAGGTATTCCAATCGCCTGTCGAATGACCTTCCAATACCGCATAGGCAGTTCCTTCTCCGTGCACACTGGCTTCGATATGATACACCCACGTATTATTGGGAACAGCTTCAGGCAGATTGGCCGTCGTATTCGTCCAGTTCGCTCCTCCATCCTGGGTCACCTGTATGTTACCGTCATCAGTCCCCACCCAAATGACTTTTTCATTCAATGGGGATTCTGCAATGGTAAAGATGGTGCAATGATTCTCTGCACCCGAATTGTCTCTAGAAATACCTCCTGACTGCTCCTGCTGCTGCTTAGCTTTGTCATTAGTGGTGAGGTCAGGAGAAATGATGGTCCAGCTGTCGCCCATGTCCTCTGACTTATGTAGGTACTGGCTGCCCATGTAGAAACGATCAGGTTGAAACTCGCTGATGGCCATGGGCGCATTCCAGTTGAAACGCAGTTTGTCATATCCTTTGATGGGAAGAGGTTGAATGGTTTTGACGGTTTTACGTTCCATATCGTATCGCCAGACATTCTCCGCTCCCTGCATTTCTGAGTAAAGCATTCTCTTGCCTGGGTGTCTCAAGACTCTGAATCCATCTCCAGCACCAATTGTCTCCCAATCTCTGGCTTCTATCCCTCCAGAAGATTTGGATGGACCGTACCAAGAACCATTGTCCTGCAAGCCACCATAAATATGATAAGGCTCCTCATTGTCTACAGAGATATGGTAAAACTGAGACAAAGGCAGGTTGTCTACAATTTCCATCGTGGTCCCTCTATCCCAGCTCCTATACAGCCCACCATCTGTACCTACATACATACGGTCGGAGTTATTGATGTCAAAAAGAATGTCATGTATGTCCGCGTGCATATTGCCCAGATTCTTGAAGGTGTTCCCACCATCTTGGCTAATGGAACCTGAATAACCAGCTTTGACGACGATGTCTGGATTTTTGGGGTCTACGACGATGCGTGAAAAGTAGAAGGGCCGTACCACGAGACCGAAGTCTCCATTCTTAAATTTCCATGACGCTCCTCCGTCTGTAGATTTGTACAGTCCACTTTTTTCTTTCACTTCAGACTCTACCACTGCGTACAAAATGTTCCTGTCAGAAGGCGCAACAGCAATGGCGATTCGTCCCATTTTACCTTCGGGAAATCCTGCATGGATTTTGTTCCATGTCTTCCCTGCATCTGTGGATTTATAGAGCGCGCTGTTTTCTCCTCCTGAGTTGAAGGACCAGGGCGTTCTCCTGAATTCCCACATGGAGGCGTACAATGTATTGGGATCTTGTGGATCCATGATGATGTCTGCACATCCTGTCGTTTGGTCTATATAAAGGACCTTTTCCCATGTGACGCCCCCATCCGCAGACTTGTACACGCCTCGCTCCTCGCTATCACTCCATAGTGCCCCTAAGACACCGACATACATAACCTTGGAGTCGTCGGGGTGAATTTCGATACCTGCGATACGCTCAGACTTTTCAAAGCCTACCTTGGTCCAGTTAGAGCCACCATCTACAGATTTATAGAGTCCATCTCCGACAGACACACTATTTCGGGTCCAGATTTCTCCTGTTCCGACCCAAATGGTATTGTCAGGGTCCGATGGATCGAGTTTGATTTTCCCGATCGACTGCGTATGTGCATCAAAGATCGGCTGGAAAGCAGCACCTCCATTTGTCGATTTCCAAACACCTCCACCCGCAGCTCCGACATAGACGATGCGATCGTTGGTAGGGTGTTGTTCCAGATCGATGATTCTTCCCCCCATAAGGGCGGGGCCTATTTGTCTGGCACTCATGTTGCCAAATAGTTCTTTTCCTTTGAGTACGATCTCAGTGTCCTGCGCCATTCCTGATAGGCTCACAAGACATATTAGAAATGATATATAATATTTCATTATTCTCAGAGTAAGTATGTGTAAGCAATACCAAAGGGCGAGATCTTATGTGTAATGTCACGATGTGTCAAATGTGATCGCACGCCTTCTTTCGTCTGTTTATCTCATGAAAATTATTTCTCAGGGAAAGCAAAAACGCCTTCCTCTATCTCAGGATTAAGTTCGATAGATTCGATGATGATCGGCTGTGAAGGACCATCTTTCACACCACGAGACATTGAAAATGGGAAATATAGTCCATCCACTTCATCATAGTCGCTCATTTTGACGAGGGCGATCTGTCCTGCCTGTGGCCCCTGATTGATGGTGACCTCTTGTGCCAAAGGAACAAATGATTCTGCATCAAAGTAATAGTAGCTGACATCCTCTACTTCTTCCCCGTCGATGGTTTGGGGTTCCTTTGTCAGCTTGACTTTGTAGGTTTCTGCTCCATCAAATGTTTCGGTGCCCACCAGTTCGACTGCATATCCTT
Source organism: Bacteroidota bacterium (assembly GCA_039820545.1). Lineage (GTDB taxonomy): Bacteria > Bacteroidota > Bacteroidia > J057 > J057 > JALEFZ01. The sequence continues at coordinate 810 of JBCBPW010000151.1, read as the reverse complement.
TCTCTGCATAGTTCAAGAAGGGATCGGGGAAATCATTGGACTCTAATTTGAAATTATCTGTGGTTTCCTGATCGGACTTCTCAGCCTGCATGCTTTGAAAGTTGATGCTCCATAGGGTCTCTCCGTCATAGACGCCCTGATAGAAGTCTGTCCCTTGAAAGCTAAACTTGGTGTACTGTCTTCCGTCTTTGAGGCGTACGATTTCCAAAGGAATTTCAACTCCGCCCTGGTTCACTTTGGCTATCGTCTTGACGCCTTCCAACTCCATCCAAGCTTCTTTCCCGCCTGTATTCTCAAAATAACCTTCTAGTATTTCATCTACTGTGACATCTTGAGCCGTTGAAGTAAATGGTACCAAAAACACGAGTAGAAGTAAAAATAGTGGGTTCAATGTTTTCATTATGAATGTTTTTAATGATCGGTTTATCCAGTTTTAGTTATGTACAATGAGATGAGCTCGCGAATGGGGCATTCGCTATTCTGATTTTTTACGTATGCTTCATGGTTTTATTTGCTTTGAGAACATTCTTTTCGAAATACTTCTGTTGGAAAATCTTAGCAAATCTTATCACAAATGATAGGATAAAGATGGTTTGGTTTGAAAAATGAGTAAAATCTCCAAAAATCTACAGGATTACATGGTTGAGAAGTGCATATCATGGAGGATTCTGAGGTTTTAGGCAAATCATCCCAACAAAATTAGATTCATTTTCCTCCGTCTTTTATGTGTCCAAAGCTATACCCTCCCCGTCCTTATGACGCAGTATGCACAGTCATAAGAAATATACATGACATAATTAATATGGAAGC
>JBCBPW010000150.1:0-9967 GCA_039820545.1 Bacteroidota bacterium | reverse complement strand
ATATTAGATAGCAAGCAAAATGTGCACATATGATAACGCATCGCCATTTTGCTTACTACTACTCTTTTGATGTACTGAACACTTCAACTCCTTCGTTCTTTGGTTCTGATGAAATTTTTGCAGGGGTCTTACGTCCTCTGTTAAAGTAATGTTCAAATAATTGGGATATATGGAAGCAAAATCTTTGTTGAACAGATTTAATCCGCAGGAGCTGATTAGGCTCTGTAACGAGAAAATGGTATGTGCTGCGCGTGACCTCGCAGAATTTACGAACAATGGCATTAATGCAAGCTTTATTGTAGCCCTCGCACACAAATGTGAGAATTATGAAGAGACTGTTGGACGCCATTCAACCATTGAAAGCTCAACAAATATTCCTGCTAGTAAAGACGAGATTTTAGAAGGAGTAGATATGATATGTCGCGTAGGCCAACAAATTTGGTCACAGAATCCTACAAAATACAACGACTACGTGATTAATTATTAACAGATGTTACGCATCTTATTTATGCAATCATTTTTTTAAGACATACATACATTTCGAACGGGGGAAGCAAATCCCCCGTTTTTGTTTTCCTATCACCTGATGAACTTCCGCTCGCCTTATTTTATTTCCTCTCCTACCTCTTCCTCGGCGAGCATATATAGCATGTAACTTTTTCCTACTTCTGACATCTAAATCTCTTGGCATCTACATGCACACAAGCTATCTAAATCGACACCGATATGCTTAAGATCTTGGAAAAGATTGTCTATTAATTGGGACAGTTTTTTTGGATTATTGCATGAGTTAGGCAGTGGAGGTGGGCGAAATACCCAGGTAAATTTTAGCCTAAAGGAACAGTTCAGCACCCCAAAAAGCCTATATCGTTCGTATAAAAAGGTAATCTGTCCATATTTTTCTTCGGATTGGGCATATTAGTTGCATATTGCGAATAGGATGCGATTGTTCTTTGCTGTTCACATTTCCTTGATCCTTTTCACTCTTATACAACATGACACCATCCCATCAAAGACAACCTCTCTTCTTGCTTTTGATCCTCCTACTTTCTACATCCTCACTTTTCGCACAATCTGATCCTGTTTGCCAGGAAATTACGGCTTGGTTCCAAGAGGAACGATTCATCATTGCCGACCAAAATGAGGATGCTCTTCTCGCTCGTACCGAAATGCAGGTTTTCCCTCAAGAGTTTGTCTACTTTCTCGCAGGACGCCATTTCCAAATCGCTGATATCAACAAGGACGGATTCTTGAGCTTCAATGAGCTTCACGCCAAACGCAAGTCAGAGAATATTTTCCGCTACCAACTCGAAAGAAGACAAATCCGCGAAATGGCTCAGCAACATCCCTACCTTGCCCAAGCAGATGAACGCTACCTAAAAAAATATCCTATTTTGGTAAAAACACTATTTACCAACCTCTTGTGGCTATCTGAAAATGCTCCTATCGCAGAAAAAATCTACAAAGATCGCCGATGGATCTCCTCAAACTCGGAGGCCATTCTCGCCTTGCATCGCAATCTGCGGTGGATGGCTGCTAATCCATCAGAAGCGAGTCAGCTATACAATAATAGATATGCGACAAGCCAACTACCAGAGTTGATTGGTTGGCGCGCAGAACATAAGGCTTTCATTCGTCAGCATCCTAAATTGGATCGCTTTTATGAGGCGAGCTTTATCCCTGGTGGATTCTAAAAAGACAGCAAAATAGATCGATTACACATGGGGTCTTCTTTGGCCCCATATTTTTTTGTCCGTGATACGCTCTACCACTAGGTCGGATGCTACCGTAATCTGGCAGGAGAGGCGGGGATAACCAAACTGCGCCGCCAGTCGATCGTGCCAATGACGTGGCTCAGGTACTGGTTGGAGCCAAACGCCACAAGTCGCACAAAGCCCCCTCCCCCCGCAGTGCGTACGCGGGAACCATGCACCGTAGGGAGAAAGGTCATGCTGAAGTAACACCTCCCTGAGATTACTCCCGATAGGAACCCAGATTTCTTTTATGGATTCTCCCGATCGTATGCTTACTTTTACGCGCCTGTCCATAAGTGCTTAACACATATCATGAGATAGAGTTGGGCTTATGGTGCATATTTGCTGAGATAGACAATATTAAATGATAAAAAGAAGGAGCCTTTAGAGGTTCTGAGAGATTGCTAGGGGGAATGAAAACATGGATAGCCTTTATTCGATCAAGAACGAAAAGCTTTGGGTATGCATTTAAGGGCATTGGTATCCTCTTTGGGACCCAAGTCAATGCACGTATCCATGCACTAGCTGTAGTCGTCATCGTGGCACTGGGTGTATACCTGGGGCTTTCGATGATAGAGTGGGCCATCATCGCCATATGCATGGGGATGGTCTTGGCTGCTGAAGCGACCAACACCGCCATCGAATCCATCGTAGATCTCGTGTCTCCTGATTACCACAAACTTGCCGGCAGAGCCAAGGATCTGGCCGCAGGGGCCGTTCTCCTCTCAGTCATTTTTTGTGGCATCGCATGGAGCCTAATCTTCCTTCCCAAGATATGGGCTATGATTCAGACTAGCGCTAGCGCTGCACCATGATTTTATCTGTGAATGTGCCTTTTTGACTCTCGATCCTTAAAATATAAATTCCTGGATTTAACGCTTCGAGGTTCCAAGTCTGCAAGAAGGAGGAACCCTTCACATCCCAGCTTTCCGCTCTCAGTTGCTGGCCAAGACCATTCCATATACTTACCTCTACCTGCCCCTGAAGGTCGGCTAGTTGGATCTCCAACTGACCTTGTGTAGGATTGGGATAAAGTGTGACCTGCTCTGTGTTTGGCTCCAAGTCGACTCCCACTCTTACAGGGCGACAAGTACCAAATAGTTGGATATTGTCGATGAAGATGTTGTTGCCATAGTCGTTGACTGTCTCAAACTTGATGCGCACATTCTGTTCATTCTGGAAATCGTTGAGGTCGATTTCTATACAATCGGCCCAGCCACTACCACCAAAACACCAGTCAGAAGCCGTAGCAGGTACAAAATTGGTGTTGCTCAAAGGACCTGTAGCGAAGTCCTGAGAACCATCCTCAGCTCGTGCAAACAGCCTATGCGGGAATGTCTGGCCATCATCCGTCGAAAGGTAGACGATCAGCGAATCCTGTTCATTGTTAGAAAAGCGACGATGCGCATGCTCAAATGAAAGCGTAGCCCCATCATATGCGCTGAGGTCAAACCTACGAGAAATCAATCCGTCTCGTCTCCCGATATTGGTGTAGAGATAATGGTTGACGTACATGGCGCGATTGCCAGGCGTATTTCCTCCTACTTCTACCAAAGTCCATGTCCTGTCTAACTCTGGATTGTCAATGGTCCAATCCCCAAATCCGTTTTCAAAGTCCTCTGTATAAAAAGTCGTGGCGACGGGCTCGATGACCTCGATGTAGTTGATACGCTCTAAGGTATTGCTCCCTGCTCCATTGGCGACAGTCAGGGTCACTTTGTATATACCTGGTTGATTGTATTCAACCGACGGGTTCACCGCGGTCGATGTACCAGGGCTTCCGCCCTCGAAGATCCAGTTGCGACTCGTAGGATTAAAAGCCGATAGATCGGTAAACTGTACGGCACTCCCAACGCAGACTTGTTCGTGTGAGACAGAAAAATCAGCTACAGGCGCAAGACCCGACTGGCTACATCTACTGGAGTTGAGGAGATTGACTCTACGTGCGGCATTTTCCATGACTATACGCATACGGTCCTTCTGATTCTGCGTAAAGATATTCATGCACACATCGTCCGTGTAGTCCATGTAGTTCTCGATCATGTCGGTGCTTCCACAAGAGAAATCATTGGAGGGACAACCATAGTGGGGGCCTGAAGCCGCAGGTGTATCCCCGCAGAAGTCGTTGCCACAGCTGTCATCTCCCCAGATGTGTACCAGCCCCATCCAGTGTCCGACCTCATGTGTCGTCGTCCGTCCCTGATCATAGGGTGGAGAGACATTGCCTTGGCGTCCAAAAGATTGCGTATTGATGACGACGCCATCTGTGGCTGCGCCGCCGTTGTTGGAAGGGAGACCTGTAAGGGTAGAGGAGTTGGGTAGCTGGGCGTATCCCAAGAAATCATTGGCCAGGGGGAGGACCCATATGTTCATATATTCTTCAGGATTCCAAAAGGTAGAAGTTTGTATCGTAGAGCTGGCATAGCCTGTCAGATAAGGAGGAGCTGTAAAACTTGCATCATTTCTATTGATTCGATCCACCCCAGGTTCTGCCAATGTCCCTCCATCAGGATCGGTTGTCACCATACAAAACTCAATCTCAATGTCTGCTCCTACAGGGTCTGTATTGCTTCCTGGCGTACCTGCCTTTCGTCGAAAGTCTTCATTTAACACGTCGATTTGCGACTGGATCTGATCGTAAGATATATTGAACCCTGTCCCAATAGGCTCTCCATCATGAACTACATGGACGATCACTGGAATCGTATAGATAGAGGAAGTCGCAAGATTCGCCCTTTGCTGTTCTCTTTTTTTGATCGCCAACCATTGCTCAAACTCTTCTCTGGTTTCGAGTAAGGGATTGAGTGCCTGTCTTTCATTCTCCCATATCACCGTACCGCAACGCTCAATGGGTGCTATCTCTTTTTGATTTATTTGTCCTGGTAGGATGTGGGTCAGACATATACCTGCCCATACAAGCATCAACAGTCTTTTCATATGTTAGACAATATCTTATCGAATATGGTGCCCCTTCTATCCTTTCGTTGAGAATTTATGAGCACAGAATCTAGGAATCAATTAAGAGAAATTTATTCCATTCCCGAGGAATAAACCGTGTGAAAAATAAGATCTGTTAGAATTTAGATAAGAGAAAGGAATACGGGGGAAATTAAGACCGTGTCTGAAACTTCAAATCTGCGAAAAGTTTGTGCTTCTGGAACCTAAACTTCATCTATTTTGATCGATTTAGCTCCACTAAATCTCACAAAATAGCTTTCGACAGAACCTAAAAACGCTGCTTTACATGGTCTAAGACAAAAAAATAGCCTGAAAGCAGTAATATTCCTGCTTTCAGGCAATGGTATAGTCAGCTAAGCAATAGGTGCTTCAACGGTATTGTTCGATCAACTCCATCACATCGGGATCTTGCCTGAGCCCTGGGGCATGGTGAAACAGCATATAGTGATTGTGGTAGTCGATGAGGAGCGCATTCTCGAGGTACGTCAATCCTTTCTCGTCTAATCCTGCCTCATAACAATAGGCCGCACAATGGTAGTATAACTCTGAGGCCGTAGGATTGCGTTTGATTCCCTCTTCGAGATAGGTAATGGCTCCCGTGTAATTATCATAGTCGAAGAGTAATTGTGCCCAATCTTGCCAGATAGAAACTTCAAAAGGCTTTAGGCTGATGGCTCTTTCTAGATGCTCATATGCATTGAATCGATGCCCCAGCTTAAACTCACAGATGGCCAGCGCAAGGTGAATGTCAGAGCTATCACTATCCAAGTTAAGGGCCTTTTTGTAATAGTGAATGGCTTCCAGATATTTTTCTCTTTTCTCCAGACAAAAACCGATACCAATCCACACATCTACATAATCAGGGTCTAACTTACTGACTTTTAAATAATAACGGGTCGCATCATGATAACTTTCCAATTGCTCATAACACTCAGCAATGTAGTAGAGGGTATGGACATCGTCTTTGTTAAGGCCATGTGCGTGCAAAAAGGCTTGCAAGGCTTCTTCGTACTTTTCTAGATCGAGGAGCAAAAGCCCTTTGTTGTGATGGGCACTATGGAACTCATCCCTGATGACGATGGCGAAATCGTAGGCATCCAATGATTGTTCGTACTTCCCCATCTTGCGATAGAGATTACCCAGATTATACCAGACCTTAGATGCATAGGGATATTCTTCTAAATATCCTTCATACACCTGCACAGACGCCTCTGTTTTCTCTTCTGATTCGAGGAGAAAGGCTAGCTCAAAGAGGGCTTCTTCGTACCTAGGGTTGAGTTTAAGTGCTTCTCGATAGTAAGCTTCACTCTCTTTGGGACGACGACAAATCTGTGCGACATTGCCCATCTGAAGAAGTACTTCTACGGGATCATCTGCATAGATACGGAGACGCGCAAGTGATTCGATAGCTTCTTCATATCGATCCAAACGGGAGAGAATCTCCGACTGTAGAAAAAGGGCATCAGGAGAAGTCGGACTCAGAGAAAGGGCATGCTCCACTCCAACCAGGGCTTCTTTGTGCTTCTTTTGTTCAAAATCGATTTGTGCAGACTTCAGATAAAGCCCACTATTGGTCGGATATGTATGGATGGCAAAGCGAATCAGCCCACGGGCACGATTCCACTCTCCATTTGTCGAATAGTATTGGTACAATTCATCTACCTGCACCAGATCGATAAAGAATAACTCCTCTTTTTCCAGCCGATCCTCAAATTCCTCCGCAATTTTCTTTAACCGATGATCTTCGTAATCATTATGATTGAATGCATCTGGCATAGATCCTCCTTTCCATACGCATCATCGCATCTTGAGAGAGTAGAAAGTAGTAGGAAACAAGCAGTTATTCCTCTCTCAAACACGGATACGTTCCGTTCTTCATTACACTAAAATTAAGAGTTATCCCCTTTTATCGCTAGTTGTTTGTAAGGTCTTTTTTCGGTATGTTACTAAGAAAACTCCCGAGAAAACCACCAGCATGTACAGGACTTTCTCCAACGTCAAATCATTCGCAGCCCAGAAGACAGACAAGATCGCTACCAGCACAGGCTGCAAGTAGATATAGATTCCTACGGCAGAGGGCGAAACTTGTTTTAGGGCAAACGCATTGAGCGAATACGCCGATATCGTCGTAAATAACACAATGTATCCTGCCCCCAAGATCGAGTCTTGAGATAGATTCGCCCAGTCTACCTCCAGCAATTCAGGCGTCCCCACAGGGATGATAATGATCGCTCCGAAAATAAACACCCATTTCACAATGGTCATAGGATGATATTTATGCATCAACGGCTTGACTAAAACCAAGTAGACGCCATAAGCCGACGCGTTCATCACGACCATCAGGTCCCCTGCCAGTGTCTCCGATCCAAATGATAAGGAACGTCCACCCAAAATAAGCATGAGTGCGCCCCCAAACGAGACGATCAACCCGACAATCTTAATGGGGGTAATGTGTTCCGTACGCAGCAAGGAGGCGATGATGAAAACGAAAACAGGCGAGGTAATCATCAATACAGAGGCATTGATCTCGACAGTCATGGACAAGCCCTTGAAAAAAAGGAGTTGATTCAGGGCCGAACCAAACAAGCCGCAGAGCGCCAGTCGATAGTAATCTGCACGTGATTGAATCTTCTCTTTGATCCACAACTTACTCACGAGGATGAAGAAGGAAGTCGCAAAAATGCTGCGAATGGCCACCATCCCAAAGGGACCGATGAACCCATCCATGACAAACTTCGCAATGAAGTAGTTGAGCGCGTAAATCAAGGCCACAGCCAAAAGCGCACCGTGGGCCATGTAGAGGGTTTGGGAAGAAGAATTATTCATACAGGATGGAGTATCGAAAATCAGGAAACGGATTCTGGGGCAGAAGGTTTCCGAATGGGGGGATGTGTTGTTTGGTCACGGCGTGTGGGAGGGGTGGGGTGTGAGAACGGGGGGTGCCGTGGTGCTAGGGGAGGGTGAAGAACAGATGAGGAAGGAGTATGCCTTGCGGTGGGGAATGGTAGAACAGGCGATGAGGGAGCACGCCGTGGCGGTGCTCCTACGTCATCCAATCCTTGGTGATGTGTTCTTGGAAATATTTGAGGACGGCGGCTTTGCCCCAGGCGTCTTTTTCTTCGGTGGTCCAGATGTTGGGGAAGAAGATGATCTGCTGGAAGCGTGGCGGGAGAAACTGTCGCCAATTGGTGCCTCCTGTAGCCTCGGTCGCATGCTGCTCATGAACAAGGTGCTTGGAAGCGGCGGCTAAATGACTGAGCTTCCAGAATACATTGACATAGAGGTCGTAGTTGCGTAGGAGCTCGCGGACTTTCTCGTCTGCTTGGATCTCTACGGGAGCTTGCTGGAAGAGAAAGTAAAGATTGCGCTGGCGATACTTTTGGATCAATTGCAGTAAGGACTCATCAAACTTTTCCTCAAAAGCCCGTAAGGTAATGGTCTTCTTCCCTGTGTCAAGGTCGATGCCCCCTCGCTTCCAATAGATGTAAGGAAACATGTCGTCTATGCCTGCGGCTTGCTCCTCGGGCAGGGTGCCTTTGACGAGATTGTCCAGTCCAGTACTCATGATCTCAATCTCGCGAAACTGTATCGACTGGAATCCGCTCGCAGGGAGGAGCGCCATGCGGAATTTACGCAATTCCTCTTTATCCAAGCCACTGAGCATGATGTCAAAGCTGTTGCTCAGATGCTTAAAGTAGTTCTGGATGCGGGCCAGTCGCTTGTGCCAGTTGGCGACGGCGTGAAACTCGCTTTCGTCTCCCTTGTCCTCGGTCAGGAGTTCGATCTCCTGCTTCACCAGTTTGAACATCAACTCTGTCATCTGGTGATAGGTGATAAAGATGATTTCATCATTGAAGGGAGTGCGGGGCATCTGTAGTCCAAGTAGGCTGTCAAGGTGGATGTACTCCCAATAGGTGAGTCCATTGGAGTAATAGAGACCATCGAGATAGGAAAGCATGTCCTGTCCCATGCCTGCGTATTTCTCATCCAATTTGCTCAGTCGGTCGATGATCTGATGCAGTTGATTTTTCCAGTCCTTTTCAGCCATATTCTTTGATCCCTAATGAACGGCAAGTTAGGAAACAGAATTGAATTCTTCGTAGGTACATCGTGATGGCGTGCACCCAAACTTCAATTTTATATGGACCCAAAAGGAATCCTGTAAATAAAAATAAGGATGTCAAATTTACCCCTATCCAATCCCTATGCCCCCATAAACATCTCCTTCTCCAATCCCTCATTGAACTGCACATCCTTTGAAACCTCCTCTGCCCAGCTATCTGCTTTGAGTATCTCCCCTTCCCAAGTTGCAGGTGTGTACTTACGGTAGGTAGGCAAGGTGATACCATCGACCGTCTCATACTGGACCTTCATGAGAAGGGGTTCACTGCGTTCGAAGGCCATGACGGTGAAGAGAAACTGGTCGATCAGCCGCGTGTCCTGGTTGATGTAAAGGTGGTAACGGTCCTGGGCCTGCCCAATGTCTTGACCGAAGCTAACCTCTACTACGTCATAGATCTGATTGTCTACAGTGTCGAGGCGCAAGTATTGGTAGTTCAAGCCTGGATCGAGCAGCTTCTGGTTCATGGCAAACCAGTAGAAATTGGTCTTGCGACTGAAAAGGGCGCGATCAATCATGACCGAGTCGTCTAGCCTCTCACCGTCCATGCTGACCCACGCGTTTTCCCCATCGAATCCCTGTACCAGTACGCCTGCCTGCTGCGCAGCGGTCAGCTCCCGTTTGGTAAATTCTGCTCGGGACAGCTCCCCGTCGAAAATGTATTGCTCTTTCGTGATGTCTTCCTTCCCGCTGGAACTCCGATAGGTGTAGGTGTAGGAGACGTCTTGGAGCTGAAGGAGCTGGTCGTAGGTGCCGACTTTTTCTACGACTTGGGCGACGAGTTCGTGGGCTTCGTTTTGGTAGGTGGGTTTGGAGTCTGTGGTCTGAGTGGTAGTGTTTTGGCAGGCGGAGAGGGTGAAGGATGCTAGGAGGAAACCGATGATTTTATGCATGGGATGATGTTTAGAATGTATGTCAAAGGTCGTGGATTAAGGGGATTACAGATCGTCTGTAACCAGACATTTTTTAGGTTATTTTGAGGGTGGGGTTGGCGGGTTGGAGCAGGGCTGGCGAGTTGGTTAGTTAGGAAACTAATAGATTTGCGGGCTGCGTAGCTTGATGGCTACGCAGAGCGAGAAGAGGCTACGAGGAGCGGTGTTCATTGTCCTGAAGGGACAATGTCTTATAGCATGCG
>JBCBPW010000149.1:0-10148 GCA_039820545.1 Bacteroidota bacterium | reverse complement strand
TTCTTCCATTTAATGGAAGAAACAATAGGCCCAGGAGCCACACTCCTCAAGAAAAACCCTTTGATTTTGGCCCTGTAGATCCTTTGACAGGCAATCATCCGCTGCATGATGCGGTGATTCGAGGCGACGAAGGCAAAGTATCTGAGCTCCTTCAGATGGGAGCAGAGGTCGGCGTGAAAAATAAGGAAGGGAATACCCCCCTTCATTTGGCCATCAGTAAGGAGCACTACAACATCGCAGAATTTTTGTTGATCAGCGACGCAGATGTAAATGGACGCAACTATGTCTATGCCGCACCCATCCACCGTGCAGTGGAAGTAGGAAATGATACATTACTCTCTCTCTTAATTGAATGTCATGCAGAAGTGGAGGCGCGAAACAATAGAGGAAAAACCCCTCTTCACGTGGCAGCGATCTTGGGACGACTTAGCGCGGCGAAGGTGTTGATCAAGCATCATGCGGACATCCATGCTACCATGGAAAAAGATATGCAGCCGCTGCATCTAGCAGCTTGGTATGGGCAGGTAGAACTCGCTCAGTACCTGATTCAAGCAGGAGCAAAGATCGACGCAGTGAATCAAGATGGAAATACAGCTTTACATTTTGCTGCCTTTAATGGACAAGTAAAAAGCATCAAGACATTGATCAACCACAACGCCAACCCTGCTATTTTGAATAAAAATGGCGAAACCTATCTTCAGGGTATCAATGAAGGATACAGCGGAGAGATGATTCGTGTACTAGATTAATGATAATTTCCTCGCCTCAACATTTGCGAAACACACACAAGGAATGATAGGCTAACAAATGACACGCCTCGGCAGATATAGCAATCGGCTGAGGCGTTTTTGATATGGAGATATTACTTGGCAGATCAAGATCTACTCATATGGGTAATTCGATGCCTGCTTGATAAACTTTCGTTGACTTTCTCCCAATTGCAGGATATACACCCCATCATCCAACGTACGAATATCTATACGGCCATTTCTCAAGATCCCTCTGATAATTTGCTGTCCCGAAAGATTATAAATGGTATAGGAGGTTTCGGCTTCAGCTCCTTTGACATTTAGGAATCTATTGGCAGGATTGGGAAAAAAATCCAGGGAAGGTAGGTTGGAGGTAGGGGTAAGAGAGGCACTTCGAATAGTCTGTTTCGCAATAGGTTTGGCTTGTATTTCACGTGCCAAGACATACAGCTCCTTTCCTTTCAAGAAGACACCCAAAGGTTGATAACCTGTCAATGTCTGACGGTCATACAGCACCTCCTGTTGCAGATTCTGGCTCGTGATCCACTGACCATCGAATTGGAGTTGGTACATACGCGCACCGTTAAACTTAAAGGTTGTAGGAAAAGCTTCAATATCTCCATAGCTATGGGTGAGGGGTTGAGAAGAAATATCCGTCTGGGGAGATAGAAACGCGTCAGAATTGAGATAGGACAAGAGTTGTGTAAGCTCATCCGTCACTTGTGACATTTCTTCCAGATGATTATTGAGAGTGGATGTCTGCTGCTGGGCGGCTTGGGTCATAGCTTGTGCTTTTTCGAGTGTGGGATTAAGATCGGATTGTGCGTGTAAGCAAGGTATCCATGTCTGTAAGATCAGGAAATAAAAGATGGTTCGATTCATGATATTTTTCTTTTCCCTAAACCTAGAAGCTCACAAGGATATTTTTCTTGATCTAAGGCAAGAAAAAGATTCAAAGTAGCTCTCGCCTGATCCTACTGAGCGTGCTATCTGTGATTCCCAGATAAGAGGCAATCGTTTTGAGCGGAGCGTATTTCATGATATGAGGGTTACTTTCGATCCATTTTTGATAGCGATTCTTGGCATCATCTGTATGGTTAGACAGAAAGTAACTTTGTCTGTTGATGAGAAAATTGACCATCCATGTTCTTCCCCACTGCTGTAAAGACGGGCATTGCTCGAAGTATTTGAAGAAAATGGCCTTGCTGACTTGAAAGACGCTCAGTTCTGATACACTCACGAGGTTTTCTACTGCCGAGGAATGAAGGAAGAAGGAGGAAAATTCTAGGCAAATATTGGGTGGATCAAAGAAACCTGTTGTTATTTCCTCCCCCTCAGAACTATAGACAAAAGATCGTACCAAACCCTCTATGACGATCCAATAATACCGTGATCCTTCTCCCTGACGGATAAGTGAGGTATTTTTGGTAATACGTATTTCTTGATGTTGGGAGAAAAAGTCTTGGACTTCAGGCGAAAGCTCTAGTCCTTGGTAGTAGTACTGTAGTGAATGCATAAAGAAGAGATGAGAAAGGAAGTAGTCATCAGCTAAAAAAAACTCGCTCCCATCAAATTTAACAGGAGCGAAGCAAGTACATTTCTATCGAGTCTCTAAAAAAAATGAGAAATAATCCGTGTCTATCCAGCCTACTTCTCCAATCTTAGGATCTGAATGCTGCGTCCTGGGACATTGAGTGTCTTGAGATTTTTAGTCACTTTATCGGTCAGGAGATTGACAGCCGAGGTGTAGCCTGTCATGCGTTCTGCAAATCGCGTCGTCTCTACCTTCTGACTCTCTTTATTTTGGTTCATCACCATCATCACGGTTTCCTCAGGATGGTAGCGGAAGTAGACATATACGCCATTTTCAGGAACAAACTGCATCAACTTTCCTTCTCCAAGTGCCTTACTTTTCTTTCGAGCCTGTGCCAGTTTTTGAAAGTATGCAAAGGCTTCCTGTTCTTTCTTATTGCGTCCTGAGGCCTCGAACTTATTTTCCTTGTCCCCTTTCCATCCACCAGAAAATTCCTCTCGGTAGCGATCGTCTCTTTCTCGTTTGGCAGAGTTGGGCATCATCAATTCTGTCCCGTAGTAGACCTGAGGGATGCCTCTTGTCGTCAGCAAAAATCCAATCCCCATCTTGTAAGCATCTAGATCTTCATTGATGGTGGAGGCAAATCGTCCGAGATCGTGATTGTCGAGGAAGACCACATTTTTTGTAGCGTCTTTATACACGTAGTCTTTGGCGAGGGTATAGTAAATCCTCGCCACGCCTTCGGTCCATCCAAAATTATTTGTTAGGGCATGATTGATGGCATAATGCAGTTGAAAATCAGTCACGCCAGGGAGGTAGCTGTCAAAAGACTTGTTCGCAATTCCTTCTGTAAACCACGACTGTATAGGTGTGCCGTGAACCCAAGTTTCCCCAAACAAAGCAAACTGTGGATATTCCTTGAGGATCGCTTTTGCCCAGTCGGCCATGAACTCCTGTTCAGGATAGGCGTAAGTATCGATTCTGTAAGCGTCGATTCCAGCCCATTCGATCCACCATAGACTATTTTGGATAAAATACTTGGCCAAGTGCGGGTTGTCCAGGTTGAGGTCTGGCATGTGTGTATCAAACCAGCCTTCCATCATGATTTTCCGATCGAACTCCGAGCTGTAAGGATCTAGATGAACAGGTGCCCGATAGGTGGTTTTCGTGAACTCGGGCCATTGGTGTACCCAGTCCTTGCTAGGAAGGTCTTTGATGAACCAATGCTGGTCGCCCACATGGTTGAAAACTACATCACGGATCATTTTCATGTTGCGTTTGTGTAGCTCATCGACCAATTGCTTATAGATCTGGTTGGTTCCCAGGCGTGCATCGATCAGATAATGATCGGTCGCTGCATAGCCGTGATAGGATTCTTCAGGTTGGTTATTTTCTTCAGCAGGATTGAGCCAAAGGGCGGTTGCCCCCAGATCTTCTATATAATCCAGGTGGTCTATGATTCCTTGAAGGTCTCCGCCGTGGCGTTGGTAGGTTTCTGTACGACTGCTTTCTTCTTGTTGCATCCCCTCGACGATGTCATTGGAAGGATCGCCATTGGCGAAGCGATCAGGCATGATTAGATAGACAAGGTCAGAGGTAGAGAGACCCTGAATGCGATTGGGATCTTGTCCTTTCTCTCCCAACTGATACTGAACCGTCAACTGATTTTGTCCATTAGTAAACAGAATCGGGACAAGGCCAGGCTGGGCGACAGCATTGTCAATACGGAGATTGACAAATAGATAATGGGGGTTCTCTACTTGGGTGACACCAGAAAGTAGGACACCTGGATAGTTGACTGAAACTTTGGCATCGGAGATATTGACTCCATATACCATCAATTCCAAATCACTATGTTCCATTCCCACCCACCATAGAGGAGGGTTGATCTTTTGAATCTGAATGGGTTGTGCTACGGCCATGGTTTGCCATAGACACAGTATGATGATAAGCGCGCGAATCATAGGTAAGTCTATATATAGTTTTACTTCAATTCAAATTTAATAATTGCCATATAAATCTCACTTAAAAATCCTTTGCTAATGGATTTAATTGTGCGGCTTGACAAGAGATTCTTACATTTAGCAGGATTGTCCTGCGTGTACCGCAAGGATTTGTTAGATTTAAGATCATATTATTGGACAACTTAGCTCAAGTATGAAGGAATTATTGGGACTCAATCGACACAGATACTTCTCTCTTGCTATTATTTTTCTTTCTGTTGTTTCACTTTCTTTGACCGCTTGTAAAGGGAAGAAAAAGCTGGCAGAGGCACAAGCAGCAGAAGCGGCCGCAGCCAAGCAGGAAGCGAGGGAGCAACTCATCAGCAATTTGAATTCTCTCAAAGATACGCCCGTAGAGGATCAGACAGATCTCAACAATCGCCTCGAATTACTGAGTAGCTATGAAAGACAGATCCAACAAGACTTTCCCGACGATGGTCGCTTAAAGGGTTTGGTCCAACAAGTCAAAAACTTCCTCTCTGTCGAGCAAGAGAGACTCAATCAGTCCACCATGGAAGTCGAACCTGAGCCTGAACCTGTTGTCGATCCATTGGCAAGTCAAAAATCATCTTTACAAGCGAGCTTGGAAAAAATTGCCTTCGCCTCCTCTGTTGATGATGCCAACCAAATGATTGGAGAGCTTTTACCTCAATTCGCTTCGGAGGAGATTCCTGTTTTGACAGTTGTCTACAAGTCCAATGGAGATAAGGACTATGATCGCCCGACCACAATCGGAGCATATCTCAACTACCTCAAGGACCAAAAACGTATGCCTCATAGCGTGATGGATATTCGACTGAATGCCCAAAATAAAATTACTGAGGTAGAACTTACGTTTAACAAATAATTCTGCTTGTTTTCAGTTCGTTACATTATATCAGGATAGATGTGGGTGTTTGAAGGTAAACTCGAAATTCCATCCGCAAAAATCGCTAAGTGCATGTATCCCTCATGAATCGTTTGCTTACATTTTGCTTGACCTTGTTTTTTATGCTAGGCACTTTGGCCCTGTCTGCTCAGGATGAGATTTCTCCTGAGAGAAAAGAGGCCATCGACTCGCTCGCACTCGAGAAAGTGCGCGATCTTAGTCGCTATATTAGCATTATCGGTAATAAAAGTACACCTTTTTCAGAGGGGAACCGTGTCATTGACCGAGCGGTAGAGCTGTTCTCTGAGGATGCCGAGATCGGAGTATCTTCTCTGTACCGAAAGGAAATTCAAAACTTTAGAGTTAGAAAGTACTTCGAGCGTCTGATGGCCCTTAATTATGATAAGGTCACCATCACATGGTACAACATCCAATATATTTCAGATCTTGAGTTGCAGCCCGATGGACGCTATGTAGGAGTCATCACTATATTTCAGCGCTTCGAAGGCACCACACAGGATGGGCTGAAGTACATGGACACAACCCAGAAGGACATAACAATTTATGTTGAGAAAAAAGTGACGCAGATAGGAGGACGAGAGATTCAGTTTTGGGATGTCTTGTTAGGTGATATTCGTGTGAAAGAAACCCTTCCTTAATTTCCTCCTACTCACACCTTACAGTATCGAATTTTGAACGTTGTAAAATCCCTTTTGGAATCGACGCTTTAAGTCTTTCATTGCATCATGTCAAAATCCTACCTTTTCATTCTCCTTGCCTTTACATGTTCCTTCTGTTTGGGACAACAACTACAGGCGCAACAGTTGGGAGAATATTTAGGTGAGGGCGAAGAATACATCTTGTATACCCAGACCAAGCAGGTGAACCAGTTTTTTCGTCGTTTCAATGGCGAAGAATTACCTAGCGGAAAAAGATTGTATGCGCGCGACTCTTTATATAGATCATGGGAGCTGAGAAGAGAATACTTACCATTCATCGTAGATCAAGAAGCTCCTTTTGTGGAGGAATCTAGCTTTTTACCCTTTGAATCGGTCATTCTGGATTCGCTTGATCCCGTTTTTCTAGATTTTCATGGAGACAATTGGTTCGCTGAAGTACTGACCACATTTGAATACAAAGGACAACCGCAAAAGGTCATTTTATTCCTGAAGTTAGAAAAGGCGAAAGTTGGTTCGAAATGGGTACTCGTCAATGTTTATTTTGAGTATTTCCAGGAGATCTTTTCGCAAGATAAAAATAAGGAAGCTTCCCCTGCGTTTATTCATCCGATGAGTCATGAACTCGATTTTATGAATCTCATTAAGGTATTTCGAAACGGAGGGAATCTTGAGCCGTATGCTCAGCAAGGATATAGACCAGATTATCTGACCCTATTTCTATACGAAATCAAAAAAGAGAATCTGGTGTTTCAATCAGTAGAGGGAACAAAATTTCACTTTTTTCAAGTTCCTGGCTGGTATTTTGTAGTTTCGGAAGTCATGAGGTCAGGGCCCTACAGGGGTTGGATGATTACTCAACTTGCCTCCTTGCCCCCTGGAGGAAAAGAACAATTGTTACCTTTCATTTACAGGGAATGAACATGAGACGCATCATCATAAGCATTGCGATATTTCTTCAACTCGTCAGCGCTCATGCACAAGATCTAGTTTCAGCCTCGGATATCGCTGTGTATAAGCAGGAAGCCCAGCAAATGGTTTCCTTTCTCTCATTTGTCCTCAATACACTTGGAAATGAAGAAACCCCAACAGCCCACAAGCAGACCATCATACAGGAGAGTTATGCCAAGCTGTTTAGGGATGCAGAGGTCCAAATCGAGGATGACTTGGTCGTAGGGCGCTCGACTATCACGAACAAAAATGTACAGGCCTATCTACAAGATGTAGATTTCTTCTTCGAGCATGTAGAGTTTGAATATGAGATTATCAGTATCCAGGAGGCGAAGAGAGCGGATGATCAGTGGTTCTTTTTGGTCGAAACCCAACGCCTGTTAAAAGGAATAACCTCAGACGGGAATGCCGAAATCGATCATCAATCGGTACGATACATTGAAATCAATCTATATCCTGCTTCCAGATCTCTGAAAATCGCCAGTATATATACCACTCCTGTCCAGCGTCAGCCTGAGCTGATCACATGGTGGAACGACCTTTCTACAGATTGGCAGGTGCTATTTGCCCCTCAGTTGCAGTTGAATGATACACTTTCGTGGGCTGATCTGATTGGAAAAGAAGAGATTCCCAGGATTGGTGATACCCTTTATTTTCAGCAAGTCTATCAAGCTCCTTCCGCAGATGAGCCCAATCTCGTGACCAGTCTACAAGAGACAGCCGAGGTCTTGGAGTCCCAGCAGATCCAGGACAATACGCCTCAGTTGACACAAGATACCTTGGCGACCCCTACAGCTCGGCTGATGTCAGACTTGATGCAGCTTTCGGCTGTGAAAGAACTGAATCTCAAAGATCAGCCGATTGAGGATCTTCGCGCACTAGAAGGAATGCCCGAAATCAAGAAACTGAATTTATCAGGCACGAAGATTCAGAGCTTATTCCCTTTGCGCAATCTACGTACACTCACCTATCTGGATCTAAGTCATACATCTATCAAGGATCTGGAACCGCTCAAGTATCTGACTCAATTGGATACCTTGATTTTGGATCACACGCCTATACAGACCTTGGACCCATTGGTTCGTTCCCATACCATCACCTATCTATCAGCCGCGCATACAGATCTGCGCTTCGCCGACGCCTTAGTCGAGCTTCCTGCCTTGACGCATTTAGATGTGCGCCATACGCCGCTCACGAGGTTGCCCGATTTGACTGAGCATACCAATCTAGAAACCTTCAAAGCCGATTACAGCAAGCTGCTTTCCCTCCCTATATTTGCTAAGGAAAATAAGATAACGACGCTCTCTCTAAACCATACCCGGATCAGCAACATTGAACCCGTATCTTTGCTGAGTGAACTGAAAACCTTTGAGGCTAATTTTTCCCTGGTTCAGGATATTCGTCCGCTCCAAGGATTACAAAAATTACAGTTTGTTTCTTTAGAAGATGCCCTTTTGGACGAGAAAGAATTAGCCCAATTTATGGAGCAACGCCCACAGGTAGCTGTTTTGTACAAGACAGAGCAATTGATTACATGGTGGGAAGGGCTTGACTCCTCTTGGAAATCGTGTTTGACTGCGCACATGCAGCCCAATCTTCCCTTGCAGCAGAGACTTCACCAGTTGATACGCCAAGCAAAGCTCTCACTTTCTCCTGGTTGTAAAGTTCCCAATTTTCACGCGTTGACTCCATTCATTCAGTTGGAGCAATTGGTCGCAGATGATGCAGGGATAGAGAAATTGGAGGGAATTGAAGAATTGACCCAACTTCGAAGTCTTTCTATTAAGAGAAATCAGGTGATTGATCTGAAACCACTTGCTTCTTTGCCTTCTTTGGAAATACTTTATCTACAGCAGTGTCCCGTCATAGATCTTACACCTTTAGCAAAATGCTCCAGCTTGCGTAAGTTAGCCTGTGACTCGACACAAGTTACGGACCTCAGCCCACTCCAAGATTTATCCCAGATGACTTGGGCTTCTTTTGAGGGGTGTGAGCTAGATAAGGTGCAGGTAAAAAGTTGGCTTGACCAAAAAACAGATTTGACGCTTCTCTATCGATCTTCTTTATTGGATTCCTGGTGGAAGGGACTGTCCGCACCCTGGCAAAAAGTCTTTCGAACCTATCTGCCAGGAGAGAATCCTTCAAAGGAAGCTTTGCATAGGCTGAGTTATCTGTCTGCTCTTGAGATTGTCAACATCAATGGCCTCAATAATCTTAAGCCGCTAGAGCCTATGTTGCGTTTACAGAAATTGACTATTCGGAGTTGTGGTCTCACACAGTTGCAGGGAGTAGAGCTACATGAGGACTTACAAGAGCTTGATCTTTCCCAAAATCCATTGACGGACCTGATTCTATTGACAAATCTAAAAGGACTCACATCACTTTCTCTAGACAATACAGCAATAGAAGCACTTGAGGGGATCGAAAGCTTGAACAAATTAGAGAGGCTCAGTGTTGCAGGAACACCTATTAAAAAGCTGAATGAAGTAGAGCCCCTTTTGAGTTTAACGTATCTGGACTTTTCTAGCACGGACGTGAGTCAAATTAAGTCTATCATGGAACACTATAAATTGAAAATGCTGAAGTGTTTCAATACAAAAATATCAGATAGAAAGGTAGATCAGTTTAGGGCCAAGCATCCCCTCTGTACAGTTGACTACTACTAAAGACGGGGGTAAATGAACCGTGGGGCTTTATAGATTGAGAAAGTATAAATTTATTTTTTCCTGTTTCCACAAAAGAAATAAGAGACAGTTAAAGCCGAAATTCTGATTTATAGGGTTTTATACATAGGGCAAAGGGAATGTGTAGAAGTATCCACATAAGCTGTGGAAAATATTATGAAATCACTATTTGGATAAATGCGCCCAATGCCCCACCTTTGTAGAACCAACAAGAGAAATCAGTTTCGAGTTTTGTTGGTTCCGTTCGTTCGCTTTTGGACAGAGAATTCTACTAATATTTGCCAAGTCAGTTTGACTTGAATTTTTTTCACTCAAATTTTGGCAAAAATTAATTTTTTTCTCATCTTTGCAAGCCGAAAGAAAAAGCTGAGGTGCTGAGGGTTAAAAAACTTTTTAAAAAGTTTTGGAGAAACGAAAAAGAGGATGCACTTTTGTCGCCCCCAAGCGGGGAAAATTAAAACAGCAAGTACATAATTGTACATACAGAGGCGAGACACAGAGTAAGTGTCGAGGGTAGTGGGGCTGAAGAAGATCTTTGAGATATTGGGAAAGCAGTACTGAGAGAATGGAGAGATTCATTCTGTTTAGGTTCTAGTAAATTTGAAAAAACTAACTAGTCAATTCTGGGCAAACTTTCTAAAGGAATTACGATGGAGAGTTTGATCCTGGCTCAGGACGAATT
>JBCBPW010000148.1:0-10512 GCA_039820545.1 Bacteroidota bacterium | reverse complement strand
ATCCCGCTTTTGAACTTTTAGGTAGAGTGGGATTGCCTATAGGTTTCTCTACAGGTATGAGTAAAATCCGTTTTTCCGATTCTAAAGTAGGGCCTTTCTCAACGAGTTGGGTGAACAATGCACTCTTCCCACTTCCTTTAGGGCCTAAAATAAAATCGGCTCGATCTTCTAATATTGTCCTCCACTGAGAAGTCTCTAAAAAATATTTGCTGAGTTCCGTTGATTCGTCTTCTGCATTACTATTTCCTATTACCAAGCCTTTCAACAATTCTTCTAGACGCGACATTTTAGTTTACTTCTTCTAAAATTTAACTTTCTTTACTAAAACTACTTTCACATAAAATATTAAAAATTCTCATTTGAAAAAATTCCACTCACTTAGGCCATTTTCTCCCATATGCCTCAATCATTCGATAGGGATACAACTCAGGTAAAGCGCTCGCCTCATCCAATTTTCGCATCTCCTCCGCTGTCAGATCCATGTTTCCTGCCTCTAGATTCTGCGCCAACTGCTCGGGCGTACGTGCGCCCAGGATCACACTCGATACAAAGGATTTTCCGCGTAGCCAAGCCAAGGCTACCTGCGCATGTGAAGCCCCTCGTGCTTGGGCAATCTCTTCGACTACTTCCAGTGTCGCCCAGTTCTGGGCAGTGTTGCGCCGTTCCCAAGACTCCTCGTTCATGTCTGACATACCCCCAATTCTTCCTTCGGAGAGGTCCGTCGGCTTTTGGTTGGGGTGGTACTTCCCCGAAAGAAAGCCGCCCCCTAAGGGTCCCCAAGGACATAGGCCCAAGCCTTCGCTTTCCAGCAGGTCTAGGAACTCATACTCAATGTCTCGTTTGACGAGGGAATACTGATACTGAGCAGCTACAAAAGATACATAGCCACGCATCTCGGCTATTCCCTGCGCTTTCATGACTTGCCAAGCCTTGAAGTTGGAGACGCCGATGTATCGAACCTTTCCCTGACGGACGACGTCATCC
The DNA here is from genome assembly GCA_039820545.1 of Bacteroidota bacterium. Lineage (GTDB taxonomy): Bacteria > Bacteroidota > Bacteroidia > J057 > J057 > JALEFZ01. The sequence goes on along the minus strand of JBCBPW010000148.1, from coordinate 9,528 downwards.
AGGCTTCGCATCATCTCCTCCACAGGTGTATAAGGATCCCAACAGTGAATGTACAGCAAGTCGATATAATCGGTTTGGAGGCGCTTGAGGCTACCCTCTAACGTCTGGATAAGGTTCCAACGCGAAGCGCCGAAGTTGTTAGGTCCCTGCTCAAGGGGGAAGTTGTACTTCGTGGCTAGGATGACATGCTGTCTTCTATCTGCGAGGGCTTTGGCCGTGATCTCCTCCGATCTCCCACCTGCATAGGCATTGGCCGTATCCACATGGTTGCCGCCAGCATCTAGATACTGATGGATCATCTTGATGGCGACATCTTCAGATGTACCTCTGCCTTCGGTTTCTCCAAAAATCATTGTTCCCAGGCATAAATCGCTCACGAATATGCCTGATTTCCCTAGTTGCTGAAATTTCATTTAAAAGTATGCTGATTATAGATGGATCTTTTCGCTAACTGACATGTAAATTAGGTCAAAAAAACCATCTTCAGCGTCTACTGAGCTACACAAAAGGGAAATAAATAGCGCCTATTCTATAACTTAGTACGCTGCTTGGAAAAATGAACATCTAGCTACAAGGCAGAGAGCTTAGGTTCTGACGAAAGCTATTTTGTGAGATTTAGGGGAGCTAAATCAAAATAAATGAAGTTCAGGTTCTGGAAGCACAAACTTTTCACAGATTTGAAGTTTCAAACAGGGGCTTAATTCGAAAGCCAATTCTCCAAAGAATCAATCAATAAAGGAGGTTGTCCTTCGGGGCCTGCTTGCATGAGATTAATCTGAAAAGTGTCGGTCTGTATAAAGGGACGAATGAAACGTAGAGTCTCTTTTAGCTGGGTCATCCGAATGACATCGATGCGAATGAAGTCCCCCTTTTTTAGATACAAACCTTGGAAGTACGTGTCCCGCTGCACCTTAATCAGATACTCATCCAAAAAGCGGAAGGCATATGGATCATCAAATAGCGCGCGCCGCACACTGGGGAGAATCACCATGGGTTCGTTGTTTCGGATGACCAAGCCCCAATCTCCAGAAGGAATCGCCACTTCGATGGGAAGGGCGTACTGAGAAAAACCCATCAAATAAGGTTGAATCAAATCAGTAGAAATGATGCTCTCTTTTTCACTGATGACTTGTAAGCTCAACTGATCATACAGATTCAATACAGCAAAATCTGCTGGAGGTACACCTGTCTCATTTCCAAAGCGGAGATAGTGAAGCGGTAGTACGATTCCCACCCTTACATCTAGCTTCGCTCGTAGCTCCTCAATCAAATAGGAAAGCGTAGGAAAATTGCCTGAGTTCCAACTGATCTGTAGCAAGATCTCTTGTAGTTTCTCCTTTTGGGTAAGCGACTGTATGCGCAGCACCATTTGCTCGATCAGTTGATCTTGGTCTTCAGGTGTCAAACGATCCAGCATACGTCCCGTGCCACTGATGATAGGTACGCAGACATAGTGAGGGGGAAAAACATCGTAATTGATTTTCTGGCTCTTCAAAGGTACAGGAGCCTCTTGACGCCAATCCCAATCGATCTGAAAAAGGGGAAGATAGACCTTTTGGAGTTGCTGGCCAGATTTCAGCAATTCTCTTTCTTGTGCATTGGGTTTGCGGCTTTCTTGTGAAAAATATCCATACTGGTAGTGATGGACAGGCGCTTCACAACCTGTGCATAACCACATTCCGAGACAAAGGAGCCAATTATTCCCCCATCGAATCCAATTCTTGTATGACAACAACCTATTTTCCAATAATTCCTTAAGCTATTTCTCTTTTCTCCATGGTTCGAGAGTATAAAATGTTCATCCACCTGGATTGATTCTGACTCAATATAGAAGCCCAGCCCTGACTAGCCAATGTATCCTACCTTTGAGGCCAAAATTCACCTGTCAATGGTTATTCCTACCCCTAGAAGGGTTTAGTCGCGCGTAGCATCTCACGTTTTCCAGGAGGACCAGGGATTTTAGCTACCTCAAAACCCGCAGCCAATAGTGCCCGTCTCACATCTCCCTTAGCAGAGTAAGTGGTAAAAACGGCTCCAGGATGACATAAGTCAAAGATTTTTTTCATCATCTCAGGCGTCCAAAGTTCGGGCTGGGAACTGGGCGCAAAAGCATCAAAGTAGACCACATCTATTTCCTGTTCCCCTTCATAACTCAGGAGATCTAATTCTTGCTTTCTAAGAAAAAACCCCTCCTCTATTTCTACGTATTCTCCCCACTTAGCCTCATGGAGTAGTTGCAACCAAGAAGAAGCTTGAGGATGTGTAATAGCCTCTCCATAGTTTAAAGAACTCCATTGCGCTTCTTGTAGTGGGTACAACTCCAAACTCGTATAGTATATCGGACGTGCTTCTCGATGTGCCAATGTCAAGAGCGCATTGAGTCCTGTCCCGAATCCCATCTCAAATATATGTAGAGGAGTTGCTCCTGGCTCCACATAGCGTAGCCCTGCCTCAATAAAGACATGGAGAGACTCCGTCAGCGCGCCATGCACTGAGTGGTAGTGCTCATCAAAATCAGGTGCCCATAAGGTCGATGAACCGTCCTTGCTCAATGTATGATTTACCCGTGCTATCTTCGAAGATTGTTGATCCATTGTTTATGATTGAATGTCTGGGCCGCCTGCTTCTGGCATACTTTCGATGTAAACAGAAGTAGAAGGGAAAGCAAAGTTGACGCCTTTTTCTTCGGCCAAACGCATAATAGCCAAAAATACTTCCTGCCGAGCTTTGAGCCATGCACCGTAATCTTGTGTCTCATAAATCGCAGCAAAGAAAATATTCAAAGACGAGTCAGCCATTTCATGAAACTGCACAGTCACACTATCTGTTCGAACCATTTCATGATCTGTCGCGATTTTTTTCACCCCATCTACAAAAGCTTCCAATATATCAGGAGAGGTATCATAGGTAACACCTAAGCTTGTCGCATAGCGTCTATATGTTCGAACCCCATGATTGGTGATGATCATATCCACGAGTTTCCCGTTGGGTACGGTGATCTGTGCGCCGTCCAATGCACGCACCCGCGAGGATCGTACCCCTACTTCGACGACGACTCCAGAGAAGTTAGAGGTTTCGATGAAATCTCCGACGACAAAAGGACGATCAGAGAATATGGTCAGTGACCCGATGAAGTTACGTACCGTCTCTTGGGCAGCAAGTGCCACAGCCAGGCCACCGATGGATACCCCTGCAAGAAGTGCCGTCACATTCACACCAAAGCCTTGAAGGACAAAGAGTAGGCCAAAGGTAACGACAACTAGCTTGGCTGCACGTGCTATGAGGGGCACTGCCTGATCGTCCATCATCGAATCTGTCTTACCCGCCAACTTCAGGAAAAGATCTGCCACTAAATCTATCAGTCGATAAAAGACAATCACCCCTACAATCGGAGCTACAACCGAAAGAATCAAGATGAGGTACTTGCTTACAGAGATCGGGAGGATCAATGCAGGAATGAATATCTCCCTCAGTAGCCATGTGATCAGATATAAGCTAAGTGGCTGTGTGACAGGATGTACCAATCGGGGATTGAGGGCCGTATATTCTTTGATCCAAGGGACTACGCGTGTGGTCAACTTGTCAAATACAAACATCAGTACCCTGTAGATCAACCAGGAGAAAAATCCAATGAGGATCAGGCCTAGATACTGCCATATTTGCACGCCCAAGATGCGCCCTCGAGTGAATCCTGGCAATACCTCTTGCAATAAAGCTGCAAATGAAGGCACGACACGCTTATGTATCTTCTCTATTTCTGCCACAGATTCAGGCGCATACCTCCACTTTCCGTCTCTAGGATTTCGTTTGACAAAAAGCTCAGGATACAGTTCAGGTAGTACCTGATAGATGGCGATTTGCCTGACAGAATCTATATAATCGGCATTGTCAGGAATCAAAGCTGTCTTGATCTCCGTACCTTTTGCGTCGTAAATCTGCTTGAGTTTGAGAGAAAGATCCAATCGCTCGGCCTCTGTGAGTCCTTCTAGCGATAGTGCTTCCGCTGCCAATGCTGGATTCTCTTGCCCTTCATCATTGTTGAGGTAGTAGAGATGTCTCGAGACTGCATTCCTGGGATTTTCCAGTGGATACTGGGCAGGAAGTACCAGTGAATCTGTTTGGGCCTGGACATCGACTAAAATGAGGGATAAGAAGAATAATAGAGGAACAGTACGGAAAAAAAGATGCATATTAGGGTTCATTTGTGTTTGCGCAAATCTAAGTATTCTTCTTACAGAATGATAGCACACCCTATTAAAACCCTGTGATCATGCGACTCCTACGAAAGTGGCTTCTTCGTCCCCTCCTGATACTACTCGTACTTATATTGACGTATTGCCTGATGGGCGCTGTGCTCGGATTAATCCCCGTAAATCATGATTTTGAAGAAGATCTTGATGGAATCGAAATCGCCATTTATACCACAGGTATCCACCTAGATGTAGTACTCCCCCTTGAAAATGAAGTGTTTGATTGGCATACCATTTTGGACTCTACTCATTATGACTATGCCCATCTGGGAAACTACCTTGCTTTTGGTTGGGGAGACAGTGCATTTTATATCACGACACCTACCTGGGGCGACCTAAGTGCTTCTGTCACGCTGGCTTCACTTTTTCTACCGACCCACTCTGCCATGCACACCATCTCTTTTGATGCCCCTCCTGTGAATAAAATCAAATATACCAGCCTCAAAGTTTCCCCTGAACAATACCGTTCCCTCGTCCGCTATCTTATCGAAACCCTGAGACTCGACGCCAATGGTAGAAGTATTCACATCGACTGCTGCAAAGACCACCACGCAGGCAATGACGGCTTCATTGAAGCCAGCTATACTTATCATGTGTTCTACACCTGCAATGATTGGCTCAACCGTGGCTTCAAACAAGCTGGACTGCCTGCCGTTTTGTGGACGCCTTTTGACAAATTGATTTTGAGTAGGTGGAATGATGTGAAGAATCCTTAATTTCGCAGTCTACGTATAGATATTATGAGATATATTTGTTTCTATAGGTAAATGTAAAATAGAGATTTAGGTTTGTACGTCTTTCAAGAATAACGAAAAAGGAAGTACCACCTCAAGCTGCCATTCATCGCTTTATGTTCAAAAGAAAGCTTAAAAAAGTCGAAATCATCATATTGATTGGGTTCATCAATTGTGCCATTGCCTATCTGGGCATGTGGCTATGGTTTAAGGCCCCAGACCGTGACTTTTTCCTCCCAGAGGATTATACAGGCTGGATCAAAATTAAATATAGCGTCCCCACTGCCCCTGCCCTACCTGAGGTCGATGGTGTCCAGCAGATCGTCATTCCTGACAGTGGTTATTTGGAGACCTCTACGGCCCTCGACGTCGGCTGGCGAAAAGATAGATTTTTTTGGCAGGAAGGAGATAAGACAGAGATTGCACCTTTCTTCACAGAGGGAGAAGAATCCTACCGATATGTGAGCGATCATCAGTCTTATTCTGTTTTTCATGAAAAGATCATTAAGTCCCTTACACCAGGGACTGACACCTTGCTCGCTGACGAGACTGAAATTGAATTAGATCTTACCAACCGCCTAAATTACCAGCCTGGAAAAAAGAGTTTAGAGTATTTTTACCTTTCATCTGAGCCGCGCAAACTTTCCTTTATCCCCCCTCCCCTTGTAGATTCTGAGGCACTGAAATCTGTGGAAGATCGGTTGGTGAGAACGCAGTAAGTATATGGCTAAAAGAGAATGAATAGTAGCCTTGAAGGCTCACCCGACCTTTATCTGTAAGTTTGGGGAAGCCATGATACGAGCTAGGGTCTATTAGATCTAGTCCCGTGATATACTGAAAATATCCATCCACGTACCGAGCCCACTTCCTCAATAAAAATCTATTGATTTCAGTATTTCTTTGATAAAATGACAGTGTTTCTCCCTGTACATTGAGACAATGTAAATAACTATCCATCAAGGGATAAGAACGCATTTTTCTTTTTTCTAAAAAGAGTCTTACTTCGAAAAAACAAAGCATAAATTCCTGTGTTTTTTATGGCACATACGCATATATTGCGGAGCTGAGAAGGTGAAAAATCATCTTTTCTGAGGAGTACGAGGCGATTTCATCAAGGTACAGGTATTGAATGATCCTGATGTCTGCCTTTGACTTTTCCGACAATGTATATGAACTAACTATAAATCATTCTATTTTCTCAGATAAAAATCGATGCAGATGGAAAAGGAAACGGTTGCGCCACCCATTGATTTCACGAACACAGAACTCGCTTTTCAAGCCATGTCCAATGCCAAGCTCAGCAGGACCTATTGGATGTTTCGAATGATAGACAACCCCTTCCTTACGAAGGTCGGTCCCAAGATGCTTACCTGGGCATTTCAGATAGGTCTCCCAGTGAAGGGAATCGTCAAGAATACGATATTTGAACTATTTGTGGGTGGGGAATCTCTTCCAGATACTGCACGTACATCTGCTTATTTGAAAAAATTTGGGGTCCATACCATCATGGACTATTCGGTAGAGGGCGAGAAAAATGAAAAAGGATACGAGGCAACCAAAGAAGAAATTCTCCGCACCATAGACCACGGACACGCACATGAGGAGGTAGCTTTCAGCGCGCTCAAAATGACAGGGCTAGCCAGTTTTTCTATCATGGAGAAACTGCATCAGGGAGAGTTTCTCTCACCCAGCGAGCAAGAAGCTTGGGACCGTGTGGTTCTCCGTCTTCAGACCATTGCCGAAGCCGCTTCCGCCAAAGAGACGCCCATCTTTGTAGATGCGGAAGAAACGTGGATACAAGATCCCATCGATCGACTGGTCGAAGACCTCATGGAAAGATACAACCAGACCAATCCTATTATTTGGCAGACAATCCAACTATACAGATGGGATCGTCTAGACTACCTCAAGAGAATCATTCAAGACAGTAAAGAAAAAGGATACATCCTAGCGGTAAAGCTGGTTCGTGGTGCCTATCTAGAGAAAGAATCCAGGAGAGCAGAGGAGAAGGGCTACAAAGATCCTATGCAAGCCAGCAAAGAAGCCACAGACCGAGACTACGATGCCGCTTTGGCGTTGTGTATAGAGAATATAGACCATGTAGCAGTCTGTGCGGGCACGCACAATGATGCCAGTAGCCTCCACCTCACAGAGCTGATGAGCCAAAAGGGCCTAGAACCGCAAAACACTCGTATCTGGTTTGCACAGCTTTTGGGTATGTCTGACAACATCTCCTTCAACCTCGCCCATGCAGGCTACAATGTAGCCAAATACCTGCCCTATGGTCCTGTCAAAGCTGTCATGCCCTACCTCATGCGCCGTGCAGAAGAAAATACCTCGATCGCAGGCCAGTCTAGTCGAGAGGTTCGCCTACTGGCAGAAGAGGTAAAGCGGAGGAAAGTTTGATGAGATGATAAATGATCGCATGTGCGCTCCTTACATAGCATATGAAAATAAAAACATCCTGTAGCGTCATTCACTACAGGATGTTTTTTATCTCGTGTGTCCAAGATTAGTCTCCCTCATATCCACAGATCGACTCAGCTTTTTCTATCGCGTCCTCCCTTTCCTCTCCTTCGATCTCATACGTAAGCGCCTTTTTCAAAGACTCACAGCCTTTATTTGTGAGCCCCTGATCTAAATAGATCAAACCTTGAATGTAGTGAGCTTGCGCATTCAGGACGTTGATAGCCAGCGTCTCCCCTAGCTCCATGGTTGCCTTATCGTATTGCTTCTGCTGCAAATAACACCAGCCCTTACGGTTATGCGCTGCTAACAGGATAGGCGTCATTTCTGTTTTGTGAATCACTTCACTGAAATCGGTAATGGCTTCGTCATACTGCCCCAACTCCGACCGATAATAAGCGCGTGAGTATCGCAAAAGGATATTTTGAGGATCACATTCGATCAACCCTGTGTAAGCACTCACTACGGCTTCCTTATCATCTTCTCCCAATGCGATGTCTGCCAATAATTGGTAAGCTGTACATGCGTTTTCCTCGTCATTCTCTGTTACCCATCGGAGGTCTGTTTTGGCGGCTGTCATGTTGGAGTCAAGCAACTGGATGTAGCCTCTTTCCAGGTAGATGCTAGGGACAATCTTGACGACCGTACTGTCAGTCGCTTTCATCTCGCTTGCGAAAACCAGGGCATCCGTATAATCTTGTACCGCTTTGGCTTGCGCTTTCTCCTGGCTGTAGACATTGGCACGATAATAAGTCGCCAAGAACAAATACCTGAAAAAGGTGGGATCTTTCTTCTTGTTCTTGCGAGGATTGAACACCAAGCTTTCGCCAAGGTCCGAACGCGCTTTTTCCCAGTCTCCCTTACGCATGTAAAGAAGCCCACGACGATACCATAGCTGATAGTTCTCTTGATCCCCTGTTAGGCTATCCGTAATGGCGTCAATTTGGCTCTCGATCTCCGCGAGGGTCTCTCCTGTCAACTTGAAACGAAAGGGGAGATTCACCCAGAAGTTGATGGGCTTTTCACCTGCGATGGCAGGATTAAAGCGAAGGTTAGACAGCTTTTCTGCTACGGCGAAGGTGAGAGAAGGGTCAGGATCAGAGATCACAATATGCTTGATGTATCGACCTGTACTGTCTACTAGCACACGTGCGACAACCGTTCCTTCTATGCCTTTTGAGCGTGCGTCCTCTGGATATCCAATAGAAGACTGAACTTCGGCCAGGTTGAGGGGTTCGGGTTCTTTATCAGCAAAAATGAACTGATTGGCATCTGGATAGGTCTGTGCAAATCCCGCAAAAGGAAGATACAAGATCATTCCTATCCATATTCTCCACAAAATACGATGACTCATGTCTCACTCTGATTTAATACATGCGAAGGAATGCTATGGATAAATTGTTCCATGTACAATCAATCTCCATTTACAGCTTCTCCACGTGATTTTTGATTAGGTATAAGTAAATACAAGGGTTTCCACTCAGGCGTTCAACCCCTATTGATATATCCAGAAAAAACTATGAAAAGATGCCTGTCTAACAGAAAAAATGAGATGATTTTTATCTGTCAGCTTGCACTATTCTCCTTCTCCTACGGGTTCTTGTGTCGTACTGATGTAGGCATTCTTCAAGGAATCTTGCCACTCCAGGAAGATGGGTTTCTCGTTGCGTAGGACATCGATGATCGTCGACAATTGATCACTGGGCAGGGCCATGCGAATCAGCTCGCCTGATTCATCTTCGGGAAGTGTCGTCTTGGGATCAAAAAAGTCTATCACCCCTACGAGTTTATTCTTATCGTCAAAGAGGTGAATCTGCGCACGGATCTTGTGCCCTTCTCCTTTGGGTCCTCCATGAACTCTTACCGCATAATGTTTTACTTCTGGCATGTTGCTAATTTTTCCCAAATTTTATGATTATTCCTGAAGGCACAAAAAAAGGCTGATGCGAACATCAGCCTATATACAAATTATTTCATTTACCTTAGAGCATGTTTGAAACTTCAAATCTGCGAAAAGTTTGCGCTTTCAGAACCTGAACTTCATCTATTTTGATCGATTTAGCCCCACTAAATCTCAC
>JBCBPW010000147.1:0-10719 GCA_039820545.1 Bacteroidota bacterium | reverse complement strand
AGATGTGTTACGGCTTCCCACAAGCCAAAGCCTGACACATATAGGGGAAGATAAATCTGGTAACTTATTGCTGACGACACATGATGGATTATTTATTTTTGATGGTCTTAAGTTGCGACACCTCTTTGAAGGTGAGACCAGCAACTATGCTTTTACAGACCGAGAAGAGAATCTCTGGGTCTCGATCTATCCATCTAAAGTAAGGCTTACGAGCAACCTGGAAACCTACGCATTTTCAGAAAGTCAAAAGACACTCCCCAATAACTGGATCGTACAAATCGAAGTCCTAGACAGCCAGCAAGTGGTTGTTCGTACCCACAAAGGATTCATAGGTATAGGCAACAAAGAGAAATTAACATTTCAACAAGCTTGCCAAGATCCTTATGAAAGAGAAAGAATAGTCAAGATAGGTTCTGACTTGTATTGGTCTTTACCTGTCACAGGATTATCCGCCTGTGAACCTCTAAGTTTGATACAATCTGGAGGGATTTTAGATCCCAGTCCTTATCAAATACCTCAGAATACTTACAATTTACATCGCCTTTCAGATACCCTTTGGTTAGGAGATAAACAGGCAAAATGTGTGATAAAGATAGCCATGAATGGTTTTCGCGGAACCATTCAGGATACACTGCTTCCCCAATTACCAAATGCCATATTTTATCCTGAAAGATTCAGTCATGATGTTTGGATTGGAGGATATGGAGGGGGATTCCTTCTCACCCAAGATTCCCACTTTCAAGAGACAGAACATCTGCTGAAACACACCTATATCCGAAGTTTCAAACAAGACGATGATTCTACGATTTGGGCACTTGGATTCTATGATGGATTGCACCAACTTAAGAAGGATGAGCATGGAAAGTATTTTTATCAAGGGCTGAGATTCGCAGTACGATACGGTGAAGTGTTCGAGCTTATCGGAGATTTTATCTGGATAGGAACTCGTCGTGGACTCTACAAGTTCGACATGAGAGATGGCAGCCATTCACGATTTCAATATCAGAAGGAGCTTGCCAATAGTGATATTACCGCACTGAAATATTTTCAAAATGATTTGTGGGTGGGGACCACAGATGGTCTGTATGTCTTGCCTATGCGAGAGGGCGATTTCGACGGTTTCGATCCAATTCCCCCAAAGTTAAAAATCAAGCAGGTCTCCATCGCAAGAAGAGATACTGCGCTTCATCCTCGTTATCGTTTACCCTTCGACCAGAACGATCTATCTGTTCAGCTCCAAGCTTTTGCTTTTCGTAGTGGAGAGAATTATACCTATGAGCATCGGATGTTAGGCTTAGATACTGTCTGGAAAACCTCTTCAAGTAGTGCCAATGTGATCAATTACTATGACTTGAAGGCAGGGAACTACACATTTCAAGCACGCGCCAAAAGCTCTGAGGGATTGTACAGCACTGATACACCAGAAATAACCTTTGAGATCATCCCTCCTTACTGGGAACAGACATGGTTCAAGTTGGCTAGGTTACTGGGTGTTATCGGGCTGGTAGGTTTACTTGCCTTAATCTATCTGAGGAGGAGAGAGAAGAAGGCGGAGATGGAAAAACGCGTCATTATGGCAGAGCTTAACTCACTCAAGCTCCAGATGAATCCCCATTTTTTGTTCAATGTTATGACTTCCATACAGGACTTCATCAGCCAGCGAGATAGCGAGACGGCCATTTCTTACTTGAAAGAAACTGCGCACTTGATGCGGATGGTCCTTGATGCTTCTCGGAAGACCTCTATTTATTTGGAGCAAGAGGTAAAAGTATTGGAGAAATATATGAAGCTCGAGCAACTGAGATTTCAAGACACATGCATATTTGAGATTCAAATAGATCCCAGTGTAGAGTATGAATTTGTGAAGGTGCCTCCTATGTTGATTCAACCTTTTGTCGAAAATGCCATTCACCATGGGTTTCGGGGACATAAGGGGACCAAGCAGCTAACAATTACTTACGAGTGGGCTGGGCCAGCAGCTATTTCTTGTACCATTGTAGACAATGGCGTGGGGAGAGCGCATACGATGAAGCATCCGCAAGATCCCCATCATAGATCATGGGGGACAACGCTTATCCAGTCAAGGCTATCTTTATTGCAGCAACAGAAGTTCCAAAAGGTATCTGTTCAGTATGAGGATCTTTATAACGGGGGAGGGGTTGCTACAGGGACAAAAGTCACGGTGCGTATACCCTGCCAGTATATTTAAGTAAACCTGGGTAGCATATTGGGAGCCATCATCGTAAGAATTTATAAGTAAGCCTGAATATGAGTAATAAATTGAGAGCCATCATCATAGACGACGAGATAGGGGCACGAAACGACCTCAAGCATTTACTTCAATCATATGGGGATGAGGTTGAGTTGGTAGGAGAAGCCGACAATATCTTTGACGGACAAACCTTGATTCATTCGACACAGCCTTCCCTCATTTTTCTGGATATTGACATTTCTCCGCACACAGGATTCGAATTATTGGAGGAGTTTCCTAAGCCTGAGTTTGCCGTCATTTTTACGACGGCCCACTCCGAGTATGCCATACAAGCCATTCGAGCCTCAGCTGTAGACTATCTTTTAAAGCCAATTTTAGCCGAGAACTTAGCGCCAGCCATTCAACGCGTCAGCGAATATCGCCGCCAACATACTTTTATTGAGCTGCTAAAGGAGAACTTAACTCGAACATCCGAAAGCCACAGGATTGCGATTTCCAGCCTAGATGACTGGGTATTTATAGACAAATCAGAGATCATCTATTTGAAAGCAGCCCGACGTTATACCTTGGTCGTGACCCAAAGTGGAGAGCAAGTCGTCTCCAAGCCTTTGAGTCATTTCGAATCCCTGTTGACTGAGCCTCGCTTCTTCCGTTCCCATCGATCCTACATGGTAAACCTCAAATACGTAAAGCGATTGGTAAAGCGGGAGGGGGGATATATTGAGATGTATAATGGAGAACAAGTAAAGCTCAGTCTTTCACTCAAGGAGGAGTTTATCGCGAATTGTAAAAAATTTGGCTGATTATAAATGGAACATATGCACATATGTTCGGGAAGTAGAAGCCTGTATTGGGGACTTTAGGAGAAATCTTAAAGTCTCCAATTTTATATTTAATCATAGGTCAGTGAATGTACATGATGTGTAGTCTGAGTAGAATAGTGTCTGGATGATGTAATACTCCGTTATTCTTAAATCTTGGGTGAAAAAGGAAAGCAGATATGTAGCCAAAAGACTTTGATTGCTGCTAGAAACGATCCAATGGGATGTATTATCCTCATACACTACCTGCTTTCGACTCCCTACAGTATAGACATCTTGTTCCAATCTCCATCTAGAAGAAAGATGATTCAAACCGTGAAACAATTGTAATACCTTTTTATAGTTTAAACACGCAAATCGATATGAAAACATTTTGCCGAGCAATACTCTTGCTCTGTTTGTACGCCTATTTCCCATTTTCAACGCATGCGCAGCAGACGGATGATGGCTTTTCGCCTGATGCCGGGCTATTACCTGCCTCTCCTGAAGCTGCAACTTTGATGAAGTTTGAAGATGTACCTGTCAGTCTTTATACAGGAACCGCAAGTATCCAGATTCCCATCACAAGTCAGTCGGATCGTGATGTGGGCATAAATATTTCTCTCAGCTATCATAGCGGGGGTGCCTACGTCAGCGAAGCTTCTAACTGGGTCGGTCTCAGTTGGAAACTCAATGCAGGAGGGAGTATCACCCGAAGAGTGCGCGGTCAGGCCGATGACCTCAATGCACCAGGGATTGATAACTTCCTAAAGTTTCGTAACAATCACACCCCAGCGGATATTGAATCATGGATTACCCAAGAAGATGAATATCAGGCGACTGTCATGGCCTCAGAATGTTATGATACGCAGCCCGATGAATTTTACTTCTCCGTGGAAGGTTTAAATGGGAAGTTTGCCTTCGATTGGACACCAGGATCGGGTCCCGTAGTCAGCGCAGACGTACCCGTTACGGTCAATTACTTTCAAGACGATCCTAGTTCCCAGGAAATTTCTCGCTTTGAGATCATCGGACCAGATGGGAAGATTTACATGTTTGATCAACATGAGCGTACAGTGACCGATGCACAAACGGATATCAACAGTATATGTACTTCAGCTGCGAAAAATTTTATTACTTCATGGTATCTCAGCAGTATTCAGAGTCCACAGACAAATGATAATCGGATCCTTTTTGAGTATGAAGATTATACGATAAAGCCTCAATGGACATCTTTTGAGAGCCGTAATTTTGGTCTGTTTACCAATACGCTGCCTTGTTTTGTAACCTATCCCATAGCAGATGATCCCATATTTTCTTATCAACCTGGGGCTACAATATTGGGAAAAAGACTCAAGAAAGTCCTTAGTTCTAACGGCAAATTCTCTATTGATTTTATAGCCAATACTCCCATCGTGGAGCCTGAGAATTATGTAGTAAGTACCAATTTCAAGAGCTTGGATGAGATCATTATTCGTGGAAGTAACGCTGCACAGTTTCTACATAAGTTTCAATTTTCTTATGATAATACGAGGAGCCGATTATTGTTGACATCTGTCCAGCAGGTAGGTAACCAAGGAACTACCTTGCCTCCTTATCGCATGCAATACAATTCAACTGATCTACCTAAAACGACTGCTTATTCAGTAGATCATTGGGGATTTTACAATGGGAAGTCCAATTCCTCCTTGCTCCCTGAATATATACATGAAGTTCAGCCTGGCAACTATGTCCTCTATGAGGGGGGAGATCGCTCTCCTGATTTAACTAATACAAAGGCCATGTCCTTAGAAAAAATAACCTACCCTACAGGAGGGTATACAGAGATGGATTATGAGTTGAATACATATGGTTTTGTGAGTGACAAGTCTCTAGGTGAACTTGATCAGTTGAATATCAATGTATTGGATGGAGATGCGGAGATCATGGGAGAGAATAGTGGCTATTCAGTAGATGAAGAGACGATCATCATTTCTTCCAATATTAGCGGTTTGATGCGCATCTTCTTGGAGGCATCGGTACATTCAGATATCGCAGGTCAGGCACTTCCCGAAGCATATATCAAGGATGCGAATGGCAATACCGTTTATTTGTGGATTCCTGAACATGCTACACTACCCAATATTCCTTACACCCAGATTCCTCCTACTTATTTATTGTCTATAGGCGCTGGAACTTATACGGTTGGCTGTAGAGCCTCGGGAGCTTTTGGACCAGACAAAATAAAAATTCGTGTAGAATGGAGTGAAGTCGAAAATAATCCCCTGCTCTCCAAATTTACAGGGGGACTCCGAGTGAAGGAGACTAGAATGTATGATGGGTTGGGAAATCCCCCCATTACGAAATCGTACGACTACAGTTGGGGAAATAATAGTGCAGCTTCTAGTGGGGTTATTTATCATGAACCGATCTACCATTACTTAGGGAAAGGTATTGGGGCTGCACTTTCAGTGTGTGATTATATATCCCTTGTAGGTGCATCTAAAACAGTACTCGGGAAAACAGGGGAAAGTCATGTAGGATACCGCAAAGTAGAGGTAACGCACGGGGCAAATGGAGAAAATAGCTCAGAGACAAGTTATTTTTCCTCTCACTTTGATCATCCTGATGAATTGAATAAAGTAAAGCCATTCGCCGCTCCTAAATCGTTTAGCTATAAAACAGGTTTATTGCAGCAGCAAGAGGTCCGTGACGCTTCGGGGAGTATAGTCCAATCCCTTTTTAATACTTACCAGTTTGTAGAGAAAAGCGTACGTACATACAAAGTGGGCTTTGGACTGTTTAAACCAGTTATTGATCCTTTGTACACCTTAGTGCCTTTTTCTGAAAAGTTTGCTTGGTGGATGTCTGACCAACAAATGGGAATCTCACAATTGGTACAGACTACGCAAGTCCGTGATGGCGTCTCCACCAGTACAGCCTATACATTCAGCCCTACACATTTAGGATTGACCCAAACCCAAATAAGCAATAGCGATGGGAAGATACACAAGACCCTCATTGACTATCCGCAAGACTTGGGGGAAATAGCCCTCATAGATAAGCATATCTTGAATATCCCCCTGCGTACACGACAATACGTTAACAATGTCCTTACAGGAGGGCAGAAAACACAGTTCAGCACCTTCCCTGGAGAAGACGCCAATGGCAATAGCATCAGTCTAATACTTCCTTACAAGAGTTTTCAAATCCTGAATGATGGGACCGAGTTGGAACGAGCCACCATGCTGACATATGATCCCCACGGAAACCTTACCAGTTTCACGCGTGAACCCTTTAATCTGTATGATCCCGTTACGCTCACTTGGGAGGAGGATTTACTAAGCAGTCGGACTTTTTTAGGATGGGTAGAAACATGGACTCACGATGACAATACCCGTTTGTTGACTTCCTCGACAGATGTCAATGACATCGAGTCTACCTATGGGTATGACGACTTACAAAGACTCACCACTACAACCGAAAGAGATGGTGCCCTGACATATGGCTATGACTATGAATATAACCTTGCAGATGACCCGAACGCAAAGAATAAGATCATCATTTCTTCAAGTGCAGATAATCTGACGACGCATGAGTATATAGATGGACTAGGTCGTTCCATGCAAAGTGTAGATTATCAATATTCTCCCCACCATCGCGATGTGGTTCGTTCGCACACTTACGATGACTTTGGCCGTCTCATACATTTTTATCAACCCTTTGAAGGAGCCATTGATGGTTCTTATCAACCTCCGCAAGGGATCAAAGATATTATCACCTATGAGGCTTCTCCCTTAAATCGAGAGTTGTCCCAATTTTTCCCTGATGGAAGCTCCATCTCTCAGACTTACGGTACCAATGGTACCAATGACGTCAAGAAATTCAATCCAGACGGTACAGAAAATGGATTTTACTCTGGCGGAGAACTGTTCAAGTCGAGGGTGAAGGACGAGAATGGACATTTCACCGAAACCTACGAGGATAAGATCGGCCATGTGATCTTGGTTCGGAAATTCATTGATGGAGAAAATGTAGATACCTACAATGTATACGATGACCGCAACAATCTAGTCAAGGTCTACCCACCTGAAGGCACAGCTTATAGCTACAATTACGATAACCGTAACCGTCTCTCCTCCAAAGATGTCCCAGGTGCAGGAACTACCTTCTTTGGATACAACGACAAGGATGAGTTAACCAGCATGATAGATGCCAATGGGAATCAGCAGATCTTTACTTATGATGGGCATGGTCGGCTTAGACAAACCCTGCTCAATGGCAATCTGATTACGGACAATACCTATGATAATGCGCCAGGCGCTTCGCTCGGTCTACTAGCTTCTTCACAGGTAAGCATTTTGAATGGAGGAACCATCACGACGAGTTTTGTCTATGATGACATGAGCCGATTGATCGAAACCAATGGAAACAATCATATAGGGGGAGGCGAAAAAATCACTACTCTCTATGAAGGCGGAACAGATCGGGCTGTCAAAATGACCCGAGAGCATAGTGGGTATCAAAGTTTGACGATCATAGACGACTATGTGTATGACCATAGCAAGCGACTGACGGATATGTTCCATCAGATTGGCAATGCGTCTGTTCACCTCAGCCATATGACCTATGACGTCAAAGACCAGCTCATCGAGAAAGACTTGCAAGATGGCTTGCAGTCTCTTGACTATCAGTATAATGTGAGGGGGTGGATGACCCACCTCAACCGTCTGCGATCCGCTAATTCTAGAGGAGATTGTGCAGACTTACCCGAAGTCGATCCTGCTTCCTGTGGAGAGCAAACGGTAGAGCTAGCAGAGCTACTGAGACTTCGCCTAGGAAACGAAGACCTCAATGTGGACTGCTACCAGCCCTGTGTCCCTAATCCCAACTGTGGGACTTACGCTACGAGCTGGGCTCCGAAGGGGATTGGATACAGTACCATTATGGCCAATTTTGATGGGAGTTTACCCTATCAAGATTTGACCCTGATCCATATACCCACGAATTCTTTTATCGATGATGGGATAGAGTGGAAGCTAAACAAACAATTTATACAACTCGGAGAGGCTGCTTGGAATATTAGCAAGAACGATCTGAACGGAGATGAAGTCATCACCCAATTTGTGGCAAAAGTGGAGGTCACAGGAGCTGCGAATATATTAGGGGAAGGCTACTACAAATTTGGGTTATGGGATGGGACAAAGTTTATCTTCATCAATGGGGGACAGCTATTTGTGACAGGTAGCCAACCTGGTCTCATTGCATTGCAAGCGGATCAAATAACAGTCCAGCAATTAGAGAATCTACAGTTGGTCTTCTTCCTTAACGGCACTTCCAAGATTGATGCGGTCACCATGGAGTTGGACTATGAGATACCTTGCTGTCCAGGTCCGTTAAATTGTAGTGAGACAGAGCAGGTGCTACAGCTGCAGTCTTTGCCCAAAGTCTATGAACAGATGGCCAATACGCAGGGGATCAGTTTCCCTACTAACCTCAACCGTGTCAGGCTTTGTGATGGAAGTATCTTATATCTCCTCGACCAGGAACTGCCGTTCTTAGCAGGTAATTATGCGATTGAGCAAACCATTGGGGTAGGGAGCTGGTCGCAGACCTTTACAGTCGATGCAGGTGGAGCGGATCGTTTTGATGTCTTTGCCATGCGACTCTACTATAATGAGGGGACAGGTGATCCGAACGTGGACGATGGCAATGGCAGTACCTATTCCCCGATTTTGCTTGGGTCACCCCAGTACAACGGAAATGTGGCCAACCTATTTTGGCAGACGCGTGGGCGGGAGCAGCAATACTATGCCTTGGCATATGATGAGCTAGACAGACTGACAAGCGCCAAGCACTATGAAAGTGCCAATGGCTACCAATTCAATCCTGCGGATCGCTACAGCGTAGAGGGAATCACCTATGATAAGCGCGGCAACATCTTGTCACTCGATCGTCGCGGACTGATTGAGCCTTGTGGGACGCCCAATGCGCCTACCTATGGTAGCATAGATGCTTTGAGTTACACCTATGGCACAGACAACCAACTCCTCCGCGTAGACGATGCCACCAGCCTGAGTCAAGGGTTTGAGGATAATGCGAATGCTCCCGTGGAGTATCAATACGATGCGAATGGAAATATGGAGCTTGACGCCAACAAGGGCATAGAAGTGAGTTACAATTTCTTGAATCTGCCTGCGCATATAGAATTTGCTAATGGAAACGAGATTGAACTGACCTATGATGCTGCGGGAAATAAGCTATCCAAGCTGAGCATTTCGGCCAACGGACAGGCAGTTCGCAAAGACTATGTGGGCGGTATAGAATATGTGACAGTAGGAGGTACCTCTACCTTAGAAGCCTTGTATCATGCAGAAGGGCGTGCAGTCCCTGTCTTTGACATCAACGATGGGACGACCATCACAGACTTTACCTACGAGTATAGCATACGCGACCATCTGGGCAACAGCCGCGTCATGATTTCAGATATCAATCAAGACGGAGAGTTGACCATTGGAGGCCCCAACTCAGAGTTGCTACAAGAGCAGCATTACTATCCCTTTGGGATGTCCATGGAAGGTAACTGGATTCCGCAGATGGGGGTAGAAAATGCCTACACATACAATGGAAAAGAGCTGAATAATGATTTTGGGCTGGATTGGATCGACTATGGCGCTAGGTGGTACGACCCCAGCATCGGGAGATGGGGGCAGGTGGATCCTTTGGCAGAGGGGTACAGGCCCTATTCTCAGTATAATTATACTTTGAATAATCCCATTAAGTTTATTGATCCTGATGGAAGGTATGTAAGTCGTAGTGAAGACTTCGATAAGTTTGAGTATGAGAAGAACAAAGCTAAAGCGGATGTCATCATGAGGGAATTTCGTGCTAGCTTGTCTCAAGCTAAATATAGTTCTACTGACAATGCTAGTAACCTTGATTTTTGTCCTCCTTGTATCATATTTGGAGGGGGAGCTATATTGGAAGCGCTAGGATTAATAACTGTTGGTACAGTAACAACTATTGCAATTGTAGAAATTACGGATAATTCACTAGATGACACGGATGATATTCCATACGATGGAGGCTATGATGATGATGACGATGAAGGTGATGATTTTATCACCTTGTATAGAGGTGTCGGTACTGATAAACCAGCGATGCACAAGCTAGCAATGATGGGAACCGCTATTCCTCTTGGAATAGAAGGAGGGCACTCTGACCCTGAACGTCATAATTTAGGTGATAACTTTAGTATTTTCACTTCTTGGACAACAGATGAAGCAACTGCAATAATATTTGGTAGCACAGCAGGACCTGGAGGAGTGTTACTCCGTAAAACTTTTAAGTTGTCAGAGACAGTACCTAGCCCAGATCATCTGGATGAAGACGAAGTCCTAATACCAGGAATAGTCAGAAATGCCTCTGCCACAATATTGTATTAAATCTCGTTAAAAGGATAAAAAATGGACTCAGAAAAACTAAGACAATTATTATTAAATTCAATCAGTATCAAATACACTGATGAGTGCTTAATTGATATTTCTAATTACTCTTTTGATATTGAGGTGAACAAAAAACCTTTTGAAAAAATTAAACTCTTTCAACCCTTCCCAAAAACAACCAATCTAGGGCCCCCTCAGACGAAGCTCGGTTGAATTCACCTCAAACCAGCATCAGGCCTCCTCAGACGAAGCTGGGGGAAAATCACCTCAGACCAAGCTTGGG
>JBCBPW010000146.1:0-10778 GCA_039820545.1 Bacteroidota bacterium | reverse complement strand
CCTCGCCGCTGAAGAGCTGCATATTCATAGTGCAGACAATATGAAGAAGACCTTTATCAACAAATATTGGAACCTTTACCCTGAATTGGTCAAGTGTTTCCCAACGATTATGGAAAAGTATAAACTAAGTTAAATGTTCTATCCGCTTGAGATTAGATATTATCAGACACGCCCTATTCAGGCTGGACTTACGCAAAATCCTACCGCAGAAGCTCCGTCGGCCACAAATAGGTATATGGGATATTGGAGTA
The DNA here is from genome assembly GCA_039820545.1 of Bacteroidota bacterium. Lineage (GTDB taxonomy): Bacteria > Bacteroidota > Bacteroidia > J057 > J057 > JALEFZ01. The sequence goes on along the minus strand of JBCBPW010000146.1, from coordinate 10,527 downwards.
GAATCGACCCTTCATCCGATACTTCTCAGCCTATGCAATATGGGATGTATCTCGTCCAGGCGATTGTAGCGTCCCAAACTTTTTCTGTCCCGACAGCGATAGACATAGTGTTTATCGAAGATCAAAGTTTATTTGATCGGAAGGTGCTCACAAGCTTATTGCAGGAGGAAGACGAATCGCTAGATCGTTGGCTCTATCGGCGGACGACAGATTCTGCCACCCATCAGTTCAAGAAGGAGCAGGAGAAGGAATACCCGCGTCCTATTATTTTTATTGGCACAGATGACATCATGGAGGTTGAGGCGCATCCGACCTATGCAGAAGATCGCACCCAAAAAGATCGAAGCTACAAGGAGATCATCCAGTACCTACATCGGAGGATGGATCCGCGCTTTCGCTTTATGGACAGCAGCATATGGCATAGATACCTCTCTCTTTTTCCCACAGAGACATTTATACCCAGACTCAATGCCTTGATCCAAGATATAGCCAATTATTATGATAAAGGGTTATACCAAGCTACGATTGCAAGAGAATACTTGGAGTTTCAATGTCGCAAACTCCGCGAGTCTTATGTCAAGGATTATCCTGGAGGTCATGCCAAGAAAGTAACGCCCTTTAGATTTCATTCTGAAAGTAAGATGAAAGCTCTTTCCCAAGGGCTCCGTGATAAAATCAGGGGATTCCAATGGTCTTGTCTATTGGTAGATGATTATGCCCACAAAGGACTACGCAAAGAGAACAGTGACAAACTACCTAAGCAGCATGATCCCATCATCAGTAAGAAGGAGTGGATCGATCATTTGATTAATACGCCTGACCATCCCTGCTTGAAGTTCCTCAATGAGGAATCTATTCAAGATAGTGAAAATGGAGATTGGATTTCGGGTGATGACCAGGAGCTCAATAGACCTCAGGAAGGTTTTGTTCGATATTTTTTGGAGTATCTGAATAGAATGGCTAAGAGGAAGGAGGGCAAAGAGCGGCCAGATATCATTATCCTAGACTATTTTTTTGGAATCGAGGAACTAAATCCCGAGCAGCAGTATGGACATAAGTTTATCAAACAATTAAGAGAGGGGAAATTACAGCCTGGAAAAGAGCAAGATCCAACATCTTCTGTTAGTTGGGCACAATCATTAGATCCTCGTACCCGCGCATTTGGGAAATACTGGATCTTTCCTATTTCTGCTTTTGAATATGCCTTTCGTAGCCACCTTCGGTTGATGGGCGATTCTACTAATCTATCATATATTGAAATAGGAGATGGGGCAGATCCTATTAACTCCCCCGAGTTGTTCAAATATCTTTTCTTTGGCTTTTTGAATTATCAAAAAGAACAAATCACTATTAATCTTGAAGAGGTTAAATCAAGGATAGAATTTGAGCTAGAGCTATTAGAATCTGGAACGGACCATGGACCTAAAGTTATCAACTATGATACACTTAAGAGGATTTTGGCTAGGTATTATTATTGGATGCTAAATTTTACCAATAGGCTACTCAAGCTAAATAGAGAGCAAGAGCTTTCAAAGCTTGCTCAATCTTATATGAAGGATGAAAAAGAACACCTTCTTGAAGCAGCGATTACACATTTTCAGGATATGATCTATATGATCATTTATGGGAGTAATTTGGACTTGCCTAGGATTGAGATGAGGTATAAGATCTTAAAAAAGCTAGAAAAGCAAGCTTCGAGCGATTATCATGGAGATGCAATCCACCAGAACCCTATTTCTCAGCTACTCAACAAGGAGATTATGGATAGTATTGCGCACGAAATTGGGAAGATGAAAAGACATATTTCAGGCTTATGAAGACAGGATTATTTTATATAATGGAAGATGCTGCATTATCAGATTTCTGTACATTTCGGTACTTAAGAAGAAAATCAAGAAAGCAGGAGACAGTAAGGTATCATATTTATCTAGTCATAAAGCCGCAATCGATGGAGTGGTTTTACAACCTAGATGAAGGTGCTACAAGTACGAATCTTTTTAAATTGAGCCTTGGAGGGATTCTCAACTCTCAAGAATTACTCACTCAACAACTAAATAACATTAAAACGACGCCTCCATATGGAATAAGTCCTCCCATCATTAGCACCTTTAGCTCTCAATATTTAAGCAAAGAGTTTCATTCTCTTGATGATCGGTACTACTCTACTTTTGGGCACTACAGTAATATATATATTCCACCTTCACAGCTTGATAATCAGATTGGAGAGATCTATTTCTCAGAGATTTTCCTAGATTTTCTCTTTGATTTTTACCATACTGAGACCTTCCAAGCATGTCCTAATTTTGTAAATATTCACACAGCAATCAAAGGAAACTTTTTATTTCGGGCAATATACCATAAGGTAGAATATCTCTATCAACAAGCAGAGTACATGGAAGCTTGTATGTTTCAGGATCCACTTTTTTTGGAGAAGGATTTCCAGAAAGCTACCCAAGCATGGATTGATATATTGCTAGATACTCGTATGCCCTTAACTCACAAGGCATCTCCATGGTTTGACCAAGAGAAAAATCTGGAGGATGAAATTGAAATGGTCATGTTGCCTCAATCACGGGATGACGCTACCATTACAACACTAGACAAGTTGAGATCTAAATATCTTGTTGGCGTTGAGCATATACAATCGATCATAAATTTTCAGACGCAACGCTTAAATCTATCATCAGCATGGCAGTTATCCCATATGTATTTCAAATTACATAGTCATCTATTAGTCATAGGGATACTTCTTTTGCTTGTTCCCATTATTTTCCTGTTCTCCACAAAGTTAGGATGGCTTTCTCTGCTATTGGTAGGCTTGATATTGAGTAATCTATTTAGTCGAAGAGAGGATGTTGAGAGAGATTGGAAGGCTAAGGAGAAGAATGATTTACCTTTTTCTACGAAAGGGAAGACCTTCTCACCAGAGATTTCACTTTTCGCTTTTCTTACTCCTTTCATGCCTAGGCTATTTATCACGATTTTTATTGCGTGGCTATCTCTGGGATCTGTTATTTCTAAGGCCCCCAATCTAGAAGTATCAGCTTCTTTAGGCTACGGATTTGTATTAACAGTGCTAATTTGGTTCTATCTATTTCAAAAAGTTCAAAAGACTGCACCTGATCTAGCACTTACACAACAGTATTCTCGGCCTTTTATGATTATTCTAATTGCCTATTTTTATAGTGGACTCATAGGAGCTATTATTCTCTCTATTGCATTTAGAAACCATCTAGGAGATATACCCCAGACATTCTACTACGAATGGGGGTACGAAATAGCGTTTAACGCATGGCTTACCACAACGGTATGGGCAGTCTTCTTTGGACTCTTCATCAATTCCTTATTCAGTGGAAAGAGGTTTACAGGATTTTGATAGAAGAAGCGTAAATCATATTTTACTAATATCAAACATTGCCTACATAGAATTAAATTCTATGTAGTAGGATTTATGCATATTAAAGTTTTGATGATCAGGTATTTGTATATGGTCTTGGTAAGCTCGTATAGTAGTTTGATGAAGATTAATAGACCTTCCCTTCATCGTTCTTACTGTCTTTATGTTTAGTTGTGTGTAAATTTAATTATTGATTACGATGAAGAGATCATCAAAAAACGAAGAAGGTAGAAGAAGCTTTCTGGGCTTTATTCGGGGAAAACCTAAGCAGAAGGAGGAGGAAGCCCCTACTCAACCTGAGGTCCAACTCCCTTTTATTGTAAGAAACATCTTGCAAAATGGCTTGATGGTGACCATCTCTAATGGATACGAGATACATCAAGCTTATGTAGATCCTAATTTTACTGCAATGGGGGAGAGACTTTTTATAGGTGATGAAGTGCACATCACAGAGACTGCAGCTGGTGGCTATATGTTCGTCACAAAAACAGCAAAAATCATCCCGCAAAGCAAAGCTTTTCCTTATCATCTACCACGCCAGGCGAATGAAACATAATCTATTGCTAAAGCTATCTATCTACACACAATGACTATCTACATTTCCTTTAATCACACCCTGCTTTTCTATCTTTACCAAAAATGAGTCATCCCACACCAGGATGACTCATTTGATTTGAACACCTTCCTTCTTATATCATGCTTTGTACATAAGCGCCTCCCAAGATTAAACCTCCCACAGTCCTCACCCTTCCACTTTCCCCCATTCCTTCCGCTTAAACGGTCGTATGATCAGGCGATTGCCTTTGTCATAAGTAAAATAATTCCATACCCAGTTGACGAAGACGACGGCTTTATTGCGGAAGCCGATGAGGTTGAGGATGTGTACAAACATCCAGCCCATCCACGCAATGAAGCCCCCTAAGTGAAGCTTGCCTAGATCTAGTACGGCTTTGTTGCGACCGATCGTCGCCATAGACCCTTTATCTGCATACCTGAAAGGCTTCATCTCTGCTCCCTGCTGCATCCGTATAAGGTTTTTACCCAAGACCTTTCCCATTTGAATGGCCGTCTGTGCTACTTGAGGATGTCCATCGGGAAATTGAGGATCTTCGAAAGAGATGGCCGTATCCCCAATGACGAATACATCCTCATATCCTTCCAGCCGATTGAATGCATCTACTTTGTATCTCCCCCCTCGTTCTATCACGGCCTTTTCCAGACCTTCGAAGTTGACGGCCTTGATTCCTGCTGCCCAGATTACGGTGTTGGCTTTGATCTCCAGATCAGAGTTGGTTTTTATGGTCGTGCCGTCGAAGCTCGTGACTCGTGTCTCAAGGTGTACATGGATGCCCATCTTCTCCAAGGCTTTGAAAGCATCCTCAGAGGATTTTTCAGACATACTGCGGAGGATTCTCGGCCCCGCCTCAATTAAATGTATGTCCATCATATCAAAGTCCAGCTCGGGATAATCTTTGGGAAGAATATGCTTGCGCAACTCCGCCAATGCCCCTGCCGTTTCCACACCTGTAGGACCTCCCCCCACCACGACGAAGTCCATGATGCGGTCTATGTCTGTCTCCTCCTCCAACTGATGCGCCTCTTCAAAATTTTGCAAGATCAAGCTTCTCAGATCTAGCGCCTCAGGTACAGACTTCATGCCTTGTGCCAACTGAGACAAACCCTCGTTTCCAAAGAAGTTAGTCTGAGAGCCTGCAGCAATCACCAAATGGTCATACCGGATGTTCCCGATATTCGTAGTGACACATTTTTTTTCTGGATGAATGGTGTTTACCTCGGCTATGCGAAAGATAAGTCCCTTGTGGCGATCAAACATCTTGCGTAGAGGATAGGCGATGGCATCAGGTTCAAGTCCTCCTGTAGCTACCTGATAAAGAAGGGGTTGGAAGGTGTGGTAGTTGTGTTTGTCTACGAGCACGACTTGAAAGGGTTTGTTTTGGAGAGATCGGGCAAGGTTGATTCCAGCGAACCCACCGCCAATGATCAACACACGAGGGAACGAAGAATCTGGAATAAGGGCATTCATACGTCAGGATGGTTAAGGTGTGATTTTCAAGTGTACAGGTAACAGCAGTAATCGAATCCAATATTACAAGAATTGAAGGACGGCAAAGGTCGCATGCAATGCATTAAGGTAGATTAATAAAGTCCCAGGTAGGATCACCGCTAAGGCGTGATCAGTCCCCCCACCGCCAAGTCACAATCACTCCCCGCACCACTCTGACGTATTTCCTTTCAATTCCCCACTCATAAAAGCATATCATAATCCTCCTGTGTATCCACATCAAATGTCGTACTCAACGAGATCCGCTTGATATCTGCCTGGCTCGCCATCCATTTGCCTGCTCCGCGATCTCCTTTCAATAGTAGCAGATCCTGGAAGTATTTCCGAGGAAATAAAGCGGGTACCCCGTATTTCTCTCCATAAGCAGTAGATACCATCCTTTCAGGTTCTTGCGCGAATGAATCAAAAAAGGGCCGAAGATCCTGCACTGTGATCAAAGGCTGATCTCCCAACAACACAAGCGCAGCTTCAATGGAGGGCTGCTCTTCGAGCAGATAGGAAATACCCTGTCGGATGCTGGAACTTAATCCTTCTTCCCAATGAGGATTAAGGAGCCAATGGATACCATCAACTTGAATCTCCGCTTGAATACGATTCGCATAAGCACCGATAATAGGGTAGACGCCTTGGACGGGACAGGTCAAGGCCGTCTGGATACAATGTCCCAAAAGTGTGGTGTCTCCGTAGGGGAGGAGTTGCTTAGGCTGCCCCATCCTGCTGGCCTTACCTGCCGCCAGCACCAAAATGGAAATGGGATACGTCATTTTACGTGAATCGAACCCTTGACCTCCTTGAGAGAGAAAGGCTGCTTCTGACGCTGGATGGCCAAAATCTCAGCTACGATGGATAGCGCAATCTCTTCAGGCGTGACAGCTCCAATATTGAGCCCTGCTGGACTATGTATACGATCTAGGAACTCACTGTCTATGGTGGGCAAATGCTCAAACAAAGCATCAAACAATTGCTCCCTCCGATTGACCGAACCCAATATCCCCAGATAGTCAGGCTGTCGCGTTTTCATCGCGAGCAAGTACTTCAAGTCCAGCGCATAGTTATGCGTCATGAGGACTACAGATGTGTCTGGCCCGACAGGATGATCTGCAAATAAGTCAGGCGTCATAGGCAGGACTTGCTGCGCACCTGGAAAGTCTGCTTTTGACTTGGGGTTGGATAGGGAACACATAACTTCTACTTCCCATCCGAGCAGCGCGCCTTGTTTGCATAATTTGACGGCGTCGTGTTCCGCACCCACCAAGATGAGGCGATGAGAGGGTGTAAGGATATGAGAAAATATCTCCGAATCAGGTTTGGGAAGAAAGGCAGGTGAAAAGGGAATGGCCTCGTTTGCTAGCTCAATGACAGACCCCCAATTTCCCTGTTCTCCATCTTGTTTGATAAAATAAGACGCAATCGTGAGGGGCAATCGTTGTGAAAGGTGCTGATCAAATATTTGCTGCCACTCAGTAGATAAGTAGAGAGGTTCGAGGAGAATGTACAGAATGCCCTTACACCCCAACCGGTAACGCCCGTCATAGGTCATCACCTTGGCTTGTCCTGACTCAAAAACACTCCTCGATTGACGGAGTACTTCTTTCTCTACACAGCCCCCGCTCACGGCTCCTGTCATTTGGCCATTTTCCGAAATGAGCATACGGACACCTGGCCTCCTGTAAGAAGAACCCTCCAAGGCCACTACGGTGGCTAGAACAGATGGAATACCCAAGCGCTGATTTTCCAACGCTTGCGCAACGATCTGTTTGAACTCATGCATCATATTTCTTAAGAATTATGCTATTTCTGTACGAGTCTAGCTTTTCACTCTAAGATAGACGGATATCGCCATCCCTATATTGGCTTGAGTTGGAAACAAAGTCTGTGATAATCTTGTGGGCACGTTGATCAATGTGAGTGAACGCTCCCTTCAGATTATATCTGGAGTTGATGTTGTTTCTGCTTCAAATGATAGAAAGCCTGGAAGCGGCAATTTCTGATTACACATGATCTTCCAGACTTTCCTAATAACTAAGACCAGATTTGAAGTTTCAAATAGGGCCTAAAGCTTTTGCTCATTAATCACAGAGGTCGAAGGCATATGACTGGCAAAAGGCTGATCATAGATGCGGGAACCCGTAGCTTGTGCAATCGCATTGGCGAGGGCTGCCGAAACCGGAGGCAAGGAAGGCTCACCCAGACCCGTAGGATCTATCCCGTTTTGTACAAACCGTGTTTCGATCTCTAGCGGAGCCTCCGAATGACGAATGAGACGATAAGAGTTGAAGTTGTTTTGCTCAGGTCTTCCATCTTTAAATGTCAGGCCACTATACATCGCATGTCCAATCCCATCAATGATTCCGCCTTCGATCTGATTGAGCGCGGCTTCAGGATTGACAACAATCCCGCAGTCCACAGCACACCAGACTTTTTGTATACGTGGCTCGGCTCCACTCATCTTGACGTCGACGACTTGGGCTACGTATGTATTATGACAGAAGTAAGCACTGACCCCACGATGGACACCAGGTATTGTATTCCCCCAGTCTGACATGTCTTTTACGAGTTTCAACACGCCTGCGTATCGCTCAGGATCATAGTCATTCTTCTCGCCCACAGGATCACTTTTCGCTCGATCAAATAGATCCAGACGGAAGGCAATGGGATCTTTCCCCGCCGCTTGTGCAACTTCATCCAGGAAGCTCTGCTCTGCAAAAGCGATGAAGTTGGAGCGAGGCGCACGCCATGCACCTGTAGAGATGTTGGAGTCTACTCGGTAGTTTTCGACGAGATAGTTGTCAATCGCTCCCGCAGGAAAACGATGCGCAAATACAGGGCTGCCATGAATGCCTGCTCCCCTGATGTGTACTCCGAGTAAGTTGCCATCTGCATCCAAACCTGCTTTATACGTCACTTTATAAGCAGGACGGTAAACACCCTGGGTCATGTCATCCTCACGGGTATACACCAGCTTGACAGGCGCTTGTGCCTTCTGCGAGATCAGGGCTGCTTCTACGCCGAAGTTTCCGTAAAGACGTCGTCCGAAGCCACCACCCATACGGGTCATCATGATCGAGACTTTGTCTTCAGGGAGGTTCAAAACCTTGGATACACGTCCTCTCAAAGCTTGCGGAGTCTGAATAGGTCCTTCCAGCTCAGCTTTATCTGTTGTCACATGGGCGAAGAAGTTCATCGGCTCCATCGTATTGTGTGCGAGGAAGGGAGCCGTATAGCTTCGTTCGATGATCTGAGCCGCATCTTGAAATGCCCCAGCTACATTTCCATCTTGTCGCGCAGCTTGCGCTGCTTTGGTATTCAGCACAGCAGAGAGCACCTCCTGCTGATTCTCTGTATTCTCTCCCTTGCTCTTTACCTCCCAATCTATTTTGAGGGCCTTCTTAGCCTTCATCACCTCCCATGTAGAGTTCCCTACGATCGCCACCAAGTCAGAAAATGCTGTAACGTCCGACCACTTTGTTTCTATTCCTTCGGGTTTGGTATTGAACGTGAAGATATCCTTGATGCCTGGCATCGCACGTGCTTCAGTATCGTCTATGGACTTAATCTTCATGCCAAAGGCAGGTGCGTGTTCGATCATCGCGATCAGCATGCCTTCCTTTTTCACATCCAACCCAAATAGGGGCTGTCCCGTAGCGATTTTCTTGGCATCTACATTTTTTCTACTGGTGCCAATGATTTTAAAGTCTGTGGGATCTTTGAGAGAGACTTCCTCAGGTACGGGAATCTGAGCTGCCAGCGTAGCCACTGACCCATAGCCAATAGATTGCCCGCTCTTCTCGTGTTTGATGATACCATCGGCTGTTGTCAACTCGCTAGCAGGTACTTGCCACTGTTGCGCAGCTGCCTCTACCAGCATAGCGCGAGCTGTCGCACCCGCACGACGCAGACTTTGCCAGCCCTGACGAATGGATTGACTTCCTCCCGCCACCTGACGGCGAAAGTTTTGTGTATCCAGCCCTGCTTGTTCCACCACTACATTTTTCCATTCCACATCTAGCTCCTCTGCTACGATCATCGGCATAGAAGTCTTGACATTCTGACCGATTTCGGGATTGGGAGACATAATGGTTACTACGCCATTGTCCCCTATTTTGAGAAACGCATTGAGGTTGAACCACTCCTCAGGCATCTGAAGTGGTATTTCTTTATTGACAGGTGTACAGGAAGCGAGCCAGTTGAATCCCAGCATCATTCCCCCTCCTGCTAAAGCTGAAGCCTTTAAGAAGGATCTTCGGTTGAAGGTATTTTTGATTAACGTCATTTTTCTGAATTGAAATTCGGAACAGTAAAAATCGAAAGGGTAGGTATTAGGCCAGTTTTTCAGAAGCGGTTTTGATCGCAGCTTTGATGCGGACATAAGTACCGCAACGGCAGAGGTTGCCATGCATGGCGGTCTCGATCTCCTCGTCAGTGGGACGAGGATTTTCTTTGAGCAGTGCGGCCGCATTCATGATCTGCCCTGCCTGGCAATAGCCGCATTGAGGTACATCATGCTCAAGCCAAGCTTGTTGCACGGGATGATCTCCTGCTTCAGATAGGCCTTCGATGGTCGTGATGGTTCGATCTTGAATGGCGCCTACAGGAAGGAGGCAGGATCGCATGGCCTGTCCATCGAGATGCACGGTGCAGGCTCCACATTGACCGATGCCACAGCCAAATTTAGTTCCTGGCATATCGAGATGTTCGCGTAATACCCAAAGCATTGGGGTGTCGGCTGCGACATCAACTTGGCGTTTTGTTCCATTAATGGTCAATTCGTAGACTGGCATGAGTAGTTAAGTTTCGCTTTGTAAAATAAAGAGAAGTGTTCGTTTGAACGGATTCAGGAATAGAATGAAAGTTAGAAAAGGGCAAGAAGAATATCAACGTATAAGACGATTATCTGTAGGGACTCGTCGGCGATTTGGAGTCATAAAGAATACGCTTTTGACATGAATGAAAATACATGTGGCGATTTTAGTACACTGTGTAATAAATAAACATATAAATTGTGATCCAAATGTGACTCACAATGAAAAAACAACATATTGAATTA
>JBCBPW010000145.1:0-10859 GCA_039820545.1 Bacteroidota bacterium | reverse complement strand
GAATTGAAACTGAGTTTCAATTCCAACAGGTACAATTCAGAGGGATTTTACCTTTTCGTATACCTTCTTTGATTCAGAGTTTCAATTCCAACAGGTACAATTCAGAGGATGCAAGCGCATCCACGGATGGAGACGGTTCTATCGGTTTCAATTCCAACAGGTACAATTCAGAGTAGGACACATTCTATATTTCACCTCATCTAAGTATGGTTTCAATTCCAACAGGTACAATTCAGAGGATAGTACTATACTCCTAAATACAGACCGCCTTTTCGTTTCAATTCCAACAGGTACAATTCAGAGGGAACTATATTTCCCTTAATGAAGATGTAATCCATAGTTTCAATTCCAACAGGTACAATTCAGAGTGCCTTGTATGGAGGCGCCCCCGCTTGTTGTCTGTGGTTTCAATTCCAACAGGTACAATTCAGAGCCCGCATAAAAATAGCAAAAAAAGGCCATATACGAGCATATAGGGCGTTCTTTTTTGAGGGAATGTCGTCGACCGCCAATAGGGTAATTTCCCCTAGGGATCGACGACAATATTTTCGCATGTCAAAGGACGTAGTGGCTGTTTTCAGATAGGTCAACCTTTTCTTACGTGTAAATCAGGGGAGATCGACGACACATTCACCGCTCAGGTGCTCCTATGCCCCTTTTACTTTCTTCCTCCTCCGCCCAACAAAACGCCTCATAACTGCAATTCCGACAATGATGATGGACCTCTTTTCTGGGCGGGCAAGAAGCCCGCAAGATTTCTTGTATCGCAAGGACATTCCGTTCTATCCTTTCACCATCTCCAGGTTGAAGAACCACTTCCAAAGTTTGTCGCTGCGAAGGATACTCCAGTATTCCTTTTTCCGATTTCAGTCCGTGCTTGCGCAATAGCCATAAATAATATTGTAGCTGCGCAATGTGGGCATGTTCGTTTTTATTCGATTTTTTGATCTCGTGTACGACGCCCGCCTCAGGATCATAGTGGTCTATTTTGGCTCCTGGCAACTGAAACTCACGGTAGCGATCCCTCCTCCGAGGATAGACTGTCTCATGAATATGACGTCCTATACTGACTAAATCCGAACTGTGCTCCATGCTGATGCCGTGAGACGATAGCCACATTTTTCGATAGCAAAGATGATAATAGGTGTAAAGAGTAGCAGTGATCATATAGATTCGTTTTGTCTGCGCTCGATTTTTCCTCTCTAAGGCTTATACCCCCGTCTCTGGTATGAGCTGATGCGCATAGTCAAAATTTTGAAGCAGCTCGATGAGGTGTGCTTCTGCCAGATCAAGGGCCTTTGCCCTACCCTCTGCTTCCAAGATGTGAGCCTCGGCTGGTAGGGTGACAAATAGCGCTGTCTCATCTAAGCCTCTTTCTAGGATGACCTTGGCTTTTCTTTCCTCCATCAGCTTAGCTCGGATGGCTGCTGCCAACTCATTGGCATTGGTGCTGATGGCTACAGCCAAAGTCGCCATAAGCGAAAAGGTCCGCGACTGGTTGGAGGTAATCCGCCAGTTGAGCAGTGCCTTGGCCAGCGCAGGAATGATCTCTTCTCGCGTCTCTTTTGGACAGATCAAGCACTTCCCGAAAGCATTCTGACCTTCTGTCCAGCCTTTTTCCCTCAATTGATCTGCTACCTCAGGAAGGAGTTCAGGTTCGTTGGGATTCAGAGAAACTGAGAAAAGTGTGCGTAAATCAATGGCGATGTCATAGACAAACAGTCCTCCCGTACGCTTTTGGTCCTGCAGGAACTTGCGCGCGGGCAGGGTTCGTTTCTGCTGCGTGAGGAAGTCCTTGATCTCCTCCTCTGATAAGGGATGCCCTTTGTCGTCTTTGACCACTACCTGATGTACCCCATGATGACTGCTGCGGTCAAAGGTCATATTTTCCTTGTACATACTGGACAATAAGGGATGCAAAGGTCGCATGGCAGAGATCGAAAGCGGACTCCTGCGCTTGACGGGGACAGACTTTTGCGCCGCACTCATCCACCCACCTAATAACTGGTCAGGATAGGAAGGGTCTGCCATCGATAAGGCCTCCTTCTCAGATACCTTGTCTTTTTTCAACTCATAGTTGAAGATGATGGGCGCAATCTGCTGATTCAACTCAGTCAAAGCAGCATCGATAATGGAACGCTTGACTTGCTGACCACTAGAGAAGGCGACGGTTCCGAATTGTGGATCGTAGTACGTTTTTTGTCCATCACTGACAGAAAAAACAGTGTAATCGACATGGCGTAAAGCGCGGAGATAGATATAAGGTTTCATTTTTTAGATATTTTGATTGAAAGAAACAAAAGGTCAAATCATATTTTCTATATCACCCATCAGGTTTGCTTTTCCTGAATGATGTAGGCAAGTTTGAGTAGGACGAGAAACCGCTTGAAGTGTTCGTGAGAGAAATCGTGTACATAGGCAATGAGTTCCTGAAACAGGACCGCTTGTTCAGCAGAGGCCTCACCTACGATCGGTAGGAGTTCCTGCAAAAAGGCATCGGCAGATTTACTTTCCATGAGTTTTTCTACTGCACGTTTTTGGGTCGTTTTTCCTCTTGTTCCACTTTGGCCATAAGCGAGTAGAGAACCAGCTATTTGCTGGCTGAAGGGGAGCAGTTCTTTTTTGTCTAACATGGCAATGATCCAGCTTATATAGGTTTGAAATGAAACGATCTGATAAGTGTCTTCAGGATTGTATTTGATTTTGGGATTGTGTTTGTAGGTCAGGTCACGGATGAATTTGGGTTCGAGCGCGCTTGTTCCAATGGCTCCTCTTTCGCAGGCGAGTTGGAAGCCATTTTTTTCAGCAAAGATTTCCTCGATGATTTCAGCATGTTCGAAGTACTGATGTCCTCCAAAGAGCACTTTGTATAACTGAATGAGCTTACGAATCTTGGGAAGAGCCAGAGGAATAAATCCAAGTGTCTTGTTGGTTTGCCCCAAGCTAAATGCGTAGGCTGTCAGAGAGGACGCAGGAAATTTCCGGGCCAAGCCAAAGATCACTTTGACCCATGACTGGGTTCTCAGTTCCTTTACACCCAACTTCACATCGAAGGGATCAAAATTGGCCAAGGGAGCTTCTGCATAGAACTTTCGTGGGTTGTATCTATGCGCCAGCCACTGCCCATTCCAGGTATCGATTTGGTTGGGACGCAGGGCTGGCCATTCCTCCAAATACCCCCGATAATAGGACCACCCCTCATATAAGTCCCAAAGGATGTCAGGATGGTTCAAGTACAAAGAATATCCCCCCTTTACCCCCACGCCAAAACCACCGCCCACCCAACTCGCATACACGTTGTCTGATGAAATAGGGAGAATGGTACTTGTGACCTGTCCCGAAGTAGTAGCTAGCACATCCCCTGACGGATAGCCAATGCCGCTGGCTCCCATAGGGTCTGAATCAATCTTAGCCACCGTTTTTTGGATACGTTCCATTCTTTCGGCATCCGATGGACGTCTTCCTTTCTTGAACTTGGGATTCTCTAGGGGAGCATTCCCTCCACTGCGCATGTACTTGGGGTATCCAAAAAACTGAGGTACGAAGACTTTTTCAAATAATTCTTTGATGGAAAAACTTGTTCCCTCTCTTTCATTGTAGATGTCGAGAAAACGATAGCCAATGTTTGATGCAATCATGGGTTTGGTCTATTAGAGAAATTGATACGTTGTGTCATAAAATTGAGGATCGAGATAATCTAAAATCAATCCTAGCTCTGAATCGTAGGCTTTATCAGGAATGATGAAAGGATGACTTCCCCATTCTAGTTGTTCGAGTCCTTTATGAGCCACCGACCAATATCTAATGGAGAGCTCGTAACCTGCTCGTTCATCTCTTGGGGCACGCATATAAGCTTCTCTGTCACTTTCTGTGATACAGGAAACCGTGTCAATGTCTAAAGCATCCAGTAAGACGGCTTTGCTTTTGTGGGATAACTCCTTGAGTTGAAACTGTCCTTCTTGAAAAGTGGAAAGCTGCTTCAGTCCTGGATGGTCAATAGAAGTAAAGACGCTGTCCATTTTATTCTGTACCTCTCGTTCATGGAAAACTTCGCCATCTTCCAAGCAGGCATAGCTACGCTGAATCGTCTCCAACTCATAGGGTTTGGCTTCTTTTTCCTCCTCAGGTGGTGCCAACACATAGATGGGTTTGTAATGTCCAATGGTTTCAGCGGTACGTTTTCTGTTGATGCGACCGAAGCGCTGGATCAAAGCATCCAAAGGGGCGGCGTCTGTGATCATCAGATCAAAACTAATGTCCAGACTGACCTCCACTACCTGGGTCGAGACTACAATACAGGCTTTGGGACTACGGTTGAAGACTTCCGTAAGTTGTAATTCCAGTGCTTTACGATCTTGTCTTTTGTAGCGGGAATGGATGAGCATCATCGGGATAGCAGGAAAACGGTCCTTTAATTCCTGGAAGCGAAGCTGGGCATCTGCTACCCTATTGGAAACAATGAGGATCTTTTGCGCTTCTTGAATCCCTTGTTTCAATACACCATTCGTTGCTTCCCCATCTGAGATCTTATACACGATGTGGCGATCGAAGGTATCCAATATGTCCGTAGGGAGCTTGATTTCATATACTTGATCCTTTCCCAAGACTTCCAGGATCTTATCATAGAGAATGCCTGGCATAGTTGCAGTCCCAATATGCAGTCGACAACCAAAGTGATGGAGCACCTCAATGATCTTGAGCACAATCGCTCTAGACATATCGGAATACGTATGGATCTCATCCAGGATCACATCACAGCCTTTTACATCTGCCAGGATCGTTTCAAAGCCTTTCGACCCAAATACGATAGAGGCCAACTGATAGGGTGTCAAAACCTTGATGGCAGCCCCTACCAAACTTTGTAGATCCTTCTCTTCATGGTCATCCTTAACCATTATTCTGGAAGCTGCATGAAGCAATCGAATGTCTAAACCTGGATTCTGCTCTGTGAGATCGGTTTTGATACGCCTAAACATTGCGTTGATAGATGCCTGAAAGGGAAGGGTGTACCATACCCTACCTTGTGTCCGTCTCAACAAAAAGTCTGTCTTTCCTGCCCCTGTAGGAGCGGTGACTAATGAATGTGGTTGGGCAGCGTCTGTAGGGAGCAGCGAAAGGGGATAGAGTGGATGCGAACGAATGTAGAAAGAAAGATCGGGGACCTGAAAGGTGCGTTTCCCTTGTCGAAAGGTGGCCGCTCCCAATGCAGAAGCATAATGATCTGCCCCGACTAAGAGTCCCTTCCACAAGGACCACCCCAGCGGCTTTTCTTCACAATACTCGATGACTTCTTGAAGGGTCTCAAAGGCTTCCTCTCGACTGATAGGTCTCGTTTCCCATCCAAAATATTGCAAGATTCCTAGGGCTTGATCATGCCAGTCTTCCCAGTCGACGATGTGCAAGTCAAAAACGCCTTGGGTATCGTAGGAATCGTCCATGTCGAGCAGGCCTCGCTTACGTTTGTCACCCAGGATAGATTTATGGTGCGCCACAATCATGTCAATCATTGCAGATCTTTTCTCAACTGACACTAGATGCAAAAACAGCAAAGAACCAATTTCGTGTCGATACGGTTTGGTACCTTCCAAGGGGTGCTGATAATCGGGACGAAGTCGCGCTTGAAACACAGGACTGGCCTTGCCGATGTCATGCAGAATGGCTCCTTGCCTAGCCCAATCTCGATCTAGCTCCAAGTACTGAGCGAAGCGTTCGGCCATGAAGGCCACATGCGCTAGATGGTCTATCAAAGTCGTCGAACCGTTGCTCGCTCCCTTTGCCAATAGATGATCAAACGCTTTCTTCATTCTTCAGTGGCTTGTCAGATACATAGATCCAGCCATACATGGGCTGTGCGTGTTGGAAGCGGTTGTAGCCTACCATAAAGGCATCGTGACGCGGCTCAAACATGAGTTCGAAGCCTTGCCGCGTTTGAAATGCCTCAGGAGTCTCTTCCTGGATATTAGGTGCTGGAATTAGGACATCTTCATTTCGGCAGAGGCAGAGATGCTGCCTACTGGCTTTTTGGGCATCCTCCAATGAGGGAAAAGCCAGTGTCAAAGATGGATTGAGAAGGACCCCTCTCTTGAGGATGGCACGTGGTCGGTCATAGCGTTTTTCTTTTTTGCGGACCTTCCACCCTCGCGTATGGACGACCTCTTGCTGAATGCTGATGGCTTTGTAGGTGAGTCTATGGCGCAAGATATTGCTTACTTCGAGTTTCTGCCGCATGCCCTCTATGATGCTGGGCGTGAGGAATTGTTGGCTGAAGGTGAGCTCGTCGCGGACGGCGGTCCAGGGCTTGATGAAGCCGAAAGGACCTGAAAATGTGAGGGTGTAGTACATAGTGTTGAGGGGTTTGGATGCAGGATTTAGGGGATTTTAGGATTTATAAGATGGTGTTGTGGGGCTTCGATGCAGGATTTAGGGGATTTTAGGATTTATAAGATGGTGTTGTGGGGCTTCGATGCAGGATTTAGGGCTTGTTTTTCTCTTTTAGCGGAGGGCACCGAAGCCGATGCCTGTGCTGTTGCCAATGCCGACGTTCCAGGCGAAGCGGAGGGCTTCGGGCTCCCCCTCGATGATGACGGGGCAGAAAGTTGCCTTGTTTTGGATGCCTTTATAAGTGGTGAGTTTGACCCTGGGGTTTCGGTAGGTGCGGTCAAACTTTACCTTTACCTTGCGGGATAGTCCTGCTCTTTTGAGTTTGTGCTGTAGGGTTTCTGTCATGTAGCGGTCGGACTCTAGATCATCGGGAAAGTAAAACTTATGCGATCGAGCATCTGATGATTCGTCATCTGAGCGTTTGATCAGGACAGGGCTTTGGAGGAGGAAGCGTTCCCTGTCTCCAAACGCAGGATCTGGCACAATGCGTACATCGGTTGCTTTGAGGCCATAAGCAATCGCAGGATTCTGGGGAATGTGGAGAGCAAGTGGGAGGAGTACTTCTGTCAGCGGAGAGCTGATGAAAAAACGGGCTCCTTGGGGGAAGTCTAGTCCTTTGCCATTGCCTTCACCTCCACTCAGCCAGGAAAGAGAATATAGAGATAGATCATCGTGTAGGTCGTTATGGCCGAGCCACTTGTGCAAAGCACCTACAATTTTGACTTGGTGATTAAAGGGTACGGTTTGGGTGTTAGGTGTGGTGTGGATAATGATTCTCATGTCTGATAATTTCTTACGATATCCCAAATGCATGCGGGAGGTGGGACAATAGCTGCTATCCCCTCAAACAATGCTTAAAGAGGATGGAAGGTGGGAAAACCTTTGGGCTGGAAAGTATGTGGACAGAGTTTGTGTTTGTAAATGGTTGCTTATACGTATCTGCTTCTGCCAGATTCATATACCCTAAAAGTATGTATTTGTCCCCATATATTCAATTCTTTCGCACTTTTTGTAGAATATCGGCAGAAAAGGTGATTCACTCTACGGCCAAATAAGGAAGGTTGGCTCATTGGTTATGGTGAGTACTAGGTTCGAATCCTGCCATGGGAATAGCGCCAGTCTCTGTAGAGACGTGATTCATCACGTCTATGGAGGACGATTCCAGTAGGTACAATTCAGAGTCTGTACCCAGATCGTCATCATATATTGTCGGATTTGGTTTCAATTCCAGCAGGTACAATTCAGAGCACACCACCACCGCGAAACTCTGAAATCAATCCCTCGTTTCAATTCCAGCAGGTACAATTCAGAGTCTTTAGTTTTACTAACGCCCATTTTCTCAATATTTGTTTCAATTCCAGCAGGTACAATTCAGAGCTGATTTTACACTGATATGAACGATAACCAACATAGGTTTCAATTCCAGCAGGTACAATTCAGAGTTGTAGACGAACTCCTTTAGCTCGATAAGCTCATCATGTTTCAATTCCAGCAGGTACAATTCAGAGTGCCAGTAGCAATTTGCAAGGCCAAACACCCTCAGTTTCAATTCCAGCAGGTACAATTCAGAGAAGTCCTAAAACATAAAAAGACCATTGAAGAAATATGTTTCAATTCCAGCAGGTACAATTCAGAGGTCATTTCCTGCTGTTGATCCGATGCTTACCAAACGGTTTCAATTCCAGCAGGTACAATTCAGAGTAGCCCTGAAAAGTAGATTACGATTTCAATTTGTCTGTTTCAATTCCAGCAGGTACAATTCAGAGCCCATACAATTACAGCAAAAAAAGGCCATCTAAGCGTATAGAGGGCATTTATTTTTGAGTGAATGTCGTCGATCGGCAATAAGGTAATTTTCCCTAGGGATCGACGACACCTTTTGCAGTACGTCAAGGCACTTTTTGACTGATTTTGGGATTTTTCGTGACCTTTTGAAGGCACACTTGAATCGATCGACGACAATATAGACGTTTTTGGCTTCTAATCTACGATTTTATCCAAATCCATTTTATCTACAGAAGATGCCCACTTCTCCTTTCACATTTTTAGGTGTAAAAGACAAGATACTTTATCGAGCTACAGGTAGCTACTAAAAGTTCGATTGTCAAGTCTAAGATGATCGGACTAGTATCTAATATGTTTCAAAAAGATGGAAGTACCTAAATCCTGAATGACTATTTATTGGTTTACCTAATCTTGTTGCAGCTTGGATGGCTTTAATAGAAATAGGAGAATGCTGGTTGCCGCTGGGTTGTGGTGATCAGCACCTCAACTCTCCCAAACTGACCGCTTTTTCCCACAAATCTGTTCACAATTCGGCCCCTTTACACTAACTTGCTACACCTTTACTAATTAGGGATAGCCATCAACCATTCTATGCTACACGCAAAAAGCTAGATATGAGCGACAAAAAAATCATCTTTTCCATGCAGGGGGTCTCCAAAATCTTTCCCCCACAGAAACAAGTCTTGAAAAACATCTGGCTCTCATTCTTCTATGGGGCCAAGATCGGAGTGCTAGGTCTAAATGGCTCAGGAAAATCAAGTCTTCTGAAAATCATTGCGGGGCTGGATACAGATTATCAGGGAAAAATCGTCTTTGACAAGGAATATAAAATCGGCTACCTACCTCAGGAGCCTGTATTAGATGAGCATAAGACCGTCAAGGAGAGTGTAAAGGAAGGAGTCTCACACATCGTAGAGGTGACTGAGGCCTACGAGGCAATCTCCCTTAAGCTGGGAGAACCCATGGACGACGATGCGATGATGAAGCTCATCGAAGAGCAGGGAGAACTGCTTGAGCAAATGGACCACCTGGAAGCCTGGGATCTGGATCATACCCTAGAGGTAGCCATGGAGGCTTTGCGCTGCCCACCTGACGATACGCCTGTAAAGGTGCTTTCAGGTGGTGAACGCCGTAGAGTCGCCCTATGCCGATTGCTACTCAGTCGTCCCGATATTCTCTTACTCGACGAGCCCACCAACCACCTTGACGCTGAGAGTGTGCACTGGCTGGAGCAGTTCCTTCAGAAGTTCCCTGGGACGGTGATCGCGGTCACGCACGACCGCTACTTCCTCGACAATGTAGCGGGTTGGATCCTGGAACTAGACCGAGGAGAAGGCATCCCATTTGAAGGCAACTACAGCTCATGGCTGGACCAGAAGTCTAACCGCCTCGCCAAAGAAGAAAAAGCAGAATCCAAGCGACAGAAGATCCTGAAGCGAGAGCTGGAATGGGCGCGTATGTCCCCCACTGCTCGCCAAGCCAAAGGCAAGGCACGTCTGCGTCGATATGAAGAGCTGAACAGCCAGGAGGTCAAAGAAAAAGAAGCTTCCCTAGAGTTGTTCATTCCCCCTGGCGACCGTCTAGGAGATCAGGTGATCGATATCCAGAACCTGAGCAAGGGGTTTGAAGGTCGTCAACTCATCGACAATTTCAGCGGCTCAATTCCTAAAAATGCCATCATTGGCATCATAGGTCCCAACGGCGTGGGGAAAACGACACTTTTCAGAATGATCATGGGGGAAGAACAGCCTGATGCAGGAACTGTGGAAATCGGCTCCACTGTCAAGGCTTCCTATGTCGATCAGTCACACAAAGACCTAATCTCTGATCAAACGGTGTACGAAGTAATCAGTCAGGGAGTGGAATTTCTGACCATCGGAAACCATAAGGTCAATGCCCGCGCTTACTTGAGCAAGTTCAACTTCAATGGAAGCGAGCAGCAAAAGAAGGTGGGTGTACTCTCAGGAGGAGAACGCAACCGCCTGCATCTGGCTATGGCCCTCAAGGAAGGCGGCAATGTACTTCTACTGGATGAGCCAACTAACGACATTGATGTCAATACTTTACGGGCGTTGGAGGAGGCCCTTGAAAACTTTGCTGGTTGTGTATTGGTGATTTCTCACGACAGGTGGTTTATCGACAGGCTGGCTACTCACATTCTCAGCTATGAGGATGACGGTCATCTCCGCTTCTTTGAAGGTAACTTCAGCGAGTTTGAAGCCAAGAAGAAGCAGGAAGTCGGAGATGTGACGCCTAAGCGACCGAGGTTTAAGAAGTTGTTGTAGTGGTAGGCGTAACTTTATGCGTAAGGGGTAGCATCAGGATTTGAGGATTTATGGGATGTATAGGGGGTGAGGGGTAGCATCAGGATTTTGAGGATTTATGAGGCGTAGAGGGGGTGAAGGGGGATCATCAGGATTCTCAGGATTTGAGGATTTATGGGATGTATAGGGGGTGAGGGGTAGCATCAGGATTCTCAGGATTTATGAGGCGTAGAGGGGGTGAAGGGGTATAATCAGGATTTTGAGGATTTATGGGGCGTAGAGGGGGTGAAGGGGATCATCAGGAGTTACAGGAAGGGAGGGAGCGTTTGCGAAAGTTCTATATACTACGCCGTGGCGGTGATGATGCTGAGATCATGATGTTCCCATTCTACGTATCAAATAACAGCTCTGCGATTTGATCTCTTTCTC
>JBCBPW010000144.1:0-11254 GCA_039820545.1 Bacteroidota bacterium | reverse complement strand
CTCACCATTTGGTGGGTCTTTTTTTATGGAAACCGAAAACTGAATTGTCGTATATATAAGGAGACGGACAGATGAATAGAACCGTGAGTCGAGATCTAAAGCTTTGGTAACGAAAATAATACAAGTGGTATACGCTTTGAGCATGGGACTAAACTCCACATGCTATATGACACTGTCCCTTCAGGACAATGAACCCATTTCGAACCCTGAGCGAGTGGCATAATGTAGGCTGGTGGTTTCAACCCTAGACTATAGGATCAATTTCTATCATCTTCTTTCTTATGTCCGTCTCTTTAAAATAGTAAGCCAATATTTTCTCCAGCAAATCACTTGTGACTATATCTACTGTCTTCTTTTGATGGAGTAGAATTCTCCTTCTTCAATCAATATATATGGTAAAAAATCACTATATATGAGACCATTAGCCTTACTTCCCGTCGATAGATTGAGTACTGTGTAGTATAAGGTTCAGGTATTATTTTCGAGTGTAGTAACAGGAAATCTGGGGGGGGGTGGCCTTGGAATTTGGAGATAGGGGCGGATATAGGCGCTGGGCTGAAATTCCATCCCGAGATTCATCATCGGGATTGGTTCTTTTTCCCAAAAAAGAACTCCCGCTGAAAGCGACAGTAAAATAATAAACAAGCTTACTTTACATTGTATTGAGATATCGCCTTATGAATAAAACACAATCATTTTTCACTCGCATTCTGCTTATCCCGCTTATCATTATGCCAATATTTGGATGGGGCCAAGACTTCAACTATGAAAAGGCCTGGAAAGAAGTCGCCAAACTCGAATCAGATCGTAAGACACAGGATGCTCGAACCAAAGTTCAAAGTATTCTCGATGCTGCAGAAAACGAATCCAACGACCCGCAATATGTCAAAGGATTGTTGACATGGATGAAGTACAGCCAGGTCGTCGAAGAAAATAGCGATTCGCTCCTGCACGCACGCCTTTTGGAAGAGACCGAGAAGGGAAGCCCCCTGCGTCGTGCCATCTTTAAGTCCTTGCTGGCGGAGTCCTACTACCAGTATTATCAGAACTATCAATGGCAGATCACGCAGCGGACCAAAGTGGAGGAAGCACCACAGGATTTTCAGACCTGGGATACCCGCACCTTCATCGAAAAGATCCAATATTATTATCTCGCCTCACTGGAAGAAACGGTGCTCCTTCAAAACACATCCACAGAGGACTATGAAGCGGTGATGATCAGGGAAAAGAATGCAGACCAGTATCGTCCTACGCTCTTTGATATTTTGGCACATAGAGCCATCGACTTTCTAAAAAATAGTAGCACCATCATTCCCCTTACGCCTGAGGATTTTGTATGGACAGCGGAGCAAGGACTCGCGCCTGCCAAGACGTTTGTACAAACAAGGTTTAAGAGCGAAGATCCCTCGAATGCGCATTATCAAATCATGCGCATCTACCAACAATTGATCGATTTTCACTTAGGGACAACTGCTGTTGTAGATGCTCTATATGATGTCGATCTTCAGCGTCTAGCCTTTGTGCATGGACAAAAATCTCAGTCTACGCAGTACCTCCGTGCGCTAGAGCAGCTGCTCAAAGAAGCACCCGATCAACCCGTAAGAGGAAATATCCAGATCGAAATTGCCAGATGGTATAAGGAAAGAGGAGATAGTTACAAACCCTCGGTGTCGGATGATCAGTGGCAGCGTGCCTATCTGACGGCCTATGAGATTGCGAATCAGGTTTCGGAGAAGTATTCCAACACGGGTGCTTCACAAAATGCCCGTAGTCTGATTGCACAACTTGAGCAAAAGGATCTACAAGCCAAAGTAGAACAAGTCACCCTGCCCTCAGGTCCTGGGCGTGGACTGCTCACCTATCGCAATGTAGACAAAGCGTATTTCCGCATCATTCCCTACTCTAAAGCCCTGGAAAAGGAGATCCAAAAGGTTCGATACAAGGATGAGAAGCTCGCCAACGTCCTAAGTAAGCAGCTTGTTGTCGCAAGTTGGGAATCCAAACTTCCTGCTACAGAAGACCTGTACCCACACAGTGCAGAATTCAAAATCCCCAAACTGGAGTCAGGTCAGTACTATTTGCTCACTTCTGATAATGTAAATTTCAAGGCAAAGCAAGGAGCCGTGGGATATGTGTCCTACACGGTTTCTGGTATGAGCTCGGTCTCTTATCGACTCGAAGGCGACAGCCCGCATCATTATTTTCTCACAGATCGAGAGACGGGGCAGCCCCTTGCAGGAGTAGAGGCACTGGTGTACCGTGAACAAGTCACCAGAGACTACTGGCGTAAAGAACGGGGGATGCCGAGATTGGAACAAAAGCTCAAGACAGATGAAAACGGGAAGTTGGAGATTCCGCTCAAGTATGATGGAGAGGCGATTGTCATTGTCTTTAAAAAAGGAAAAGATACCTGGCAAACGCCCAAAGAGATTTTGTATCCTGGAGGGCGCAATATGCCATCCGAGCTAGCCAATCAACGAATGGTCATTTTCACAGATCGTAAGATCTATCGTCCTGGACAGACCATTTACTTCAAAGGGGTACTGATAGAAAATCCCGTATCGGGAGACCCAGAGATCCTGTCTGGACGCCCCGTCAATATCGCACTGCATGACGTTAACGGACAAAAAGTCAGTGAGCTAGACCTGACAACCAATGATTATGGCTCTATTCAAGGTTCTTTCATCGCCCCTGCAAGTGGGCTAAGAGGAGGGATGACCCTTCGGACACCTTATGGAAATGAAAGTATCCAGGTAGAAGAATATAAGAGACCCACCTTCAGTGTGGAGATGGACCCTATCGAGGGCAGCTACGAGCTCAATGAACTCGTGAATGTCCAAGGAAAGTCCGTGGCCTTTTCAGGTGCTTTTATTTCCAGCGCTCAAGTGAAGTATCGAGTCGTACGCCAGCCTTGGTTCCCCTTTTACTTTTATCGGGGAGGGTTCAATACGCCTGAGGTAGAGATTGGAAATGGAGAAACCAATACAGACAGTGAGGGGAAGTTTAGCTTTGATTTTCAGGCAGTTCCAGGTGATTTGAATGCCTTTGGGAGAAATGGGAAAGCCGTTTTTACCTACAAAGTCTATGTAGATGTGGTGGACATCAGTGGGGAAACACATTCCGCAGAAAGCTTTGTACGAATCGGAGAAAATGCGTTGGATATCCGAATCGACATTCCGGATCAGGTATACAAAGATGAGCTATTGGCCTTCAAGGTCATCACCCACAACCTCAATGGTCAATTTGTCGAAACGGCAGGGAAGATCGAGATCATTGCGCTAGAGACGCCCGAGCAGACATTTAGGGCGCGAAAGTGGGAAATGCCCGATCAGTATCTCATGATGGAAAAAGACTTCCGTAAGGCCTTTCCCTATGACATGTACAAAAATGAGCAAGAAATTGCGACTTGGAAGGAGCAGAAATTATTGTTTGATCAGCGGGTGCTGACGAAGGAAGACAATGTGACACTTTTCCCTCCAGGAGCGATCAATCCGCAAATACCTT
Organism: Bacteroidota bacterium; assembly: GCA_039820545.1. GTDB lineage: Bacteria > Bacteroidota > Bacteroidia > J057 > J057 > JALEFZ01. The sequence goes on along the minus strand of JBCBPW010000144.1, from coordinate 7,750 downwards.
TCCCCAAAGAACTCTTCCAAAATGCCCCAACAGGGAAATACAAGATTCGTTTTACCGTAGCGGATACCTCACAGATGGCAGAGGTATATTTTACCCTCACCAAACGTGATACAAAGACCCTTCCTTTACCTACAGTGTTAAAGATCACAAAGGACAAAGAGACATACCAGCCTGGGGAGCAAGCCGTCTACACATTCCAGACTACAGAAAAGAAAGTATGGGTCCTCTACCAGTTGAGTCTGCGCAATACCGTCTTGGATGAACAATGGCTACAAGTCAAGCGTGGATCTGAGGAATTGCGTATTCCGATTGTGGAGGATTATCGGGGGAATGTGACAGCTACCTTTACCTACTTTTATCACAATGAGCTGAAATCCGAAGTACAGATAATCAATGTTCCCTACTCGAATAAGCAGCTCAAACTAGAATGGATGACGTTTCGTTCTCCCTTACAACCTGGGCAGCGCGAGCAGTGGAAGCTCAAAGTATCAGGCCCAAAGGCCGATGAAGTGACCGCAGAGATGGTAGCGACCTTATACGATGCTTCGCTGGACCAGTTTGTCACTCACAGCTGGAATTGGTGGCCCTATCAGACCAATTACGGTCGTATTCGTATAGAAACACCTGGTTTTGGCACGGCAGGCTCTCAAACGCTTGCTGTAGATTGGAACCGCTATGTGGGAAGCTATTATCAGGTGTATGACAGATTGAATACCTATGGATGGTATTTTGGAGGGGGAGGATATAGTTCAAGAAGTTTCAGGGGAACCAATAGGAGTAGGACTCGAAATAAAAAAGCGATGGTTATGGGGGATGCTGCGATGGAATCTGAGAATAACGCAAGGCCCGCTCCTATGGCTCAGATGGTGGGAAAAGGGAAAGAGCGCGTGGTTGCAGTTTCTGGGAGTGATGAAGTTTTGGATGAACTCATGGTTACTGCTCCTGCTGAAGCAGCAGCACTTACAGCACCACAAGCAGATCCCATTGTCCCTCGCCGCAATCTCAACGAAACCGCCTTTTTCTTTCCTCTCTTGGAGACCAATGAAAAGGGAGAGATTCTCATTGACTTTACCATCCCAGAGGCGCTGACGACTTGGAAGTTCATGGGATTGGCGCATACAAAGGATCTTACCATCGGGCAGATCACAGGGGAAACCAAGACACAAAAAGACCTCATGGTTGTGCCCAACCTCCCACGATTCTTACGTGAAGGCGATCGTACCTACATGACGGCCAAAATCGTCAACCTCAGCGAGGATACACTCATAGGCTCTGCCGATCTCAAGCTATTAGATGTCCGCTCTATGGAGTCTGTAAGTCAACTTTATGGCCATAGCAGAGCAGAAAATACCTTCACCCTTGCGCCCAAAGCAAGTGAAGTCGTCAAGTGGGAAGTTGTCATTCCTAAAGATCAACAGGCAGTAGCCGTGCAGGTATTGGCGCACGCAGGAGATTTTACGGATGGTGAGGAGAATATATTGCCTGTATTGACCAATCGGATGTTGGTGACCGAGACCTTCCCATTTGCACTCAAGGGAAAAGACCAATCGGCTGACTATAGCTGGAAAAAGCTCAAGGAAAGCGAGAAATCCACGACGCTCACCCAGCATCAGCTGACGGTAGAAGTAACGGCCAATCCTATTTGGTATGCGGTGCAAGCTTTGCCCTACCTCATGGAGTATCCCCATGAGTGTACTGAGCAGATCTTCAGCCGTTTTTATGCCAATGCCCTGGCTACCCATATCGCCAACAGCAATCCTAAGATCAAGCAGATATTTGATCAGTGGAAAGCGGAAGATGCTTCGGCCTTTTTATCCAATCTAGAGAAAAATCAGGAGCTCAAATCGGCCTTACTCGCAGAAACACCTTGGGTATTAGACGCCAAAAATGAAGCCGAGCAGAAACAGCGAATCGGTCTGCTATTTGACCTGAATCGCATGGCAGATGAGTACGCCCGCGCCAAGCGTCAACTCAAGGATCGCCAAGACAATCAGGGAGGATTCGCTTGGTTCCCAGGGATGCGTACCAGTCCTTATATCACGACCCTCGTCGCCACAGGTATGGGCCATCTCAACAAGCTAGGAGCGGTAAGTGAATCAGATCCTGAAATGCAGACGATGCTTACTTCGGCTGTACAATATGTAGACCAGGAGATGACCCAAACCTACAATCGCATCAAGAAGCTGGACCGAAGCGATAATCATTTGAGTTATCAGGCTGTCCAGTATCTATATATGCGTTCTTTTCATATGGACGTGCCCGTCAGATCACGCAATCAAGAAGCGTTCAATTACTATGCTGGGCAGGCAGAAAAATACTGGAATGAGCAAGGAGTGTATAGCCAAGGAATGCTTAGCCTCTTCTTCCATCGGACAGGCAAATCCTTGATGGCGGATCTTGTGATAAATGCTTTGGATCAAAATGCGGTTCGATCCAAGGAAAAAGGGATGTATTGGAAGGCCAATAATGGCTGGTTTTGGTGGCAGGCACCGATCGAGCGTCATGCGATGCTGATCGAAGCCTTCGGCGAGATCGCCGACGATCCCGAAAGTCTGAGCGAGATGCAGTACTGGCTCCTCCAAAACAAGCGAACCAACGATTGGAAAACGACACGTGCGACGGTCGCTGCCTGCAACGCATTGCTCCTGACAGGTGGTCAGCAGTGGCTCAACGAAAGCCAGGAGGTAAGCGTGACGTTGGGCGGAGAAGCGATTCAGTCAAGTGATACAGAAGCTGGCACAGGCTACTATCAAGAGGTGTTTACAGGCGCAGAAGTGACTGCGGAGAAAGCCGAAATTCATCTAGAAAAGACAGGAAACGCCCCTGCTTGGGGTTCTATGTACTGGCAGTACTTTGAGGATCTGGATAAGATCACCTTTGCTGAAACACCTTTGTCGATCAAGAAAACTATCAATCAGGAAGTGATGACAGATGATGGACCTGTATTGCGCGCGATCGACAAGGCAGATCTGAAGCCAGGAGACAAACTCATCATCAGAGTCGAAATGCGTGTAGATCGCGCTATGTCTTACGTACACATGAAAGATATGCGAGGCGCGGGCTTAGAGCCGATCAATGTCCTTTCGCAATACCAGTACAAAAATGGCTTGGGCTACTATGAAAGTACAGGAGATGCCGCGACGAATTTCTTCTTCGAATATTTACCTGAAGGTACACATGTATTCGAGTATCCCTTGCGTGTGAATCTTCCTGGAAACTATAGCAATGGCATCACGACCATTCAATGTATGTATGCGCCAGAGTTTACCAGTCATTCGGAAGGGGTAAGGGTGAAGATTGCGCCTTGATAGGAAGAATAAGAATCTGCCCCCTTCAGTTTCAAATTGAAGGGGGGATCCACCCTTCGCGCGAGTTTGGAGGGGTTTGAAGAAATACCTACGCCATAGCGATAAGTCTACAGATATTTCATGCAACGAAATGTATATTTATAGGTCTTTAGGTGTGGATCTAAAGACAATGTTCGAGTTAGGATTAGGCTGAGACTCATGGATGCATGCTTATTTGTCTGAATGTCAGTAGAATAAGTGGTGCTATGTAGAGGAGGGATGTAGGGAAGGGTAAATATTTACGCTTTCAACCTTGATGAACTCGACTCTCTCCGTTTGTTTGTCTACTTGGGCTATTGGGAGCTAGAAATTAGGGCATGAAAAAACTTTTACAGATAGGTTTCTTTTGTTTGGGACTGCTTTTGGGAGGTGGGGGATTGTTATATGCCCAGACCCTCCAAGAACTCAATGCGGAGGTAGGGCAGTCATCGGGCATCAAGCAGATGGAGCTGCAGAACAAGCTTGGACGCTACTTTTTGAAGACTTCTAGTGGGCGCGCCAGAGCTTATGCAGAAACTACCCTCAGACTAGGAGGCGAACTTAAGAAAGAGGTCACACTTTCTCCCCCTCCGCCTTTTACTCTTAAAGATATCATGATCCATGAGATCGATGCTTATAACATACTGGGGGAAGCCTATGAGGGCTTGGGAGACGAGCGTGGCGCGATAAAAGCTTATCGAAAGGCCGTTCAAAAAAGTAATCAGGTTGGGTATGGTGAAGGACGTGGATTGGCTATTCAAAAACTGAAGGCCATGGGTAAGAAGCCCAATACCTTTGACACAAAGTCAGGCGAATTATTCAAAGATGTCGCCAAATCGCTAGGGAGTATCTTTGATCCTGAGACAACAGAAAAAATTGAGGAGCTTAACAGTGCAGCCCTTTGGGTGCGAGCCACCAAAGCAGAAAATGACGGGAACTATCCCCGTGCCATATCGGATTATGAAAAATTGGTAGATTTTTACCAAAAGCGGAATGACAGCGCAGGGCGCAACAAAGCTTACGTCCAGCTGGCTAATATTTACCGCATACAAAATGACCCAGTGACATCCGATCAATACCTTGCACTTGCTGGAGCCAATCCTAGTCGCAAGCCTGATCCCACACCTCCTTCGCAGAAACCACCTCAGCCTTCGCCTTCGCCTGAAGCCAATCCAACTCCCACACCTCCTGTCATACGCGAACCGCTTCCTGCGGGCGATACTGACGATGTCATTGAGGCACTAGAGAAACGAGCAAGCAAAGGGGAGCCAGGCTTGGACAAGACCATCGAGTCCTTGAAAAAAGATCGAGATCGGTACTATCGACTGTTGCAAGAGCGGAAGCAGGATTCTTCACAGATTGCTTTTCTATTAGATTTAAAGGTCAAAGAAATCGGCGAATTGGAAGCGGAGCAGCAAGAGATTGAAGAAGACGCTGAACGTGTGCGGAAGGCACAAAATTTCCTGATTGCCACGCTCACCTTCATTTCCCTGATTCTGGGGCTGATGGTGTATCTGTTTATCGCCAATCGAAAGGCTCACCGCAAACTCAAAGGCGCCTTTCAAGAGCTAGAGGATACTCACCTTCAGCTGAAAAATACACAGACACAGCTCGTATCATCCGAAAAGATGGCCTCCCTTGGCCAGCTGACAGCAGGCATCGCCCATGAGATCAACAATCCCATCAATTTTATCTCAGGCAACATCCATCCTTTGAGAAATGATGTAGAAGATCTGATGACCTTGCTCAAAGCGTATGATGAAGCGGTAGAGAAGTTGGAAAAAGCAGAAGCATTTGCCGAAATACAAAGACTCAAGGAAGAATTAGAGATTGACTATATCACCGAAGAGATCCAGGAACTGATCGTGGGGATAGACGAAGGGGCTAACCGTACAACAGAGATCATCAAAGGTCTACGCAACTTCGCGCGCATGGATGAAGAAGAGCGCAAGTCGTACGACGTCCACCAAGGCATAGACTCGACCCTTGCCTTGCTGAGGAATCAGGCAGGACACGACATCGAGATTGTGAAATCCTATGGCGACATTGAGCAGATCCACGCCTATCCTGGCAAGATCAACCAAGTCTTCATGAATATCCTCAGCAATGGGATACAGGCCATGCCTGACGGAGGCATGTTGAACATTCAAACTCAGCCAGTCAAAGACGGGGTAGAAATTCGCGTCAGAGATACGGGCATGGGCATGCCAGAAGAGGTACAAAAGCGAATCTTCGAACCTTTTTTTACTACCAAACCCGTAGGAGAGGGAACAGGCTTAGGCATGTCCATCAGTCATGGGATCATTGAGCAGCATGAAGGGACCATAGAAGTGAGCAGCATCGTGGGCCAGGGAACAGAGATCATGATTTATCTGCCGAAGAAGACCACGGCTAAGAAAATGACAGAGAGCTCTAGTATAGAGAATGTAGGGTAAAAATGATGATTCCCTATCATTTGAAAAGAGCCGCTCTACGTAGCCATCAAGCTACGTAGCCCCCAAATCTATTAGACTCCCGTCTAACCATCCTAGTAGATCGTCAGAAGAAACGTGTAGACCAAAGCCTCAGCATACCAGAAAACGGATGTTTTCCCATACGCTCCCATACGCTCTACGTAGCCATCAAGCTACGTAGCCCCCAAATCTATTAGACTCCCGTCTAACCATCCTAGTAGATCGTCGGAAGAAACGTGTAGACCAAAGCCTCAGCATACCAGAAAACGGATATCCTCAGTATGGCACGTTGTCGTTTGTAGGGGTACTTGATGGAACCTTCGAAGTTAGAGTTCAAAAAAATCCCCCCCAGTTGATGCTGAGAGGGAATATGTTGTATGTGTAGATGTCCTTCTATCAGTCTAAGCTTGCTGCTTAACTTTCCGCTTCTCTAGATTGAAAATATCATTGATAATACCGATCATTTCCTCTTCTTGCCCGCGCTTACAAGCTTCTTTCAATTGCAGAACAGGCAGCTTGACGATCTTCTGAACCATAGAGCGTGTCGCTTCTTCGAGTAGTTCGGCCTCTTGCGGATTGGCTTTTTTGAGAAAACGGGCCAACTCTTCTTTGCGGATCTCCTCAAGCGCCGACTTGAGCTGCTGAATAGTAGAAGAAAAGCTCAACTGCTGTCTCCATGCAAAGAATTCCACCAATTCCTCTTCTATAATGCCTTCCACATGTGGAATGGCCGCTTTGCGACGCTCAAGTGTCCGCTCGGTGATGGACTGTATATCATCCACACCGTAGTGAATGACAAACGGAACATGCTCTACTTCTTTGGCCACACTTCGGGGCACGCACAGGTCGATGATGTATTGGGGGGCGATGCGTTCAAAGGAAAAATATTCCCCACGGATCAATGGCTCATTGACAGAGACGGCCGAAAGAATCACATCATATTCTCCTATTCTCTTAGGAAGCTTCTCCAGAGGAAGCACACCTGCTTGAATCTGCCTTGCAAGCTTTTCCGCTTTGGCTTGCGTCCGATTACATAGATCAATCTGAGAGAAGAATTCAGGATCTAGACTTTTGGCCACATCCTCTCCCATTTCTCCTAGCCCAATAACGAGTGCCTTAGGATTTTGTATGTGCTGACTCAGTTCTGCAGCCAACTCAGCAGAGGCATAACTAACCGATGCCGCTCCATCTCTAAAACACGTCTCTTGGTGGACGCGCTTGTTGGTATGGAAAATCGTATGAAGCAAACGGTGTAAATAGGCCTGGGCCATACCCGCATCGTTGGATTGGATATAAGCCTTCTTGATTTGATTGCTAATCTGAAGATCACCTAGCACCGAAGAAGAGAGCCCCATAGACACACGAAATAGCGTGCGTGCAGCTTCTTTTTCATCCGTTATGACTTCAAAATAGGGAAAGTAGTTTTCAGGATCCTGAATCCCATTATGTATGCAAAGGAGCTTGATGATCTCCTCAGAAATATCTTCTTGATGTTGATAGTATACTTCTGTCCGATTGCAAGTAGAGAACACCAATGCTTCCTGTACCCCTAATATTTCGCGAAGTTGATGCAAAATATTGATACAGGTATCCGAGGGGAGATAAATAAGCTCTCTTATGTCTACGGGAGCACAGAGGTGGGTCAATCGCACAGCCTGAAACGGTACCTGCATAAATTGTAATTCTCTTTACCAGATTGCAAATATAGCCTTTTTTAGATGAGTATACGATCTCCCGCTTTCTATATATGACAGGGATTGTTATTTAGAACCTTTCTAAATAAAGACTTGTAGATGACTTTTGTCATATATTCAAACATACTGATGTGTGGAAAAAGTCAACCTTACTTTTGATACAGCACATCATGACTTTTGTCACCTCAGTAAAAGAACGAATGAATGTGTAAGTTCCCTCTCAAGACTGCTCAACATGGATAGATCCGACGAAGGATGAAAAATGAATATGCTTCAT
>JBCBPW010000143.1:0-11312 GCA_039820545.1 Bacteroidota bacterium | reverse complement strand
AGAAAAGAAAGGGAAAAAGCGAGACTCAGAGAACAAATCATTGAGGCAGCCACTACGCTTTTTCTACAGCATGGATATCAGGAGACGAGCATCAGGATGATTGCCCATGAAATTGAGTATAGCCCCACAACGATTTACAGCCATTTCCAAGATAAAGACATGCTGTTTCAGGAGATCATGATGCGTGCGTTTGGTTTATTCTTCTCCTTCCTTGCCCCAGAGCAGGCCATCGAAGATCCCATGGAAAGACTACAGGCGATGAACCGTGCCTACATGCGTTTTGCTTTTGCTCACCCTGCTTATTATGACTTGATGTTTGTGATTCGCGAGCCGATGAAAGTCCCCTCCCAAGAAGGTTCTTTTGAAATGGGGAAGAAGAGCCATGATTTCCTTACTGAGACGGTCGCTGCATGCATAAAAGCAGGCTACTTCAAAGGACAGGATGCGGAGGCCCTGGCATTGACCATTTGGGCCTCCGTACATGGATTGATTGCCCTCAAAGGACGACTGAGACTCGAGATGTACACGAAGGAGAAGCAAGAAGCACTCATGGAAGCAGGACTCAAAGCGCTCCATCAATTAATGGAAAGGTAAAAAAGAAGACAGCCTATACAACAGGCTTTCGCTGATGCGCCGTGAAGCCTCCCATCACCAAGCGCATGACACGGACTTTGCCCCAGCGAGGGAGCAAACTCAAGGCGCCTGTCAGGAACTTTGTCATAAAGCCTGGGAAGACCGTGCGACGCTTACCCAAAGCATGCAAGATCGGGAAGGCTACTTGCTCTGGCTTCATGGCCTTGCCCATCTGCATATTGGCGCGATCGCCAAAACCACTGCTGACAGGACCAGGAGCGGCAGCCAGGACGTCTACGCCTGTTCCTTTCAGTTCTGCTCCGAGTCCCTCTGCAAAGGTCTGTACATAAGCCTTGGTCGCCGCATAGTTGGCAGCAAAAGGTACGCCCTGGAAAGCAACCAGCGAGGAAAAGAGGATGATCCCTCCCCTACCCTGATCAGCAAATCGGCGCGCAAATACATGCGTCTGTGCCAACATAGCCTCACAGTTGACTTGCAGCATATTGATCTCTTCTTCTACAGAAGAGAAGATGAACTCGCCAGAAGTGCCAAATCCCGCTGCTGGAATAAACAATCCGACTTCTACAGTCTGTGAGACAATCCTGACTGCCTCCAAACCCTCAGCAGTGCCCAAATCGGCTGCTACTACCTTGACTTCTACGTCCTGGTTTTGCCTAAGATGATCGGCTAACTCATCCAAAACTTTCCCCCGCCTGGCCACAAGAATCAAATTCAGTCCATTTCCTGCTATTTCTTCGGCGAGCGCTTTTCCGATGCCTGAAGAAGCCCCTGTCACGACAGCCCAGGGTCCATACTTCTCCAGAAACTTTTGTTTTCCTTTCTCTGAGAAACTCATGTATGATGAATTGATGTGATTTTCTAAAATCCAAGGTAGCGCGAGGGGATCATGCTTAAAAATGAGAGGGACGAAAGGGCCTGATTTGGGGAGAATGGGATCATTGGGAGAAATGGCGAGGAGGATGGCCTACCTATTTTCTTCAAAAATGGTAGGGATTAAACCATCTCATGCGTTTCAAGTCCAAGAAAAAACATCCACTATGTCATTCATTTTTGCTACGCTCTTCTACTTGTCCAGCCTTTCTCCTTCACAGACGGCTGCCTCTCCTGTGACCGTTTATTTTTTCTTGGGGGAACAATGTATCATTTCCCAAAACTTCACAGCCGAAATACGCCATATCTACGAGGCGTATAAGTCAGATCAAGTAAGATTTATCGGACTTTTCCCCAATGGCTATTCTACAACTGAAGGTATCCAGCAATTCCAGGAGAAATATCAGATTCCATTTCCGCTTTCGATAGATAAAGGTCAAAAGATGACGAAGAAATTTGATGTGAAAGTGACACCTGAAGTAGTGGTTTGTCATGAGCAGAAGGTATTGTATCAGGGAAGAATCAATGACCAATATGTTCGTGTAGGTCGAAGGAGGCCCCAACCTACGACTGCTGAGCTGAGAGATGCACTCCAATCCTTGGCAGAAGATCAACCTATCGCCATCACTCAAACAACTGCCATCGGCTGCTTCATCACACAGATCAGTCAGTGTAATACATCTCAGTGAGTGCTTGGACCTTCGCCTCAGAGAGCGAAAATCAAAGCCTTAATATTTTCGTAATCAGCTTATTTCATTTCTCCACTTACTCCATTTCCCCCTCACATCTCAACAAAAAAATACGTTCACATGAAACGCCTAATTTCGATTATCACCCTCAGCTTGTTGACGTTTAGCCTCATCCAGGCACAGAGCGTCACCTTTGCGGAAGATATTGCTTCCATCATCTATGAAAATTGCACCCCTTGCCACCGTGCAGGTGAAATAGGTCCCATGCCTTTCACCACTTATCAGGAGATACGGGACTGGGGACCGATGATTGAGTACGTGACTTCTATCAACTACATGCCTCCCTGGCCACCCGATCCTAATTTCCAGGAGTTTCAGGGAGAGCGTTTTTTATCGGATGGAGAAAAGCAAAAGATTGCAGACTGGGTGAGCGCAGGCATGCCTGAAGGTCCAGCAAATGCGGCTCCTCCCCTCCCCCAATTTCCTACAGGTTCGCAAGTAGGTACGCCTGATTTGGTCCTTTCTTTTTCCCAAGCCTACCTACATCAGGGCAATAATGTGGATCAGTATCAAAACTTTGTCCTACCGACAGGATTGACGGAGGATAAGATTCTCAAAGCGATCGAGTTGCGCCCTGGAAATAATAAAATTGTCCACCATGCTTTGTTTGCTTTGGATACGACAGGTCAGGCCCAATTGAAGGATGCGCAGGACCCTAGCTATGGCTACAGTGGGTTTGGAGGATTTGGAGTAGATAAGGTCGAGGATTATCCAGGTTATGTTCCAGGGGCTTTGGTCGTCACCTATCCCGAAGGCTTGGGACAGCCTATTTATGCCAACTCTGACTTACTGATCCAGATGCATTATGCACCTGTGCCTGTAGATGAAACGGATTCTTCCATCGTCAACTTATTCTTTGCCGATCCAGATGAGATCATCGGTCGTACCATTCAGCGCGAGGTCATGCTCCCTTTTGGCGGCACCCTAATCAATGGTCCCTTCGTCATTCAACCCAATACCGTCAAGCAGTTTCACGGTGTGTGGACGGTCCCTTCCAAAATAAGCTTGCTAGGCGTAGCTCCTCATATGCATCTGCTGGGAAAAGATTGGGAAGTCTATGCCGTTTCACCTACTGGAGACACCACAAACATCGTTTCCATTCCTGAGTGGGACTTCAATTGGCAAGGAACCTACTTCTTCAAGCAATTTCAGATCATAGAGGCTGGAAGTGAGATTCACGCACTGGCCACTTATGACAATACGACGAATAACCCCTTCAACCCCAACAATCCCCCTAAGCGTGTCAAATGGGGAGAAGGTACAGCTGATGAGATGTTTTATCTTCCTTTTATGTTCGTAAACTATCAGCAAGGGGATGAATTTCTCGTTTTTTCAGATACCTCTACCACGACGAACATAGAGGAACTAGCGAACCTACGACTACCTGAAGATAAATTTTATCCTCCTTATCCCAATCCAACTCGTGAAGACCTGACAATCGGATTTTCTCTTTCTCAATCCGAAGTCATACAGATAGAGATTTTGGATGTACAGGGGAGGTTGGTCAAAACTGTGGCGGAGAATAGCATGGCCGTAATTGGTCCCAACAAAGCCGATATCAAGCTAGACGATCTTGCGCCAGGCTTGTACTTGATCAACCTTTACAGTGACAGAATCCATATGACGAGGAAATTTATGGTCGGTAAATAGTGTGATCTTATAAGTAGGAGGTGCATGTGATATACAGATTGTATCCCTGTGGGTTTCTACATTCATTTAATCTGTGGTAGGCTGTTTCTGCTTACCACAGATTTTACATTTCACCTAAGACCACATGCTATGTAATCTTAGATCCCTATTTCATCCTTTTGTTGACTACCAAATAGGTCAAGATGAGGGTCACGGTGATGAAACTGATAAAATAGAGCAAATCTCGAGTGTCGATCACGCCTCGACTGATGCTGTCATAATGATTGAGAATACCGAGTTTGAGGAAAAGGGCATTGACAGCGTCTAGCACCTTGATACCTGCGACGAAGTCGAATCCTAGATAGAAGAAAAAACAGAGAAATACCCCCAAGATGAAGGCGACAATTTGATTTTCGGTCAGCGAAGAAGTAAATAGCCCAATGGCCGCAAAGATAGCTCCAATGAAAAAGAGTCCTACGTAAGCTCCCCAAGTGGCACCCATATCCAGGTTGGATTCTCCTGAAAAGATACTCGTAAATATCTGACCTATGGCTACACCTCCACTCGGACTCGGCTGGTTCAGGACTCCCAACCAATTGACAGAGAGGACATAGAGCAAGGTAGGGAGAAGGGAAAAGAAGACCAGAAAGATGGAGGCGAAATATTTTCCCAGAATTATCTGCCATGTCGTGATCGGCTTGGTCGCCAAAAACTCAATGGTTCCCGTTTTCATTTCCTCTGAAAAAGCCCGCATCGTAATCGCAGGAACCAAAAAGAGAAACATATAAGGTGCGTAGATGAAAAGTCCATCCATCTGGGTGATTCCCGACTCTAAAATGTTGTATTCAAATACCCAAAAGAAGAGTCCAACGCCAATCAAAAATACACTCATCACCATATAGCCAATGAGCGAGTTGAAAAAGGAGGCAATCTCTTTTCGGAAAATGGTTCGGATATTCTTCATCATCAAGGAAGCAACTACAGTTAGTGGATGAACAGTCTCACTTTAAGATGTAAAACTAGGGAAAATACCCGAACCATTGCGCTATGGGCTTGCGAAAATGTTTACAATCAACCATATGAATACTTCCCTAACTTTTTATTTTTGGGAATGGCGGAAAGGCACTATTTTCGAAGTGTGAATAAGGGGTATTATACAATCAAACGGCTGAATATAACAGGATGGATAGGGCTGATCCTTTTCCTTGTGACAGCTTGTGGTCCAGAGGAATTGCTGTATCAAACACAAGTGGTAGAGGATATTTATCAAATGGATATTCCCACTGCTTTTTCTCCCCAAGAAAACCTCTCCAAAAATGCACAAGTGCAATTGGGTAATCCCAGTGAGAATGTCTACTTGGCGATGCATCACACGGCAAAAGAGGCACTCCATACCCCTGCTCAGGATTGGAACCTGGATTCGCTATATCATTTCCACAAAGAAAATGTGATTCTATCTATTGACAGGGTGAAATCGTGGGTACCTGATACCCTAAGCCAAGGAGGAATGCGTGGGTTGATGGGGCAAATAAAAGGCAAGTATGAAGGCCAGTCGATCAGCTATCAGCTAGGTGTCTGGGAGGGCACTACCCATTACTATCAGGTCCTGATTTGGTACCCTCAAGCCAAGGCAGAAAGATGGCAAGCGGCCTCCCAGCAGATGATCCTTTCTCTGAGAGAGATAGAAGCTGAGGACGATACATTAGACATGACGCAGGGCGACGATGGGATCGACTCTAGCGGCCTTCCAAGCAGGATAGAACCCTGATAAGATGCCTACCACGAAGCAGGAAATCAGTCCTACAATGATCCAGGACCAAGGGACCACAAACGTTCCTTCAAAGAGTAGGTTTCCGACGATGTTTCCCCCCAAGATTCCCAAGAGAATTCCTAGCAGTCCTCCTATCTGGCATATGACAATTGCCTCCCACAAAAACTGGCTCAAGATATTGCTGCTAGAAGCTCCCAGAGACTTCCTCAGCCCAATTTCCGTTGTCCGCTCCGTCACAGATACTAGCATCACATTTAGGAGGGCGACAGATGCTCCTAGCAAAGTAATCAATGCAATGATTTGCGCAGCAAGGGTGATCACCTGGAAATTTTCCAGCAATTGTCCGATCCATACATCGCTTCGGTCCACCGCAAAATTATTCGATTCACGTGGTGTCAAACCACGAATGACCCTGAAAGCGCCTGTCGCTTCTGACATATAGCCTTCCATCTGTTCGGGATTCTCCACATATACATTCAAAGTGAGAGAACCTAGATTGGATGCCTTATTTCTCAAGGTAGATATAGGCGTCACAACTCGGCGGTCCAAGCTAGACATCCCTGTTGTTCCCATGGATTCCAAAACCCCAATCACCTTGTACTTAGCTCCTTTGATCGTGATGAATTTCCCAACAGGCGACTCAAAGGGAAAGAGCAACTCCTTGACCTCATATCCTAGCACCACCACATTTTTGGCCAGCTCGACATCATCTGCGGAAATGAAGCGTCCCTCTACCACGTTGTAACGACTGGTTTGTAAGTAGTTTTCATCTGTCCCCTCTATGGAAATATTGGGATTGGTCTCTCGATCGAGGTATTTTGCTTGGTTAGCTCCTCCTCCAGATCCTGTGATGCTTACAGGCGCGATCCCCTCAAAAGCTGTTTTAAACTCCATGGCATCACGATAGGTTATATCGGGAAATCGCTGCCTAGCTTGCTTTCCTCGCCGCCCAAAACGGACGCTAGTCGCTCGATTTTTCACTCGAAATGTATTGGCTCCCAAGGATGAAAAGCTTGCTCCCAGCCCGTACTTCATGCCATCAATCGATGTTCGGACAAAAACCAGGGCTGTAATGCCTAGCGCAATAATGAAAATCGTAATCCCTGCCCGAAACAAATTGGATCGGATGGCATCCAGAGATTGATTGAGATTAAGTAAAAATTTCATCTAGGGTGCTTCTACAGATAGAAAGTAGACAGAATGCCTATGCTTCCGCGGTTACAACAGAAGATAAGGCTGTATGAGACAAAATATGCTTCAAAATACGCTCAGAATCCATGTAAATGACGCGAAGCAATCCACCTGCTACATAAGGATCAAAGCCTAAGAAGTACAAACCTGGATGCTCCTCTACCGTGATGGCCTTGGGATAACCGTCTGCATTGAAAACACCTGTTGTATCTTCGATAAAATCTTCCAGCGCTGCTTTGTATCCTGTGGCCAAAATAACGGTATCGAATTTCTTTCTTCGACCATCGACAAAGACCACTTCTTCCCCATCAAAATGATCAATTGCAGGATAGATTTTGATCTTACCTGCCTTGATCAATGGCACAGCCCCCACGTCGATGACAGGTGTCTTACCTGTCGTCCTAAGGAGCTTGGCAGGAGGCACATCAGGCTTGGGAATGCCGTACTTGCTCATGTCACCGACGGCCAGTCGAGAAGCGATCGCTCCCAGCGCGTCTCCCAGCCAGTGAGGCAGTTTCGCCAGCTTGAGCGCGGTCAGCTGTGTCGGACGACCAAAGAGATCGCGCAGCGTGATGCTGACAGGTCCCCTGACGGATATAGCCGAATGCGCCCCATGTTCATGCAGGCAGGCCGATACTTCTGCCCCTGTATTGCCCATTCCTACGACCAATACTTCCTGATTTTCAAATGGTTTACCATTTTTATACAGTCGGCTATGCATGATCTTCCCTTTAAAGGCCTCCATTCCAGGCCATGTAGGACTGTTGACCCTGCGGTTGAAGCCCGTACACACGATCACCTGATCCGAATGATAGACTTGTCCTGTACCTGAGGTTGTCTCCCAATGCGCGCCCGATCGCTTGACCGACATGACTTCTTCCCCAAATCGAGGCTGAATGTCCATGTCTCGCGCATATTGCTCATAATACTCGACCAATCGCTTGCGAGGAATATACTGTGGATAGTCCGTAGGGAAGGGTTGATGAGGGAGGTGTGAATAATCACTTACCGTATGCAGATGGAGACGATCATAATGATGGTGCCAACTATGGGCCACCTCTTGGCTTCGCTCAAGGATAAGGTAGGACTTACCCTCCTTTGTCAACCTTCCTGCCATCGCCAAACCCGCAGGTCCCGCACCTATGATGAGATTTTCTGTATGTATCGCAGTAGACATGCCTTTCTTTTGATTTGGGGAGGATTTATCCACTTTCCTCCCATTCTTGTATTACAGAAAATTACTATAAATCTTCGGAAATATAAATTCAGCTTTTCTTTCCATTCCCCAAACCCATCCCGCATAATATGACCACCAACACACCGATTGGGTTAAGCCATAGATATTCTAACATCGGATGATAACCTTCAGGATGCATACCAAAGGGAAATTCCCAGATATAGGTTTGTGTTTCTTCTCCCAGATACCATCCCCCCACAAATATTACGGTCATAAAACCTAAAATAAAGCCCCAGAAAGCACTCTTAGAGGTGGCACGAGGAAGCCATAGCAAGATGAAGACGCCCAGTATAGGGCCATAAAAAAAGCTCCCTACCTTATTGACAATCTCGATGATGGCGTCTGTCTCTCCAAAGGCTACTGCAGAACTCGTCGCCAACACGCCCCATGCGGCAGTCGCCCAACGCGTAGCCAAATAATAGTAGCGATCTCCTCGCGGACGACTTTGTAAGCGTCGAAGCCAGTCGATCACACTGCTGGTGGCCAGCGAGTTCAGGCCGCTATCTATGCTCGAGAGCGCCGCAGCCAATATAGCAGCCAGGATCAATCCGACGACACCTGTGGGTAACTGAGACAAAATGAAAAATGGGAACACATAATTGGTATCATCCTGAACTTTGCCTTGTTGAATAGAAGCTTCGTGCAGCGCTTTTTTCCGCAGCATCACGGCTTCCTTATCCTTTTCGATAAAATCTGCACAGTTCCCCGATAGGCAATTACGTGCCGCAACTTTTCGCTGATCTTGGATCTGCTGAAAATCGCTTTCGAAGGAAGTCATCTGAGCCGTTTGATCGGAAGCTTTGAATAGCAACGGTCGCTCTTCGAATACATAAAAGATGTAGAGGTATACACCAATCAGCAGGATGAAAAATTGAAGGGGTACTTTCAAGATACCTGACATGAGGAGAGAGGATCTGGCATCTGCCAATGTACGGGCAGTCAGTACTCGCTGGACCTGCGATTGATCAGCTCCAAAATAGGATAGCATCAAAAATCCACCTGCAATGATCCCTGACCAGAGGTTGTATTTCTCCTGTGGATCAAAACTTAGGTCAATCGTGGTGAGTTTGTCGAGTTTTCCTGCTAACCGCAGCCCATCCAGCCAGCTCACATCTGCTGGGAACCTCCCAATGATCCAAAAGAGGCAGAATACCAATGCCAGCATCATCAGGATCATCTGCTTCATGTCTGTTCGAATCACTCCTCCGATTCCTCCAAACATGGTATAAATAGTCGCAATGATGCCCATGATGATAATGGTCGTCTTAAGCGGCACACCAAATAATAACGCCAATACATAAGCAGGGGCAGATATAGAAAACCCTAAAGAGGCTCCCCTAGAAAGTAGAAATAAAAAGCTCGTCGTCAATCTCAGTCTCAACCCAAATCGATCTTCCAAAGCTTCATAAATCGTATATACTTTGAGTCTGTGGTAGAGGGGAACCAAAGTCACCGACAGGATGACCATCGCAAGGGGAAGGCCAAGATAGACCTGAAGGAAGCGCATGTCGTGCATAAACGCCAAGCCGGTGGTCCCAATAAACGTAATCGCGGATGCCTGCGTGGCCATGACAGAAAGTCCCGCTGCCCACCAGGGCGTTTGTCTACTTGCTAGGACAAGGCTTTCTAGGTCACGTTTTTCCTGTGTGTGTCGGATGCCATCCCATATAGTATATGCCAAAAATCCTACGAGAATAACCCAATCCAGTACACCCATGAGCAATTGTGAGGTATGTTCGCTTGGCAGGTGGTACGATTCTGATGACTCGCTCCGACCTCTGGCCAATATTTCGCTTTTTCCCAATAACCCAGTTTATCTAGGCTTGTTTGATATAAGCGAGCCCGCGCAAGATCAGAAATTCCCACGCAAGGGCCAAACGCGAAGATACAGGCCATTTTCAATCTATGAGAAGTTCCTTAGTTTTGTGGGGTGAAGGTATTTCCTATTTGCTATTTCCCCCCTGTCCACTGGTGTGCTGCTGCCATCCACGAGTCTGTCATGGCCTTGGAGGTATGTCAGCATTATCGTAAACAGCAATATACAAGTCGGACGCACATCCGTGTAGCTAACCGTGTACTTCCACTGACCCTACCCGTGGAACGTAGAGGGGCCAAGGTACCGATCCAAGACAAGCACATCACCTTTCAGGACAATTGGCCACATCAGCATTGGGCCAGTCTGGTATCTGCTTACAGGAACTCTCCCTATTTTGAGTACTATGAGGATGAGTTGCGTCCCTTCTTCGAAAAGCCAGAAACCCAACTAGTGCCTCACCTCCTGAATATCACTGTGAAGCTTTGGGAGTTGATGCAGCTCTCTGCTGATTTTCGGCTTACACAAGCTTTCCTTCCTTCGGACACCTATACACAGGATTTGCGTCAGACTTTTGATGCATCTAGACGTTCTTATCCAGAGGCTTTCGTAGTGGAACCCTATACGCAGGTATTTGAGCCCTTTGAATCGGGCCTTTCTATTCTGGATGTTTTGTTTAATCTTGGCCCCGAAACTCCTCAATATTTGCGAAAAGTTTGGAGAGTTGGATAAGGGAATAGGATCATCATAAAGGAGAGAAAAAGAAAAAAGCCAGGGATTTAGATCCTGACTTTTTTCAGTGCATATATTTTGCAGTCCGTTAAACTGTTTCGAAAACAATGGAAACGCGGTCAAGGGGACATTTGGCGAATATGCAAACGTCTAACTCAAAGGATTCCATACACGAGATATATACATCCCTTAAGCCAAATGATACAGGGGCTACATCATTTCCCGATTCCTCATACATAGCAATCCACGAGGGGTCTATGTAAAAGGATTGGCTTACAACTAGCCCATGTGTTACTCGTGATCTTCGAAAGTACTAAGTACCAAATCAATCACTTCGACAATACAAGCATGTTTCAAGAAATAGTAAGAATGCTTGCCTTGACGCTTGGAGTCCAGAATATCCTTGTCCTTGAGGATACTCAAATGCTGAGAAGCTACCGCTTGTTCCAATCCTAATGCCATATAAATCTGCGTCACGTTCATCCGCTTCCCATCTTTGAGCAAGTCAATCATGGCAAGGCGGACAGGGTGAGCAATGGCCTTAAGACTAGATGCTGTCTTCTCTAGCAACATTTTGTCTAATTTTACGGAAGAGGTCTGCATAGTTTTTTGATAAAGCAACTACAAGAAAAACTTAAACAAATCGCACCTAACTTATCACCCTATGTGTTCTTGTTTTACAATTAACACTTTTTTTTAAACAAATACTAGGTTTTGTTTGATAAT
>JBCBPW010000142.1:0-11401 GCA_039820545.1 Bacteroidota bacterium | reverse complement strand
TTGATAATCAGTCTTCGGTTATCCACGGTTTTTCACTCACTTTTTGGGATAAGTATCAAACTACCTGGATATCCTTTTCCACACATATGTGGAAATCACTCATTTTGGTGGAAAAGTACATCTTATCCCCAATGCCTGTGTAAAGCCATCAAAATGTAAACAGACTTTTCCACGCGATTTGCTCAAAAGATCTTCGCCTTGACTTTTTTCCACAGCTATGTGTATTTGTAGATAACTAAAATCTTAGTTAGTCTTTTATCCAACAGGGATTTTATTTTCATGAATAAAAAAATCCTAATGAACGAAATAAATAAAATGACAGAAAAAGAGAAGGTTAAAAGAGAATATGAGTTTAGAGATATAAAGAATTTGTAATAATGGGTTCAAACATTGATTTATTTCTTGAAGATTCCTATTTCTATGTAGATAGCTGTTGAAAAATGTGGATTAGTATTGACTCCAAGCTTTTTCACAAAAAGTTATCCCTATTATCCACAGCCTTATTACTATTATGATAGATTTTAAATAAAGAAAAAGAATAAATAATAATCTGTGGGGAAAAGTGAATTGACAAGAAGAGGCAGATTGAAACATGCTTATTTTCTCGGGGCTACCTTGAGGATAAGATTAAGCAGTGATCCAATGCGAAGGAATCTCTTGAAAAAGACTTTTCCCCATTGTTTGCTTTGTGGAAAAAAGTCGTGACTTCAAGAGATAGCAGACGTAATGATTTGAAAATCAAATTGTCATTTGAAAATTATCACAAACAGATTTGGGGATAAACCTGTTTATAAGTCGTGGATTACTGAAAAACAAAAATCGGAAGCCTTCGACAGATGAAGATTTTCCGTATGTTTGAAGCCCTTTCGATATAATTCTGGTAAGCAAAATTCAATCCAACTCATTCGCAGCTCATTCTTTCACAGGATGCAGCGCTTAGGACTAACTCTCTTTTTCATGAAGCAGCCTGTCGAACAAAATCCATCTGCCTACACTTCGCTCTCCTCTCTCGGCGAGTTCAGATTGATTGAGCATCTCACCAGAGACTTTCAGTTTTTGGATGAGCGTGTCATCAAGGGACCTGGAGATGATGCCGCGGTGATCTATGGGGGAAAGGATAAGGTTCACGTAGTTTCCACAGATTTGCTCCTGGAAGGGATTCATTTTGATTTAGCTTATGTTCCGCTTCATTTGCTGGGTTACAAAGCGATTGTTGTGAATTTAAGTGACATCGTAGCCATGAATGCAGAGCCGTACGGAGTGACAGTGTCTATCGGAATGAGCAGTCGATTTCCTGTAGAAGCGGCAGAAGAAATTTACAAAGGGATCAAAGCTGCCTGTGATCAGTATCAAGTGACATTGTTGGGAGGAGATACAACAAGTTCTCAACAAGGACTCATCCTTTCGGTCACTGCAATGGGAGAGGGCAAGGAAGAAGAAATGGTGTATCGAAACGGCGCCAAAGAAAACGACCTCATTTGTGTGACGGGAGATATCGGCGGAGCCTATGCTGGGTTTTTGGTCTTAGATCGTGAAAAGGCCGTTTATCTCAAATCTCCAGATCTCCAACCCGACCTTACGGACTACGAATATGTGGTAGGCCGTCAACTCAAACCCGAAGCACGTCTCGATGTCATTCGTACATTGAAACAGCAAGGTGTGCAACCAACTTCAATGATGGACATCAGCGATGGTCTGGCAAGTGAGCTACACCACATCTGCCACCAAAGCCAAAAGGGATGTACCATCTATGCAAATAAACTTCCCATCGATTGGCAGACAAATAAAGTCGGAGAAGAATTCGAAATTGGCTCTGTTACTTTTGCCCTCAATGGAGGAGAGGACTACGAGTTACTCTTTACAGTTCCTCTGGAAGATTTCAAAAAAGTCTCTGCCATTAAAGACATCTCTGTTATTGGAAAGATTACAGGAGATCGAGATGTCCTCCAAGTCTTGCTCGAATCAGGACAATCGGTAGATCTAGAGGCACAGGGATGGCAGCATTTTAAAAAAGGTTAATATAGTATAACAAAAGTTTTATGCTATAATTTTCGAGCTTAGCAACAGGTAATCTTTGGGGGCATTGGAATTTGGGGATAGGAGTCCCGAGAGTCATCATCGGGATTGGTTCTTTTTGCCTAATAATCCCGAGTCTAATGCCCGGGACGCTGAAGGCGACTGTTAGATGGTAAAAAAATTATGTTACCATGTAGTTAATCTGATCTATCCATACTTGATTTTCATCTGAATACCTACCCATACTTATATGCATTCAATCATCTCTTACAATGTCAATGGAATCCGAGCAGCTGAGAAAAAAGGATTCTATACGTGGTTACAAGAAGAAAATCCCAATGTCATCTGTCTACAAGAGACCAAGGCACAACCTGAACAACTGACAGAAGCGCAACTAAATCCTGAAGGCTATCATGCGTATTGGCATTCAGCACAAAAGAAAGGATACAGTGGAGTAGCCATCTTCTCAAGAGAGGAGCCCAAGCATGTGGAGTATGGAATGGGCGTGGACAAGTTTGACAACGAAGGACGTGTACTACGTGCGGATTTTGACGACTATTCTCTGATTGGTTTGTATCTGCCCTCTGGCTCCAGCGGAGATCATCGTCAGGCAATGAAAGATGAGTTTATCGTAGTTTTCAAAGATTATATAAAGGAACTCAAGCAAGAGTTCCCCAAACTGGTTATTTCAGGTGACTACAATATTGTCCACAAACCAATAGATATTCACGACCCTGTAAAAAATAAAAATAGCTCGGGCTTTCTTCCTCATGAGAGAGCGTGGTTGACAGAATTCATAGACCTTGGATTTGAGGATTCTTTTAGGAAGTTCCATTCAGAGGGAGACAACTACACATGGTGGAGCTACCGTACACGTGCCAGAGATAAAAATAAAGGATGGCGGATCGATTATCAGATGATCTCCTCCGAACTCGCATCCCAATGTACAGGTGCTTCCATCCTATCTGATATTGTCCATTCTGATCATTGCCCCATCAAGATAGAGTTGGATCTAGGCTAAAGTTGCGTAGTCCTTTTTTCTTGCACCTAAAAAATCAGGATATCAGGTAAGTAGATTTGTGATTGTAATGAGAAGTAGAGAAATTAAGAAAGCCATATTCTATACACCACCAGCTTATCGGTTTTTGCCAATTTCTATTGGAATCTTTTCTCGATGGTTTCCCGTGTTCATTGTTTCATGAGCTCCATGGGAACCTAAGGGAGACTGTCTCGTTGAGATAAAGTACATCTATTATATCATGAATCAGCATCAACAGCTTCTTGACCAACGCTTAAAGGAATTTAGGAAAAAGTACTATACAGATAGGATCATTCGTGGTTCGCTGATTTTGCTTTTAGTCATGAGCTCCATTGCCTTTGTGGCTTTGTTGAGTGAAGGACTCTTTGGTTTTTCCGCGCAGGTACGTACAGGAATGGTATTCTTATTGGGAGGAATTTTCCTGGCGGTACTGGGGTACATGGTTTTACTTCCGGTGACGAAGATCATGGACCTGGGTAGCACCATTTCGGATTGGCAGATCGGACAGATGGTCCAACGCTTTTTTCCGAATGTCAATGACAAACTGCTCAACTTCCTTGAGTTAAGATCTAGCTCCCCTCAGGGAAATACACTTGCTGCTGCAGCACTGGATCAAAAAGCAGGTGAGATTGCCCCTGTTCATTTGAGTCAGGCGATCAACCTCAATGTCAATCGAAAGTATTTGTGGTTTCTGCTGATTCCACTGCTCTCGTATCTCGTGACATTTCTGGTCAATCCTGCATTTCTGACAAGTTCCTCTCATCGCTTGCTCAATTACAACGAGAGTTTTATTCCTCCGCCACCATTTACCATCTCAGTAGAAAACCTGCCTGAAGAATTGATTGCAGGAAATGATTTTCAGTTGGATGTGAAAGTGGATGGGGATCAACTACCCGCGGAACTCTTTGTCTATGTAAAGAGTAATGAGGATGAAAATGCACAGTTTATAGATTACGGATTGGACCGGAACTCTCCTGTTTCCTTCTCTTACCGATTTACTGAGGTAAAGGAAGGATTCTCTTTTTATATAGGAAATGCGGATGGCAGATCCGAAGTATACAATTTAAATGTGCTTCGTCGTCCCTTCATCCGAAACTTTAAGATTAAAGTGACTTATCCTGCTTACACAGGATTGGCACCTGAATCATTTGAAGCCAACGTGGGGGACATCAAAGTACTCAAGGGAGCGAGAGCTACTTGGGAACTACAAGCGCAAGGAGAAATTGAACAGGCACTTTTTGTAACAGATAAAGGGGAGGAGGTTGCCTTTGAAAAGTCAGAAGATGGAAACTTCTTCAATTTGAATAAACGGCTGCTGAAAGAGTTTCAGTATATGATCTCTTTGACTTCTACAGAAGACATTCAAAATGTAGACACCGTCAATTATAGAGTCAACATTCTTCAGGATCGCTATCCTTCTATTTATATTTTCTCTCCTACCAATGATTTCTTGGTGGACTTAGACCCCGTCATGCCGTTAGACCTAGAGATTGCGGATGATTTTGGATTCTCCAAGATGGAGATGGGATATAAGTTTGTGAAGTCAGGTGGAACGAGCGCGGTGACAGATGAGTTCCAAAGCTATCCACTGGCCTTCGATGCAAAGACACTTTTGCAAAAGCAGGCCTATGAAATTGATCTTACAAAACTTGGATTATCCGAAGGAGACGAAATTGAATTCTTTGTAAAAGTTTGGGATAACGATGGAGTCTCAGGACCCAAAGAAGCGACGAGTGCTACTTTCAAGGCGGTGTACCCTACACTAGATGCAAAGTACGAAGAAGCAACTGCGAAGCAGGACGAAGTCAAAGAATCTTTAGCAGAGCTGAAAAAGACCTCCGAAAGTCTCAAGGAGTCATACAAGAAGATGCAAGAGAAACTTCTGAATCAGAAGAACCTCAACTTCGATGATAAGAAAGAGATTCAGCAGATCTTACAGGAACATCAGGAAATGCTAGAGGAGATGAAGCAAGCGGAGAAGAACTTCGAAGAGGCGAAAGAGAAGTTGCAAGAGAATCAAATGATTTCGGAGCAGACGTTGGATAAATATGAGGAACTCAATGAATTCATGGAAGAGTTGGACAATCCCGAGATCGAGAAGATGATTGAGGAATTGCAGGAGCGGTTGGAGGAGTTGAATACAGAAGAAATCAAGGAGCAGCTGGACCAACTGCAATTCAATGATGAGGATATGGAAAAGAGTCTCGAGCGTACCTTGGAATTATTGAAGCAGCTAGAGGTTCAGCAGAAGATAGATGAGGTCAGAAACAAGCTAGACAATCTGGCTGCCAAACAACAAGTTCTAGAAGAGAAGACCCAAGAGGCGGAGAATTCAGAGGAGTTGGACAACCTCGAAGATCGTCAAGAAGATTTGAATGAGCAGATGGACGGCATTCAGGAGGACCTGAACGAACTGGAGGACATGAAGTCCGATACGGAGACGCCTGACGAAGACGGGATGAAGGATATCAAAGAGAAGGGAGAAGAGACGAAGTCTGAAATGGAGAATGCTTCAGAAAAGTTAGATGAAGCTTCCAAACAGCAAGAAGAAGGGGGAAGGAAGAATAAGAAAGATGCGAATCAGCAGCAACAACAAGCGGGACAATCCCAAAAGAAATCTGCTCAGAAGATGCAGGAAATGTCCGAGCAGTTGAGCCAGATGCAAATGAATATGCAGAGTTCTCAGGATCAACAGAACTTGGAGCAGTTGAGAGAGTTGATTGAAAACCTATTGACGCTTTCTTTTGATCAGGAAGATTTGAGAAATGATGTCAAAGAGTTGAAGTATGGAGATCCGTCATTGAAGGACAAAAGCCAGAACCAAAAGAAGCTCCAAGATGATATGGGACTTGTCAAGGATAGCTTGGATGCATTGGCGAATCGTATGTTTGGGATCCAGAAGTTTGTCCTAGATGAGAGTGAAAATATTGTGAGTAGCATGAAACGCTCGCAAACATTCTTTCGAAATAAGCAGACGACGATGATCAATTATCATCAGCAAGAGGCTATGACCAGCATGAATAATCTGGCGAATATGCTCTCACAAGCGATGTCTGACCTTCAGTCCCAGATGAAAAATGCCATGGCGGGTCAGCAGATGTGTGACAAACCCAATGGACAGAAACCCAATATGCAGGGCATCGGAAAGCAGCAGCAGCAACTTAACAAGCAGATGCAGCAAATGATGAAGCCAGGTCAAATGAATAGTGACCAGCTAAATAAGATGGCGGCCCAGCAAAGAGCGATACGGAAACAGCTTGAAGAAGCTCAGCAGAAGATGAAGGGATCAAATGGAAAGCCACTGGGTGATATGGGTAAGATCATGGACGACATGAAGGAGACGGAGTCTGACTTGATCAATAAGCAACTGACACGTGAGACGCTGAAGCGTCAACAAGATATTTTAAGCCGCTTGTTACAGGCTGATCAGTCTGTGAGGGAGCGTGAAATGGACAAGAAAAGAGAGTCCAAAACAGGAAAGGAATTTGTACGAAAGTCACCTGATGAACTCACTGTGGATGAGCTGAAAAGCAGAATCCGCCAGGAGATGCTCAAATCAAATAAGTTGGAATATTCCAACGATTTCCTCATCTTAATCGAACAATACTATAAAAAGCTCGAGCGCAGGAATGAGTAGCCAGTCTGATACAAAGAATCTACTTTTCAAGCAGATTTCTCTGGATAGTGACCCCAATGTGGTCCATACGGTAGAATCCTTGATCGACGAAATCCGAAATCAATTAGATTTCAAGGAAGACGTGTATGGCAATGTGATGATTGCCGTCACTGAGGCTGTAAACAATGGAATCATTCATGGGAATAAGATGGATCAGAGTAAACAGATCCACATTGATATTGAGAAGAAGAATGATTTTCGTCTGCTTGTCCGTGTGAGAGATGAGGGAGAGGGGTTCGACCATACTACACTAAAAGATCCTACCGCTCCTGAAAACTTGGAGAATATTGGCGGAAGAGGTGTTTTCTTGATGACCCACTTAGCTGACGAATTGAACTTTTCGGATGAGGGCCGGGTGGTAGAGATGATATTCAATATTTGATGGATAGAATTCAGTTTTTTTCAGAAGAAATTACATTCCAAATAGATGAGGAGGATTCAGTAAAAGACTGGATCCTCCTTTTTGTAAAGTCTGTTGGAGCGCATATTGAACAGCTCAACTATATATTCATGTCAGATGAGGCACTTCTCAGGATGAATCAATCTTATCTATCACATGATTATTATACAGATATTCTCACTTTTCCGATGCGAGAAGACTCTGAGTTATTAGAAGCTGATATTTATATCAGTGTAGACAGAGTAAAAGATAATGCAGAATCTATGGGGAATACCTTCAGAGATGAACTTCATCGCGTGATGATTCATGGTGTGCTGCATTTACTAGGGCAGGATGATCATGGGGAGAATGCTGAGATGATGAGAAAAAGAGAAACAGCAGCGCTTGCTTTGAGAACTTTTTGAGTGTTCCACGTGGAACATAATATAGAGTAATGAAGGCTGATGATAAGATGTTCCACGTGGAACATCTTATTGTTTAAAAGCTATAGGAGTAAGAGAACATTTGTAGCTGGAATACGTTAATTTTGCTACTGAAATCAAGAAAAATCATGTTTCCTGAATACGATGTTGTAGTTGTTGGTGCTGGGCATGCAGGTTGTGAAGCTGCTGCTGCCGCAGCAAATATGGGCATGAGGGTCATGCTAGCGACCATGAATATGGGGACGATCGCTCAAATGTCCTGCAACCCCGCTATGGGGGGAGTAGCCAAAGGTCAGTTGGTTCGTGAAATTGATGCCTTAGGAGGCTATTCTGGGATCGTGACAGATAAAACCATGATCCAATTTCGCATGCTTAATCGTTCCAAAGGTCCTGCCATGTGGAGCCCTCGCGCACAAAGTGACCGTATGCGTTTCGCAGAGACATGGCGTTTACATCTCGAACAAACGCCTAATGTCGATTTTTGGCAAGAAATGATCACGGGACTAGTTATCAAGGACAAAAGGGTAGTAGGAGTACACACACAGTTGGGATTAGAAATCCCCGCAAAAACTGTCGTGCTTACTAATGGGACCTTTCTCAATGGTCTCATTCATATCGGTGAAAAGCAGTTTGGAGGAGGAAGGAGTGGGGAAAGGGCAGCTGTAGGCTTGACAGCACAGCTAGAAAGCCTCGGTTTTGAGAGTGGTCGAATGAAGACAGGAACCCCTCCCAGATTAGATGGGCGTAGCATCAACTGGGATATCATGGAGGAACAGCCAGGAGATGATACACCTAGTAAGTTTTCCTTTACAGATACGACACCCCTTGCTCAGCAAAGGCCTTGTCATATCACCTACACCAATCCTCAAACACACGAGATCCTGAAGTCAGGATTTGATCGTTCGCCCATGTTCAATGGCCGCATCAGAGGCTTAGGTCCGAGATATTGTCCTTCTATAGAAGATAAAATTGATCGATTTGCGGACCGTGACCGCCATCAATTATTCTTGGAGCCCGAAGGGTGGAACACCGTTGAGGTCTATGTCAATGGATTTTCTTCTTCTCTTCCTGAGGAAGTACAGCTTGAAGCCTTGCATTCTATCAAGGGATTGGAGCAAGTGAAGATGTTTCGGCCTGGCTATGCTGTAGAGTATGACTTCTTCCCTCCTACGCAACTGAAGCTCTCGCTCGAAACACAGCTTGTAGAGAACCTGTTTTTCGCAGGACAGATCAATGGTACTACAGGATATGAAGAGGCTGCGAGTCAAGGACTGATGGCAGGGATCAATGCTGCTCAGAAAATTAAGGAAGAAGATCCATTGGTCATCAGGAGAGATGAAGGGTATATCGGGGTCCTCATAGACGATCTAGTCAATAAAGGGACCAAAGAGCCTTATCGGATGTTTACCTCTCGGGCAGAGTATCGTACGCTCCTTCGCCAAGATAATGCAGATCTCCGTCTCACCGCGATTGGCTACAAAACAGGCGTCGCATCTGAAGCTCGGTATCAAGCGATGCTCGATAAAAAAGCGGAAGTACAGCACATCATCAAAGTCTTAGAGCGCACATCCGTCAGTCCTGATGAACTGAATACTTATCTGAAAGAGCAGGAAACTTCTGGCCTCAAGCAAAAAGTAAAAGCTCATTCAGTGCTGACAAGGCCTCAGATCAGCCTTCGTGGATTGATTCATTCAAGCGAATCACTCCGCCAAGCTTTAGGAGACGTGAGCGAAATTGCATTGGAGCAAGCAGAGATTCAATCTAAGTATGCAGGCTACATCAGAAAGGAGCAAGAACTCGCTCAAAAAATGATGCGCCTAGATGAGGTAAATATTCCTACAGGTTTTAACTTCGGAAATCTTAAAGCGCTATCCTCTGAGGGTAGAGAGAAATTATCTCAACAACAGCCTGAAAATCTTGGGCAAGCTTCTCGAATCAGTGGAGTTTCGCCTGCTGATATTTCTGTACTTCTCGTTCATATGGGAAGGTGAAAATCGCTCTGAGAATCGCACAAAATATTGCATTCTGTATAATGACACGTACACTGTTTTTTTGAGTCGGTTATTTTAGTCTTTTTCTCGATCTTTTGTCCTGTAAGAAGCTGATATACAAATAAGTGTCCTGTCTTTCCTAATGTTTTTTGTGGTAGCGATTTAAGTGGATTATTTGGGGAAATTGTCTGAGTTTAAGCCGAAAATATGGACATACGAACTACTCCAATTGTACATTATACTAAGTGCCCAGTTTGCCAAAGTAAGTCGATCCAGTTAGTGCTTTCTGCTAAAGACTACACTGTTTCGGGTCAATCATTTGATGTATGGTCTTGTCAGAATTGTGAAGCGAGATTTACGCAGTCGGTTCCTGATGAAGCACACATAGGATCCTTCTACGAATCGGAAGAGTATATCTCGCATTCGAATACCAGTAAGGGATTGGTCAATAATTTGTATCAAAGGGTAAGGAACTATACCCTGGATCAAAAACAGAAATTGATTACCTCTGTCTCGGGCAAATCGAAAGGAAGTATTTTAGACATTGGTTGTGGAACAGGAGAGTTTTTGGGTAAAATGAAATCCATAGGCTGGGAGGCTAGAGGACTGGAACCTAGTGATACAGCTAGAAAACAAGCTCAAGAAAACCACGGTCTCCATATCTCAGAACCTATTGATTTATTCCAATTGGAGGAGAAAGCATATGATGTTATTACGATGTGGCACGTGTTGGAGCATGTACATCAACTCCACGCTTATATGGATCAGATTCAAAAGATCCTCAAGCCTGACGGTAAACTCATCATTGCAGTCCCCAACTATCAATCGCTAGATGCTGAATACTACGGAGATAAATGGGCTGCTTACGATGTGCCTAGGCACCTCTACCATTTTTCTCCCAAGTCAATGAATGAGCTTTTAGTCCAACATAGTTTTGAGCTCATTCAGGAAAAGCCAATGCCCTTTGATGCTTTTTACGTGAGCTTACTCAGTGAGAAGTATCAGCATGGACAAGCAAGATTAATCCCTGGGTTTTGGACTGGTTTTCGCTCCTTCATGCGATCGAGTCAAAATGTAAAAACGTGTAGCTCGGTAATGTATATCGCACAGCCCCGTGCATAGGATATATCCATAAAAATAAGAAGCCCCACTCCTGCGAGTGGGGCTTCTTTTATATGTAGTCTAGGGGTGTGGAAGATGGGGGATAAATGAGCATATATGTATCTGGATAACCTGTAGTCAATCACCTTCAACCCGTATAGATTCTTTTCACTGATTATTTCAACTTATCTTTTTACAGCGTCTTTTGTTATAAGTCGAAATGCTAAAACTTAGGCACCACCTCATACGGATATAGTCCCATATCGATTCCTGTCTGCAGAAGTGCTCGGACTGCCTCTTTTCCCTTTTTCCCCAAGCTCAAAGAATATTCATTCACGTATAAATCAATGTGCGACCTCATCACTTGCTCATCCATTTCTTGCGCATAAGATGCAACATAATCCATGACCTGATCTGGGTGATCGAAAGCAAATTGAATGCTGAATCTTAGGATTTCAGAGAGCGCATCAATTGTCTGTTTTCCTAGAGATTTTTTCGCGAGTATAGCACCTAGAGGAATTGGTAGATTTGTTTTACTTTCCCAGTATTCTCCTAAATCTTGGATCAGTTTTAATCCTTCTTGCTGATAGGTAAATCTATTCTCGTGGATAATGACACCTGCAGCTACTTCCTCACGCAAGATGGCTGGCATAATTTCATGAAAAAGGTATTCTCTTTTATTTGTAATCTCTGGTGCATAATATCCCAAAAGTAAGTTGGCCGTTGTATTTTTGCCAGGGATAGCTACAGGAAGAT
>JBCBPW010000141.1:0-11435 GCA_039820545.1 Bacteroidota bacterium | reverse complement strand
AATAACTGGCTTTGAGGTATTGCTTAAAGGCTTCTTTTCTATTGGTGGTGACCCCAAGCCCAAAATGATAGGCATAGCCCATCAGGAAATAGACCTGTGGGAGGTCTGCTCCAAAATATCCATTGAGAATAGTAGCTGCACGCTCATAGTCGTGTAACTCTTCAGGTGCCAAATAAAGGAGATAGGCTGCTAAGTGAATGTTGGCCAGGGTATCCTGTGTCAAGGCGGCCTGCTCATACCATTGCAATGCTTCATACGGACTGTAATCTGATCCCAAATGATCTACCAGTCGATTGGCCAGCTCAATCGTGCAATCCAAATCGCCCGTCTTGGCACATATTTTCAGCTGTGCGATAGACTGGGGTTGACTATAGATATAATTAGCCGACAGAAAAATAAAAGCAATTGATATAATATATTTCATGGCTCCAAGTGACTTTTAGGACGATTTTATGAGTTTTTTGAAATAAAGGATAAATTATACATACTTTTAATTTATATCTTTTAATATAAAATACCAAAAAAAGCATCAAAATATTCCTAAAAGGGAAATATATCTTTTCTTTCTTCAATTAGAACTACGGGTAGAATGGTCATACGATGTAAATAATTCAATATCAAATATTTACCTTCTACGCTTCATCCTTACTTAGTACTTTTGCTGATTTTTTTCAAAAATTATCCTTTAACATGTAACCAAACTGTATGCTCATGCTACATACCTAACGAAAGTTCTTCGCAGGTGCGCACCTGATCATTTTTCCATGTCAGGGAGGGCTCTCTTCCAGGCAAAAACACCACTCAATATTTTCACAATGCTCACAGAAGACGATAAGAAAACGCGATTCTGGGCCTTGTATGATCCCCTACACGAACCCTTTGTCCGGTACTGCCGAGCCAGAGCGTACGGAGAATACAGTCCACAGGATCTGGTACACGAAAGCTTGCTGCGTGCATATGAAGGATTTGAGCGTGTGCAAAAACCTGAAGCCTTTCTGTATTTCCTTTTTGGCATCGCCCGCCGTGTCCTACAGCAACAATCCAGACGGTTCAAATTCAAGGGGACATACCAGGAGTTCCAAGCACAAAGTCTACAGGATGAAGCCCCTTCGCAGGATCAGCAAGTAGATGTGCAAATTCTGTATGCCGCACTCAAAAAGCTCCCGACCAAACAAAGGGAAGCCCTCATTCTCTACGAAATCTGTGGCTTTGCTGTCAAGGAAATACAAGTCATTCAGCAGGCTGGTGCCTCAGCTGTCAAAGCCCGTCTCGCACGCGGTCGCAAGCAGCTCGCCCAACTTCTGAAAGACCCTCCTTTAAGATCTATTTCTTCTTTTTCCACCTCTCAATCTACCTCATCATGAGCGCATTCAATCCCCAAGATCTCGACAAATGGTTTGAGGCCGCCAGGAAAGAGCCCCTCATGCTAGATCAAGAGAAAGTCAAAGATCTCCTAGATCAGCCCCGACCTGACATGGGTCCATCACATGTTTTCACCCTTCAAAATATTTTCATCATGTTAGGTACGATCAGCACACTTGTCGTAGGTATATTTTTCCTTTTGCCCCATACGCAAGAAAATGCCACACCCCAACCCAAAATGGAACCTGTTTCTGTAACAGCAGCCCCAGCAGATTCGATCCCTGCTATTTCTCCAACCGAAGTCACACCCTCTGCTCCACACGCTATGCCCCCAGCAACTATTCCACAAAAGTTTCCCGTCATCCGTCCTTCAATGGAGATACTATCCCAGATGGGCTTCGACTATCAGAAGGATCAAACCCACTTCATGACCATCGTCGAACAACGCTGGGCCATCATGCTGACCTTCTACCCATGCAAAGGAGATGACAGACCCACTATGCTCATGTCTGGAGAACCCCTGGAAGAGGAGCATACCCAAATCCAACGAAGCTGGATTGATAAAAAAGAGCACAAAATCGTCGATAGGGGATTTTATCCCATGTATGCAGTCGATGAAGACCAAGCGGAAGTATTTGCCCAAAAGCCTCGCGATTTTCACCAGACCTACTATACCTACGTGCCTGTCAAAGCTCCCGTCAGTATCCGTCCAGGTAAGTGCAAAGATTCTGTAACCTATTACTTTACCCCTACAGAGGCCCTTTTCAATATTCTCCCCGAAGCCCAAGGTCAACATTTACGAGAGATCTATGAGCGTGCCAAAATTGATGCTTCTCGCAACATCTATCTCTATCGTCCAATGCATATCGAGACATTCCTCACACTCTCTAAAGCGCAGTTTGAAAATTTAGGATTCACCTACGACGAAAAGGGATGTATGAACTACCATGAAAATGTACATCAAGTAGGAGAAGTCCGATTCAAGCAGGCATGGTTCAAAGATGGCATTGAGTGGGTTTTCGGAGAAACCTTTGAAAAACCTACGCAATTTTTCACCTATCCCATGTTTATCACGGATAGAGAAGGAAATGAAATCCTATCCTACCGTACAGAACTGGAGCCAAAGGAAAAGAAGAATGACAGCTATCTACGGACCCATGTGGATGAATTGATTCCTGTCCTAGTAGAGGAGACAGCTTGCAGCGATGAGTTTATCTTGTGGTTCAAAGATAAGCCCGACTTCTGGACGCAGATCAAGAAAGCACTCGATGCCCCTGTTCAGGAAGACGAAATCCAAACCGTAGTTTCTGTTGAGTCGATTCCGACCTATCCACCCGTCAACCTCCACGCTATGAAGGCATTTCCCAACCCTGCCTCCAACCATCTCTCAGTAGAGGTGACCCTGACGGAATCAGACGACATCAGCCTCAACTTACTAGATCTCAACGGGAAACTGGTCAAGACATTGATCCCAATCCAACGCCAGTATCGGAAAAACCAGACACATTCGCTGATCCTTCCTCCTATCCCTTCGGGTGTGTATGTACTCGTATTGGACACCCAAAGAGGAGGACGTATGACCCAACGACTGAATATCCAATAAATCAGACCAAAGAAATGTCCTGCGCAGTTTGGTATAACTGGGCAGGACATTTCTATTCATTTCTGAACTCCCTAACATGCTTCGTATCAAGAGCGATTACTCGAAGTAGGAGCTGATTCAGGAATCACGAGATCAATCCTGAAGGTCAGCCGCTTCCCACCCAAAAGGGACTTTTGATGTGCTTTTTCGGCAGAGGGATACAGGGCAATATGCGTCCCTGAAGTCACAGGCAACCACGTATTGGTCCCTTCATAAATCGATTGGGAAGAGAGATAGATGGCATTGTCCCGAAGCGGATAGATCTTGATCCCATAGCCATGTGGATTGCAAAGGCTCATTTGAGCGACACCCCAGATCTCCCAATCAGGAAGATGCCCCATGATTTGAAAATAGTCCTCTTCTAGATTTCCCTCATAAGCTCCCCACTTTCCTTTACGCGAGAAGAAATTGACTGGTAGCGAAGGACCTGGTCCCAGCCATTTGGCTTGCGTCATCTGGGAGGGAATTTGCCATTGCATTCGGGGGATAATGGCAGCCACCTTTTCTCCCTTAATCTGGCAGTCTACATAGATCCGTCCATTACCCAAGACAGAAAACATGACGACAAAAGGAAGCGAGAGCGGATCTTTTTTCCAAACCCCTTCATACCTGACTTCTATCTCTTTATTGATTTCATTTACCTCAATACGAGAAAGCTGAATCTGTTCGGGACGCTCCGTTAGATAAAAGGCTGTCCCTTCTTGTCTGGCAGGTTTCCACTCAAAACCCAAATGTAACGGACCTGTCCAGACTTCCTCTCCTCCTAATTCCATGGCTGTCAACATTCCCACCCCCTTGTCAAACGTCAGATGAAATCCTTCACCATAGACATCAATCGCAGAAGCGGATTCTGCCACTTTGGGTGCTTCCAGCCCATTGAGGATCACTGCCTCCTCTCCTAAGGTCGAAAGTTGAGCCCATGCAACTTCTTCTCCATTTGGATTGAGGAGGTTGAGTTCGAGCCATGCCCCAGGCTGCCCTTCCCAAGCTTGCGTGATCCGATTGGGCAACACCATCTGATCCAATGCCCCTGGAAGAATCGACCGTACGGCAAAGGTATCTATCGCTAGCGTACTGCTAGGCGTACAAGCTTTATATACCATCTTAAAGGACTCCAGCGACAAAAAAGCATAGTGATTGTCTACATATACAAGGGATGGACTGCCAGGAAATAAATTGAGTTTGATCGGTTCAAACCATTTCTTCAAGATTAACAAGGAGGGTCTGGGTTTTCCCTGCGGATCAATATATCCGGGTTCTCGCTTGAAGGCTTGCGCTACTTCAAGCTTCATCGATCGGGCCTGCGCGTGTTGGACCCATTGATCATTCCAATTATGCGCCAATAAATGCGCCGTCGTGTCCCACAAAGCCTCAGGTATGTCCTCCTGCAGCATTTTGGGGATGTTGAGCTTGACCCAATAAGACTGAAACGGCTCCCGATCTTGCCAGGGAAGGTCCGAAAACCCTCTTCTCAAGAAAGACCCCAAAATAGGTTTGGAGAAAGGATCCGTCAAAACCCCATGAACAAAAGCCGCATGTCCCCGGATCACCTCCATTTGTACACCGATATGGTCTATGACAATGTCCCGCCATGCGTATCGCGCCGTCTGTATCCCTATCTTCTCTGCATATCCCAATTCAGGGAAAACGTAAAAGCCCAGAGAATCACATAAATGATAAAATTTTGGACTACCAAATCCTCTCACCCACAATGCATTGATGTTATGCTGCTTCATGAGCTTCATTTCATCAGCCAACTGGTCAGTAGCTATCTGTCCAGGAATGAAAGTCATTCCCTTCAGTTGCGTCTCTACACCATTGACATAAAACTGTTCCCGTCTCCATTGATACTTTCGAAAACCTACTGGCTGCGAAATAGATTCAAGTACACGCCCCTTTCGGTCGTAAAGCGTAACAACAACCTGATATAAGTTAGGTGTTTCACAGCTCCAGTAATCAATGGGACCTAAGACATCATCCGTTTGGAAGCTCTCGATCTCTTCATCTAGCTTTCCCCGCAATTCTTTCAACCAGATCTGCTGATGCTTCTGATTCCATATTTCCACCTTGAGTTTGACTGTAGTGTGAGCAATAGGGAGTGACTGGCGTATGCGCATCTTCAAGTCCCACTTGGCCTTGCCTTCTATCCCTAGTGCCAAAGCCTGAAATCGTATTCTATCCAGATGTATCCTTGGCCTCACGATCAGTCGAGGCAACTGGGTAATTCCTTTTCCAGGTTCCAAAAACTGTCCTGCACTTCCTTCCTCTAGCTTGATGTATAGCCAGTTTTTTCCAGGCTTGAGGGCCTGGCCTATATCAAAGCTAGAAGGCAGCATGCTTCTATTACTTAGGGCTACAGGCCGCTCGTTGATGTAGATCTCAAACTTTCCCGAGATCCCCTCTGTATTCAAGCAAATTTGTTTGCCTACCCATTCGGGATCAATGAAGAAATCTGTACGGTAAAGATGAACTTGCTTCTGTATATAAATGTCTTTTCGAGGGAGTGAAGCTGCGAGGGCATGACCGTCAGGGATCTTCACTTCCTGCCAGGCAATCCCCAAAGAGGTGGGCGTAATGTTAGGAGCAATATTACGGGCTACTTCCCACGTGCGATCCAGAACTTGAATAAAACTCGAACGTTGAGGATTACCAGTCCTGGCTTCTTCTGTCGTTTTGTATACTTCCGTGAAATAGCCACGATTCATAAGACCATTGCCCGCTTTTTGCGGAACATCCTCTGCCAAGAAGTCGGGATTCCCGATTTGTGCGCACACGACCCAAGGTGCACATAATAGGAAGGTCCACAGGCTACGTGTGAATGCGCTCGTCAATTTTCCCCAAGTTTTTGAGATCCTCTCTCGTAAAATGCTGTGCGATTCCACCCCATGGAAATGCACTTACACTAAGAGTTCAATTTAGAGATCTTTACCAAGGGAAATTCAGAATAGAGGTTACATGGTAAGAATTGAAGTATCAACAGAGAAGATTTCTTCTTTGGTAAAAATTTTATTTACCAGACTATCTTTACTGCGTAAAATATTTTTTCTTTAGGTTATGCACATTCTTTCTCTTTGTTTCCCCTTTTTTATAACAGATAATAAGGAATTTATATATCACATGCTATGTGACACTGCACCTTCAGGATAATGAATTTGTTTCAAACTCTGAAAGGCTTACATCAAATACCCAGCTTTTCTCTCACTGATTGTCTTCTCCCTTTACTTCTACCTTCCGCATTTCCCAAGCTGTACGTCTGACCTCTTCTCCTCCTTCATCGTAGTAGATCGACATCTCTTTGAAGCGGCTGAGGTCCGATCCTGCCCACAAATAAATATGCTTACCCGCGGGTCCTTCATCCCCTGCCAGATACTCCGTAAAGGCCAACCTGCCTAGCTCTGTGAGATACCCTTTGCCAATGGTCACATACATGACTTCAAAATCCTGCTCCTGAGCCAGATTACGGAGCCCACCCAGTTTGTAGATCATCTGCGTGCCAGGTTCGAATATCAGCAACTCTTGCCCAAAAGTCTTCACATCCAGTCCCATGAGTTCTTTCGAACCTTTGTAAGAACAATAAACCGAATATCCGTCTGCTCCAGGTACACAAGTCATACTCAGATTGACAGACTCTAGATTTACACCTTCTGCCTCAGGTCGTGATTGTAGGCTTCCAGGTACAATTTCCCATTTCCCGACAAAACGCTGTAGCATTTCAGGTCCTGAGATCGAATCATTTTTTTGGGCCCAAAGGCAGGAGCACAAAATGAGAGAAAGAAGTGTGAGACCTACGCGCATATCGAGTACTTTTCTTTTAAGAGTAGGAAAAGTACACAATTCCATACAGAAAGGAAGTGTTAAGGCCATGTTGGAGACTTCAAATCTGCTAAAAGTTTACGCTTTGGCTAGATCTTCATTGTCCCCAATATGGTCTAAGCAATAGATTTACCCTTTTTATTTTGTCGTTTGTACTTCCTGATCCAATAACTGGGAATCAAGGAACCCACCACGGAGGGGAATAGCCATGCCACGAGTGGTGGAAGACCTAAGGCTTCTCCATTGACGACAAGAAAGGCGGTATAAGCTGCAATCAAGGCCCCGCACATGCGACTGATATGCTGGTACAACCAAAAACGAGGATTTTTTGGACCTTTTAAGAATAGCTGACCGTCTCGATAAACTAAAATCAATCCAAAAGTTCCGAAACTCATCAGCACATATCCCAAGGTAGTCCCATGATACACCAGGAATCCTCCATAGCCACACATGGCCAAACCAAAAATCAGCATCGATACTGTCAAGGTCCAATCAATAGGTTGAGCGTGGGTTCGTGTTCCCAGTCCTTTGAGGCGCAGAAAACGATACCCTGTGCCGACGAGATAGAGGCTAAAAACCCCAATAGCAAAGAGGAAGAAATTCTGGTGTCCTGGAGTTATCGCAATCAGCAGTGCAGCAGCCCCATTGAGTATCATGCTAGTGGCAAATATTTTTCCCATCAAGCGATGGAGCTTTCCTCCTTTTTTGGCTATCAGACTCAGGGGTCCCACTACCAAAGCAATGGAACCACAAAGGATGTGTAGATAGAGGAGTGGGGTATAAAGGGCTTCCATAGAGTATTTTTCTTCAATATCTCCTCCAGCCCATACAAAATCTATTTTTTCAGATCAATCGGCACATGATCGGATGAATGGGACTGGACAAAAGATCAATGGTCTGTGGAAGATGTAGGCTGAAGCGTTTTGTCACGATAGGGAAAATATTTCTTTAAGCGCTGAAAAGGACGCTCGACGACATAGTAGGCAACCGTAGATACGATCACTGCCCCTCCAAAGTACATGAAGAACCTCCAAAACGGATCTTCTGGAAATGTTATTCCTAAGAA
This sequence comes from Bacteroidota bacterium, assembly GCA_039820545.1. Classification (GTDB taxonomy): domain Bacteria; phylum Bacteroidota; class Bacteroidia; order J057; family J057; genus JALEFZ01. The sequence continues at coordinate 3,552 of JBCBPW010000141.1, read as the reverse complement.
AAAGCCATCCATAAAATTGTGAAAGAGGTACAGGGAGTAACTGATCCTTCCAAGATATACCATCCATGGATGTTGCAGAAATTTTCCTCCTGTACCTTGGAACCCATCACTGGCGCGTCCCAACAACCAAAAGACAAACCATGCAAAAAAGAATTTGGGAAAAAGTTGATGCATGAATTCCATGCTTTCAGGCAAATAGAGGTGTCCTGTCATTGTAAAGATGCATAGTCCCAGAGCCCCCCAAAATATCGCGCGTTGATTCAGCCATATCTGAAGTTTTTCGCCTTCATATAATTGCATATAAGCGAGCAGTCCCCCCACCGCAAATAGGTCCCAACAGGCAGGCGTAAGTATATAAACTGAGAGGTAGCTGGCTCCCAAAAGCTGCATGATCGCACGACTCCCCAGCCCAAAAAGGATGCTCCCCCAAAGTACCTGTTTGAGGTATCGATGTGGAATGAGAAAAAGCAGCAAAGGCCAAATGAGATAAAATTGTTCTTCTACTGCCAAACTCCAATAATGCGACATAGGCCCTGCCCAGTCACCTTTATCTATCAAGTAAAAGTTGCTGGTATAGGTTAAATTCCACCAAAGTCCTGGACGTGTGCTAGGCGTAAAAAGGTAGGTGATCCCGATGAGGAGATAATACATGGGAAAGATTCGCAAAATCCGACGCATGTAGAAGGTCTTCAGTTGCTGGCCAACGGTACTTTGCTTCTGGTCCAGTTGCTTCTTGGACTGAAGGAGAATGCGTGTAATCAAAAACCCACTCAATACAAAAAACAGATACACACCTAACGGTCCGAACCCCAATTCCGAAAGCCACCTATAAGGCAGCCAATGCGCCATCATGACCATGACAACAGCAATGGTACGCAAGCCATCTAGTTGAGGAAAATACGTGTGGCCTATGTTGGACATAGCCACAAAAGAGGTCAGAATTCAGGAAAATTCCACATTTACCCATAAAAAAATTGCTGCCAGAATATCTAGCAGCAATCTTCCTTTTATACTGTAAGCGCAAGCTTAACGTATCAAAACCATTTTACGCGTGGCTTTACTTTCGCCGTACATAAATTTGATGTAGTACACACCACTTACAAGCCATGAGACATCAATCACAACGGTATTGTCTCCTGATTTCAGCTCGACCTCATCCAAGACTAGCTGATGACCGTGTTGATCTACGATGATATATTTCAGCGTACCTCCAAACTCAGCCGTGATGTCAATATTGGCATGTGTACGTGTCGGATTGGGATAAATAGGTCCAACCTTGACACCAGGTTCTCCAAATATACCCGCTTCAGCCAGATTAGAATATCTCACCGTACCGTCCATATATGTCTGCTTGACTCGGTAAGTGTAGGTAAGATTGTAATGGACAGAACCATCTACAAACTCATAGATCATCCGATCGTCGCTATTGCTTTCACAAGGAATGAAGGTCAACGTTTCGAATTCCTCTCCCATGAGGCTTCGCTGCAATTCATACCCCTCTACATCTGTCTCTGAAGGCACCGCCCACTTGAGCATCACGGTTCCTTGATAGATGTCTGTTCCCAGTTCAGGTTCTACATCTACAACCGCCTGACATTCTACTGCTAGGAAGAAGCGTCCCATTTCATTGCGATTTGTACTCACATAGATGAAATACAGTTCTTCTCTCGTCGTCTTGAAGTTCACACGAGACAGTCCCCCTGGACATACATCCACATCGTCATTGCTCGCTAGACACTCAAAGTTGTTATTACAACTTCCTCTGAAGACAGATATACGCGTATCTAAGAGCGGATTGGTAGGACATGTTGTGAAAGAGACCATGTTGCCATCACCTGTATAGGTGTACCAGACACCGACATCGTTGATGATATTCGTTGCGCACAGACGGGAAATACTAGGATCACTTTCTGCTCCCATCGTCGAGCCTTCAATCAAATCTCCACACTGTAAGACCGTAGCCTCCTTGCAGAAACTGTTGGCAGGTGGTACGACACAGTCTACTACAAGGCTGTGTGACGAATCTGAACAGGCAAATAGGTCCGTACGATTCACAATGATACTCAATGCCAGTGGGTTGGCAGGATTGTAGGTAAAAGGTCCTACCGTATAGGTTCCAGGACTCACATTTTGTAAGAATCCAAGGAACAAGTCGTCAAATACTTGATAGGTATTGGTATCTGTTCCACTAAAGGTCACAACCCAATTGAAGGAGGTATCACTGAGACATTGTACATAAGCCGTATCAATCGCCAGATCACAATCTCCTGTCACTGTACAATCCTGAGTCAAACTCAAGAAGGTCGTGTCACAATTCGGGAGGTTCGCATCTGTTACTGTGATGTTCACATCCGTACTATTGAAGTAGGCACTGAACGAAACCGTATCTGTAGAACCTTGAATGCCTGTCTCTATGTTACCTAGATTATCTGTAATGGTATAAGATCCTGATCCTCGAATCACGAGACGGATAGCAAACGAATCTTGATTGATGCAGTCTGCAAAAATCGTATCTACCTGCAAGTCGCATACAGGCGCACAGTTGGCCACTAGATTAGAGATGGTGGTTGTGCAGGTCGTATCTTGCGTATACACCACACTAAGGTCAACGGCCACACCCGACGCATAGCTACCGATTTGATAAGAACCAGGCGCAAATACACCGTAGTTGTTACCTAGGTTATCAGACACTTCGTAGAGCGATCCTGAACCCGCAATCGAAATATCCAAGCTAAAGGTAGATTGAGAGGTACAGTTTGCGTCTGCCGTGACGACGAGGTCACAAGGGGCTGCGCAGCTAGCCATAAGCCCAGAAAGTGTTGTGTCACAGTTGACGCCATTTTGATCTGTGATCGTTACATCTACAGAAGTATTGCTTGCAAATGGGCCGATGACATAGGTTCCAGCAGAAACGCCCGTTAGGGTTCCACCCTGATTATCTACTACAGTGAAATTACTGCCTGTACCTGTGAAGGTAAGCGTCACATCAAAAGTAGAATCTGAGGTACAGTTGGCAGCTGCACTCGTCACGGCCAAGTCACACAGTGGCGTACAATCAGCTGTCAAGCCACTGATCGTCGTATCACAAGCCACGCCGTTGCTGTCCGTTACCGTAACAGCGACGACAGTTCCTGTCACATAAGGCCCGAAGGTATAACTACCCGCACTCACGCCTGTGATCGCATTGCCTTGGTCATCGACTACTGAGAAGTTGCTTCCTGTACCTGTGAAGGCTAAATTGATTTCAAACTCCTGATTATTCAGGCAGTTGGCAGCTGCACTCGTCACGGCTAGATCACACAGTGGCATGCAATCAGCTGTCAAGCCACTGATCGTTGTATCACAAGCCACGCCGTTGCTGTCCGTTACCGTAACAGCGACGACAGTTCCTGTCACATAAGGCCCGAAGGTATAACTACCCGCACTCACGCCTGTGATCGCATTGCCTTGGTCATCGACTACTGAGAAGTTACTGCCTGTACCTGTGAAGGCTAAATTGATTTCAAACTCCTGATTATTCAGGCAGTTGGCAGCTGCACTCGTCACGGCTAG
>JBCBPW010000140.1:0-12104 GCA_039820545.1 Bacteroidota bacterium | reverse complement strand
TTCCAGCAGCATTCTTAAAATATAAAGAACGAACTTATTTAGTTCATTGTCCAAACCAATATTGTCAATTAGACATAGAAGATGTTGAAACAGGAAAAATAATTACAAATAATGTAGAAAGAAACCCACAAGATGTTTTCCATTCAAGATTAGAAATTAGCCCTGATAATAAGTTTATTCTAAGCAAAGGTTGGTATTGGCATCCATGGGACGGGATAGAATTATTTAATATTGAGGAATGTATTGCAACCCCCCAATTATTAGATAAAGGAATAACTCCTCCCAATGTAGGAACTGAAATTAATTCAGCAAGTTTTATAAATGAAAATGAAATCTTAATATGCTCCTCTAATGAAGAGCCTATGGATGATGGAGATGATGAGCCAATTCCTCCAGGACATTTGGCAATTTGGAATATAAAAACGAATGAAATAAAAAATGCAGTAAAAATTAATGGAGTGTACGGAAATATTTTTGCGATTAATAATAAGAAATGTTGGGATTTATACGAGCATCCAAAGATAATTAGTCTTGAAAATGGAGAAGTAATATATGAAGAAAAAGATATATTTTCAGGTAAGCAAGCTTCTTCGATTATTCATCATATCGATAAATTACCTAAAATAGCTTATGACAAAAAGAACAAACAAATTGCAATTGCATTTGAAGATAAAATGGAAATATTGAAAGAATAAAAACGGTTGCTAACATTTAAGCATTAAAGGCTGGGGCCGCAAGGCGTGCTCTGGCCTTTAATGCTTTGTTGGACGCTGCTCTTGGGGCAGCAAGCCGCACTTGTCAGGCTATGGGGGAGCAATATTTGAGTGGGGTCGGAGGGATGATCTGTGGCTGTAACAAGGCCAGCCGGAATGGGCATTGTGGGGAAGAAAAAGTGAAATAGCTAAGGTCCATCTTGGGTTTAGTAGGTTGATGATCAGGGTAAATCATGCGTTTAGACATGGCGATGCCTAGCCCGTCGTGGGGCTTCAGGATGGTCATTGCGCAGGAGTTGGAACCTGTACGCGCGGGGGGCTGCGCGCAGTCGGTGCTATTATAATTCCCCCAATTTTCGGACCACGGATTAAGGTGATAAATTCACTAAAAATCTGGAAAAATGGGAAGAAAGCGCCGCAATTTCAGCAAAGAATTCAAGGCAAAAGTAGCGCTAGAAGCCTTACGAAAACGTGAAATACTTCAGGAGCTAGCTAAGAAGCATGATCTTTACCCCAATCAAATCGTGAGTTTGAAGAAGTCAATTCAAGGGGAACTCCCTGAACGATCTCTCAATGACGAGTCCTTGAAAGGTTTTGAAGATGGACTTCCATACTCTACAGCTCTAAAAAAGAGGCTGATATTCTGATTACAAGAAAATTGAAAGACTTCAAGAGTTCAAAGATTCCAGTAATGAAGGCCCGTCAATATTTGAAGAGATAGATTCTGCGCATATCTTGTGCTGTACGACAAGCCCCCAGCGGTATCCCCAGTTATGCACAAAGCAAGAACCAGAAAAGTACCATGATCGATCTAGTGAGACAATACTTAGGAGAGGATGTGGAAATTACTCCCGAATTGTATCAGAAGTGGAATGACCTCTTTGACGAGGTCCATATTAAAAAGGGACAAAAAGTGGTTCGAGCGGGATCATATAGCAAATATGCCTATTGGATACTCAAAGGAGCAGCTAGAAGCTACTATTTGAAGGATTCCATAGAAATAGTGAATTGGTTTGCCCTGGAAGGGGAAATGGCCGTTTCTATGGATAACTACATGGGGAGAGAATCGAAAGAAACCATCTTGTTTATGGAGGACAGTCAGTGTATGCGACTGGATATGGAAAAATCAAGGCTTCTTGAGAAAACAGAAATTGTTGTGGCCAATCTTGCTATTAAACTATTGGAAGAATACATCGACTTTATTGATACCCACGCTCGAAATTTAGCCGATCGGGAAGGAATGGAAAGGTACGTTCATCTCATGGAAAACAATCCTGAATACATCCATAGAATACCGATTACCCACCTTGCGTCTTATCTTGGCATGTCTCGTGAAAACCTCAGCCGCCTAAGAAAAAAATATTCTACGTGATATTTATCACAGAATTCGGAAGACCTACAACACCTATTGGTCCTCCTAGTTCAAGTCGGTAATAGAAACACTAAACCGACATGAACATGACTTTGCCAACCCCATTTTTGAGACGCGTTTGTCTCAAAGTAGTGCTAACATTAGGACTATTAAGCATGCTCCTTCCTGCATTCTGCCAGGAAAATCCAGATCTCAAACGCCAGGAAGCATTCCTTCAGCTATTCGAGAAAGAAGTACAAAACCGAGCTTTTGCCCTATTGAGCATAAGCGCCATTTCTGAAAAAGTGACAGAAGATGGAGATAAGATCCTCTATCGTGAATGGGTAGCTTTTGAGGAATTCCTTCAAAAGCAGTATAAGCCCTATGCAGAGAAGTATGGGCTTTCGCAAGAGCCTCGGAGTACAGCGAAGGCGCAGGCTTTCTTTGGCGAACTCGCATCAGATATTCTTCCACAGAAGACCTTCTACGAAACCATGCTTGATCAGACAGAAGACTACCTCGAGAAACTCAAAAAGCTACCCGAATACGCTACAAGTGAAGACCTTGAGTTCGCTCGCTTTGTAGTGAAACAGGAAGAAGCGCAGGTAAAAGCAATAGCACATAAGATAAAAGGGGAAAATCAGGAGGCAGCCAATGTCTTTGCTGACTTCGTCAACAGCAACCAATAATTAAATTTTAGCATAAACAGTCAAACCTTTTGAACAAATTCATTATGACAGCCCTACTTAATCGCGTATTAGCAGAACGCAAAGCCACACCAGAAGAGGCATATGAACTTTTCCAGAGTCTAGAGACTATTTCCTCCGATTTTATGCACGGCAGGTGGAAAGGGTCAGATATCGAGACAGGTCATCGTTTCGACGGGCTTTTTGAAGCATCAGGTTGGTACGGCAAGATGTACCTCAATGATGAAGAGGTGCATCCGCTCGTATTTTTTGCAGATGACAAAAAAGAGTTATGGTCCGTTGACCCAAAGATGATGCCATTTGATATGAATCTTCCAAAAAATGACCTCGTCGGTACAGTGTTACGCTTGGGGAGATTTGCTATGGAAACAAAAGAAAGCAAAGCTCGACTCAGAGATACCGAGTTTAAAGGTAGAGTGACAGCCACAATGATCTATGATGAAGTGCCCATCAACGACATGTTTGTAAAAATAGACGAGAAGACAGTATTAGGCGTCATGGATTTTAAAGGTGAACCAGACCGTCTCGAGAATCCTTTTTTCTTCATTTTGGAAAGAGATGATCATTCAGAATACGAGATTGCGCCGCTCAAATCTATGAATGAAAAAGTGGCAGAGTTATTCGAAATGGAAGTTCAAAACAGAGCCTTTGCTTTAAAAAGCGCCCACAAAATGGCTTCTAAGGCATCCAGCGATGAGGATAAATATTTTACAGCTGCCTGGGTTACATTTGAAGAATTTCTTCAAGTAAAGTATGCCCCCTTTGCCGCTAAATACAATCTATCCCAAGAAGCAGGATTAATAGCGAACATACAGGCTGGACTAGGTGTCTTGGGGTTGGATGTTTTACCTAATGCCATTATGCTCAAGACGATGCTCGATCAGACTGTCAATTACAATGAAAAGCTTAAAGAACTGAGAAAGATCGCTCCTCAAGAAGAGAAAGCATTTTTTGAATTCGTTGTGGATCAGGAAGAAGTCCAAATTGCGGCAATCAAGCTAAGTATCGAAGATAAAAGGAAAGAAGCTGCTGACCTGATTACTGATTTCGTTAAAAAACACAGCTAATATAGAAGTTGGAATGAAGTGCCTAAGTACATGAACATCCTCTATAGGGCGTTGTGTAGTTAGGCACTAATGTTAGGAGGCTTTATGAAAGAAAATAAATCCTGCGCCTAGCAATGGCGATGGCGATCATGCTCCCTGTCGGTTGAAATACGCATACACCAAGCCGCCATACCGCATCAGATCATCAAGGATAATGAATATTCGAAATTTTGAATATTCTTCTAAAAACAAGAACTTGGTGAAATGAAGGAGACAGTACTGAAAAATATCACCCAAGTGATCTTGATCGTTTTTAGTGTCGTTCTGGGTTTATATCTCAGTGAGAGAATTGAGGAAAGCAAAAAAGAAAGGGAGGCGACCCAACTACTGTCAAAAATAAAATCAGAGCTAAATGAGAATAAAAAGCTTTTAGATTCTTGGGTTCCCTACCATGGAGAAATGGTGAAAAGTTTAGATAGTCTTTCTCATAGTGAAATATTTATCGAGGATTTTATAAAAGAGCGGTCAATCCTTTATCGCGTATTTACCAGAGGGACTATTATGAGTGATACGCCAGCCAACGATGCTTGGGATATTGCCAAGTCCCATCCTCTAATTGTGAATTTTGAATATGATGAATTACTCATTTTGTCAAAAATCTATAAGCAACAGGAAACTACTTACGAATCTTTTCCCAAAATGATTGAGTTACTCCTATCACCTGATTTAAATGCTAAGGAGCATGCCAGATTGAATTTGCTATTATTCAAAAATCAGTTGCAGGATATTGCCAGCCGAGAGCTCCAATTACTTGACTACTACAATCAAGCGGAACCTATCTTGAAGTACCAACATCATTAAGCATAAATATGTGTTCCAGTTTTGATGAGTGTAGTAAGTAGGCTGGAAATTAAATGTTCAATGAATTGACTATTGCCTTTTCCGATGATAAATCTCGGGACTGGAATTTCATCAAAGATCCCTTTGGTAAGCCTATCCCGAATACTAAACCTCGGGACTACTAGCCAATATTTAAAAACCCTAATTTATGTAAACATACCGGGGATTTGTTTAAGAGATCATTCTGAAGAAGATAGATCTTTGTTTTATGAAAAGAGGCTTACAAATTATACTCTACATTTTAACGCTCATACCACTAGTATTTTGGCCGTTGAATCTCATTTTTGGTGCTGAGCTCCATATGCCAGCTGAACATGTCAACCCGAATATTGATAGCCATATTCGATTCCAATTTACTTGGTTCTTTGGGTTGTCACTGATTCTCTGGTACATCATCCCAAAAATTGAGCAATACACAACCCTTTTTAGGATCATCATCCTTACCATGACAACTGGAGGCGTGGCACGCTTGGTATCCATCTGGCAAATAGGGATGCCCGATACGATATTATTGGGTGCCGCAATACTTGAGATATTACTGATTGCTCTAATCCCTTGGCAAACGGCTGTTGTTAAAATGCAACGAAAAGAGGTAAGGCCATCTTAGCAAATCTATGTCTTTCAGGACGATAAATGATGAATACAGGGATTCTAAGCAAATCGATTTAACTCGAATATGATGAAAAAAGTACTGTTAACAGGTATCACAGGGTTTTTAGGTTCTCATACAGCTATCCAACTACTCGAAAAAGGATATGAGGTGGTGGGCACGCTACGCGACCATGAAAGATCTGCGAGCATTCGTCAGGTTATTGTAGCGCATACCGATAAGGTGGAACATCTTTATTTAGAAGAGATTGACCTACTAAGCGATTTAACGAAATGGGAGGAAGTAATGGAAGGTATAGATTACGTGATGCACATTGCTTCTCCTTTCCCTACCGCTTTGCCCAAACATGAAAACGATTTAATCATTCCTGCCAAACAGGGAACGCTCAGTGTCCTAAAAGCAGCTACAGCAAAAGGAGTCAAAAAAGTTGTATTGACCTCTTCGGCAGGTGCTATTGTGTACGGAGTAAGTAGAGATAAGCAATTTGATGAGACGGACTGGACAGATGAAACCAATAGGAGGGACACAACTCCCTATTTCCGCAGCAAAACCATCGCAGAAAAGGCCGCCTGGCAATATATTGAGAATACACCCAATGCCCCTCAACTGGTGACTATTCAGCCTGGTGGGATCATAGGCCCTGTACTGGAAAAGGACTTTGGCACTTCAGCTAATCTTGTAAAGAAACTCATAGATGGGAGTGTGCCTGCTCTCCCGAATATCAAGCTGGAATTGGTAGATGTACGCTCCGTGGCTAATCTGCATATCAAAGCCATGGAAGACGATAAAGCTAATGGCGAGCGTTTTATTGCTGCTAATGGATTATGTAGCTTCAAAGATGTGGCAGATGTGCTTCGTAAAAAATACCCTGACCGCAAAATACCCTCAAAGATGTTACCTAATTGGTTGGTGAGAATGTTCAGTTTGATTGATAAAGAAATGAGGCCATTACTCTTAGAACTGGGAGCTAATCGATCCTTAAACACCGAGAAAGCAACCCAACATCTCGGTTGGCAACCGATCCCTTTACAACAGGGAATTATTGATTGTGCTGAAAGCTTGATTAACTTGAAAATCGTAAAGTGATGGGAAATATTGTACATATTCCTACCATAACGGATCTGCATAAGCTCGCAGGTGTGCCACCAACAGAGCATCCACTAGTGAGTATCGTCAAAATGGAAGAGATTCCTACGCCACAAGACATAAATTTTGAACGCATTACGTACGGGTTTTACTCAGTAGGCATCAAAAGATATATGCAGGGCTATATAAAATACGGTCGCCAAATGTACGATTTTCAGGAAGGTATGATGGGCTTCACAGCTCCCAATCAGATCATAGATTTTGCGAATTTGGACGCTTCGAAAGCTACTGGTTGGCTACTCTTTTTCCAACCTGAATTACTACTTGGGAACGCTCTTTATAAAAAAATCGATCAATATGGTTTTTTTGATTATGAGGCAAATGAAGCATTGCACCTATCTAAGAAAGAGGAAATAGCCATCGAGGGGATTTTTGAGAATATTGCTACAGAATACTTCCAGCCGATTGATAAATACAGCAAAAGCGTCTTACTATCGAATATTGATCTATTGCTAACTTACGCTAACCGATTTTATAATAGGCAGTTCATCACTCGCAATGAGGTGGACTCGTCTTTAGTAAGGCGGTTTGAACAAGAGCTGAAAGAATATGTTAGAAAAGGCTTGCTTCTAGAAAAGGGGATTCCGAGTGTTAGATTTTTTGCAGAAAAGCTCAACCTATCAGCCAACTACCTAAGTGACATGCTCAAGTCCATAACTGGAAAAACAACGAAAGAACACATTCATTATCAACTGATTGAACAAGCAAAAAACAAACTGATCTCAACGGATATGTCTGTATCCGAAATTGCGTATGAGCTAGGCTTTGAATATCCTCAATATTTTACAAGATTATTCAAATTGAAAACGGGAGTCACACCAAGTGTTTATAAGCGTAGTACCAATGATACTCTAGGTTAACACAAGTGTCCATTTTCTTAACGTCGCGCGGAGTATTTTCACCATAAGAACAAAATGCCCTAACCGACCTGTTTACATATCCATTTCTTGTCGCTTTCGGTGCTACTCACTAGCTTGAGGAAGCGAATGAAAGCTGCCCCAACCGATCAACCGACGACATCTCTATGAACCCAAACAACCTCCCTACTTCCGAATTATCTCATCAGGAGATGTGTCTCCTCTATCTCAAAAAGTATGAAGAAAAGGATCTAGATAGTATTGAAGACATGTTTGCTGAAGACATTGTATTACGGGATTGGAAAATTCGAGTGGAAGGCAAGGAAAACGCCATAAGTGAAACACGCAAAAACTTTCACGAGGCAGACACGATAGCCATTGAGGTCCTCGCGATGTATGAGAACGAAGATACGGTTGCAGCGGAATTGAAAATAATTGTGGATGCGATAGAGGAGCTTTATGTCGTAGATGTGATTACCCTAAATGCGGAAGGCAAAATAAAAGCTATCCGAGCGTATTTGGGAATAGGAGATAATTGAATAGTGCTATCTAACAGTTGATATAAAGTGTGATCCTTCGCTGAGACGACCCATATCGTCCATCACAATCAACAATTTTTCTATATTCAAATACGAATCTCATCCATCCCCCCATAATCTGGTAAAGCAACACCAATGAACCTACTACAAATGACGCATCGATATTTTGCCTTTTTACTCATGAGTGTAGGCTTTTTTCATTTGGGAGCGCAGGATAGGGCATTTTATGCAGGAAATTCAGGTGATGAGGCCTTCTATGATGTGGTCCAATTGTCTGATGGTACTTTCATCATATCTGGGACAGCAGACGATTTGGATTGGCTGCCTAACACAAATAGGGTAGAACTAAGCGCTGGACAGATTGCCAACAATCAAGGGACCCACAAGATGGGATTCATTATTCAGACAGACAACACCTTAGAGAATATATTGAACGTCGTATATATCTCCGCAGGAGGCGTAGAAGACATTCGCTTCATCAAAACCACGAATGAGCCTAGGACCGAAACAGGTGAAATATATATCAGCGGGAATACGCAAGATGCAGATGCGGGAGGATATTTCATCGGCAAACTGAACAACAATTTTGTTGAGGGCACGCCTACGGGATTTGAGTGGACTTATAACGTCAAATGCAAGGAGGGAGACTATCCCAAACTGTATCATCCTTGGGATGTGGATTCCAAAGGGCGTGTGTACTTTGTCACAGGAGACTCGCATGATTGGAATTGGTCGGCCATGTATCGCCTAGACGATCAAGGGAAGCTCGATGTTGTAGACAATTGGCGGACACACTGGAAAGTGGGGGGAGGAGAGTTTAGGGGAACCCCAGCGAGTAGTTATCCCAATGGAGTGGAGGAAATTGACTATAGCGGGATCGTGTTCAAACGGGATGGGCGTTGCAACTTGCGGTCGTGGACGCAGAGTGATTATGATCTCATCTCGCCAGATGGCAATGGAGGATCAAAGAAAGGGAAATGGCCGCTGGATGTCTTATTCGATGCGCCTTGTGACCCCGACGGGAGCACGCCTACTAATGGACCTGGATATACCCAATACAGTCCAGGCAGTGGAGCTACTTTTGGCCCTTCTTCTGTTTGTGTCGATCGACGAAATGACGATTTGTACGTAGGCTTCAATGCCAAGAGTATCTTACCTGATGGCAATCCTGATTTTGAACCTGCGCTCATGAAAATGGATCAGACAGGCCAGTTAGTGTGGTGGTCAAGGTTATATCATGAAATGCGGAGTGACGGTTCCAAATACAATTCTTCGCCTGATCAATACATCGATGGTTTGGCCATTGACTATTCGCTCCCCTTACCTAACAGTGAGGTAGTGGTGAACGCAAGATGCCATGGAAACAATGTCGAGAATCTATGGGAAGGCAATACCATTTTCAGCGATGCTACTCTTTCGAGTTACCAAAATCGATTTACAGGGACTTCAGGTAATATTCATATCAGTTGGTTGGGCAAACTCAACACAAACAATGGCGATCTCAAGCACAGTACTTATGTAGCAGAAATGGGGCAGAACACGACGGGCATAGGCTCTCCCCATCCTCATCCACTGATGGATGGTTGGGCAGACCCCAACAGTGGGTGGATCAACTTGAACACGACTCGTTTGGTTCCCAACTCGGTGAAGGTATCTGCTGACGGATCGGTCATCATTTTGGGTGTGGGGAGGAGACCCATGACCACACGTAATGCTTATTTCAAGATGCCCAATCCTTATTATAATGGCTTGTCGGCTTGGTCCTCATTTGTTCGTCAATACAATTCCGACTTCTCTCTTCCGCTCTACAGTAGCATCATGAGAGGATCATGGGATACCTTGACCGCAGAGCCTCCGCTAAATGTAGAGCTATACAACGCATTCAAAACGGAGGACGGAATCGTGATCGTGGGCAAACACTTGGGAATAGAAAACGATGTCCCTGTCAGCCAAATCCCTTCTTGGGGCAAGGCCACCTTCGATGGAGAGAGTGCCTTCATCGCCCACTTAACAGCAAGCGAAATCCAGAATCAGGACGATTCGCCCCTCGCAAATACCGTAAGTAATAGCCAAGTAGTTTCCACTCTGCATGCACCCATTGTGTTCCCGAACCCCACACGTGACCTTTTGTCCATTCAGTCAGCGCTTCCCATCCAACATGTGAAAGTTTACAACTTATATGGGCAATTGGTAAAGGAAAAGGCCTCGAATATCTTAGATGTGTCAGATCTGCCTAGCGCTTTTTATGTTGTGAGAATCGAGCAGGTGGGGGGTAGGGTGTGTGTGGTGAAGGTGTTTAAGGAGTGATGTGGGGTTAGTTTAGGGGAGGATAGTGTGGTGTGTATTATGGAGGCTGAGGACAGACCGATCAATGGATGTGGGCCCAGAAGGTGCGGACAGAGTAGCCAAAGAACCATTGTTTCCGTATATTTAGGAAAAACATAAGCTATGCGAGCCATCACGATACAAGGCAATTGGGAAGAATCATTGTTAAATCAGGAACATCTCAAGCGTTTTCGAGGGAAGCGTGTAATTGTAACTATTATTGAACTTGATGAAGCTCCAGCATCTCCTGAACGTGAATGGAGCTTACTCGGTAGCCTCAATCTAGGCGGGCGATTAGATCATGTAAACATTCAAGATTTCGCTCGTGAGTAAGCTCATCCTAGATACCAATGTTTTGATTTACGCCATGGATGCCCAATCCAGATATCATCCCTCTGCAATCGCCATTTTGACAGACCCAACCTTCGAGTTAGCAGTATCAACTAAAGTGGTTTCAGAGTTCTTTGCAGTATGTTCTAAGCTAAAAGTGCCCAATGCTGATGCATGGAAGTTTTATCAAGAGGTGAAGAAAAACATTGGTATGCTATTTCCTGATGCAGCTAGCCTTGGTCATTTCGAGCAGCTCATCAAGAAGTATCAACCACGAGGAAATCGCGTATTTGACCTTGAGATTGTCTCGGTTGCAGTGGCAAATGGCGTTCCAGAAATTGTAACAGCAAATCTCAATGACTTTCAGGGAATAACCGAAATTAAGGTATTACCCTTGATAATGAAATGAAAAGCCACTAACAACGTACAGCCGCCCATGCAGGCCCAAGCACGATGATCAGAAAAGCCTGCACAGCGGTTGTACTGACGTTGTGAGAAACGTATCAAATCGTATCGATTTGATTTTTTTTATTATCCATGCGTCATGGACAGTAAAACAAGATTATACAAGTTTACAGGCAAAATAAGCTGGAAAATAATTCACGCGATAAGTGGAATAGCCCCTTTCAAAAACTATATCAGCTATACGAGTAACCAAAAACGTTTCACTTGATATGCGAAATGGAAAAATTTGATTTTGAAAGCTTCAAAAGTGAAGTGCTGCGAAGTTGGGAGAAAATATACCATAGATTACCCAGGCAAAAATCTACCAAGAGAAAAGAAGATTGACACACTTTATGAAACAGTCCCAACTATGGTAAATTGTTGCTTCTTCTACGAATGTATAATCTGCTCAAATACGTCAAAAGAATAATCGTACAGAATGTGATCAGAAATACAACTCCCCAATTAGATAATGCATAATTAGTTGCCAAAATACCAATAAATGCCCAAACCAAAACTAAAGGATAAACATACGTTCTGTACATTCTTGTTATAAACAATCCAATAGACATAGCAACTACAACTAGAATAGAAATCCAAATATTTTCGGATAAACCAAAAGAGTTCCAATCAAAGAAAGACAAACTCTGACTTGTCGTTACAATTAAAGCAACACTTATCCAACTAAAGAAAATGGTGTATGGAAACTCAATGAGCCAAAATGAAACAGGCTTTTCAGATTTGAAATTTTGAATTTTTACAAAGGCCCATCCCAAACCGAATAAAAGTACAATGAGAACCAATACATTATAGCCAAATGGAATATAGAGACTGAGGCCATTAGCTATATTGATAATTATAGTAGGCAAAAGTAAGTCGTCTAATAAGCTAGAATTACGATTCTTAGGCAATGCTTGATAAATGGCAAATACTAGCATTCCTATAAAAATAGGTGCCCATATGAGGAACGTAAATTCTTCTGGACTGATTAGAGTTAACGAATCATAGTACTTACCATAACTATTGGGTGTTGTATCAAATAGAAAATCGCTTACCTGTTGGAATAACATATTAGCCGCGACCATAGTTATGGTGGACATGAGGATAAGAAATTGGCGAAGATTCATTTTTAAATG
>JBCBPW010000139.1:0-12453 GCA_039820545.1 Bacteroidota bacterium | reverse complement strand
TTCTGGATGCACTGCATTATTTAGCTTTCACCAAGGGCTTTCGAAACACACAAGATCAGCAAGCAGTACAGCGTGGCGCACAGTTTTTCTTTGACGGAGGGGTATTGATTCGGGAGAATAGAAAGCGTCAGGTTCACTGCAATTATCAAAAGGGCAAAGGGAAGAAGCTGCTCATCAATCAAGAGCCGCTAAAGAAGATGAGTGAGCACATTGGATACATTCCGATGGTGAGTATACTGCCTCATGATACCGATCTGATTAATGGGCCTTCGGCAGGGCGGCGTCAGTTTATGGATATGCTGATCTCGCAGTATGATCCGATGTATCTACAGCAATTGATTCAATACAATCGCATCCTAGGCCAACGCAATGCGCTCTTGCGTCAGTTTGGGGAGCAGCGTTATTTTGATCCCGAGCAACTGGCGTTATGGGATATGCAATTGATTCCACGGGGACTTGCGATCCATTCGGGGAGAGAGGCTTTTATCGAACGATTTTTGCCCATCTTTGAGCAGTATTTTCACCACATCGTCTCTGATATGGAGATGCCCCATATTCGATACAAGCCTAGTGTGCCACAAGCTACAGCCGTAGGGTGGGAGACTGCGCTGCAAGAAAAGCTTGAGAGGGACCGAGTCAATCAATATTCAGGGGTAGGAGTGCATCGGGACGACATGGGATTTGAAATTGACGAGCGATCCGTACGGAATTTTGGTTCCCAAGGGCAGCAAAAAACCTTCATCATTGCTTTGAAACTGGCGCAGTATAAGCTCTTACAGGAGCAAAGAGCGCTTGCGCCGATTTTATTGCTCGACGATATATTTGACAAGCTGGATGAAAAACGACTGGCGCGTATCGCGCAGATGCTGGACGAGGAAGTACAAGGGCAGATCTTCATCACCGATACTTCGCAAAGGCGCATGCAAGAGATATTTGCTCAAAGTCAGCGTCAGGTGAAGTTTTTTCAAGTAAAATCAGGGGAAATTCATTCCTTGATGGAAGAAAAGGAAAGCTAAATGTACAAGAAACCCTATCTCAGCCTTGGAGAAGCCATTGAAGCTTTCCTGGAAAAGCATGGGCTCAAAGACGATGTCAAAATCCAGCGTGTCATCACGGATTGGGAGCGACTGATGGGAACCCCCATTGCGCAAAACACAGAAAAGATCTGGTTCAATAAGGGAATCCTCTACATCAAGGTTATTTCTCCTGTCTGGAAAAATGAGCTACAGATGGCCCGTCAGAAAATCCGCGAAACAGTGAATCGCGAAGTGAAATCCGAGATTGTGAAAGAGGTACGGGTATTTTAGAGGAGACGTGACAAGTGCACAGACATGATGCATCACGTCTCCATGTGCCTAAGAGATTATTTTTCTAAACAAGCCTGATATCTACGGATCGTTTCTTCCAATCCCAGGTACAAAGCATCACAGACCAAGGCGTGTCCGATGGATACTTCTTTTAGATCGGGAAGATGCTCCGCAAAGTAGGCTAAGTTATCCAGATTCAAGTCATGCCCTGCATTGACGCCTAGGCCGATGCTGTGCGCATGGGCACTCGCTGTAGTAAAGGGTTGGACTACGTCCAGATTCCCCAAAGCATGTTGGCTGGCATAATGCTCTGTGTAAAGTTCGATTCTGTCGGTTCCGATTTCCTTTGCTTTGTCAATCTTGTCCAGTTCTGTCTCGATGAAGATAGAGGTACGGATGCCCTTAGCCTTGAGTCGAGCGATGACTTCCTTGAGCATGCTTTCATGCTTGATCGTATCCCAACCCGCATCAGATGTCAAAGCACCTGGAGGATCTGGGACGAGCGTACACTGGGCAGGGACAGCTTCTTCGACCACCTGTAAGAATCGCTCAGAAGGATAACCCTCTACATTCAACTCTACAGAAATGCCTTCCTTCAGTTCGTATACGTCCTGGTATCTGGCATGTCTTTCATCTGGACGGGGATGTATAGTGATTCCATCTGCCCCAAAGCGGATACAGTCCTGAGCTACCTGTAGTACGTTGGGTAGGTTACGGCCACGGGAATTACGGATAAGTGCGACTTTGTTGAGATTGACGCTGAGATCGATCATGAAGTGAAATGTATGTAGCGGATAAAAATGAGGAAGGAATGGGATAACAGATCGTTGTAAACTATCCATACATGTTATTCATTCCTTCTTACAGTTGCCCAAACGATTGTACATATACTTTGTTTCAGGCTATCGTCCAAAGACTTGATACGCGGTATCTACCAAGCCATTCACCCCCCACAAATTCGCCATATTCTCCCAGGGAACGAGCTTAAAGTTTTGTCTCAAATCTTTGCCTTCTGCTCCTTTATTGAAACCATCCTGCACGACAAAGACTCCTTGAGAAAAATCCCCAATAGGTCGATTGGTCACTTCTATTCCATCTGTATCCTCGGCACCATCGATAGCCGCGGAGTCTGCAATATGAAAACTACCCAGATAAGCATAAGGAGCTTCTCGTTCGAATACAGCATAACTATTATTTCCCTGAGAAGAGGCCAGTAAGAACCCCTTCCCTTCGGCAGCATAGTATAGCGCTACACCTTCCAGATCTCCTTTTAGTTGATCGTTTTGGCTGATACTGGCTACCAGAAATTTATCTGCGGGCTGCTCGGGATCTGCGGGTATACGCCAGATACTGGAATCTTCCTGAGCAATGAATACAAATCCCTGCTCATCATCCGCTACCATACCTTCCGTCTTGCTTCCCATCTCAAACTTGCGCACGATCTCGCCTGCTGCAAAGCCGTCTATGTTGGGGATGATCCGCCACTGCTCGATGGCACCTGTGGTCGATACGACGAATGCATAGTACTGGCTATCTGTACGACTGTGATAGAGACAAAATCCATAGACATCGGGTAAGTCCGAAAGAAAGGGCTCAGGCGTGAGATTGCGGAGGAGGCCGTTTTTTCTGTCGATAGAGTAGACGACAAGGCCATTTACCGTACGATTACTTCCTGCCAATATATCCACAGGGCCTTTGGGTAATGGGAAATCATATCGAATGTCGATATTGGTGATCTTGCCGATAGGGTAGTAAGCTGCTTGTTTGCCTCTCATGCTAAAAGCATATACCCCTGCTTGCTTATCAGATCCGAAGATCAAGGATCGTTGAGGGTCGCTGGGATGAAGCCAAATGGCAGGATCATCCGCAGCATCTCCTGTGCTTTGTACAGGACTTGTTTCTAATGTAGCAAATACTGCGGGGCCGATGGGATCTGTATTGTTTTGAGGAAGATCACAAGAGGACAGTCCGACTAAGGCTATGTAGACTACCAGAAATGAGAGCCGAGATACGAGACTGAAAGTGCCCGTCATGAGTAAATTCCCATTTGGAGATGCTTCGATTTCTTTTGTATGGGTACTTAAAGGGAGAAGGAAGTATTTCATATCGCAAAGTCTTGGAGCACACGGTGGATATTTGCCTGCAATGTTACCTCTCCTTTCCACCATTTCAAATACATGGGGAGATAGGTCCAGGTAAAATGGTCATATTGGGAGAGCCAGTCAGCATCTTTAAGGCGATGGTAATCTTTTTCGGTGGTGAGTAAAATCGTTTCAGGTCCAAGGTCAGCAAGTATAGAGGCAAACTCACGTGCTTGATAGTCATGATGATCGGAGAATGCCGTGACACCTTTAAGCTGGAATCCCTGTGTGCGCAGTTGATCGAAGAAATAATGAGGATTTCCTATTCCTGCGAAGGCATGTATAGACTGGCCATTTTGAATCCTATAGACTTCTTCTTGAAATGTCCTGATGTCATGAAAGGCAGGACGACAAAAGGCCATTTCCTTTCCCCATTTTCCTAGCCTTTTTTCTATCTCAGGAAGTAGTGCTTTGTGAGAGAGTTTATTGATAATGAAGAAATCCGCTTTTTTCAGGGTAGAGAGGACTTCTCTTAAATTACCTGCGGGTAAAATAAAGTCTTGATCGGGTAGTCTTTGCGCATCCATGACTACGAGATTGAGGTCGCGTGCGACTGCGAGATGCTGGAAAGCGTCGTCCAATACAATGACTTGTACATCTGTCTCTGATAGGAGTTGTTGTATGCCGATGGCGCGTTTTTCACAGACAGCCACAGGTAGTTCAGGAAACTGATGGGCAATCTGTAAGGCTTCGTCTCCATATTGAAGGCTGTTTCCAGTGCTAGGATTTACTCGCAGATACCCCTTTGTTTTTCGTCCATATCCACGGCTTAGGTAGGCAGCGGAGATGTTATATTGAGATAAATGAGAGAGAATGTAGGCAGCAACAGGTGTTTTACCTGTGCCTCCTGTAGAGATATTTCCCACCGAAATGACAGGTACGGGTGCTCGATATGCCTTGAAGTAGCCCCAAGTATACAGCTTTCTACGAATGGTCAGAACCAAACCGTAGAGCCACGAGAAGGGCAATAGAAGCAGGCGAAGGGTGCGGAGCATGGTCGTAAGTTAGACCAAATTTCAGAAATGTGAGGTGGCAGGAAGAAACATCCTTTACCTACGGTCAATGTCTCGATCAGCTAATAAGTCTTCTTTTTCCATACGGAGGACGTTGCGTTCCTGCTGTATTTCTTGCAGATAGCGGTAAAAAGGAGTTTGGTCATAGATCATCCAGACACGTAAGTCAGGATCTTGTGGATGGACATATATTTCGAAGTCAAATACGCCAGGACGATTCTCTAGGGCCATTTCGATGGCAGGTAAGCAGATGGGTTTAAGGCCTTGATCCATGATTTTGATGGCGTCATGCAAGCCCGAGAGAATGGGAAAACGATCAAAGAGGGAGGAGCCATGCCATGTATGCGTCTCCGCGAGAGAGTTGCATGAATCTACAAACTGTCCGTCGTGGGTGAATACCACAATCTGACTAAAGCGTTGGACGTAGCGAAGTTTAAGCTCCTGTAGTTTCATATGCATGGATTAATTTTCTTCCTAACTCATCAAAAAGTGCTTCTACGTTTTCGCCTGTTTTGGCGCTGGTGCAGAAGTCCAAAGGTAGTGGGGTCTGCGATTTGACCGTTTCGAGTTCTTGTGACGACAGAAGATCCACTTTGTTACCTGCAATAAGGCGGGAAGCTTGCGGAATAATGCCTTGCAGTAGGTTGAGGTTGACCTCCATATTGCGATAAGTCGAGGCACGACTGAGATCTACTACATAGATAAACCCGTGGCAACCATTGAGATAGTAGTGTGGGATACGTGTAGGATCGTCCTGCCCTGCGATGTCCCATACGACTAGATCCAACTCATAACCATCGAGTACCACTTTTTTAGCATCTACTTTGAGACCGATGGTGGTAAGGTATTTCTCGGGAAATCGTCCTTCTACAAACTGGCTGATGAGGGAGGTCTTCCCTACCGCATGACTCCCTAGGAGGGCAATCTTCCTTTTAATTTGCTTCGTTAAATCCATGAAAATGTTCCTTCAGTGCCTTAGAAACGTCCTCTTGGGAGGCACCTGTGATGTTGTCATTGGTCCAAACAGGGTGCTTTTCGCAGAATTTTAAAATCTCTTCCCTCAGTTTTTCCTGAAAGCGTGCGTGTGGAATCTCATCGACTACAATTGCGAAATAGAATGTCTGGAAACTGATGAGGAGAATCTGGTACTTATCGTAGCTGACGGTTTGTAGCTCTTGAGACTCGGTCTGAAAGGCATCTTCAACAAAAGACTTGATCCCTGTCAGCATACCCGCAATCATATCCTTTTGTCCGACATCATTGATGGAGTAGGTGCCTAGCGGGAAGCCTGTGTCCTTACTGATGAGAAATATTTGTTCTACATGTGGATTTTGGATGTCCTGCATGAGCAGATCTTCATAGGGGATACCTGTGACAAGTGCTTTGAAGCGGAGTCGAAGGTTCTTGAAGGAGAAGGGATCTTCTAGGCGACGGTCAATCTCTTGGGAGATACGTTGAATCTCCATCTTCACATATTGGACAATCAGCTTACCGATGATGGGGTGTAGCGCATCAATGATCTCGTCCTGCGAGTCGCGGATCTGGCTTTTGATGGCCGAAGCAATGGACTTGCCAAATAATTCAGGAAAATGTGCTTGTAAATGCTCCTGATGCTCCATGAAATGCGGCTGTAGATGTTCAGCCAAGGCCTCTCTACTGCCAAGGAGTTCTTCGAGCTCACTCACCTTTTCTCGTATCTCGTCTCGGTCTGGACGGTCTTCAGCCAAGAGAAGCTTGCGTAGCTCATCTAGTTTCGTGGCTTTGTCTTTCCCCATTTCGCCTGAATATGTAGGGCTTACTGTATCCATCCTAGAACAAACATACATTTTTTACCTCAAAAAAGTGCCATAGAGAAGTCTCAGGACAACCCAATAGCGCTCCTCTGTTTTGCGACGGGAGGATGAGAAGAAAGTCAGTTTTTTAACGAGATTTTTTCAAATGCGCAAAATGGGTCTGAGTAAGGGGATTAGGGAATACAAACAGCAATTTTTACCAGTGAATCATTTCCTGTCCTATAAGAATGAGATCCCCCTTATCTTTTAGTCATCATTGGTTCTCTACCTTCATCATGGCAACATTATCCACCCATAAAAAAATCACTGGACTGATCCTGGCTGTCGTAGTTACAGCTAGTATGATTCTTTGGTGGATCAATGGTTTTTCGTCTCAAGTCTTCCAAGCGGGATATGTACAGACATATGAGTACACAGTATGGGGAGACAGTACCGATATCATGAATCTGGCTTCTGTACGGATGGTCCAACTTTCAGAGATGGAAGCTGTCCGTGCGTCGATGCTCATTCTTCAAAATAAGAATTCAGAGCTGCCTTTTCAAGATCTGTCTCAGGAGCGATTTTATCTCCTCTCTGTTGGGGATCGGCTCCCTTACTTTGAAGAGTATGTCAATTACTATGCTCCTGTAGGCTTTGCACATGCACAGACGATAGAAGATATCCCTGCCTTAGATTGGTCGCGATTTTCCAAAGTGATTTTGGCATTGAATGCAGCTGAGGCAGAAGCAGAAGACCTCGCCCGAATTGCTGCACACGTAAAAGCGCAGACGGAGGTGGTACTTGTGAACTTTGATCGCTACGAGAAACTGATTCCCCTTGCGCAATATCCCTCAATCATACAGGTTCCCAGTAGTCAGAGTATTGCCCAGATGGTCGCTGCTCAGGTCTTATTTGGAGGGGTGCCTGTCTATCGCTCTATCTCTCAAGAGATGTCTGAGGTATTGGGAATTACAGAGGAATTTTATGCGGAGAAAATCAGGTTGGGCTACACGGATCCCGAGCGCGTAGGCATTTCGGGAGATTCGTTGCAAAAGATAGACGAGATTCTTCGAGAAGCGATGAATGCCTATGCTTTTCCAGGAGGGCAGGTATTGGTAGCGAGAAAAGGCCAGGTCATTTACCATAAGTCTTTTGGATACCATACCTATGAGCGAAAGCGTCCCGTGAGGAAGCAGGATCTATACGACATTGCCTCCATCACCAAGGTCGCAGGTACTACACTGGCTTCTATGCGTCTTTTTGAGCAAGGGAAAATACATCAGGATTCCTCCCTGGCAAGTTACTTTCAGGATGCGAGTTTCGCTCCTACCTGGATCAAGGTCAGTGATACATTCCCCAAGACAGAATTCATCGCAGGACTTGATGCCTTAAAAGCAGATACCACCAGAGAGTGGACCATGCCTGACACCTTGAACCTAGGAGATAGTTTGGTGATTGTACAAAAATGGCGGAGAGGACGTGGGGAAGTGCAAGAGTATTCAGAGGTATTTGATATTCGATTGGGCAATCTGCTGACGCATACCTCAGGTCTGCCTCCAAGTCTCCCCGTTCATTTTTATCAAGGGCCAGGTAAAGAAGATATTTTTAGTCAAGTAGCAGATAAGGATTTTGGTGTACCTGTCGCCAGGAATTTCTATCTGGAGAATAGCTACATAGATTCCCTATGGAATGAAACCAAAAGCTTGCGCGTCGATACCCCTAACTATTGCTACAGCTGTGTGAACATGGTCCTGATGCAGCGTGTCATTGACTCGATCAATCAGGCTTCCATCCAGCAATATCTGACCGATTCTTTCTATGCACCCTTGGGTCTTCAAACATTGACATTTAATCCTCTCAAGCGTTTCCCCAAAGCCCGAATCGTCCCTACTGCCAGTGATCGCTGGCGTGGACAACTGATTCACGGAACCGTCCACGATCCGATTGCAGCTATGATGGGAGGTATCTCAGGAAATGCAGGCCTATTTTCCAATGCCAATGATCTTGCCATCTTGGGGCAAATGTGGCTTCAGGGAGGGGACTATGGAGGAGAGAGGTTCTTGCAGGATACGACAGTTGAAAAGTTTGTCCGTAGGCAGCGTGGGCATAGAGGGTATGGTTTTGATAAGCCGCCACGTAGCATCGAGTATATCATCGCGCCGAGTGCTCCCCTCTCCAGCTATGGCCATACAGGATTTACTGGTACGTGTATGTGGGTAGATCCTGAAAATGAGTTGGTTTATGTGTTCTTATCCAATCGCATCCATCCTAGCGTATCTAATTCTCGAATCAATGAAATGCAGATTCGTCAGCGCATCCATCAGGTGATCTACGATGCGTTGGGTGTGCCCTGGAGACAACAACCCAAGCCCAAGACGCTCGAGGAGGAAGACGCGATGTTTATGCAAATGCCTGATCTGTTGTTTACGCCTTAGGGAAGGGGAATCGATAATGGTCAGAAAATGATTCGTGATCAAGTCTGGCTTTTGATTTTTTCATTCCTCAACCATTCATCTCCTTAGCGCAAATTCATTACTTTTGTCCGAAAAGGGATAGATGCGCATCAGTGGTTTTTCATTCGCCAAAAATGCAGTCAAGCTTTACTTTCCGCTCAAGCAAGCCATTGAGTCGATCCTGCCTATCGTAGATGAATTTGTCGTCGCAATAGGGGACAATGATCCCGATGATACCACCCGCCAGGAAGTCGAGTCTATCGGTTCTCCCAAAATAAAAATTATAGATACAGTCTGGGATATTGATAAATATCCTCGAGGGACTGAGAATGCTCATCAGACAGACATTGCAAAATCTCACTGTACAGGTGATTGGCTGTTTTATGTACAGGCAGATGAGGTGATTCATGAGAAGTACTTGCCGACCATTCGCCAGCGATGTGAAGCTCTTTTGCACGATCTGGAAGTGGAGGGGTTACTTTTTGACTACAAGCACTTTTGGGGAGATTATGATCACTATCATCTTTCTCATGGCTGGTACAAGCAGGAGATTCGCATTATCCGAAATGATCCAGAGATACATTCTTGGGAATCGGCTCAGTCTTTTCGGCGCATCCCAGGATTTGATGGGAAGGATTATCGCCAGCAGGAGGGAACCTACAAATTGAAAGTTGCTCGTGCACATGCAGATGTCTACCACTATGGCTGGGTGAGACCTCCCCGGACGATGGAGAAAAAGACCAAGGCATTAGCGACGATTCACAAAGGGAAGGAAGTAGCCGATGCCCTTTTTGCGGAGCGGGCACCTGTATTTGACTATGGCGATATGGCCAAGATCCCACGGTTTGAAGGAACACACCCCCATGTCATGCAGGAATTTATCCAGCGACTGGACTGGGAGCACCAACTCAGGTATGGAGGTTCTCAGCCCGATACGCGGCCATTGTTTAAGCATGAAAAATGGAAGTACAAGGCATTGACCTGGATAGAGCAGAACCTAGCTGGAGGAAGGGAGATTGGGGGATTTCATAACTATGTGCTGTTGGATAGATGATCTCTGGCAGGTTCCAAAACAAAAAGCAGATGCACCTGAGGCACATCTGCTTTCGTATCATCTGAGATAATGTGAGATTAGTCGGGGCTACCTACACGAATCATGGCACAGCGGAAACCAATGGTCGCGCTAGCTGAGTCAGCAGGGTAGTAACGACGTACGCCAGGAGAGAGATAGTAGGCAATGTCATACCATGAACCTCCGCGATATACTTTTACATTATCAAAAGGATCTGCATTTACATCTGACTGATCATCAGGATTGTAAAGGAGAGAGTTTTTTGCTTGGTAGGTTACGTCATCCAACCAGTCATCAGGACGTACTTCTGTTTGTCCTTTGCGGCGGTAAGGGTTGAAGTCGTCTACGTCTTCAAACGCCAGACGGCGGTATGTATCCTGTGTCCACTCTGCTACGTTTCCAGACATGTTATAGAGACCGAAATCGTTTGGCCAGAACTCACGTACAGGCGCTGTGATCATGTATCCGTCTGTCATGTGGTAGCCATCGCCACCTCTCCATCCAGCGTAGTCTCCACGTCCACGCTTGAAGTTGGCGCGGAAGCGTCCTTTGGAATTACGGAGAGATTTTCCTTCCCACGCGTATACTTCGCTTTCCTGAAGGCCACGTGCTGCGTATTCCCACTCTGCTTCTGTAGGGAGACGGTAAGAAGGATAAGCCGTTCCGTCTTCGTCATCCTCAAGCAGGATCTCATTTACTTTATCTGTACGCCACTTGCAGTATTCGTTTGCCTGGTACCAGTTGATACCTACGACAGGATATACATTGAATGCGGGGTGACGATAATATGTCTCTGCGATGGGGTCGTTGAATGCGAGGTCGCGGCGCCATACATTTGTATCAGGATACAGCTCCTCAAAACGCGTTTCACCTCCGTCACCATTCAGTACATCGTAGAGGAATTCTTTCCAGTCTACGTTTGCTACTTCTGTTTCATCTAGATAGAAAGACTGTACGGTCACCTGACGTGTGCGGTTATCCATATTTTGCTCAATGTCTTTCTCTCCACCACCCATCATAAAGGAACCACCAGGGATCAGAACCAATCCAGGGGCGATGGCATTCTCGTCAAAATCGACAGGCTCATACGTGTCTTCTGAGTACTTGACACCTGTCTTGCTACTGTAGTTTCCTACACTGTTGATGCGGTCTTTACGACTTGTACAGCTAGCCATTAGAGCCAATACTGCTAGTGAGGTAAGACCTAAGATGATACTTCTCATGTTCATAAGCCGATTTAGTGGGGCCTAAGGGGCCTTCGTTAAATGAAGGTAGATGTAAAAAATATAGCGTTTCAATATATGAGTAAAAATACAGGATTTTCAACGTATCGCAATCCTGACTAGAAGCGTGGACAAGGCATTTTGCGGTGCTTACGCGTCTTGGGGCGTTTGTATTGCTCAAACTCCATCTGAAGCGATGCCTCGACAGAACCACCTGAGTTTCCTTGTCCCAAGGAAGATGTCGTATAGTCATAAGAGACACCGAATCGGTAATTCTCATATTGGATACCGATCAAGCCGATGATCGCATCCTGGTGACGATACCACAGGCCGAATACCATCGGCTCTGCATTTACATAAAGACCTGCATCTACTTGGAAGAATTCGCCTTGGAACTTTGCAAGGAAAGCAGGAGTTACAGATACTTCTCTTCTGCTGCCCATCGAGCGAACAGGAATATTTAATCCACCTGTTAGGGTGTACTTAATCGGAAGTCTTGTTTCGAGTCCACCAGGAGCACCTACGGTACGTGTGAATGTCTCATCTGGCTGCGTAATATGGTTGGCTGTTAGGCCGATGTATGCAAACTCGTTGTAATAAACGAAACCTGCGCTCACGTCTTCTACAACACGGTTGGTCTGCCATTCGCCCAAGGGTTCATTTGTCGGGAGGCAGAATCCACACGAGGGGTCGATCTGGTCAGGAAATACCAACTTGAATGGATCGATGGTCGCTTGGATGATACCTCCGCTCAGACCAAAGCGGATGTAGTGCTCGCGCTTCACAAGCTCCACCTCATAGGCGTAGTTAAAATTCAAAGAAAGCTTGGTCAGGTCCCCTTCACCCGCACGGTCTGCGTTGAAGTTGATCCCGATCCCCTGCGAAGTTCCCAGAGGGAAAATGGGCATGTCCATAGAGAACGCCGCTTGCTGGTAGTAACCAGGAATTTTGATCCACTGTCCACGGAAGTTCATGGCGATCCGAGGGCCTCCTGCTGAACCCGCAAATGCCGGGTTGAGCGCAAGTAGATTGGAATAGAACTGCGAATATTGTGGGTCCTGAGCCTGAACTTGTAGTCCCATGGCTAACATTAGGGTCAGAATGCCCAAAGCGTGAATAAAGATTTTTTTCATTTTCCCACCTGATTTAGTAATGGCCTGTTTCTAAGTTCTGTAGAGGTCGATTTTGTGATACCCGATGACCTAATAAGGATGAAAACTTAGGAAAAATATGCATACCCAACTCATTTTGCAATCTGCATTCATTTTTCCTCATTTTCTAATGAATTCTCCGACCGCTCCAACATTCCACTCTATCCTTATAAATCTGGTTTATTTCTCGTAACATTCCTATTACAACCTTCATGCTAAATCCCCTACCTTACGTAAATAGATAAGTGGTATGTAAACGCAGAAAAATGTGTTTGCCTCTACAGAACTTAGAAACAGGCCATTACTAAATCAGGTGGGAAA
>JBCBPW010000138.1:0-12764 GCA_039820545.1 Bacteroidota bacterium | reverse complement strand
TAAATCGATCAAAATAGATGAAGTTCAGGTTCTGAAAGCGCAAACTTTTCGCAGATTTGAGGTTTCAAACATGGTCTTATTCTTCCTGATAAAAAGGATTGGGCACTCTCACTGTATATAAAGTTGCCTGCCACGTCTCACTTTTGATCTTTTCATCTTCCTCATCGTCCCATGTGAGTCCTTTTCCTGTCAGTGCACTTCGATCAGGCCAGGGATACACAGGTTTTTTCAGTCCATCCAAGGTAAACTCAAATGTGGTAAAGGCCTCTGTGCTTACGATGACCTTTAAAAAGAATTGATCCTCCTTGTAGTTGAACTGACGGAGTAAAAGTTCCCAAGGCAACTTGATTGCCTTCCCACTCCTCGCAAATACACTTTCTCCTGGATTCAAGCGCACGACATCAGGTTCCATGAGTCTGGGAGTCGTAGAAAAATCCGTATCCATATACAGACAAGCCACATACAAGGGCTGATCGATCGTATTGGTTAGTTTTACCTTCACCTTGGTAAATGGGAAATCAAACTTCCAGGTTTCATTGTATTTTTTGTCGTCATATTCCACCTTAGTGACCTGATCAACAATCGGAACTGCCTGTTCTTGTTGCAAAAATTCAAGTTTGATGTCCTCATGCGTCAGTGCCTCCTTGTCGGGATTGTGTAGCTTTTTAATGAACTGCCAAGTGACGATCTTTTGGAGTTCGCGAACAATCTCTGTACCAGCAGGCATTGAAAACCCCATTTTCTGTACCGTCAAGGGGCGATGGTCTCCTGGAAGTGAGAGGATAAAATAGTGTCTGACATGATCGTCCTTCTCATCCTTCAGTTCTACTGCCTGCGCTTCATAATCGGCTTCTTCACGTTTGTTCACCAAAAAGATGTTGTGCTTTTCCAGTTCTATCTTCTGTTCTTCGAAAATGGCGTGAAGGACCTTTGTCCCATCTTCGACCCCTGAGATAAAGACATTCAGCGGGGCACTCATCAAGCCTGCCACATGTCCCTTGTAGACCATGCCCTCATCTATTTCTTCTCCTTCCTCAAACTCCACGACGCTGTAGGCAGGTTTCACATCTTTTACAAAAGCGTACATAGACTTCTTGCCTTTTACAGGTACAATCACAAGCGTTTCAGAATCGCCTTCTTTGGATGCATGGACGCCATGGATGCCACCCTTATCATAGATCCACTGTTTGCTAGTGGTGTTGTATACAATGTTGCCTGAAAGAGAATCCTGATGAATGGCAGAACCCAAAAATACTTTGAAAATATCTTTGTGATGCTCTGGGGTAGCATAGACACGAGGGGTTTGGTTGATGCCACCTGCTACACCTTTGATCTTGAACTTTACTTGACTCTGCAGATCATAATAGGTGATTTTTCCTTCTTTTTCTTTCAACAATTGCAGCATAGTATTAGTAAAAATCCCGCCTTCTGAGTTCTCATAGGCAAATTCCATGTCTTCACATGCGGCTATCTGAACATGGCGACCTTCGGGAACCTTATCTGCCCAGCGTTGATGCTGGACATCTTCCTCCGAGACATTATCTGCAAAGAGGAACTCTTCCCACTTTCGGGTCGGTAATACAGCAGCCACACGACGTTTGGGGGCATCGGCCATGTTGCGTGTATTATCTCCTGCATGACAGCTATCAAAGAATGTCAGGATTTCAACCCCTGTCTTGGACAGTTCATGAATTAGAAATCGCAATTCTTTATCCGCTAGTAGGGGGACCCCTTTGCCTATGCCTGTATCATGACATACGATGCCTTCCAGCTTTCCATCTGGTTCTTCGATAGACCATACATCTGCTGCCTCTTCTTGTGCTCCATGCCCTGAGTAATAGAGAAGGGCTACATCACCCGATTGGACTTGGGCTGTCAGATGTGAGCGAAAGGCCTGAACGATGTTTGCTTTGGTCGCTTCCTTGTTAAAAAGTGTCTTGGGATGGAAGGTCATTTTACCTTCGGTGAAGGACTCCAGAAAGCTATGCACTTTGCGGATGTCTTTTTCGCAACCTCCCAGTGGGCTGATGTACTGATAATCGTCGATGCCTATGAGTAAGGCGTATAAATTGGACATGGTTAAGAGGATTCAATTGGTGATAGAGAAAAATGGGAGTTTTATACATGAAATCAAAATATGCTCAGGACGAGAGGGGAAAATACGTAGATCAATGACTGAGATTCGTTTTGTGACAAATAATCGACCAATTAAAACTTCCTTTCTGTCATCAAGAAGCAAATTCTGGAGAAGATTTAATAAATTGAATATGTAAATGAAAAGTGAAAAGCATAAAACTGGAAGATGAATGTTAAGCGGTCTCTCAGTCAAAAGATAATATCATAACGTGCGTGTAGCTCTACTTCTTATTCAGGGGTTCTTTTGGATTCTCACTTTCTGGTTAATTTCTCCGTGGTTGGGAGGGAGGTTTGAACTGGATAATTTCAATGATGCAGATACAGGGATATTTGTGGCATACAGTACAGTGCTGAACATCCTGCTCATCTATGGCTATGCCCATATGGTGTTGCCAAGATTCCTCAAAAGGAATCAGCCTCGGGAGTTAGTCTTTGTGAATGTGCTCATCTTTGTATGTTGGACAATGGGAGAAGGGCTGATTGATTATCTATTCATGAACTACGCATATGCGCAAAATCCCAGCTATGATCCTGCACTCAAAAACGATTACTTCAAGTGGATTCAAGCAGACTTTGTATTCAATATCTTGGCACTTGTGGCTGCGAATATCCATGGTTTCGCCTATGAGTGGTTTGCAGAAAAACGGCTACGTCGCGAACTCGAACAAGAAAAGCTGATCGCAGAGCTTTCGGCCCTCAAGCATCAGATCAATCCGCACTTTCTCTTCAACATTCTCAATAGCTTGTATGGCCTCGCACTCAAAAACGATGACGATGAAACGGCGGAAGGGATCACACAGCTCTCCCAGATGATGCGCTACATGCTGTATGAATCCAATGAAGACAGGGTGGCCCTCTCCAAGGAGATCTCTTATCTGGAAAACTACATCGATTTGCAGCGGTTACGGATCAATCGACAGACACAGATTCATTTCTCCCTGGACGGAACGTCTGAACCATATGTCATCGCTCCGATGATCCTCATGCCTTTCGTAGAGAATGCCTTCAAGCACGGCATCAGTGTCGTCAATCCTTCGGAGATTTTCATTGTCATGCAGGTGGCCGATCACATGTTGCACTTCATGGTCCGCAATCCCATCCATCCCAATCCTGCCAAAAGCAAGCATGATGTAGGAGGCATTGGCCTAAAGAATGTCAGCAAACGACTCGATCTCCTTTATGGGAAACGCCATGAGTTGAAAATCAATACTTCAGAGGGATTTTATGAGGTCAATTTGCACATCCCGCTGGGGAGTTTGCGAGGAGAAAAAACTGCAAACATATCAACAGCATCAAAAATTGTTTAACTTTCGGTTTTAAGTACTAAATGAAAAAAGAAATGACCCTCCGAGCGGTAGCGATAGATGACGAACCTTTGGCATTGGCAGTGATCGAGCGATTTGCAGGCAAGATCCCTGATGTAGACTTATTGGCGACTTTTCAGAATCCCATTGAGGCAGTCAGTTACCTTCAAACGGAGGAGGTAGATTTGGTATTTTTGGACATTCAAATGCCAGATTTGACAGGTTTACAGTTTATCCAGAGCTTGTCAGAGGCCCCTATGGTCATCTTCACCACCGCTCACCCTGAGTACGCAGCAGAGAGCTATGAGGTAGATGCGCTGGATTACTTGTTGAAGCCCATTCCTTTTGATCGTTTTTATAAGGCCATCAACAAAGCCCTAGAGCAGAAGAAATCCCGTATGGCGCTCGAAGGCCAGGCGGAAGTGGAGGAGGGGACCGAAAGGGACTTCCTATTTGTCAAGTCAGATACGCGCTTTTTCAAGGTACACTACAAAGACATTCTATTTGTGGAAGGTATGCGGGACTATGTAGCTTTGCACACGCCGCAGCAGCGGATCTTGACGCTCATGAGTATGACTAAGATGCTTGAAAAACTGCCCAAAGACGACTTCATGCGCGTACATAAGTCCTACATCATTGGCCTCAAGCATATTCATCTCATTCAGCACAATCGAGTCTTTATTGGAGAGAAGGAAATTCCTGTGAGCAATTCTTACAAAGAGGATTTACTGAAATATATTGAGTCGGCGAATATGTGAGGTATCCCGTAGGCTATCTGTACCGCTTAGAACCACCTTTACTGTGTGGCGATTTACTATATAGATCAAAATAGCACGAAAACGCGATGATATTTTTCAGTACGCTTTTTCATACAAAAAATTGAAATATATAGTTCCGAGCCTAAAATTATTATGTGCATCTCCAAGAGATGAGATCAAACATTTAGATGGCATACGATGTGAAATAAAAGCTGGAGATAGCGCAAATAGACATCAATCTTTCCTTTTTATAATTACCTTTTACTAATCCTTTTGGAAACGACTGATTTTAAGGATTTTAGTCACTAAGTGTTGTAGATATTGTTATATATTATTCTATATATATAAGATCAGTATTGTTATAAGAGAACTTATTTAATAGGGATATTATACGATAAGAGTAAATATTAATTCTGTCAGATAGATGTTGTAACAAGGATTTAAATGGTTGATAGCTAATATTTTTACTACAAGTTTTTCCTGAAAATTTTTTAAGTATTCAATAAAAAAATGTTTGACTTTTAGGTGGAAATGAACGTATGTTGTGACCATCATATATAAATGGTAAGAGGAAATCGTTCCAGATTGTTGTTGTTTATTTCTTAGTCTATGTAAGAAAGCACGTAGAATACCTGTGACATGTAGCATATAGGGATAGATGTTCCTATTGGCTAAATAATACCTGAATATGGATACTCTTAGTCTTAGATCTTGGGTGTAGTCCCATCTTCTATGGCAGCAGTACCTATGTGTTATGGATTCCCAGTAATTGTGCTTTTAGATGACCATTAGTAGGCCCTTGAACTTCCTTGGGTCGGTGATAGCTATGCCAAGAGATTATCAACCATTTAAACCAGCATAATGATGGAAAATAATTGTTATTTCGTATGCTTACTTCTCTATGCTTTATGGGGGGGTAAGGGGTTAATAGCCCAACAAGGTCCTATTCAATTTGAGGAACCCCAGTTTCCGAGTCCCAACGCGGCTGCTTTGGGAGAATATGGGGATTTCCCTGTGAGTTATCACACAGGTGTCCCCAATATTTCCATTCCGATTTATACCATCACGGAGGGAAGTTTACAGGTCCCCATTTCTCTGTCTTATCATAGTTCGGGTGTACAGGTCGACGAGGTAGCCTCCTGGGTGGGTCTTGGCTGGAGCCTAAACGCAGGGGGTGTCATCACCCGCATGATCAATGGCACACCTGAC
Organism: Bacteroidota bacterium; assembly: GCA_039820545.1. Taxonomy (GTDB): domain Bacteria; phylum Bacteroidota; class Bacteroidia; order J057; family J057; genus JALEFZ01. The sequence goes on along the minus strand of JBCBPW010000138.1, from coordinate 7,357 downwards.
GAGGGCGGCTTTTTGAATGAATTGCCCTATCCCAGGGTAGCGGTCGAAAGCCAAAGCGGATGGATGAATACATATGGGCTTCACCCTTCTATGTGGGAGTGTAGCAGCAGGCCCCAATCTGTATCGGATTACAAGCGAGGCTATGTAGCAGACAATCACTATAACTCATTTAATCAATGGAATATTCAAGAGATTCCTACCTGTGTAGAGTGGATGTTTGATGCCAATGAAGGATACATCGATACCCAACCCGATATGTTCAACTTCAATTTTAACGGGTACAACGGGAAATTCATCTTTCATCAAGGTAGACCCATGATCATAGGAGAAAGTGATGTGCGGATTGAACCTACTTCTGACCTCTCTTCCTGGGTGATTACCACCACAGATGGGACTAAGTATTATTTTGGTGGAGTGGATGCTACGGAACACACACACAGCTATTCTGCTGCCTATGGCATCGTCCCTCAGAATCGTAGATCGACGTCTTACTACCTCACAAAAATCGAGTCCGTCAATGGGACCCATTTTATCGAGTTTTCCTATGAGTCAGAAAACTTTCTTACGAGTGGTGTGACAGGTCATATGCGTCCTGTCAACTGTGCAGGTGCTCAGTCAATGGAGAAACTTCTCCCAAATAATAATATAAAAAGCGGCAATCTCGTTTCTGGAAGTGCTTACGCGGGCGTCTCCATGCACAGTCAGGCCACAGTAGGGAAACGATTGTCCCGCATTACCACGAGTTCAGGGAAGTTAGAGGTACAATTTATTGCGAATCACGTGCGCCAGGATCTGCTGAAAGTAGGGACAGCAGGCGAAATGAATGTGGAAGCCAAAGCATTGGATGAAATTAGAATTTCTGAAGGGAGAGTCGAACGCTCCTTTATGGTGAACCATGGATATTTTGATTGTAAGGTTTATGGTCCAGGCTTTGGGAGAGCAGATGAGCAGCGTAAGCTTAAGCTTATTTCCATTAGGCAAAAAGTGGCAAATGAAACGTTAAGTCCCTACATCTTTGAGTATGACGAATCCGAGTTGATCCCTCAGAAAAACTCACTGGGGAGAGATCATTGGGGGTATTACAACGGAAATGACCATGCGCTAGGGTTGATACCTGAAAATGCTATTTGTCCTTGTGGGGATAGTAGTGCGACGCTTTATGCGGCTGATACCTCATATGTAAATGTACAGGTGGGGACCACAGGAGTCACCCGTGATCCAGACTCTGTCAAGATGCAGGTAGGAATTCTGAAACGGATCATATTTCCAACCAAAGGCTATACAGACTTTATCTACAGTCCACATATGTTTGAGGGCAAAGTAGTAGGCGGGCTGCGAATCCGAAAGATCATCTCAAACCCTAACGATGGAAATCCTGCATTAGAAAAGGATTTTGTCTATGAGGATGCAAAGCTTTTTGCAGGCTATCCCAACGGGAACTCTTACATATATACAAGCAACAGCCACTTTGGCTACAATCCACCTACCCCTCAGAACGAGATCCCAGCGACCGATTATATCGCCATGGGAAATCCACGTAGCGCGATGAGGACAGCTCAAGGATACCATATTGGATATGGAAAAGTATCGGTTCGTACGGTAGGAAATGGAAGCCATGTATACTATTATCACAATCCTGATATTCAGGCAGATGGAGCTTCTGGTGGATATGGAAACTTCCCTTCGATTCCTGCTGAGAATGATTTACTTGGAGGAACTTTGGTGAAGGAAGAAATACGGGATGAGACTGGGATGTTATTGGTGAAAAAGGAGCTGGAATATGAGATCGTAGATTTAGGATTAGTGTACGGTTATGTTCCTTTCACCTATGATGCGGGTTTGCAGGTTAATGGAATAGCTGGCGAACCTCATATCCCATTGACTAAGCCTAATTATCGGAAGTACACTTGGAAAGCGGGAATTGTCAGACTGAAGCAAGAGAGAGCGTTTCAGGATGGAGTGGAGACCGTAAGAACGATCGAGTACACCAGTCCCAAAAATCACAATGCGCCTATCTCCGAGACGGTTGTCAACAGTGATCAATCGGTGATGAAAACGGAGTATCAATACTTTTCAGATGCTGGAGTAGATTTTTCTTCTCTCCCTGATATCTCTGATAACTGTTTGCAGACGTATTATCAGCAAGTAGGCATTCTCCGAAATGAATATCAGACCCAGCAGATTGGGAAAGCCCAGTTTACATATTCGATGGACTTTTACGTCAACGAGTACATCTCCTGTTTAGGATTGGAATGGACAAATTATGATGCTGCCAAGAACGCCGTGATCAATTCAGTTGCAGGAACCGACCCTGTAATTGCCGAGATGGTGAGGCGTAATATTATCGTGCCATTGGAGGTCCGTCAATTGAAGGATGGGGCACTGGTTGGAGCAAGTAAGCAAAAATATACCCTCCAAACATTCCCTTCTGGAATCCATATTCTTCCCGCTGAATACTACGTCGCTGATGTCTCCGCTCCTGGAAGTTTCTCATGGAGAAGAACGTATCAGGTTTCGTTTGATGAACTTGATCATATCCAAGAAGTAGAAGCTGAAAATAGTCAAAAGGTGACCTACTTGTGGTTTAAGCCCGCTACTTCTGTCAGTACACAGACACTGGGATTGCCTCTGGCCAAAGTAATCAATGCCAGCAATGATCAAGTCGCCTACACCAGTTTTGAGGCACCCAACGATGGGAGTGTAAGTGGGACAGATGTCCTCGAAGATGGAGCATGGGAAATCGTACGTACAGCTGCTGCAGGATGGGTAAGTCATGATCCTTCTCTGATTCAATCAGGCATCAATGGATTCCATGTAGCCAATAAAGGGGCTGGGAATGAACGATATGTCAGGAAGCGCAATATGCCAGCAGGAAAATATAAAGTCAGTTTTTGGCACAAAGGAGATCCTGTAACTGTAAGTGCTACAAGTCAAAATCCACAGTACACTTCGGCTCATGCTGGGCTAGAGATGCAATACCAGGAGTTTGAAGTGCAGGTGGCGGCAGGAGGAACAGTAGAAGTCTCCTGTTCTCAAAATGCCTACATCGACGAACTCCGCCTATATCCCGTGGGTGCGCAGATGACCACCTACTGCTACGACGAATCCCTAAGGTATCATACTGTCACCGATCCCAACAATCGCTCCGCCTACTACAAGTATGATGCTTTTGGTCGGCTCCTCTATGTGCAGAATCAAGACAAGCATTACGTCCAGAGTTATGAATACCACTATCAAAATTAGCCGCCCTACAACACAACCAATTTTTGCAAATCATGAAAAATTACATCACATATTTATGGGTTCTCACGCTTTGTGTACCCCTACTATACGCGCAGTCACCTGATCAGCATCAGAACTATATCCGAAGCACAACGGCCCGAAAGGCCATAGACAACGAAACCGATTTTCTCCAATTGAAATCTAGTAGCATCAAAGAAGACAAAGTGGAAATGATCCAGTATTTTGATGGTTTGGGCCGAGCGGTTCAGCGCATTGACTGGAAAGGTGCGCCCAATGGAGAAGACATTATCGCCATCCAGCAGTACAACAAGCTGGGGCAGCAAACACGTCAGTATTTACCCTACACGGCAAATAAAAACGGAGATTTTACTGATTTCTCCGCGGCTAAGAATGAGCAGATTGCCTTCTACAGCGACCCTAACGCCACGCATGCATGGACAACTTATGCACGGAGTGTGACACAGTTTGAGGCTTCGCCACTTCATCGGGTAGTCGAACAAGGAGCAGCAGGAACTGCTTGGCAACCCGAGTTCAGCAGCCCAGGCACACAATCGGCCCAAGAGCATACGATGGTGACATCTTATGGGACAAACACGACGCCTATGCTAGCCATAAAAATCTTGAACGATGGAACCATCACGCCCTATACCTATGGAGTAGGGGAGCTGTCCAAGAGCCAGATGATAGATGAAAATGGAGTCAAATTGATCACCTACACAGACAAGTTGGGGCAGAAACTCCTGACCATGCAAGAAGTAGAAAAAGGAAGTGGTGTTTTTGCTACGACAGCATATGGCTACGACCCTTCAGGACGATTGAAATGTGTGATCCAGCCAGAGGGTTGGGAGATCGTCAAGAAGACGGGTTTCATTGTGACGGTAGAAGACGACTTTGTCTTTTGGTACAACTACGACGAACGCGGACGCATCATCGAAAAGATCGTTCCAGGAGCGGATTCAGTCTACATGGTATACGACCTGCGGGATCGTCTGGTGTTGACGCAGGATGGCAACCAGCGAGCGAATGATGAATGGGCGTTTACTATTTATGATGAATTAGATCGCCCGATCATCACAGGCATATATGAAAATGGAGCTTCAAGAACGGATTTAGCTACAGTATTTTCCGTACCCAATATTTCGCTTTATGAGACTCGTTCTCCTTCGTTTTGGGCGGATCATACGGGAGAAATGATTAAGGGATACACGAATACGAGCTATCTCCTTAGTGGCCATGCGCCTGCGACCGTACACTCTGTTACCTACTATGACGACTACAACTTTGACTTTGATCCCGCTAAAAATATGGACACACATCCTGTAGCGGTTCCTGAAATCCCGAATCTGGTACAAGATGTCAATCATCGTACCGTCGGTATGGTCACAGGGGTCAAAGTACGGATCCTCAATCCCGATCCAGACATGCTCACATGGGTTGAGACCACGACCTTTTATGACAAATATGGGCGTGAGCTGCAGACTTTGACTGACAATCATCTGAATGCTAGTGGCAATCAAGGCTGGGATCGTGTCAGTTACCAGTACAATTTTGTGGGAGAACTCTTAAAAACGGTGCGAACGCATCATGACGGAGAAGAATCTACCCACATTGTAGAATCCTTCGAATACGACCACCGGGGGCGTCCGCTCAAGCAGCTTCACAAAGTGGACGAGCAGCCTGAGGTCTTGATGGCCCAAAATACCTACAATGCTTTGGGGCAGGTAGTGAAAGAAGAGATCCATTCACAGAATGAGGGCGCTACCTTCTTACAAGCGGTTGATCGCAAGTACAACATCCGAGGATGGATGACAGACATCAACACAGTCGATCCCAATTGTGCGCCTGAGGGAAATGCGATCTCCATTTTAAATGTAGCAGTCCATACATTGACCATTGACTTTGACATCAGTCGGAGGGGTAACCGTGGCTTCAAAGTAGAAAGAATCAGCCTAGGGGGTAGCCCTGCCTCGGGTGCTGCGGGAGGAGCGGGCGCACCCGACGATCCTGTAGGAGACTTGGCCTTTACCATCACAGACCAGAAGAACGTCACTTACTACGACAGTCGGACCTTGCAATCCTATCCGGAATCACCCGTTTATACATCCAATCAAAACGTGGACTTTGCGGGAACTCCTACTGTCAGCGAGTGGAACTTACCCGATCCACTGGTTGTCAGCTTTACTACGCCACAGGTATTGGGTGCCAATGGCTGGGCAGGCTTCGAGCAAGCCTTGGAGACAGCAATTTTGAACCAACTTGCAGGCTCTAGCATAGGGCAGACAGAAAAGGAGGTCTTGGTTCAGCGGATCGTCAAAGCCTATCAAGCGGAGATTGAGCCGATGCTCGACAACTACACGCCGACGGATCTTTTCCGTATGCGTCTGCACTATGAGGACGGCTTCACCAAGCTTCACGGCAGTGCCTCTGCCCAGTACAATGGCAACATCTCGGGCATGGAATGGCAGATTCCAGGATCTTGCGATGTCATGGGCTATGGTTACAGCTATGATGGATTGAATCGCTTGAAGCAAGCGGAGCATGGGACGCAGGATGCCAGCACGCATTGGTCGCACGACAGCAAATACAGCAGCAGCTACACCTACGACCTGAACGGAAATATCCTGACCCTCCAGCGGGAGGGCTTGACCGTCGGCGGAGCGAGTCCCAACTATGGCACCATTGATGACTTGACGTACAGCTATGCGGGGAACCAGCTGATGGGCGTAAGTGATGCCATCACTGCCAGTTTTCCAGACATCGACCACTTCCAGGATGGGCATACAGGTATCGACTATAGCTACGACGCGAATGGCAACATGATTCAGGATTTGAATCGTAGCCTCAGCGTCCTTTACAACCACCTCAACAAACCGACCTATGTACAGAAAGGGACCAACGAAGCCATCGTGTATATCTACAGTGCAGATGGGACCAAGTTAAGGCAGAAGGTCCTCGACCTCACACAAACAGGAGGCATGCAAGCACAGGCGCGTGGACAAGTTATTTTGGTGCCGAGCGGTTCGGGTTCACCCGTGACCAAAATTACAGACTACGTATCGGGCTTCCAGTACGAAGACGCGGATGGATCAGGCACACAGGCCAGCAAACAGCTCGTGCATCTTCAGCATGCTAGGGGGCGTTGCGTCTGGGAGCAGGGGCAGTTTCACTACCAGTACAATCTCACAGATCATCTGGGGAATGTCCGCGTGGTCTTCGGTGATGGTGACCACGACGGCAGGATCAATCCTGATCCTGTAGCAGGGCTAGACGTCGTACAGGTTGTAAGGGGATACTATCCCTTTGGAGCCAGGCATGGCAGCGACCTCTCCACGATTGCCCCTCCCGAAAATCAGTATCTTTACAATGGCAAGGAGATGCAGGACGAGTTGAATCTGGGGTGGTACGACTACGGCGCACGGATGTACGACCCAACGATAGGGAGATGGAATGGGGGGGATGCGCTGGCGGAAAAGTATACGGGAATGAGTCCGTATAACTATACATTGAATAATCCGATTATTTTTGTGGATCCTGACGGGAGAAGTGTTAGCGATCCACCGAATGTAGCTATCCCGTTTGGATCAGTAGTAATCCTTACTAGCCATAACTCCAATGATGTATTAAAAGTTGTGGACGAGTTGATTAAGGTAAGTACAGATGATCAAAACTCTATTTATGATCTGGAAAATGGAAATGGAGATGCACCAGAGGGAATGAATGAGGCTCAGGACTATGTTGATAAAACCTTAATAAATTCCAGAGGAAAGGATGCTGTTTTTACTTCGGAGTTACATGATGGTCCTTGGCCATGGGCCGATGATGACCCTATTTCGATAGATATAGATTTATCTCTAGAGTCTGTTGGTGAAATTTCTGAAGATGAAATGGCGATAGTAAATTCTGTATTTTCTGAGACAGAGGGAGAAGCTGCTAAAGAGACTATAGGATTAGGAGTTGATGACAATCCTGCAAAAGATGACGCAGGAACTAGTTTGGGATTTAGCTATTCACAAGAAAAGTCAAAGTCAAAAGAATCTCAGAATGTTGTAGAAGTGAATGGTGTTAAATATTTTGTACAATCAGGTAATTTTAAAATAAAATTTAATATCTGAAT
>JBCBPW010000137.1:0-13238 GCA_039820545.1 Bacteroidota bacterium | reverse complement strand
GGAATTATATATTTCATATTGTCCTCATGTTAAAGATTTTTAAAAAATGACCATATTTTTCTTATTTCTTTCTAATATTTTTCCTCCTTTTTTATTATCTGTAAACTTTTTAGTGGAGAAATCCTGCTTGAAATAGCTGTTTGTGTGTGTATATAGTAATATTCGAGGATTGAACAGTATTGATTTTGACTTTTATCTTCTTACCCATCTTCAGAAAATGAAAAAATCCAAATAACCATATCTCTCCATACGTAGAAAGGTAAACCTCCCTATGTAAAGAAATGCATCAAATATCTTTCCAGAATGTTTGATTTACGCAAGTAAAAATAAAATAACCTGAGTATTTTCGAAAGTCAGAGGAAAAAAGATATCCTACCTTTTCGAGATTCGAATAAAGGAAAATGTGAAACAGGCTGTAGAACTACTCATTTACAATAGCTGCGAATCTAAGATTTGAATATACCTCACAAGCTGAAGATGTCTGCACATAGTATAGCTTCATGAGCAGACCGTCTCTGTCTATAGTATACGAAGCATTTTATAGGACTATGGCTAATAGCTTTTGGTCTTAGTCTTGCGTCCACCTACAACAGCTCCTCTGGAGTCAATCGTCGTTTTCTTATTATTGAAAAGTACGTACGCACGTCCGTTTGCAAATGAATTGAGTACCTCCTCAAACTTAAATCCTATGACGAGCTTGCCAGATGTATCCACAAATCCCCATTTACCGTTGGATTGGACGGCAGCAAAGCCGCTACTGAAGTTCTTGATTCCTGTATATTTTAGTTCCACAACCAACCGACCCTTCATATCGATCATACCCCAATTTCCCTTCTGGTTTCGCACCCTCGCAAATTGCCCGCTAAAGATGATTTTGACCGTTGACAAGGCAGGCAAGAGTACTTGACTCGGGTTGTCCGTTGAGCGCAAACCGTAGAGGTTCCCTTCTTTGAATACAGTCAAATCCTTGTTATTCGCTACGACGTAGGTCTCATCTTGACTTTGTGGCATATACTCATCATCCATATCGACTGTAGGGCAGGGAAATCCTTTTTGCTCCACACAATTGCCTTCTAAGTCAATGTAGAAAATATCATCTGCTGCTTTCACCTTTGCGAGGATCTCATTCTTACCATAACTGCTATAGGCTGAGACTCTTTCGTAGACAAAGGAAGTTCTGCGGGTACCATTTATATCAATGAAGCCCCAGTTGCCATCTTTTCTGCGTACAGCTGCACGCTGGAAACTGAAGTCATAGGCATTGGCGTATTGGAAGGAGACTACTACTCTGTATTCTGAGCCTGGAGGAGTGGTCTGTTTTTGCAGCGTTTTCCCTCCCTGTTCCTTGGCTAGGAAGCCGTAGAGGCCATTTTGACTCGCTCTTATCCTACCGTTAAACTCTTTTCCTTCAATCGTGTACGGTCGTACTGGGACGGAAGGACTTGGAGGAGGAGGAGGAACTGCACCGGTACTGTCGCTGGCATCTGTGGCAGGAGTGGTACGACTGGAATCTGAATCTTGGATTTCTGGTGTATCCTTCGGTTTGGGAGAAGGATCTTCAGGCGAATCATTGTATCTTAAGTTGACAGATTGACCATCCATGTAGGCAGTCACGATGTCTTTTCGAAAATCCCCTGAGATTTTATCATAGACAATGCCTCCATATTGGGTACTTTCTCCCAAGAGGTCAATGAAACCCCACTTTTGATTCTGGCGGACTTTGGCGTATCCACGATAGAAGGGCTCTCCTGCTTCATAAACAAAAGGTATACGGATAAGGTGGCTTTGGTCGTTTATGTAGCCCCACTGATTACTGCTCACATCCTTGCATAGCAAAAGTCCCTCAAACGGCTCAGAAACCTCTATGTACATGGGTTCCCCTTGTGTATTGATCAGCCAGGTACGCTTTGGATCAGGTTGTACCTTGGCCAATCCATTGATGAAGGGACCTGCTGTATAGAACTGTGGGGGGATAGCAGTTTGATGTTCTTCATTTAAATATCCCCAGCCATTGACGGTCTCCATAGCCGCCAATCCCTCTGAGTACCTACCGATATTTTTAAGGTCGAATAGGTCACAGGGTTCATCACTAAATGCAGAGAGGCGCTGACAAATCTCTTGTCTCATATCTGCTAAAGAGCGGTAATCGGCATAAGTATCCACAAATAGATTGAGGATTTGGTTGGCTCTTTCTAAGTATGGAGGGTGTATTTGGAGTCCTTCATTGAGGAATGCTAAGGCGTCGAGGAAGCGTTTTTTCTGCTCAGCTATCGCGTTGGTGCTGGGTGCAGGAGTCAGACTTGAGGGACGAGGGAGGGTAGAATCGCCTGATACACCTCCTTCGGACCTGAAAAATTCGAGCATAGCAAGGGATTGGCCAAAGTATGCATCCGCTCTCTGCTCGGCAGACATCTGAACATCGGGGCGTTTGGCCTGGGCAATGATGCGTTTATAAATACCCGATGCGAGTTGAAATTTACTTCGTTTGTAAGCAACAAGCGCACGGTTGAGTTGGCTATTGAGTTTGAGAGTATCGGTTAGGAAATACAGGTTTCTAAGGTTGTAGATTTCAAGCCCATCTTTGGGAAGTAAGGTGAATGCCAAAGAATCCGACGCATTGTAGTACATCCTGGGTTTATAGGGAAATAGTTTGGCATCGTTTGCCTCTCCTACCTCTGTCGTTGTAAGTTCAGGTACAATGGGTAGAAAGTCTTTGGTAAGAAACTTCCCCATTCGCACATTTTGATTCGGATCCCAGCAAATAAACTGGATCTCCTGGCTCTCTCGATCTCCAACTGTCAGCCCCACAAAGGTCCGATCGGGCCATGTCTGTAGATCAAATAATTGTTGATTGGCTAGCTGCGTCGTAAATCTTGACCCCGAGCGTATATCCCATCTTGTGTAGGCACCTTGTGGATGGCCCATGATGACAAAGTTTTCATCAGACAGAAAACGGGTTTGGGTAAGCCCTCGCTTTTCAATGATGAGGAAGCTCTCAGGCTCTCCTGTTTGTGTACTCCATATAGTCGCACTAGAATCAGCTGATGTCGTCACGAGGAATTTTCCTGATGGAGAGAAGTCAAGGTCGATGATAGAATCCCTATGGGTACCCTCAAGTTCGAAGAATAGTTGAGGCGCAGGCTGTGTGACATTCCAAAGTGTCACCAGGTTATCTGCCCCACCTGTAGCCAGTTGCTTACCGTCTTTGGAAAACGCGAGAGAGATGATGGGAAACTCGTGAGGTGTTGTGACTGTTCCAACCTGTTTTCCAGAGTTGGTAGACCAAAAGTATAAAGTCTCTCCAGCAGCTACAATCAGGTATCGATCATCGGGTGAGAAGCACATCGTGCTGACAGGCTGGGGATGTGCAAAAGGTCCAGGTCCCATAATCCCTGGATTGCTCACTTGGCCGATCTGGAAAAGTTGCGCGCTATTACTCCTTGCCAGGGCATAATATCGTCCTTTGGGAGAAACGGCAGCTTGAGAGGCATTGGGATAGTCGCGTTTCTGAGCGGGCGAAAGTGTGGAGAATGTCCTAAAGGCAGGTCGCAGAACGTCTGCACGTGAAAAATCTTCAAATGCCTGCTGTAAAAGAGAGTCTGAAGGAGAAAGCTCTGCGAGTGCGAGGATGGCAGTGCCTCTCTGATAATAGTAGAGCGGATTAAAAGGCTGCTTCGCGATCGCCTCTGAAAACTCATTGTAAGCACTTCCGTAGTCCTCCTGATTGAGAAACGCTTCTCCTGTATGGCTGAAATATAGCGCACTATCGGTAGCTGTTCGCAATTGGTAGTACTTCCCTTCAATCTGCACATATTTACTAGGCCTGATCAGCCATCTACTGACCTCTGATAGAGAGTTGAGTCGTATCAGATCGTCCCAGTATAAGGGAAGGAGAAAGGCTAGGGAAAATAAAATAACGAGTGTGGCCCGCACCCATGAACGGAAACCAAGCACTGTATACCCTTTCCGAAATAAGAAGCGTTTCCAGCTTCCTTCCTCAGCCTGCATAGAAGCAAGCCATGACTGATGGGACATGCCTTTGAGAGCCAGCGGATCTTCAATTTCTCCTCTTTCTTCGTACGCTTCGATCAGCGCAGAAGGCTGAAGGTTGGTGGCACTTTCTTTTTCTTTTTGCCAACTGTGTACAGCCACAAACACCTCGTGTCGGTCATGCGCCACTGTCCCTTCGGGTGGAGGATTCTCTAGCAGCATCCGTACGATCGTCCCGTGTACAGTAGATCTCAGATCTTCCGGAAGGGCCTGAATCAACTGTCGTCGCCAGTGTTCGGGAATATACCCCTTGCGAAAGAAGGGAAGACGAACCAGTTTAAGCAATAAATCTGGGGTCAATCTTTCTTTTCCCAACAGATCCTGCCCAAGGGCCACGGTCAAATCCCAATGACATTCAGGATAGACAGCACAGGCGGCCAAGAGGAAAAAGCCCTCTTGTCCAAGATATGTCTGGAGATCCACCAGTTCAGTATCGGACGCTTCTAGGTCAGGAACGGCTAAATCTCCCCTTGAGACCCAGTTTTTGAGGCGAGGGGCTGCATCCATGGCGAGGTAGTCCAAAAGCTGACTTAGTACTATAGGCAGTCCTGGTAAGATGAGGAAGTACTTGGAGAGGGTCACTTCCTGGAAGCCCCAATCAATCGGAGGGGTAGGAGTTAGAATCGCCCGATCCTTGAAAGAAAGCAGATCGAAATAAGCCTGATTCAACTGCCCTGAGTAGGGATCGGTCAAATACTCTCCTGAACCCATGATAACCAATCGGTGGTCTGGATATCTAATACGCAGGTCATTCAGGTAAATCGCACGGTCATTTTCGTGTCGAAAAAATGCTGTAGGCTCTCCACGAAAGAAGAAGATATCTAGGTAGACGTCTTGCTTGGCGATCTCACGTACGAGCTGACGGTAAAAAGCCGCCTGATGGTCCGTCACACTTTGCTGCTCGATTAAGATCAGATATTCTGATGGTCTAGAGCCGAGTTTATAAGCAAAATGAGGATATCCTTTGGATTCGATGGTCTTTTGGATGGTACCTGGCATATCCAGATGGAGGATATTGCTGGGCTGACGCTTCCTGAGGTGCTTAGCAATATGGTATATCAGATCTTCTGAGAAAACAGTAGCGGGTTTCTTCGCTACGATAGGCCAGGTATAAGGTCCTGTATCATTGCGAGGTGTATTGCGTGCCAGCCTCCTGCGATTGGCGCGATATGCTTCATAAAAGAAACCAAAAAGAAAAAGAAATAGGACCAGAAATAAGGGATAGTAAGGCGAGATCGGAGAACTACTCCAATCTTCGGGAATCTCAATAGGCTGGAAGGGACGACCCCCGAAACTGAGAAGATTTTGGAGAGAGTCTGGATTGGTGAGTAGGATACGTTGGCAGAATTTCTGTTTACAACCTGCAGAAGTCTCAATTTCGAAACATACTTGGTACGTCCCATAGTCTTCAAAAACGTGACTAATGGATAGAGAGTCCTCTATAACAAGACTTTTATCTCCAAAATCCCACGAAATCTGAGTGAATGTATCTGATAGATCTTTTTGAACATTCCCCGTAAAATTGATCTGCTGTGGATTTTCAGGAGAAGGGGCGTAGGAGAAGTTCACTTGGCACTCGACCTGGGGCTTGACATCTACTGACTGGGAAAGGGTGATGTTGCAGCCGGCTTCATTTTCAATCCTGAGCACCACTTCATATGTACCTGTATCCTTTATGGAGAGCCTCTGGACATAGATAGAATCACGTAACACACTGTCATTGATTCCTAGCCAAGCCAACTTCCATTCGGGCTCGATATTGGTCGGCCTGATGGCCAAGATAAAGGTAGAATCATCGGGTTGATCTGTAAAAGAACTCAGTTGAACTTCTGCTAAGTCATCGCAAATTTGTTCCTTACCCACCAGATCTTTCCAGATATAGCCTAACGTATATTGGAGGTAGTTTTCCTGAGATTCGAGATTGTATTTGTGGAAATAATCATGGGCACCCAGCTTCTTATCTGTTCCTCTATAAGAAACGTAGGAACTATAGCCAATGTATCCAATCGCGATAGACACGATCAGTAGGAGGCTACCCCAAGTAGCGGGATGGGTCGCGAAGCGGAGAATCTGGTATTGAAGCTTTTCTTTCTGTGAGGCAATGCCTTCGGTAGAGCCATCGTCATCGAGAATCCCCTGCTTGGCTAGCCACCTTCGGAGGACACTCTGCTCTTGATGGTCTGAAAGGTCTTCCTTATCAAGAATTCCTTGATTGACAAGCCACCTGCGAAGACGGCTAGGGGGAAGCTCCGTGTCCTCTTCTCCCGATTCATCAAAAGGTGTCTCAGGCAGAAGCACTCTAAAATAGGCATCGAATAAGCGATAGAACTTCTCCTGCTCCAATTCATCATTGACGAAAATAGGAGCAAGGATCGACTTCATCTGGGAAGCAGGCGTATCTGCTGGTAGCCTATTGAGTAAGACTTGAATCCGCACATACTGATCCACGCCAATTTCGAAGCCATTGTCTTGCAGCAGTTGCAAGAAGCCTTCAAATGGAATCAGAAGTGGAGATTGAGACATATGACTTAGGGTATGTTACCTGATGAAAATGAAAAGAAGTCGTGAAGCATATCGCTTAAAAGTTTACGGACGTGCGAGGTTTTTGAGCTTTTCTAAATCCTCTTTGTTTTTGGCCAAAATGGAATAACTCATCGCCAACTTCTCCAACTCTTCACGCGTGCCACCATTCAGCGTGATCTTATGCTGGTGGAGGATATGAATCCACGATAGTAGTTCTGCTGTTGCAGGAGGCTTCCTCAAGCCTTTGGCTTGGCGGATTTCGACAAAATGCTGGATCGCTGCTTTGAGCATATTGTCTTTGAATGCATCGCTGAGTACCAAGCGAGCCGTGATAATCCGTTCTAGTGTGGCTTTATCTGGAAAGGGAATATGATAGTACACAACCCTTCTTAAAAAGGCATCGGGTAGGTTTTTTTCAGAGTTACTTGTGAGAATGAGGATGGGTCGATTGGGACGATTCGCTTCAAACGATTCTCCAGTCTCTTGCACGGTAAAGGCCATTTCCTCAAATTCATTCAATACATCATTGGGAAGGTCTCTGGGAGCCTTGTCAATCTCATCAATCAGGACAACATAGCGTTTGTTTTGAGAGTCGCGAATGGCTTTTCCCAATGCTTCATACGTAATGTAATCCGTAATATTCAGGTTTTCCTTTTCTCTGAGTTGCGCATCGTGAAAGTGTGCCAATGAATCATAGCGGTAGAAAAGATCCTTGGCATTAGAGGTTGTTTTGGTATGGAAAACGAGGGGACGATCCAGGCCCAGTTCATGCGCGATGCTATAAGCCAATCTTGTTTTGCCCGTGCCTGGCTCTCCTGTCAGCAAAAGAGGCTGTCCCAGTGCAAGGGAGACATTGACTGCATCGCGGAGCCGCGGAGCCGCAATATAAGAATCGTTGGATTCCAGGACATCCATAGTCCGAAAGGGAGGGAGACTCAGATTGCGATCCTGAAGGGTCTTGCCCTCGCCACTGTATAAATCAAATATGTGGTTCTCGTTCATAGTCCTTTTTTGCATGCATGCGATCGAGCCGAAAGCAGCAGGAGTTTCACATCTCGTTTATTGAGTATTTCTTTTTGACAAATTCTACAGTGGACTTGAGCTTACTTTCTACGATCGACATAAATAGCGCCTCTCTTTGCTCTCCTTCCACTTCAAAAATCTCTGCTGGTAAATCCCCCAATTCATTCAATTCTGCAAGATTCGTCGCCATCAACCAGTCTTTGACGTCTGTTTTTCTGACATGTTCCAATTCATCGAGGAAATAGACAGAGCCTTTGGCCTTTTCTACGACCTTTTGTACTTCCTTGAGGATCTTCTTTCGAGTGTATTTGCTGGAGAGAAAGCTGGTGAATCCACCTGACTTATTGAGCTCGTCAGAGAAAAATATATTGATAAAAATAATGAGTGGGGGAGCGTCGGGGGGAATGGCCTCTACTTCCCAAAATGTATCTATATACCATTCAATTAAATCTGCCGTTGTTTTGTTCCAGTACTCCCCTGGGATGTTGTGCTGTATGACGATGGCTTCTCTACCTGAGAGGCTCAAGTGTGAAATCAAATCCTCACCTGAAAGCTTACCTATGGGCTTACCTGTTTGGTTGAGACCAGGAAACTGCTCTGCCAGCCGCACCTTTAACAGGTTTTCTACCTTTCCTTTAAAGGGCCAGTTTTGAACCTCAAAAGGAGAATTATACGATTCTCTCTTTCCTACATATTGGTAGCTGAAGCGCTTGATCAGGCTTTCGTGCCGTTCTTCTCTATGCCCTGCGATAAGGTAGATTTGTGGTTCTATCCCTCTTCCGTCTACATGGGTAGAGGCAAAATCATCGTTTTGGGGAGAGCGATCACAGAAGACATGCGCAAAACGTCCAATCTTGAGCTCGCCAATCTCTGTATTGAGCTGAGTAGCCGATCGGAGGAGTTGCCAGTTTCCTTGTCTTTCAGACAAAAGTTGCCAAGGATAGCTGTCTGGTGGGTTTTCTTCCTCTTCCCAATACAGAGACCTGAATCCTCCAGCCCCTGTCAGAGAGACAATCTCAGATCGGGCATCCTCAAATGCCTTTTCCAGTGTGGCATAGCCTGCAAGTCCCTTATAGAGTCGGATAGCAAATTTCTGGGCAATGTCATCATTGATGGCCTGGGAGGTAGCGACTACATGTGGGATGCCTGCTTCTTGCAGTTCTTTGGCTTGTGGTCCTGTAGAGCATCCGTTGAGGAAAACAAACTTCAGGCTCGTCTGATTGGCAAGGAAGCATACAAATCCCTCGCTATGTACGATTTGTTGATGCTCATTTTCGTCTTCCAGGAGTAAAGAGTAGCTCTCTGCATGACCTGCATAATGAAATACAGCAATCCTTCCCTGATAAATAGGGTCTTGAAAGACATCCACGATATCTGATAGCGTACAGTTTGAACGTTCTACAATCTCTGCTGCCTGCATGAGATGAGCAGATTGCAGGGCTTTACGTATCCCGCGCTGCTCTTGGGCTAAGCCTCTTAGGTAACGAGCATTATCCTGTTTCTCATTAGCAAAAGCAAGAAATATGATGGGACGTCCTGTGGACATGTACATTGGGCATTTAGGGCGAAAGGTACAATCTGTTTGCGCTAGCCTGTATGCCTACGCGCTTATCCGTCTATATATCCTATGAAAAGATAGGAATTCTAGGCTAGGGTTTCTGATTGCGTAATAAAATGCTGAGGAAATACTTTATGCGTCATTCGTCAGTCAAATTACATAAGCTACATATACAGATTAGTTACCTAATAAAGACAGAAAGTTAGGCGATTCGAAGCATTAACTCAAGTGATGGATGCGGAATGTTAGCTAAAAATATGAGTTTGGTCATACATTTCGCTCAAAAAAGGAGCTAGGTTAGGATTAAGAAAGAGATTGATAGAGGATAGAATGGGGAGTCATACATATCCATGCGACGGGAAATACCGATCTACTCTCCCTTTCCTATGACTACTTTTAATGTTCATGTTATGAAAAAGATATTTGTTCCTGTAGATTTTTCCGATACCTCAGCTCATGCCGCTCATTTTGCGATGAATATGGCTCGAGACATGGATGCCATGGTGCATTTATTCCACGCCTACTATGATCCTATTGTGGATCGTGAACTACCTGACTATGGCTTGGGCGGGCCAAGCACCTCTGTCAGTTCCTCTACCGAAGCCATCCTTCACAATGTGGAATTGGAGACAAAGCAGGCGATGGCTAGGTTGGAAGATGGATTGAGGAGTCAATTTATCGATGTACCCTTGACGTCTGAGTTGGTACGCGGTTTTCCTGAAGTCATGGTCCCTCAGCGGGCTGAAGAGGTAGAGGCAGATTTGATTTTGATGGGGCCACGTCAGATTCCTCGTTTCTTTAAGATCCTGACGGGGAGCATCACATCTGAAGTGATCAAAGAGAGCCAGTTGCCAGTGCTCGTAGTCCCTGAAAAGGAAAATTATGTTCCCCTTCGCAATGTCTTGTTTGCTTCTTCATTTGAGGAAGGGGATGCAGAGAAGATTCAGAAGTTCAACAAACTCTTTGAGGGACTGGACTACAAGCTCATGGTTGGATTCATCCACGATGACCATGGCGTAGAGTACGAACCAGAAGATTATAAAGGACTGCGACAAGCCTTGATGGACCATATCAGGATAAATCTTCCAGATCAGGAAATGGAGTTTTTGGCTACAGGAGATCGCAGGCTGTGGCACGGTCTCAACGAGTTGGTCGAAGACTATGGAGTCGATATGTTGATCATGACGACTCATCATCGGGGATTCTTCGAGGGCTTGATTTCTCCGAGTGCGACGCAGCAGATGGTCGTCAGAACAGAAAAACCACTTCTTGTTTTTCGTGCTTAGGCCAAAATAGACTTCAGACGAAAATATTAGAGGTAAAAGAATCCAATCGATCTCGAAAGCATCTACTTTTTCTCCATAAAAAAGCCCCTGCGTATCTCATATACCAGGGGCTTATGTATTTTTGAACAATGAACAATGACTTTATCCTGCTTGACGGAAGTTAATCATATTTGCTGCTGAGAGGCGTTCATTGGCAATGTCATGGGTGATGTGATAGTGAACTTCTTCGCTATCGGGCATCTCAAACATGAGGTCGAGCATGATCGCTTCGATGATCGAGCGTAGTCCTCTAGCTCCCAATTTCAAATCGATGGCACGTTGTACCACGGTATCCAACACCTCATCGTCGAAGGTCAGCGTCTTCCCTTCCAACTCAAACATCTTCTTGTATTGGCGAATGATGGAGTTTTTGGGTTCTACTAGTATACGGCGAAGGGTCTCCTTATCAAGGGGATTGAGGAAGGTCACGACAGGAACACGGCCGATGATCTCTGGGATGAGTCCATAATGACGAAGATCCAAAGGCTGAATAAAGCGGAAAAGATTGCCATCATCTACAGCGGGTCCTACAGGACGAGAATCATAACCGATGGTTTTGACGGAGATACGATTGGCGATGATGCGCTCGATTCCTTCGAAGGCACCCCCACAAATGAAGAGGATATTCGAGGTGTTGATTTGTACCAAAGACTGCTCGGGATGCTTGCGTCCTCCCTTGGGGGGGACATTGGCTACAGAGCCTTCCAGCAGTTTGAGAAGTGCTTGCTGCACACCTTCTCCACTCACATCACGTGTAATCGAAGGATTATCTGATTTGCGGGCAATTTTGTCGATCTCGTCGATGTAGATGATGCCTTTCTCTGCGGCTTCTACGTCATAATCTGCTTCTTGTAGAAGACGAACGAGGATACTTTCTACATCTTCCCCCACATAACCTGCCTCGGTCAATACGGTGGCATCTGCGATACAAAAAGGTACATTCAGAAGTTTGGCAATGGTTCTTGCCAGCAAGGTTTTCCCTGTGCCTGTACGTCCTACCATGAGGACATTACTTTTCTCTAACTCCACCCCATCGTCTTGCATCTCCATGTTCATCACCCGCTTGTAGTGATTGTACACAGCTACAGAAAGTACTTTCTTGGCTTCTTCCTGACCGATGACATACTCGTTGAGGTGTTCCATGATCTCGCGAGGCTTAAGTACCCGAGTAATGACAGTAACGGGCTTATCTTTAAACTCCTCCTCGATGATCGTGTTGGCGTGGGCGACACAGTTTTCACAGATATGCGCTCCTCCATAACCAGCTAACAAGATTCTGACCTCGTGCTTAGACCTGCCACAGAAGGAACAACTTTCATTTCTCATTATATAAGAGTCTTTCGTATTGTCTTATTCAAGAGCGAGAGGGGGAAGAAAGTGTGATGTTTCCCATCCTCAAAAAAGCCAATCAGCACTCACTGGTTTCCAGGCACTGATTGGCCAAATTTTATGTATCAAACAAGAGATATTTCAATTTGAGATTATTTCTCTTTAGGATTTTGCACATCTGTGCTTCTCTAATTTATCAAAATATCTCGAGTATGACGAGTATTGAGAGCGAATTACTCAGACTTCTTAGTATTCGTCACAAGTACTTCGTCAATCAAACCATATTCTTTGGCTTCGTCTGCGCGCATCCAATAGTCACGATCTGAATCTTCTGTGATCTTCTCCATAGTTTGACCAGAGTGTTCAGCGATGATGCGGTACAGTTCTTCCTTGACGATGGCGATCTGCTTGAAGGCGATCTCAATGTCTGAAGCTTGTCCTTGTGCACCTCCCAACGGCTGGTGAATCATCACACGGGAGTGGGGGAGACCCGAGCGCTTGCCTTGTGCCCCTGCACAAAGAAGGACAGCACCCATAGAAGCTGCCATACCTGTGACGATAGTCGATACATCAGGGCTGACAAGTTGCATCGTGTCATAAATCCCAAGACCTGCGTATACAGATCCACCAGGAGAGTTGAGGTAGATATTGATATCTTTTCCAGCGTCTACAGACTGAAGGAAGAGAAGCTGTGCGCTCACGATATTGGCTACCTGATCATTAATGGCTGTACCCAGGAAGATGATACGGTCCATCATCAATCGGGAAAAAACGTCCATTTGCGCTACATTGAGCTGACGTTCTTCAATGATGTAGGGTGTAAGGGCAGATATCCCAGGGTAAAGAGAAGATTGATAATCGTGTAATGTCAGGCTGTTGATTCCCTGATCTTTTACAGCAAATTTCTGAAATTCGTTAGGATTCATATAGTCCATTGCTAGATCGGTAAAGTTAAATATTATTTAGGTAACAAAAAATGAACTTTGACGTCTGCCCAATTGACTCAAAAAACAGGAGAAATGTGACAGAGGATGAAAAATAATCCTTCAGATTTTATACCTTTCAGTTGAAAACAATTTTACATGCTGATATTTCGAGCTTGGCTGTGCTTCCTTTGGACCCTTGTGCTATCTGTATCTTCATTTGGTCAAACCTCACCCTTATCCATGAAGGTTGGGAATCCCTCTATCCCCAATGCTCATGTTCCTGAAGTATTGGTCGTCAAGATCAAAGCTGCTTTCGAGGCGTATTGTTTCAAAGATGACATAAACCTTGATTTGTCGCAAGGTAAATTCAGTCAAATGGATGAAGTTACATATGAAAAGATATTTCCACAACACGAAGGAATGTCTGCAGCCAAAACTTCTCCTACGGATTTATATCCCAATTTACACCTTATATATTACATGCACGTGCCAGCTGGGCCACAT
>JBCBPW010000136.1:0-13273 GCA_039820545.1 Bacteroidota bacterium | reverse complement strand
TTGGAAAGTACCAATCTAAGAGGGGCCTTTATGTATGAGGCGAATCTGAATGACTGTAATCTTAAAAGTGCGAATCTTATTACAGCAGATCTTAGAAAAGCTACGTTATGCAATGCTAATTTGACTGAGAGTATCTTATACTATGCATTATGTTCAAATGCGGATTTTACAGGTGCCACTTTGTTTATGGCAGATGTACGAAGTGCAGATTTTTCTTATGCGACATTAATGAGTGTAGATATGCGCTGTCAGAATCTAGAATCAGCCAACTTGAAGGGAGCAACTTATAATGCAGAGACTAGATGGCCAAAAGAGTTTAATCCTTTAGGAGCTGGCTGTACTTGGATAGAAGAGTAGACTGATCAGAATATGCTTTAGACATCAGACCTAGTGAGAAGGGTAGTTTTAAACTCCAGTATCTCCGTCATAAGTGTGGACAAAAACCAAAATCCTGAGACTTGGGACCTCCGCAGGGTGGAGATACATGCTCAAAACTAGCACGTACCTATAATGGTCAGATTGTAAAAGCCCAATTGAAAGGCGCTGTTAATCCTGCAGCAGTGGGCTTCCCTGGAGAATGGAAGGCTCATTGTAGCTATTTTAGATGAAAACAGCCTTTATTCTGTCATGAGACATGGAGGAGATGTATTTAAAGATTACCTCGATTAGTATTTAAGGGGGATGAATACTTTGTATGAAAAGGCCAAGCGCTCATGCTCCTTTTAAGCCGTAATTTTATTGTATGAGCCTTTTGAATACATTTTGGTAGCTTTCCTAAAAAAGGGTGAGTGGAAAAAGCCATTCTACAGTATGAATGAATTACCTGATGTACTAAATACCCTGATCGCCTCATTGAAGCCCATCCTCTCTTCATACATGGAGAGGGAAGAAGATGGCCTTATAGACTTTGGTAATGAACCTTTTCATGAGGCTTTAAGCTATAAGCTCGGAGCGATGCTAAATCTACAAATCAATATACATGATGAGGCTGCTAACCAGTTTTGTGTAGATAGCATCATACCGAGAGTTGGAATGGTAAGTGAGGGTGGAAGGTTTACATGTTGGGGGATTATATATTGGTTAAGTACACCCAAAGACTATCCTATCAATAAGTCTGGCAAGGACCCATTTTACTGTGCGTTTGAATCTGACAATGGCCAGCTGCGCCTGCTTTCTATGTCTTGCGGAGACTACAACCTAACGAATGTAGATAAATACTACCTGCTACATTCAATAGATTTTGATTGGATTTTTTCTTTTTCAGAGTAGGCAGAATTCTAAGCAGAATATATGAAGAAAATAAAATCGTCAGTAGGTCGCGGTGGTCAAACATGGTCTTACAGAATACATTTCTCCTATATATATCATCCAAATCAATTTTTTCCTCCCTCAAAAGCTCAAATACCCAATATTTCATCACCTGATGTATAGATGATGTAGTAAAGATGTAGCCGTCTTTCAGCCTCGTTTCTGTATATTTATATTAGTTCTTCTGCTCTCAAGTGACTAAGCAAGTGATTTATACAGCTTTAAATCCTTGGGAGATGATCAAAGTATTTCGGAAAGATACGCAGCCAGTTTGGGTAATAGATGCATAGGCTCTACTACTCATTGAAAGATAAACCTACTGGAAATATTTAAGTAGTAGTCGTCCAAGGGAGTCGTTTGAAGCGGCTCCCTCTTTTTTTCCATAAACTTTGAAACAAATGGTCAGAGGAAACAGAGTAGGGGAGAATGATCCTGTCGTTCAGAGTTGAAAATACGAGCCTACTTGATGCCACCCTTTCAGGGCTCGGTACTAATTCAATGTCCTGAAAGGACAGTATGATATAGCATACGGAGTTTAGTCCCATGCTCGGGTTGCGTGATACCTAACCTTCCTTTCTCTATCCTCTTACTTAAAAGGATCATTTTATATAAATTTGATTATCTTTTAGGTGTTTGAATATCAAGTTTTTATGTGTATTTGTGATCAAATTTTCTAAATTTTTTCAAAAAAATCATCCCATATCTGCAACCTTTTGCCTTCGATACCGAATACTCGAATGTCTGCTATCTTACAAAGCGACAATTCCACTTAAGTTTAACCCATTAAAGTCCGAAATAATGCTCAATCTACAGCATACATATCGACTCCAGAATTTAGCCTCGACCGAATGGATGAAGCCGATTTTTGTGGGCAGTTTGGATCAGGACTTTGGGTGCGTGCGAAGAAAACAATAATCTTCGATCTTATAAGCACGTGCCCGGTCCGAAGAGAACCGGGTTTTTTTGTACCTCAATCTCTTTAGAATTAAGAAATATCACTTTTAAGTAGTTCATTTTGAGCTATATACATAAGGGATCTCATTTTCTAATTCTTATATAATCCAAAACAAACCATTCGCTTGATATAAGTTTGGTGTCTCATTACCCAAACTTTCAGGACAAGCATAGGAAAAATCATTGTGAGCCTTTGGCTGCTTTGATAACAGGATTCCTGTGTCCTGAATGAAATATGGCAATTGATATCTGTGAATTTCAACGAAATTTCACCTGGGATAATTATGCATTGACTTTTATTTGACGAAGTAGGTGAGAAGATAAGTACTCTAAAGAGGTCATTTTCCATCAACCTACACAACAAAGACAATCGTGAAATTCAACCGACACACTACACGCACAAAACGCATCAAAAACCATGAAGGAGCGAATGCTTATGCGCTGGTAGCCAAGCAAGAACTCTACACAGCTGTTGTCAGTACGACGCTAGGAGGGAATTTCTACGAAAAAGCAGATGCGCGCCTGGCACGAATTCAGGGATTGATTCGACAGATTGCTGAAAAAGATCCGCTGTTTATCGCGAAACTGGCAGTATATGCACGAGAAAAGATGTACTTACGTTCGATTCCACTGGTATTGACTGTGGAGCTAGCCAAAGTGCACAATGGCGATAATCTGCTAAGGCGTGCTACGCGACGCGTCGTACAGCGTGCAGACGAAATCACTGAGATCCTGGCTTACTACCAATTGGCCAATAAGCGTACAGGAGAGAAAAAACTGGATAAGCTTTCGAAGCAAGTCCAAAAAGGATTGGCGGATGCTTTCAACGAATTCGATGAATATCAATTCGCCAAGTACAACCGTGAAGCAGCCATCACGTTACGAGATGCCCTTTTCTTGGTGCATCCCAAGGCAAAAGATGAAGCACAACAAAAGATCTTTGATAAAATCGTGCATGAAACGCTGGCAATCCCTCAAACATGGGAGACACAGCTTTCAGCAGCAGGGCAGAAGCAGTACAGAGACCCAGCAGAGAAGGAAGCCGCATTTCGTGAGAAGTGGGAGACCATGATCACCTCAGGAAAAATAGGCTACATGGCTTTGCTGCGTAACCTGCGAAACATCCTGAATGCAAACATTGAGGTGAAGGCATTTCAAATGGCGATGCAAAAGCTGGCAAATCCTGCAAAGGTCCATAAATCCAGGCAGTTTCCATTTCGATTCTTGGCCGCTTATCGTGAGCTAGAAAAGGAGAAAGGAATTCGTGTCCCATACATCCTAGATGCGATAGAAAATGCACTGGAAGCTTCTGCTCGTAATATTCGTGGATTTGACTATCAGACACGAGTATTGATTGCGACCGATGTATCAGGCTCGATGTATCAGCGTCTTTCTCCCAAGTCCAAGATGGAATTGGTAGATGTGGGACTGGTCTTGTCTGCCCTGATGAAGCGTAGCTGCTTGTCTGCGATTACAGGTGTCTTTGGTGAGACGTACAAGCGTGTGCAGCTCTCGACAAGAGGAGTAATTGCCAATGTCCAGATGCTCAAGTCACAGAATGTGGGATATTCTACCAATGGATATCTGGCGATCAAGGACTTGGTCAAAACAAAGACCATCGTAGACAAGGTGCTGATTTTCACGGATTGCCAATTGTACAATTCTACCGCATGGTCAAGGGAAACCATCGAGCAGTGGTGGAAGAAATACAAGAAAATGGCACCTGATGCGAAGCTTTATCTCTTTGACTTGGCAGGCTATGGGCAGACACCGCTAAATGTACTGCACGATGATGTGTACCTGATTGCTGGATGGTCAGACAAAATCTTCGATGTGCTTTCTGCCATCGAGGAGGGAAGCAGCGCCATCCGTGAGATCGAGAATGTTTTTCTGTAGGCCCTTGCTAGGGCGAGGGCAAACCGTATCCACTTGCCGCAGCAAGTGACTACAACCGCAGCAAGTGTAAATAAAAGAATAACCCAGACATAAGACCGTCTCGCTCCTTGAGCGTGGAAGTCCTTAGTAGAATTGTGAGTCTGAGAAAATAACAGGTCATGAAACCATGGCCACTATGGCTCGCAGCGAGGTACAAGCGGTCTTATGTCTGCAAAATATACCTAGGCGTTTGCTAGGGCAAACGCACAACCCAAACCGCACAACTTAAAAGCATAAAAGGCTAATCGTTCTTTTCAAACATATATGAGGGGTGTAAGCAGTGGGGGCTTTTGTCCCCACCACCCGACCGAGAGGTCCTATGGCAGGACGCTTGATTGTCTATCAAGTCGCAGCGGGTTCAATTCCCGTCTCGGTCGCCCGAAAGTACTGCAGCGTGCAGTACAGCTGACAACGCGTCAGCTCACGATATTTGACGTATGGATACTCAAGAAGACTTTGAGATCGGTCCTATTGGACTTTTCAGAAGAGATACTGTCCGAGATGCGGGCATTTGCTAAGGTAAATGGCTACGATTTCTCTCATGGTATAGTAGTTTTGAATCTCTAAAGCCCATAAGACTGGTCTCAAGGTCTCAAAACATGACGTGTCGTTAGAGAAGCGTTACTTCGTAGCTTAATGGTTAAGCATTGATTTGAAGAATCAAAGATGCGGGTTCAAATCCCGCCATGTCGTTTCTCGATCGTTACCGTCATTCTTTGCCCTGTGGCCTAGCGGCTAAGGCACCACATTTTGGCTGTGGGGACGCAGGTTCGATTCCTGCCAGGGCATCTCAAAAAATTGGTGTGCCGTTAGTGTAGCGTTACTTCGTAGCTCATTTGGTAGAGCATCTGGATCACCTCAGAGGGTAATGGGTTCGATTCCCATCGACTTTTCACGCGCTATGCGCCTATCGCCACCAAACTGCCTCTGTAGTTCAATGGTCAGAACATCTGCTTTGTAACCAGAGGATAGAGGTTCGATTCCTCTCAGAGGCTCTTTTTATGATCATGAGATGTAGGACTTGCTGCAGCAAGTGACTACGACCGCAGCAAGTGCTATACCCCCGTCTCTTTGGAGACAGTTTTTTAGGTCTTGCAGCGAGTTACGAGCGGTCTCTATTCTGAAAGTGGGGCAAAGCCGAAGGGTCTTAAGGTCTCAAAAATATCTACGCGAGGCGCAATGGCGGCGCACTAGTCTGGGTGACTAGGGGTTGTGGGTTCGATTCCCGCCGCGTAGTCTACTGGAGCTATAGCTTAGACGGTTAGAGCGCTTGGTTGAAGCCCAAGAGAGGGGGGTTCGATTCCACCTGGTTCCACTGTTACCTTATCAGGTGTCGTAGGAAAGTCTTACTTCGTCTTGAAATCGAATGGGCAAGCGCCCTCTGACTTTTCAGTTATTACCCTGATGTATCTACGTGTAGCGCAATTGGCAGCGTGCTGGTATTGGACACCAGAGGGTGTAGGTTCGAATCCTGCCACGTAGACTTGGCACTTGCGAGCAAGTGGCTACGAATGGTCTCATCCAATGGGAATGCGCCGGAGTGGGAGAGCCGGGCCTGACTGTAAATCAGGTGTTTTGTTACTGAGTAGGTTCGAATCCTACCATTCCTACAGTTCATCGTTTCCCAGATGGGGATGTAGCCCAATTGGCAGAGGCGGCTGACTTAGAATCAGTTGGTTGTAGGTTCGAGTCCTACCATCCCTACTTTTTTAAGACGATGAGAGGCGAGGCTGATGGATCCCATCGTCTCTCAAAATGGACCCATAACTCAGTTGGTCAGAGTACCTGCCTTTTAAGCAGGGAGTCGTAGGTTCGAGCCCTACTGGGTCCACCGCAGGCCTTTGCTATGGCAAGGGCACACCACACGCTTGAAAATATAGACTTGTAGCTCAGTTGGTCGAGAGCACTTGCCTGATACGTAAGGGGTCGCAGGTTCGAGTCCTGTCAAGTCTACTGTAGCCTTTGCTATGGCAAAGGCACTATATTTCATCTGAAACAGATCCATAGCTCAGCGGCAAGAGCTCCTGTGTTACAGACAGGGAGTCGCAGGTTCGAATCCTGCTGGGTCTACTGTAGGCCTTTGCTATGGCAAAGGCACACACCGCAAAATGATAAGGTCTCACAGCGAGGTACGAGCGGTCTCTCTACTGAAAGTAAGGCGAAGCCGAACGGTCTCCTCATCTATCAAAATGGGCTTCCATGTTCCAAGGCTTTGGCGAGATTGTTTTGCAAGCAATCTGTGGTGGGTTCGATTCCCACGAGGTCCACGCACGGCTATGGAATGTCGCCTTTGGGCGGCTGCCTAGCCATAAATTCAAGGTTCATTTTTCAGGAATCCTACTTCAAGTGTTCTGTGTATGGAGAGGTGGGTAAATCAATGAAAAATGAAAAGTCCAGGTTGTCAGTGGCTGGCATACACTCTGCAAAAGTGTCATCTGTGGGTTCGATTCCTACCTTGGACTCTGAGATCGTCCCTAGAGGGAGTACTTGCCGTAGCAAGTGGCTACGATTTTTCTCGCAGCAAGGTACGAGCGGTCTCTTATCTCGCAGGTCCTTAAAGGCCAGTCACTCATCTCAAATGATTCTGTAGCTCAATGGATAAGAGCGCTTGCCTACGAAGCAGGAGGTTGCAGGTTCGAGTCCTGCCAGGATCACAGCCGTAGGCACTTGCCACAGCAAGTACAACGTACAAGTAGCTCAATGGCAGAGCGGGACCCTGTTAAGGTCTGGGTTGTAGGTTCGAATCCTACCTTGTGCGCCATGGATGGAACAGATCAAATACAAAGGAGGTAATCCAAACATCACATCATCTGGTAGGATCATCCTACCCCATCCATCAAGGAAGTGTGAGCCGAATGGTAAGGCACTCGACTGCTAATCGAGTATTCCAGTAAGCTGGATGTGCAGGTTCGATTCCTGTCGCTTCCTCAGAGTTCATTGTTCATACTTCAAAGAACAAGTGGATTGGAGATCCAGGACACTTTGAAAAATGAAAAATGAAACCTGTCAAGGCCCTGTCGTCTAATGGCTTAGGACATCACGCTTTCTACGTGAAAATGGGGGTTCGATTCCCCCCAGGGTTGCCAAGTAAAATCTAATGAAACGGAAGAGTGGCTCGAGTGGTTAAAGGCGCCAGTCTTGAAAACTGGAATACCCAAAGGTATCGGGGCTCTTCCGCTGTAAGTACGGTCCTGACAGACCTCTCTCAATATCTCAAAGAAAGCCATGAACAATTTCCATTACCTAGAAAAGCAGTTCCAGCGTATGGGCGCCAAGGTAGAGCTTCGAACAGAAGTCCCTCGTCGCCGCTGGGGGCCAACCGCTGGTTTCTCTATTGACATCGAAGAAACACGTCATGGAGAAAAGTTCCTGATTCAGCTACGTAAGAATCTCATCCCCGAGTATGAATTCCAAGTAGTAGACCTGAAACCCAAAGATCGTCACCTCGTCCTGATGGCACGCGAAAACGGCAACAAGGAAAAGTTCCTCTGTGGTCACGATGAGCGTCACTGGTTTGTGGCAGGTGTGAGCCAAAGCGTGCGTGATGTAGAAGACGCGATGACGAGCTTAAAACCCATGGAAGCTGCTCGCTCCCAGCAACGCCGCCGTGTGAAGCACAAAGACCGTCACAAGCGTCACAATGAAGGGTTTCTTCGACAAGGAGAGTGGTTTTTCATTCCCCGCCCCAACTTCGAGCCCAAGATGAAGTTTGCGGTGCTGAAAAATGAACCCATCTCGCGTGGAGGAGGAAGTAAGCCTCATATGATCGGAGAACTCTACCGTGAAGGAGGTGAGACGGTTTACGTCTGTCGTCAGCATCCACAAGGTCTGACCGAGGATCAGTATAAGCGACTACTTCAGCGCAACGCCAAGGCTAAGCATTACTCCTGGCAGATGATGCGTCGCAATCCGAAGGTCTATGCGCGTGGAACCGTCAAGCATCTGGATCATAAGACCATCCGTTTGCCATACTGGCACGAGGTGATCATGAACAAAGAAGAATTTCGTCAGACTATTTATTTCCTGGATTAAGGAAAAGTTCATGGCGAATATTTCACAAAGGAACTTGCTGCAGCAAGTTCCTACAAGCATCAGTGGTCCAATGGCTAAGATCGCTGACTTCCACTCAGCAGACGTGGGTTCGATTCCCACCTGATGCTCTTTTGAGAGATAGTAAGATAGGTCCGTATGGACCTGCGAGAAATGAGACCGCTTCGCTGCGAGACTGGCACTACGATGATATCTCATTGCGAAGCACAGGTGGTCTAAGACATCGTCTTGTCTCAAAAATATCTTGCGGGTTAGAGAAATGGTTATCTCGGGGGTCTCATAAGCCCCAGTCATAGGTTCGAATCCTATACCCGCAACCCTTTTCATTTCTCATGTGGCAGTGATCATTTTTCAGAATAGATGGCTCATGAATCGAGGATACTATGAAAAATGAAAAACCCGGATGGCGAAATTGGCAAACGCATCAGTCTTAAACTCTGAGTCCTGTGGGTTCGAGTCCCACTCCGGGTACTTATTTAGATTCCATTTTTCAAGAAACAGATTTCATTTCTCACGTGTGATTGGTCATTTTTCCAACAGGTGACTCGAATACGCTTTGAAAAATGAAAAATGAAAAATGAAACACGCTGGCTGTAGCTCAACGGTGAGAGCGCTGTCTTGTGACGGCAGAGATTCGGGTTCGATTCCCGGCAGCTAGCCTATTAGAGACTATGATACAGCATTTGCCACAGCAAATGGCTACGACCGGTCTCCTGTCTCATAGCGAAGCGGTCTCATCGTCTCCCAAACACAGTTGAAGCTCAACAGGCTGAGCAGCGGTCTCCAAAACCGAAGGTAGTGGGTTCGAGTCCTACCAACTGTGCCATGTAAGAAAAACAATTTTTCCTCTAAAGGGGTTCATCAGCCATGCCAGTTAGAGATTCGCAATTATTGACCCTTCGACCCTTAATCGAGGTACAAGATAGCTTCGGAAATGAAGTGGAAGCCTTTCAGCACACAGTTCTTCGGCCTATTCTGAAGGCACAAAACGAACTGATCTTGATGCAGTTTCAAGCATGGTTGGGAGAAAATAAGCAAAAGCCCTCCCCTGAAAAAGCATTAGAACTCATTCCGCATGCACTAAAAACTCATAAAAGGCTGCGTGCCACCTATTTTGGACTGGTGAGTGGATGGTTTACTGTAGAGGAATATCAATTTTACCTTAAGCATCAGAGAGAAATACATCGAAGAATGACGACTATGTTGATCGAAAGGATACGCTCCCAACGTGAACAATGGCTTACTCTTTAAGTAAGTTCATGATCACAGATATGGTAGATTCCTCCTTATCTCATGTTAGTTTTATCTTGCTGATTGTCAGAAAAGTATTAAAAAGCAATTTTCGAAAATAGGAAAGATCTTTCCAAAAATCGAATAAGCTGTGCCGTCCGTCGCTTATATTTTACCTATAAGCCCTCATTCCTGACCAATAATCGAAAATCCATAAGCGTAAGTTAGATTTTGCTGTTTATTTGTCTAAAAGTTAGGATAAAGCAAACGCACGCTACCTCAGTTTCCGAGCTTTAATCTGCTAATGAATATCTAATACCCATGGTAAAAGTTCAGTACAAGCCCCTCGCACCCAACATGGAAAGGGATCTGATGGATACCCTTACCTACAAAGGAAAAATCGCAGCGATGAAGTTATACATTGAGTATACTGGTGCGCGCGTAAAGGATGCCAAGTCTGCAATTGACCGCCTTGGCCGTGAAATTGAACCTGGACAGGCCTAATGTTATGGCCTGCCCCCCTATTATTCTTTGATCCACTTGATGACCTGCATGGCACCGCTCCTTTGGACGACTTGTGCTATGTACACGCCAGGAGGTAAGTCTCCTACCCAAGTTGAACTTCTCAATCCTTCTCGATGCCAAGTCGTTGGCCACTCTCTTCCTTGTACATCCCAAACGGATAGGTGAACATCCGCAGGTGTGTTTACAGGTAGACCTAGCATCAACGACTGACCGTCGCATTGCCAAGTAAGGGTCCCATCGTCTGCATCGTCTAGGTCAACTGTACCTGATAAGGGCCTTTCCAAGAATCCAAAGTAAATCACACGAACTTCTCCTTCCAATCCATTGGTTAACTGTGTATTGTACGTGGTGCTTCCGAAATCACTTTGCAAAGTGGTCTGGGGAGATGAACTCATACCTACAGGGTTGAAGGTGATCATGGGGAAATTGAAGTAGAGAAATTCCTCTACTAACACGCTCGCCTTATGGCAAGGATTCTGCACACTTTCAAACTGATCCATATCCCAAGACAACACCACAGGATAGTTTTGGGCATAGATACTCAACCCAATGACTTGATAGGTAAAACTCGAATTGCAGGTCCAATCTGTGATTTGCGTTTTGCTTTGAAAACCATCAGGCTGTCCTGAAAATCCTGTTCGCATCTCTAGCGTAGAGTCAAATGGCTGTGCGGTAATATCCGTCTCATCATAATTTTGGTCTAGCAGAATGGTGGCACTAGGTCCGTATCCTATAGTCACACTATCCCTATTTCCCTGAGCATCTGTGATGTACATTTGGAAAGAGAAGTCAGGTGTATTTTGTCCCCAGAGCAAGGGAGAAGTCAATAAGTAGGTGAGGGAAAATAAAACGAACTTATGGAAATATTTCATGGAAAAAATTTTATCCCAAAGTACGATTTATTCAGTTAACTCTCTGTATTACATTGAAAATTTCAATCCGATGAAACGAGAAGAGCCCCCCTTTGAAACCGAAAGGCTCATCCTCCGCATCCATCAATGGGCTGATGCTGAGCTAGTCTTTTCTTATGCTTCCAATCCAGAAGTTGCACATTTTATGCCCTGGAAAGCGCACGAAACCGTAGATGATTCCTTTGAGTACATCTCTCGTATACGACAGGAACGGAAAAACGGTATTCGTTTTGACCATGCCATCGTATGGAAGGAAAGCAAGGAGGTCATTGGGAGTTGCAGTTACAGGTTCAGAGGGCATAAAGCAATTTTGGGATATGCCATTAATCAGAGATTCTGGGGAAAGGGAATTGCGACAGAGGCCGCAAGGAAGCTAGTGGAAGTAGTCTTTGCTGATCCTGCTATCCTACGCGCAGAGGCAATCTGCGATGTGGAGAATATAGGTTCAGCTCGTGTAATGGAGAAAGTGGGCATGCAGAGAGAGGGACTTCTTCGACAGTACATCCAAATCCCTGCATTGGGAGAATTACCCAAAGATGTATACATGTACAGCATCTTGAGAAGCGAATGGAAGGAATAAGGAAAATGACCCTTCTGAAATTCAAGTATTCTAATAAATCAATCATTCACCAATTAAATCCATCTTCTGTGGCAAGAGTTAAAAAAGTACACTTACTCCGTCTGGGGTTCGAGCCTGGTAAGGCGTTGCAAGAGGCACTGGTTGCCATGGAGCATGAGATCTATGGAGGCCTACCACGCGACTTCAAGCTAGATGCCATCGAACAAGTCTTGGAGGACCCTAAGAAATTTGAACAGCATCCCGTCCTGGGACTGACAGCCAAAGCTTTACTAGCCAACTTGGACGATACGCCAAGTGATGCGTCGGCGCTGCGGCAGTCTCCCATCCCTTTTGAGGTGTATGGACAGGAGGGAATCGAACCAGGTGCTATGCACCAAATGTATGTAGCAGCTAAGCTGCCGATCGCGCGTGCAGCTGCTTTGATGCCTGATGCTCATCAGGGCTACGGCCTACCGATCGGGGGTGTCTTGGCGACTGAAAACGCCGTGATTCCCTACGCCGTAGGTGTGGACATCGGATGTCGGATGGCCTTGTCGGTCTTCGATATCAAGCGTGAAGCTTTCGAGCGAATGAATCGGGAACTGGCCATCACCTTGAAGGAAAATACGACCTTCGGGGCGGGTAAAGGCCCAGACGATCCATGGGATGATCCTGTGCTGGAGCGCGAAGAGTTTCGCTACCTGCCGATGGCCAAGCGTTTGAAAGACAAGGCTTGGCGACAGATTGGATCTTCAGGTGGAGGCAATCACTTCGTGGAGTTTGGTTTGGCCAAACTCACAGATCCCGATAATGAATGGGGACTCCCTGTAGGTGAGTATATGGGACTACTTTCTCATTCGGGCTCTCGTGGCTTGGGAGCAGGAATCGCCAATCACTACACCAAAATCGCGATGCAGCAGACGCGTCTACCCAAGGTAGCCAAGCATCTTGCATGGCTAGATATGGGATCAGAAGCGGGTATGGAATACTGGGCAGCGATGAATCTGGCAGGAGACTATGCCTCTGCTTGTCACGATCATATCCACCGACGTATGGCCAAAGCTTTGGGAAGCAAGCCGCTATTCAGGGTGGAAAATCATCACAATTTTGCCTGGAAGGAGCGACTAGCCGATGGCCAAGAGGTCATCGTCCACCGCAAAGGGGCAACCCCCGCTGGCAAAGGTGTCCTAGGAATCATTCCTGGTTCGATGGTAGATCCTGGATTCATCGTGAGAGGGAAGGGGCATGCAGCCTCTATTCAGTCTGCTTCGCATGGAGCAGGTCGTGTCCTGTCACGTTCCAAAGCGAAAAATGCCATCACCCGTTCTGCCTTGAATAAGCTGCTCGCTGAAAAGCGTGTGACGCTGATCGGTGGAGGACTGGACGAGGCACCTATTGCTTACAAAGACATCCGACAAGTAATGGCTTATCAGCAAGAGCTAGTCGATGTCGTGGGATCTTTCCATCCCAAGATCGTTCGCATGGCCAAGGACAAGTAGTGAGCAGACAAGGAGACATAAGACAGAGAGACGGAAAGTGGAAGTAGAAGGATCGGCCTGCCTCATATTTAAGAGGAGTACCGACGCTTTTTATTCTGATTTCTTGAACGAAGTAAAATTCCTGAAGGGATGGTGTCTCATATCTCATTGTCTTATGATATTTCCAACCTTTCCCCTTTTATGCTATCTCTTATATTGAATACCTTAAAACAACCCTTTATACCATTATGGAAGATTAACCCAACGGGGCCAGATGTTGCAGTAAGTGACATTCCCCATCATTTGAAACCCTACAATCAAAC
>JBCBPW010000135.1:0-13298 GCA_039820545.1 Bacteroidota bacterium | reverse complement strand
TACGTATTAAAAAGGGTGTCTTTATTTGTAAAAGCAGTAGATCTAGGAAGTGCTGCTACATAGGATACGTACTGGGTTCCTTCAAAATGCAGCATAAAAATGCGAATATCATCGAAAACCACTGTAGACTTTCCCCTCATTCTGAAGTACTTGGGAGACTCAAGGTCAGTACGCCATTTTACCCAAAATATCTGATCTTCACTGTTGACCATATAATCCTTGATCTGAGGCTTTTGATCCTGCCCTATTACGTGTACCCACCCCCACAAACTAAAAAGAAGGAGAAAAAAAATACTTTTGATTGGAGCCATCGTACAATTTCGTTATATGTTTATTCCATCTATATGAATTAAGAACTTTTTTTGAGAAATGTGGTCTTTTTCTGAGAAAAGGTCAAAAACCGTTAGCTCCCCGTTGGAAGTTCTATTTTATCCATTCTTTCCTCTCTTATTTGAAATTCCACATACCTATGTATTTTTGGCTGGAGAACAAAGGGTCAAATTGCCATTCTCCCCTATGATCTCAACTTTCTCTCACAGATGCTATCCTTTACTTACAGTAATTGGGTATCTTAGTACGAGTCATCCATTATGTATATCAAACAACTAGGTGTCATATGTTGCGTATTTCTCTGGAGCTTTTGCAGTCTTCATGCGCAGTGGTCATTAGATGTCAAAAATATTCTTGGCGAGAAAGTAAATACCAGGATCTTTTTGGGATATGAAAGTCCAACACAAACGTCCAAAGCATTTACAGCAGAAGTCATCATTCGTCCTAGTGCGACAATTGTTGAACCTCTAACAGTCAAGGTCGATACCCTTCAGAAACCCGAATTTCAGTCCCTGACGATCAAGAAAAATAAACAGATGGTGGGGAAGTATCGTGCGGAACCTATGGCGATGCCCCCCGTTCTGATTCAAAAAGAAGTCAAGCTCACCACCAGCCGTTCACGTATCTTTACCTTGGATTTTAATCTACCTCCTGGCAAAGGATACTTGATAGATGTAGACATCTTCAATCCGATATTGGACAAACATATACTCCTGACATTGGAGACCCCTTTCCTCGTACATCCTGAAGACGAAGTCAAGCGGTCAGATCTGCTGATCAGCTATGTTCCTGGCCTGAGATCCGCCATGGAACAGCCCATTCTTTCCCGCATCCTCAAGGACGATACGCCAGAGATCTACCAAGCCTTGAAGTTACAAGCAGTGGGCTATGACGCCATTACCATTCGTTCTATTCTTTATCAGGAAAAATCTCAGGGAGATGGAGGGAGCTCGCAAGCTTTCCAATCTGTCTATCAAGCAAATAAAATCATCTATCCCGATACTAGGGGACGTGCAACTTTTCAGGACACCCTGGACATTAGCAAGATTGATCCTGGCAAATATTTGATCTTAATTTTAATTTATTCGGGACAAGGAGAGCCAAAAGTCGAAAGGGTACGCTTCGTCAAAGGTCGTGACATCCAGCGTAGGATCTTTGCTGATCTAGACAATTCTATCCGCATGATGCAATACTTGGCCCCTGAGGATCGTCTAAATGAACTCTTACAGAAAGATACAATTGTGGTAAAAGAAGCCGAATTTCGAAGGACTTGGGATCGGCTCTACCCCAAAGATACACAGGAAAAAATGGAGGCCTACTACCAGAAGGTATATGAGGCCAACAATCGATATGAGGAAGCAGATAGAGCAGGTTGGCAAAGCCAAAGAGGAAAAATTTTCATCTTGTATGGAGATCCTACAGAGGAGATGGTAGAAATCCGTGGGAAAAGCTATCTTAGATGGATATACCCTAGGTGGTCTCTCTCATTTTTGTTTGAAGAGCGAAACCAGAACTGGGTCTTAGTCGAATAATGAATGCATAGTCCTGCTTATTTGAGGAATACACAAAAACGAATCATCAATCTTGGCAAATAGTTTCCAAAAATACTTTGAAAGGCATTTTCCCCTAGACAACCTACTCAATGGGGCAGGTAAGCAAGAGGAAGAGCTCGCCTTCAACCAGTTTCGCCTCTCTGCTCGCAAGCGTGCCGTCATGCTTGCGCTCAAGTTCAGTCCATGGATCTGTTTGGTTGCCTTCAGCTCTACCTTTGGGCTACAACTCCTCAGCGAAGGAGCTGCGTTATTAGGAACTTCCTTTTTCGTAAGTCTAGATGCTTTCGTGCAGGAAAATACATGGTGGATCACCCCTGCATTTACAATCTCTATTGCAGGCTTGATTGGCTATGGCACCAATTATATTGCCATTCGGATGCTATTTAGGCCAGTCGTCAAGCGCCCGATCTGGGGCCAGGGACTAATTCCCTCACAGCGTGAACGCATCATCTACACCCTCGCCCAAGGTATGCACAAGCACATCCTGAGCCAGGAACTTATCCGCCGTCGCATCGAAGAAACAGGGCTCGTGACCAAGATCAACGATGTCGCACTCGATGGAAGCATCAGTTTACTTCAGGATAAGGAACTCCGAAAAGAGACTAAGGATTGGGTACGTGGAAGCATAGAAGAGTTTGCAGGTCGTCAAGACGTGCGCCAGCATATACGAGAGATTGTGGATGATCGGCTAGAACAAAACCTGTCCAAAGGAATGGAAAGATTCATCTTGCAGACCTATAAGCGGATGAATAAGGAGAAATACGAAGAGGCCATAGACCGCATCATCGAAGAAATCCCTCAGGTAGCGCAGCAAATTATTGAGCGATTGGAGCATCAGTTGGATCGTGCCGTAGCATTTATCCGAAAAAATAAATCGACTTCTGAAGAGCAAATCATGAGCATATTCATTGATTTTCTCAACAGGATCGACATCACAGATCTCCTCGCCAAGCAAATGGCACACTTTGATGAGGCACGCCTAGAACGTATGATCTGGGAAGCCACCAATGAGCAATTACTCTACATCCAGTACTTGGGAACTGTATTGGGAATCTTGGGTGGTCTGATCATCTTCAAGCCCGAAGTCATGGGTCCTATCTTTTTGCTCGTATTTGGCATCCTCTACCTCGTCGATAATTTATTGTATCGACTCAAACAAAGTTCCAACACTGAAAGTTCGACTTCCTAGGCATTGCCATTTTTTCGCAGCATCTTTGTTGAATCTTTCATTTTATGCCTGAACGAAAAGTCAGGCTTGTCTAAGAAACTCTGTAGTCCATGGCTCAAACAGCTACCGCATCTCCGCTTTTGCATCGCGACATCAAAACAGACTATCTCTCAGGAGCCGCTCCCCTACGTCCTTTCTATCAGTATCCGCTGCGAGATACGCCCTTTGAGGAAGTTATCACGGATAAGGCTTTTCCTCTTGCACGAAGAGAAGCGCTCCACCAAGCACTCAAAGATCAATACCAAGGATACGCACTTTCTCCTGCGCTTACCCAAAATCTAGAGAAGCTACGTGAAGAAGGTACCTATACCCTTACGACAGGCCACCAACTGGGCTTGATGGGGGGGCCTTTGTTTACCACCTACAAGGTGATGAGTACCATCTGGCTAGCCGAACACCTCCAAGGGACATATCCAGATCGCCATTTCGTACCTGTATTTTGGATACACACGGAGGATCATGACTTTGAGGAGATCAATCACTACTATACAGCCTTCGGGCAAAAACATACCTATAAGGGGACTTTTCAGTCTGCTACGGGATTGCATGTACTGGAGGATTCCATTCGAGAAATCATTCCTGCACACTGGCCTGACGAGCTAAAAGCCTGCTGGGAGCCTGGACAGACGTTGGCTCAAGCCTACCGTCGGTTCTATCACGCGCTGATGAATCAGTATGGACTGGTCATCCTCGATGCTTCGCATCCCTCGCTCAAAGCTCAGTTTACAGAGGTACTCAAAGGAGAGGTAGAAGGGGCACATGCCTTTCACAAAGTCAATCTGACGTCTGATCATCTGGCAGATGCAGGCTACAAACGGCAGATTCATCCCCGAGAGATCAACCTTTTCTATCTGGATGCAGAAGGAAGAAACAGGATAGACATTGAAGGGGATCATTTTCATGCCTTGGAACGCAATCTGCAGTGGACCCGATCAGAACTACTTTCCCTCATGCAGGCTGAACCCGAGAAGTTTAGTCCCAATGTAAGCCTCCGCCCACTGTATCAGGAGATGATTTTACCCAATCTGGCTTATTTTGGTGGTTGGGGAGAATTGTCCTATTGGCTGCAACTCAAGGGGATTTTTGATCAATTTAAAGAAAACTTCCCTGCTGTCCTCCCTAGATTCTCCGCCACTGTTTGGACGCCAGAGATGGCCAAGCAATGGGAGTCGCTAGGCTTTCACTTGTCTGATATTCGCCGTCCTCTACACAGATTGTACGATACCTACATGCCGAATGTCTGGGAGGATGATACATTCCGTGCTTTGGAGCAAGAGATCCACGAGAAACTAGAGACGATGCGCCAATACATCGAATCGGACATCTCCCCTACCCTCGCACGATCGGCCGCCGCCCTGAAAGTCAAGAGCGAAAAGTACCTCTCCCGTATTCATCACAAAGCCTATAAAGTCAAACGTAACCGCTTCCCTGAGGCTTTTCGCAAAATCGAAGAGACAAAGGTACACATCAATCCAGACGGTGCTGTGCAAGAGCGCGTATGGAGCCTCGCAAGCCTCGAAAGCATGACACCTTTTGAATTTGTCGATTTTATTTACCAGCAGAAAAAGGCATTATCTCTCGACCATCATCATCTAGTGCTTCCTAGCTGAGGAAAAATACGTTTGCCACTACCGAAACCGATAAGTCAAGCCTACAGAAACTCGATAATAATTCACATGCGGCAGTAGGGAGTTGCGCGGATAGGCTTGATTGGGACTTTCGGAAGCCCCTAAAGCTTCTGTTGTGGGTAATTGAATGGTGCTCACACTGGATCTCCTCAAGAAGGAAGCTTGAGCATCCATACTCCATTCAGAACTGATCTTCCAATTGAGCCCTGTAGCGAGTCCATAGGAGAGGTAAGTGGGAGAACTTAGGGAGACAAAATCTGATTGCTCTACAGCTTCGATGAGTACATCGGAGCCAGGAGTGAGAGCAAATTGATCCGATTCGAAGTCCGCTAGACGATCCGAGAAGTCTGCCGTAGCTCTACTTACAGGAACAGCTTCGCCCGCGCCTAATGCTTTGGCTACATCCTTAGATAATCCTCTCCCCAAAGTTCCCAGCGAACTGTAGCTTTCCGTGCTACCGACCAGCTCTACAAAGTAGCCATCGGCCTGTGTGATGCCAAGGCTGCCTTCCAAATAAGGGCGAAGTTTATGCTTTCTCTCATCCAGAAATGTCCATCTACCTACAGCATCCAAACTGTAATTGGTCCCTACGAAGATATAAGACTTGAGCGCTTCACGTGTGGTAGGCGTATTGGGGGCTTGTGAGTCGTAGACAATCTGCTCTACTGACTGGTAATCTGCATAGTAATACGCATCGTCCAAACCTACTCGAAGTCCTGCGCTCAAGCGACCGCCCCACTCTCGCATGAGGGTCAGGCTCGCTCCTGGCTGACGTGAGAAAGCGAAAGGATTTTGAGACAATGCCAGGGGCGTATTCAAGGGCTGGGGCATGGTGCGGAACATCTGATCGTATCGGAGACCTACAAGCCATCTTCCCCCTAGTTTGTGGACGGGTGCATCTGATGCAGGAAGCACAGCTGGCGAGGAAAGATGGGAGAGAACCGCACGTTCAAATGCTTGCTCCTGTATGTTCTCAAGCACGAAAGTCTGAGGGGTGGATGGAGATTTTATGGGTGTGAATGTAGGTACGGGTTCAGGGGTAGGATCAACGTTTTTCCTATCTACCCCATTTACTTCTATTATTTGTACATCAGATCTTTGTGCATCATCTTTCACGAAGGGTTTCTGCATAGAAATAGTTTGGCTACTTGCTATCTCAGGAGCATTCTCTCCTGAGACGAAGTGCGAAGTATCTATTGTATCCTCAGGGCAGATCATATCATCTGCTAGCTGCTCAAGCGTAATTTCTGCACGATCCGAAACTTGCGAATCTATCTGCACGACCGAATGGGGTTCTTGTGCTGGAGAGAAATTACCCTCTTGGTACATCCATGACCCAGCTCCTACGGCCAGGAAGAAACAGCCCGCAAGCAACAACCAAACCCATCTTTTGGTGCGTGGGGGAGGTGTCGCCTCGTCGAGTAAGTGTTCCATGCGTGCCCAGTCCGACTTGGGCTTGTAGGGGCGTGCCTGCATGGCTTTCTTTCGGATATTTTGATCCCAATTATCCATGATTTACCCTCCTTTCCTGATTTTGGACGCGTGCCAATGAAAGACGAAGCTTTTTGCGCGCCTCTGTTAAGTAAGCCCTAGAGGTAGATGCACCAAATCCCAATTTTTGGGCGATCTCCTTGTGTGAATATCCTTCGATGATGTATAGGTTAAAAACGGTCCCCAAAGGTTCGGGCAAAGATTGGATGTGTAATAAAACATCCTCGGCCTCCATCTGATCGAGATGGTTCTCATCACCCGCGAGCTCATAAGCTTCGCTAATCTCTACTTGCGAACGAAACTTTTTTTCTTTGCGCAGGTAATCGAGGCAAGTATTGACCATGATTCTTCTAATCCAACCCTCGAGCGAACCCTGATTTTTATACTGATGGATGGCTTTAAAAACCTTGATGAACCCCTCGTGGACCATTTCATGCGCCAAATCCCTGTCTTTGAGGTAGCGATAGCATACCAAGGACATGGGGTCGAAATATTTTTCATAAAGGTGCCGCTGACTCCGTCGGTCGTTTTTTCGACAGCCTTCGATCAACACATCTTCTGTCATGCGAATCACCTTTGGTTTCATTCAAGCACCTTTTGATAGATAGACGAAGGATCTGTCAAAAGTGCTGATAACAAACATAAGATTTTTTCTTGTACCCCTTTTGAGCCCTGCAAAATCTTACCTTTTCCCCAATTCCCCCATGAAAGATTTTGGCCTATTGCGTCACTTTTTTTTCCCAATCTTCCCTATCTCCTTTTTTGTCCTTCAACTTTTACAGACATACAAAACCTTGGATAATGGATTTCCTTCCCATGTGTCAGGGGTTTCCCATTCGTCAACTTTTATTGAAACAAAAGCAAAGAAAAATATTTGACCTTTGATGAAAATTCCTAATTTAAGTAATAGACGTTAGGATGAATCAAATTAAACCTTGTCCTGTATAGTATGGATTGATCAAATTTACCCTGTCATTTTACACAGCCCATTTTCCCACACTCACTCACTCATGACACTCAAAACTGTTTGGAACTCCCTTAAACAACATGCTCTCTCTTTCAACTTAAACACTGTTTTCACCCTTTCTTGCCTTTTTTATTTGCTAACGCCCCAGCTTTCTGCTCAGGGCTCCTTCAGTGTATATTTTGATGTAAATTCATCAGAACTATCACTTGAGCAGTCTGAAAAACTCAAAACCTGGCTTATCCTGATGGAGATTCATCAGGACCATACCTTTGAGGTCTTTGGATATACAGATGATCAAGGGGATAAGGCATACAATACCCAACTCTCTCAAGCGAGAGCGGAAGCTGTGAAACAGCTCCTAGTCAAAGTTGGTGTACATGAATCATCTATCATGGATGTGATAGGGATTGGTGAGCTTAATACGATCGCGCCCCAGCCCTCTGCCGCTGCACGCAAAAAAAATCGCAGGGTGGACATCATGATCACCAGGACTTCCCCACAGATGGCGCAGATTAGAACCACAGGACTCCCGCGTGGGCTGCCTACAGATACAGTAGCCGAGGCTGTACCAGATAGCGTGATGGCACTGCCTGCTCCCGATTCTACCCAGGAGGAATCTCTGGATATGGACAACAGCTGCGAACAAGAGGTGCGCATCTTCAAAGGAGAGGGAGGAGCAGAAGCCACAATTATTCCTGGAAGCTTGGGAGCGGAGGGCTTGGCCTACACGATTGAGCTGTGGGCCATCCACACAGGAGAAGAAATGCTACAGAAAGGACTGTCTACCATCACGCTAGACGGGGACTGCTTATCCGCAGGTATGATGCTCATGGTTAGAATCCGTAATGAAAAGGGGGAAGTCGTGCGCCATTTACCCGATTCCTGTGTAGTCGTCAGAGCTCCTATTCATCAGTATGATCCTGAGCATCTGCTGTATTTAGCCAACTTTGGGAGGGACAGTAGTGGTCTCTCTTGGCAATCCACTCGTAGAGCACCTAAATATTTTCGTCTAGAAGGAAAGACATATGCTGAATGGAAGATCAATGGCTCAAGAACTTACGCCCTCGAAAAACGCGTAACAGGGAGTTTAGAGCAAAAAAGTGAACCATACATATGGTTTAGCCTGAAAAATTTCACGCAGGAAAATAGCAAAATTTATATCCTTGCTGACCAAACGGTGATCGGTCCCAACTGGCGCGGTCCTCGCTTATGCTATATCCGCCAAGGCTGTGTGGAGCTTGACAAGGCATATGTCATGATCATGGCTGAAGACAAACACGGGGTCTACATGCTCTACAAACCCCTGAGTCGCATGTCTCAAAAAGGAGGCAAATACATCATCCAAAAAACGGATTTTGAATCCTTTGAGTCCAAAGAAAAGGCTGAGCAGACATTCGCACAGCTCGCTAGAGGCGTAAACTAATGATTCCATGAATGAGTTGATCTCGCATTTTCTATGAAGAGACGTCGATTTATTGCGTCTCTATATAGAAATGAATCCTATCCGAATTCATTCGTGAAAATCGCTATTATGTCAAAAGCCAAGAACAGAGGCTCAACGTTTTGTTACACAACAAATACTATCATGAGTCTCTGTTCTTAAAGTCTCCCCTTTTAAAACTCCAAACGATAGGTCAAAAGCGGGATGATCCCCAACTGAAATCGGGTCACGACATCATCTGCGACGGCATCGTAGGTGTAAAAAGCCACGTTCTGTGCGTTGGTCGCATTCTGAATGTCGATGCCTAGACTACGGGTGTAGCGTGCACGGTGGCGCTTGAACATCAGCCTAAAGTCTATACGGAAGTAATCGGGGAGCTCCTGCGTGAAAGCTGCTTGATCGTCAAAGACGGTCTGCTGCGCCGCGCGAGAAGCCGCGAGATCAATGGGCTGGGTACGAAATCCACCTGCATAGATCGCCCGAATATTCACCCCTAGACTTCTTATCTTTCCTTTCCTGCTCGTACGGTCACGCTCGTAGCCAGTCGTCAGAGCAAAATTGTATTGTCCGTTGAAACGCGTATCCCAGGTACGCTCTAGATAGTCTGTGAACTTCGAGTCATAAATTGCTCCGCTGAGCAAGACATAGTAGTTGTCGAGAAGCGTTTTCTCCAAAGAGAAATCCACCCCCATATTTCGTCCTGTACCCATGTTGGATAAAGAATCAGTGACAAACCCTTCCTGCAAGTTCAAAATCGAGAATGTACTGTTGTCCCCTACTCTGATGGGGACATTGTATAGAAATTGAGCATAAGGCTCTAGCTGAAAGACGAAGCCTTTTCCAAGGTTCAATCGGTAGCTCAAGACCGCATGATGGGCACGTGTGAAGCCGAGATCTAAATTCGGGCGTGTTCCTTCAGGCGTCTGATAGTAGTAAACCGAAGGCATTTGCTGCTGGCTATGTAGGCCATAGGCAAAAGAAATGCGCTGGCTCTGGTTGATCTGGTAGTAGATGCTTGCACGAGGCTCGACGGCTACTGATTGATTAAGCGTCAGATACATCCCGTGGAGACCTCCTACCACGCGCAGTCTAGGAGAAATCTGATAGGTCGCTTGGACAAATGGCTGGATCAACTGCGTCGCACTCGTATCAGCTACGCGAGTCTGATCCGCAGGCTGCCCCAGTTCTCTAGAAAAGCGACTCAAGGCCTGATTATTCTGCTGGGTAATGTAAATGCCCTCCTTGAGCGAAAAAGAAGGAGAAAAACTATGCGTCAGGCTCGAATTGAAGGAAATGCGTTGCTGAATCAATTGGTCTACAGATGCCTCTACTGTGGTGAGGGAGTCCTGGATGAAATTCCCAATGCGTCGACTGTCATTGCCTGATACGGCCAATACAGATCGCCAAAGGGTGCGATTGCCCAGAATTTTCTCATGGGTAATTCCCGAAGCAGCCATATTGGAAGTAAATTCGATATCAAAGCGCTCTTTGTTCTCTACACGCTCTCCTGGCTGCCGCTGCCCCGTGAAGATGTTGCTACTCAGCCCGCCCATCCCAAAGAATGTAAACGTACCTGCCTTAGCTGTGGGGAAACGCAGGTTGAAGGCCAGATCCTGATAGGTAATGTCTTCTCCACCAAAAGTCACACCCAAAAGCCCTAAAAGTCCTGTGAATGAGTACCGATAGTTCACGAGGTAAGAACTTCCATTCTCTCTTGACAGTGGTCCCTCAGCTGAGAGATCCACGCCAATCAGCCCTGCCTGAAGCGTATACTCTGCACGCTCTTCGTTTCCCGCTCGCAAGTTCATATCAAATACGCCTGCCAAAGAGTTTCCATACTGCGCACTAAAGGCACCCGTGGAAAAGGTAGAATTTCCCAACAACTGAGAGCTCAAGATGATCGTTCCCCCTCCTGTAGGGGAGATTCGATCTGTGAATGTACCCGCATTGGACAGGTGATTGGGATTGACGATATCCACACCTTCTAGCCTCCACAAAATTCCGTTGGGAGAGTTGCCACGAACCACGAGGTTATTGGCTTGGTCATTGGCTTGGATCACGCCTGGAAGCGAGGTAGCCACACGTGCAGGATCAAAATATACCCCTGCAAATCGCTTCGATTCTTCCACAGTTAGCGGTCGCACACTGGGCTGATCAGGCTGGCGATAGGACTGGTCAGCAATCGTGACGTCTTCTGATTCGTACAA
Source organism: Bacteroidota bacterium (assembly GCA_039820545.1). GTDB lineage: Bacteria > Bacteroidota > Bacteroidia > J057 > J057 > JALEFZ01. The sequence goes on along the minus strand of JBCBPW010000135.1, from coordinate 2,453 downwards.
CCATTGCCTAAGGGGAATATCCAATACTGTCTGCTTACCTGCATGGACCAGAAGGTCTGGCAAGACATAAGTCTGGAACCCCTCGCCACTTACTGTTAGCTGGTAACGTCCTGGCTCTAAATCTTTCAAGCGAAAGTTACCCTGTGCATCTGTCGCCATGGTCTGTGCACCTGCTTTGCCCTCTACCTGAATAGATATACCCTCAATAGGCTGAGCGGTCTCCGCATTTTTCACCACTCCTCTTATATCCTGAGAAATGTCTGCATTTTGAGCTTGGGAGGTAATGGCAAGCCCTATCAGGATCAAAAAGGGCAGCACATGTTTCATGTATAAGTTGCTTCTCATGTAGGTGGTTCGTCGTAAGTGTATATTGAGCGTAAAATTAAGTTGTCAATCTGTTGGCAAAGATGATTTCTGTTTGTCTCTGTAATCGCGCGGAAGTCGTCGTCTATCCGTCCTACTTTTGGACTTAATGGTATCAAAGATTTCATTTTTTTCCTCCCCAATACCTTTTTTACCCTGGATGGATGGAAAACGAGAGTCAATTGCATGAAGGAATATAGATCTTTAAGAGATGGTGTATGTGTATAAACCGCTATCTTCCTTGATTATAGAAAAATGAATACGCCAGAAATCTTCAGCTCATCTGATATAGGAAAATGCTTATTTCTTCCTCTTAACTTCAAATCTATTTTTTGGTTCAAGCTCTATAACATTGTTAGAATTTTTATCAGAACAACAATCTCAAAAATAAAAGACAGGAAAACGGGTGGCCACAACTACCCTATTTTCCTGCCAGAATTTTTGTGTGATGCGCGCTAAATCGCTTGGTGGTTGAATGGCTGAATGACCATCTCTGACACAACCCCTGAGCTAGGCTGCTGGCAGAGGAACCAAATGGCACGTCCCGCTTCTTTGGCTGTGATAAACTTGTCTCGCTGCACGCGGATGTCGATCTCATCCCAGAAGGGACTATCTACTCCTCCTAGATACAGGTTCGTAATGCGGATATTGGTGCGGCGAAGCTCCTCGCGAATGGACTTAAGCATACCATTGAGGCCATACTTAGAAGCAGCATAAGCGGCCGCTCCTGCCATAGGCGTTTTGCCCAGTACACCTGGGATGTTGATGATGAAGCCTTTCTTGGCAGCTTTCATCGGGGGAATGAAATGCTTGAATAGCATGAAAGGACCTACCAAATTGGCTTGAATCGTCTGCTGGAAATCATCTACTGAGAGACTTTCGAGGGGTTTGATGATCCCAATCCCCGCAGCATTGATCAAAATATCTAACTGCCCGATCTGTCCGTGGATAGCTGCTGCCGCCGACTCGATGCTCTGCTCATCTGCAAAATCGACCGTGAACACACGATCCCCAGGTACACTCAACCCCTGAGCAACTGCTAATAATTTTTGGCTATCACGCCCTGCAAGGTATAAATTGGCTCCCGACTGCTTGAGAAGCTTGGCTGCCTCATGTCCGATTCCCCCTGTTGCTCCTACGACCAGAATGTTTTTTCCCTGAATGATTTCCATAAATTGATTTTTCTCTTTTCTCCATCAACTCTGGAATGATAGGGATGTTTGAAGCATCCAACAGAAACTCTGCCCCCTCATTCTCTAAATCCCCATCGCAGCTCTAGCGGATAATGATCGGATCCTACATCAGGCCCTATCTCACGTTTTTCGATCACAATGTCAGCGGAGTGTAAAGCATGATCTAAAGGAATCCCCAAGGTTTTCCACCTCGTCGGCCACGAAGCATGGTATCCCCTCCCCTCTCGACTATCCTGTAATTCATTTGCCTCCAAAAAATCCTGAAAAACAGGGTGAAAAGGGGTGATATTAAAGTCTCCAACAATCAAAATATGCGTTGGTCGCTCCTCCAATATGCTTCCCCAATTCCTCAATATCTCATTCCGAATGAGTAAGTCCCTGACATTGGGAGGTGAAGGCGGATGAAAGGCCCATAAATCCAAAATTTGACTATCCATTCGAATTTGCACTTCCAATGTGGGCGCATGACAATCAGCCAGCCAGTGACAGTTCGTGGACTGGAAGGGATATTTACTCGCAATCATTTGTCCAAAATAGCCCTCATTGAGCACCACTCTTCGATAAGGATAATCCTTGTAGAGGACTCCTAATCGATCGTGCCAAAGGGAGGTATACTCTAATAATACCAGGACATCAGGATTTTGCTCTTGCAAATAAGGCAAAACTTTCTCGGGCTCAGGATTGGCTTTCTCCAGATTGAGTGAAATCAGCGAATAGGTAGGTCCAATTGTCTGTTTTTGTTGCCCAATATAAACAGGGAGAACCTGAAAAAGATTGAAGGAAAGGCAAACCAAAGCAATACCTAGGAAAATACGATCAGCTTTTCGAAGGAAAAAAGGAAGGGCAATGCTAGCTAAAAAAGCAAAATGGAGCGGAAAATGGAGATAAATACTCCAT
>JBCBPW010000134.1:0-13409 GCA_039820545.1 Bacteroidota bacterium | reverse complement strand
ATCAAGGGCAGTGCCGCTTCAATTTTTATTCAATACGGCACGTCTGACTCTCTAAATGAAGATTTTGAAGGTTATCCAACATTGAGATTAAATGAACTTAATAACTTATTCATAGAATACCCTGCCAAGTATTGTAATTCTCTATCAACTGATCAGTTTAAATCACTAAAGTTGAAAAAGAACGATGTAGTTATTTGCCGAACTAATGGAAACCCAAACTTAGTTGGTAAGACGGCAATCATTCTTGAAGATACGGAATATGCCTTCGCCTCTTATCTTTTTAGGGTCAGAACGAATAATAAGGTCTTACTGCCTCAGGTGCTAGTATGTTATTTAAACACCAAGTATGGAAGAGCTGAAGTCGATAAGCATTCAATGACCTCAAATCAGACTAATTTTAGTCCCGCCAGATTTAGAAAAATTCAGATCCCTAAATTCTCCACTAACTTTCAGAGCAAAATAGAACAAGTTGTTAACCAAGCTTATCAACTTAAAACCAGCTCATTTAGGCATTTTGAAAATGCAACAAAGACTCTTCTAGTAGAATTAAACCTTGAAACTTGGCAACCACCAAAACTGACCTTTACCATTGGTGGTGTACCGTTTCAAACGGATGACAATATAAACGAAATTCAACTTGATCAAGTTCTTAAATCTAATCGCATTGATTCAGAGTATTGGCAAAGTTATTTAGTGGACCTAGAAGACAAGGTAAAGTCTTATAGTGAAGGTTATGCGGAGCTTTCTGCTATTTGCAAAATTCATTCAGAAAACTATGTTCCAAAATCCGACCAGGAGTATAGATACATAGAGCTTTCAAATATTGGTGGGTATGGTAATGTTACAGGGCATACCCTAGACTATGGTAAAAACTTACCAACTCGAGCAAGACGTAAGGTTAAAACGGGTCAGGTGATTATTTCTTCGATTGAAGGATCGATTGATAAGTGCGCTTTGATAACAAAGTCTAACAATGATTCAATCTGCACCAATGGTTTCCATGTAATTGATTCAGATTCCATAAACTCAGAAACCTTAATCGTAATAATGAAAAGTTTACCATTTCAAAACTTATTGATTAAAGGATGTTCAGGAACAATTCTTCAAGCTATCAATCCTTACTTCTTTGGCAAACTGATTATTCCTAAGGTGAAAAACAACACTCAACAATCAATTAAAGATTCTATTACTAAAATGTATGCTGAAAGAGAATTTGCTGACCAGTTGATAGAGATTGGGAAAAAAGCTACTGAATTATACGTTGAAAAAGATGAATCAACAGGTTTGAAATATATTACTGGCCAATGCAAAGAATTAGGTTTGTAAGGCCAACACTAAGTTCAAGCACATTGCAATCCTTGTTCTTGCGGTTGCAAAGAGCTTTCACGCAAACGCACGGACAAAAAGAAATAAAAAAACGAGGCACAACATTTAAGCATTAAAGGCTGGGGCCGCAAGGCGTGCCCTGGCCTTTAATGCTTTTTTGGACGCTGCTCTTGGGGCAGCAGGCCGCACTTGTCAGGCTATGGGGGAGCAATATTTGAGTGGGGTCGAAGGGATGATCTGTGGCTGCTATAGTTCCCCCCAATTTTCGGACCACGGTTTAAGGTGATAAATTCACGAAAAATCTAGAAAAAAATGGGAAGAAAACGCTGCAACTTCAGTAAAGAATTTAAGGCAAAAGTAGCGCTAGAAGCCTTACGAAAACGTGAAACACTTTATGAGCTAGCCAAGAATACGATCTTCATACCAACCAAATCGTAAGTTGGAAGAAGGTAATTCCAGGTGAAATCCCCGAATTATTGGAAAATTCCCCGCTCGATGATCTACTACCGTCCTGCTGGCGCTTCTACATTGAACCTGAAGCTGATCGCCTCATGGATGAGATCCACCTACTCGATCCCAGCTTTGGCTCCCCTCGAATCCGAGAGTTGTTGGTGCGTCTAGGCTATCGAGTGTCTACTTCGAATGATTTTCTTATCTCAACAAAGGCGCAAATGGGTCTTCATCAAACATATCCTCCACGCGATAGGCTCCTTTGATTCCGTCCAATACCAGCGTATAAATGGAGCCATCATGTGTAGTTGAGACCCATGACTCTGTGCCAGGAATCTGTATCCAACCATTCCAAGCCATTTCTAGTCCCCCGATAGGAATGATCCCGACCCACATCTTCCAGTTGTTGGGACGCTTTGTTTCTGGATCTAAAATCCACAGGTAGGAATCGCCAGGTGTGGCACCTCCTTGCGCATAGCTGAGCAGTAAGCCTTGTTTTCCATCTTGCAAGTCCACAAGTTCGCGTGTCGTCCCCTCATCAAAGAGCTTCGCTAAGGGATTAAGCCAAAAGGCATCATTGACCCAGTAGGACCAAGCCTCATCGACTAGATCCTGGACTTTTTCCTGAGAGACTTGAACGCCATTCTCCCATGCCATCCCTCTTCGCGTATTCAAATCCAATTGGACTTTCTTCTCTCCCCAACTCACCTGAGCCAGATGGCGAGACCTATCCCATAGGTGCTTGTGGGCACCTGCAAACTGCCATTGAACAATGGCTACGGTGTCCCAGTCTGCCTTGTTGATGGCAAGCTCTATTTGTCGTGCCATCTGATCTGCACGTTCCCCTTCGATGCCCTGAGGGAGGGGTTCATCTGCCACATAGACAGCCAAACGCGCAAAAGCCAGTAAGACCACAGCTAAGATGGCAATTCTGAGGAGCCATCTTTTCCTCTTTTTGGGTGTTTTTGAAGCCATATAATATGCTCAGTCGATGTTCCCACACCTAACTGCTTATGAGATGATTTGTTACCAATATATTGCTTAATGACCGATTATTGGATAACACCAGAGCCAACCAATTCCTCATCTGCATACCATGCAGCAAACTGTCCTGGCGTGATGCCCCGCTGCAAATCCTCAAAAATGATGTACAATCCCTGAGGTTCCATATACAAAGTCGCTTGCTGCAGCGGCTGGCGGTAGCGAATACGTACGTGATAGGTCCGTTGCTCCCCTACATGCATAGGTAAGTCTTCCCTAATCCAATGCACATCTTCAGTAGGTATAAACAATCCCTTTCGGTTCAAGCCAGGGTGTGTATCGCTCATGCCCACATACACCGTATTTGTCTCCACATCTGTTTGGATGACAAATAGTGGTTCGGGCTTGCCTCCCACGTGGAGTCCTTTGCGCTGCCCAATCGTAAAATAATGTGCGCCATGATGATCGCCTACTACTTGTCCATCAGAGGGCACATAGGAAAAGGGCGTCGTCATTTCTTCCAAAGAAAGAACAGAAGGTGTACCTATTTTTTCCACAACAGGAACCTTATATACAGGAGAATCTGCCAGAATTTCTACAATTTTTCCTTCCTTGGTAGCCAATCGCTGCTGAAGAAATACGGGCAATTTTACCTTCCCCACAAAGCACAGTCCCTGGGAATCCTTTTTTCCCGCAGTAACCAGTCCCAACTCTTGGGCATATGCACGTACCTGCGGCTTGGTCAGTTCACCTACGGGAAAGAGCGCTTTGCTTAGCTGCTCTTGAGTCAATTGGCACAAGAAGTAGCTCTGATCCTTGTTGCCATCCACTCCCGAAAGTAAACTGTGGACTTCCTTTCCCTCTACTACCTGCGTAGATTTTCGCACATAGTGCCCCGTGGCCACAAAATCTGCATTTAGTGCCATAGCTTTCTCCAGGAAAATATCAAACTTGATCTCACGGTTACACAAGACATCAGGATTGGGCGTCCGCCCAGCTTCATACTCCGCAAACATATAATCGACGATGCGCTCTTTGTATTCCTTACTCAGATCGATCGCCTGAAAAGGAATCCCCAAATGCTGAGCTACAGCCAGCGCATCATTGCTATCCTCCAACCAGGGACATTCGTCACTGATGGTCACAGAGTCATCATGCCAATTCTTCATAAACATGCCGATGACTTCATGCCCTTGCTCTAGTAGAATGGCTGCCGCCACACTGGAATCCACTCCCCCTGATAAACCTACGACTACTCTTGCCATGATTCAAATGTTAAGAAAATGAGACTTCAGAAAGACCTTTTTGTTTCTCCTTACTATCCCAGGTATTCTTTTACAAAAGTAATATATGCATCCCAAAGGCAAAAGTCTGCTTGGGGACGGTTTGGAAATACGAAATCTAATGTCTGAGGTTGCCTACGGTGGGAGACGAGAATAATCAGGCCATGAACTGACGCACTCTGCTCATACGCCATATAGAAGCGAGTACCAGACACTGAAAAATAACAATAAAGGCGACGTTCAATACCCAAATAACCTCACTATTTTCTATCAAAAGCGCTACATTCCCAGCCATAAAAATGAATGAACTCCCCGCATAATACGTGAGTACAGCTGTATTGAGGATATTGAGTGCCTGATAGGAGGGAGTCTGCGGCCTTAGTTGAAAAATGTAAGCAATGGAGTAAAAGACCAGGCAAGCCTGAACCAATGATTTGGCATAGGAATTATAAATGAAGATGCTCTGGAGAAATAGAGAATTCGCGACAATCAATGCAGCAACAACTGTGACAAAGGTCCAAAATTGTTGTGAGGACCACTTATCAAATATGCCCATGGATCGATAGATCCAAGAGAAAAGGATGAACTCTGGTAAGGTATAGACATGCAGCAAGGGGAGATTGTTGAGTTTGTAAGGACTCATGATCCTCAAGGCAATTTCCACCAAGAGATTTAGACAAAGGTAGAAGGCCAGACGCTGAAAAGTGGAAGGAAGGCGCTTCCAATGAAAGAAGGAGAGTCCAACAGAGATGATGAGGAAACAGATAATTGTCTTGATTGCAAATTGTGCTATTTCCAACATCATGATATATCAGACTCTCCTTTTCTGTTAATGGGCTTCAACGATAAGCAATTATTCTATCGTATAACAACAGGGCCTCTCAGCGCCTTCTGTAGCTACACAATCTGAAGAAGGATCGCAAGTAGCAAAGAAGTCTATCCAGTTTGCATCACCGCTAGGTTCTCCTGCTACAGGACTGGGGAAGTTGACTTCGCAGAGCTCGTCTGCAGGGCAATTTCGCCAATAGACTCCTTCATCCCATTTCCCCTTGGCCAACATGACATAGCTATTCACGTCACCACTCACTCCCCCCATCAAGGCACTATCCATCAAGGCTCTGCCAAACCAGTAGCCCTTTTGGCCTTTTAAATCTCTCAAGAGCGGTTGATCGATTGGGTTATTAGCGGTCATTACGCCTGTAGGACAGAACTTGGGACAGGGACTAGAAAAATCATAGTAGCTAAACTTCCCTGAATTGGCAGGTGTCTCAACGCAAAAAATCAAATCAAACCCTGATTCCTCTCCCAAAGACTTATACCCAATCATGGCGTAGATCGTATCTGAGTTATCGACCGTAGTGTCGTTGAGTAAAGCGGCTATGTCTCCCGTGTTCAACTTATATCCCGCAGGATAGGGCATAGTAGGATTCGTCTCAACCATCTGCTCAAAGGCATCGAGATACTTTTGGACAGAGTCTGTGCAAAGCCTTGGAGGTTCTATCAAGTTACAAGAATCCGACGAAATAGGTTCCTCCTCTGAAGTCAGCGTAACGATTTCCTCCTTTGTATCTTTTTGATTCGTGCTGTTTTGTGAACAGGCGAAAAAAAGAAGGCTTAAGGCTATAAGCCCTAGGACTTGTTTATTCATTTGCTTCATGGGTTTTCAAATAAAGTGAAAAATACATCATGAGTTCTAATTATATTTTACAATGAAAATATCGTAATACTTGCAATTTACCTAAGAGTGTACAAACTACCAATACCCGTTTGAAAGCAATCACTTTCCCTTCCGAGACTCACCCAACACAGCCCTGTACATGTTCTGACCTTGAGGATGGGCAAGAGGTAAATATTATTTTCATTATTTTTTGAAAGTTCTGAAACAATCAACATATTGGAGCGTAGTACAAACAAAGACCATTTATTATCCACCACCAATCAGGGGATATGACACTCACCTATCTTTCATACGGCATTTATCTAGGCGTCACCTTGATGGTGATTTTACAGGTAGGGCATCAGTTGCACAGCGTGGGGGAGCGATTCATCCAATTCTTTTTTCCAGAAGAGAAAATGCGTTCCAAACAGATCAATGATTTGCTCCTTCTGGGTTTCTATCTCGTCAATATTGGGTATGCAGTGATTGTGTTGACAAATGGTAGCGAGGGCTTATTTAGCCTACAGGCTTGTATAGAGTGGATTTTGACGAAAGTAGGGCTCATCATGCTGATCCTAGCAGCCCTACATGTAAACAATATGGTGCTCATCGCATGGGTCCATAAAATCAAGAAGGTTGCAGTCTGACCCTAAAGGCTTGTCCTTTTATCTCCATAAGCAAAACAGATTTCTTAACGATACACCAAAGACTCCTATCATGAACAATATCTTAGTCGCCTACCTCATCTATTTGCCCATCGTCATTTTGCTGACGGTCTATGTCTCTCGAACCCTCTTCCGCAACAGCCTCGTGTTTATGATGGACATCTTCAATGGAAGAGCACCTATAGCAGAAGCAACCAACAAGCTATTCGAAGTGGGATTCTATCTGCTCAATATCGGCTTTGCGCTATTCATTTTGGAGATTACCGAAAGTTCAGGGATTGGGATGGATCGAGTGATAGAGGTACTCAGCTTCAAAATCGGAGGCTTCACTATCTATCTGGGTCTTCTACTTTTCGCCAATCTCTTCCTCTTCTTTAGGGGAAAAAGAAAGGCAAAGGAAAATCGTCTAAGAACACCCGCCTAACCTAAGGTTTGCTACAATCATGAAATATCGTTTGAGCCATCCTGTAAGCCGGGATGGCTTTTCTTCATGCATCCAGTGGGATTATGAGTCAGATTTTTATATTATGCCAGCTCATGGCCCACATGTCTTACAAACCTGAGCATATCAAAGATTCATTCAGTTTCAACCCCTTTTCAGGGATACTGGATGAGGATCTAGAAGAGATCTTGGTTCCCAAAATCAATATCGAAGAATTGCTAGATCATATAGTAGCTCCCTCATCACGCATGATCCAATTTGTGGGGAAACACGGGAGAGGCAAAAGCACCCATCTTCGATACATCCATCAACTGGTTCCCAATATTCCTTTTTTCTCCCTCCACGCGCATGAGTCTACCGATCCCGTCATGCTTGAGCCTTCAGACATCCTCTTCATTGACAGCATCCATCATCTCCACTTGCGGCAGCGCCTCCAACTTTTTCGTCAAAAAAGCCTCGTTATATTTACGACTCACTACTCGAAGTGGTGGGAATGTCAACTAGCGGGTAAAGAATTGATCAGTTACCGATTTCGAGGACTTTCACAGCTAGCATTGGAGGAAATCGTGCAGAAAAGACTAGACCTTGCGAGCGAAAGCTCACAACCACATGTATCCCTGGATGCTGACTACTTAAGGAAACTGCATCGAAAGTTTGGGGACAATCTCAGGGGCATTCTCAATCATCTTTACCATGAATTCCAATAGGCATGAAAGACAAACTTGAATTAGACATACAGGTCGAAAAAATCCAAAGTGAAGAGATCCAAGGCAATGTCTACCTGACTTCTGAGGTGGATATGCGGATAGAAAAAGCGATAGTTGAGCTGACCTTCTATGGTAAAGGACAATTCAGCGGAAGCAGAGAGGTGGTTCATTTACTCCATCAAAAACAAGATTTTACACTGGCTATGGGACAGACGCTAGAGATCCCTTTTCAGGCTGTTTGTCATTTTCCTTACCCTACATACAAGGGAAGAAATGCCTCCTATTATTACACTGTTGAGGCTGAAATCACGATTGAGCAAGACGAAGCCAAGAAAAAAGCACTTCTAAAGAAGATCCGATCTGTATTTGTCAAAGACTATCTTCTCAGACGCAAGCGCGTCGTTGAGGTCCCCTACGAGGAAGCCCCCTACCGATTGTTAGAAGTAGAAAGTGATTTGAAAGGCCAACTCCCTTACCTATCGACAGCCGTCGGAGGAGCCTCTCTGTTTGGCGTCTCCTTTATCTCTCTTCCTGAGTATCGTGACACCTGGGAACTTGTAGGCCAGGGTATAGGATCGTTCTTGATAAGTGGATTGCTGACGACAGGTATACGGAATGCCTTAGTTGGAAAATTCACCGTCATCCCTAAAAACATCAATGATGAAGAGGTCGAACTTCATATTTTCAATAGCAGCAAATGGCGATTCGTCCAAGAAGCTGCCGTCTCCTACGAGATCGTAGAGCGCGTGACAGATGACAGAGGGACCTCTACTGTGATTTTGAGAGAAACAGTCTTTGAGTCCCTCGACTTCGAAACTAGTCCCAAACACAATCCTGTGGAAGCACTCTTTTCCCTTCCCACACCTGGGCAGATTCCTCGCATCCAAAATGGCGATTTCAGAATGGTATGGACCGCGAAATTGAGCCTCACACTTCCGCTAGGCCTGAAGCTTAGATACAAGGGAGGGATTTCATTGGGTAATTGAAAAAGGGGCCAGTATCCACCAGCCCCACATTCATGAATCTTCCGGTCTGTTATTTTTACTTAATAGCTTCCCCCCAATACCCTTCGTGTATAGGGACTCTCTTGAGGATAAGCAGGCAATCTTTCGGGAATCAGATACTTTGATTTTGTATCCGTGAGGCTATGTAAAAACGCAATGATCGACTGCTGCTCACTTTTATCCAGATGAAGCGGATCGCCAGGAAGCGTCTGATAGGGCACATCCAAGCCCATACCCAATCCTCCTCCTCGATTGTAGAAATCCATGACCTCTTCGAGAGATTGATACCCTCCATTGTGCATGTAAGGTCCTGTTTCACCTACATTTCTCACGCCCACTGTCTTGAATGAATGGGCGTATATTTCAAAATTTTCTTGCGTCAGGCCTCCCATCCGACCCATATCAGGGTCCAATACAGGATGTAGGGTATCATGCTGGGTAGGAACACCCAGGATCTCGGATTCCATCTCCTGGTACAAAGGAGGAACCAACCCACTAAATGTGGGCATAAAATGGCAGGTCGCACAGGCAGCTTTCCCCATGAACAAATTGAATCCTGCTTTGGCTTCTGGCGACAACTCCTCGGATTCTCCTCTCACGTACTGATCAAAAGGACTCTGGAAACTCTGTAGGGAAATGACATAAGAGGACAGCGCCGTCGTAAGGGTGTACTTGTGGATGGGATCTCCTTCCATCTGAGGAAAAGCTTCTTTGAAAAGCTGAACGTATTCCTCGCTTTGATTCAATCGCTCAAAAATCTCAAAGAAATTGGTATTAAATTCTTTTTCTTCAAATACCACATGCGAAACCTGTTGCTCAAGAGATCCTGCGCGTAGGTCATAAAACAGACGATGGGAATAAGCTGCGTTGATGACAGAAGGCGCGTTTCGATTGACCTCGCCATCTACCCCATTGGCCCTACTCTTTGCAAGGCCATCTGTAAAGGATTTGGAAGGCTGGTGACAAGAAGCACAGGATTGCTGAAGATTGTGAGAGAGGATCGGATCAAAGAAAAGGTAAGCACCTAATTTGACTACCTCTTCGGAATATTGATGCTCTACCTGCTCTGAAAAGTAGAAGGGATTGATGAATTGAGGATCAAAAATATTCTCCGAATCGTATCGGATGCTGAACTTTTGCCCACTGGGATAGTACTCCTCAGGCAGTGGAATCCCCAATGCCTTATGGACCTTGAGTAAGGTGGCAAAAAGGGGATTGAGATGAGATCTGAGGAATGTCAATCTATCGAAGGAATCAAAGTCCTCATTTTCTTCTAAAAACGCGACGGCATGCACAAATTGAGCCTCAAGTTGATCTGCCAGAGGAGCATATTCATCCCTGAGCAGGGGGCCATACAAGGCCATTCCATCCGATACAGCTTGCAACGCAATCGCAGATTCAGGTATACTCCTGTCAGTCATGGGATGTTCGAAGCCTGTCACGCCTAGTGCCATGATTCGAACAAGCTCATACCTTGCTGCCTCAAATACATATCTGTGATAAATTGGGTGCTTCAATTGGATGGTAAGTAGTTGCCTTACCGCTAGACCGAGATCGTCTACTAAACGCACAATTTGCTGGCTTTCGGCATGCGCTCCTTCATCGAAGATCAACTCTTCCAGCCGTTGCAATCCTTTGGGTTCCATCACCGATCGGTTGTCATCAGGAGTCAGCTTAGGCAATGGAGCACCATTGATATGATTGTTGATGTGTTCTTGATCGTAAAAACACGCCAAATATTCGATTCGCTTGAAGTTATTTCGGACTTCTTGAAATTGCTGCTGTAGTGCGTCTAATTTCTCAGGTGCATGTTGAAATGCTTCTGCCTGCACCGCTAATTCAGCCACCGACTCCCCAAAGGTCCCTACATCTTCAATGTATTGTTCCTTCAAGATTCTGAGTAATGCAGAGGAAGGAGAAGATTGGGAGGGTTTGGCAGCGGAGAGTAGTAAGAGGGAAATGATGACAATCGCAAGGGTACCGTAAAAATAGGTGACTTTTTTCATGGAATCATTCAAATTACGGATAAGAGAAAAACAGCCCCACCTCTAGGCAGGGCTGCTATTTAGCTAGCTAATATTAGTCTTCCAATACGATTCGTACCGCTTTCTCACCACCCGCAGGCATGACGAAGAAAGTTTTGCCGCTTCCGATCTTCTGACGGAAGTCGTTGACGTTGATCGTCTTCACGTTTTCGTATACAGCGATACGCTGTCCCAACTCGTTGTAGATCGCTACAGAAGTCATCTTATTGAAGTTCAATGACTCCATTACAGGGTTAGGATATACGTTGAACTGAGCCACAGCAGGAGCAGAAGTTGCTTCACGCATGCCGCTTGGAGAATCCATTACAGTAAATGTGAAGGAAACAGGTGTTCCCGCATTTCCAGTCGCACCTGGCTGGTCGTATGGAGTCACAGTCACTGTGTAAGTTCCTGCCATAGGCGCCGCAGTACCACCTAGAGGAGCGATGTAGCGGAAGTAGTTCTCTACCTTAGTAGAGTTGACAGGTCCCTGGATGTCGATGAACAAGCTTCCGTTGATGATCTGTGGATTCGTCAATACTTCTACACGTAGGTCACGTGAAGGTACATTGCTTACATACACTGTATCACCGTCTGTGATGCTTGCAAATACAGATCCTGCATTTTCGTATAGGTTCAATCCTACTACTGGGCTTGCAGGCGTCTGTACAGTTGTGTCCATCAATGTGACTTCGTACGTACGTGGGATACCGTCGTTTCCTGCACGGTTCAACTGATCGTTAGGAATGATCGTCACTGTGTAAGTACCTGACTGTACAGGGGCACCACCAGCTACAGGTGTGATGTAGCGGAAGTAGTTTTCCTGCTTGGTAGAGTTCACTGGACCAGTGATATCAAAGAATACAGAACCGTTGATGATCTCTGGCTCCATGATCGCTTCGAAACGAATGTCACGTCCACTCAAGTTGTCGATGTACACAGTGTCACCAGACATTACTTCTGTGTTTACAGAACCGTTGTTCTCGTATACTTTCAGCTTTGCTACACGACGCTCCGCCAACTCAGCCAACTTGTCCCATCCGTGGATCGCATAGGTCAAAGAATTGTTGAATGGGAAGGGGTTAGAGGTAGAAGGGTGCTGAGAGTTTACAAGTAGCGTCTTCCCGTCAGAAGTCTGCTGCGCACCTGTAACCTCAGATCCGATAGGCGTCGTAGAGATACGAATCAGGTCGCTTGGGCTGATCGCTTCGATGATCGGCTTACCCATAGCTTGCGCTTGTGCGATGGCATCTTCTGCCAAGTCCATGTCAAGTGCCCATAGTTCACATGCACGGTTTCCTTGTGCTTCTGCAGGGACAGAGTTGTAAGAGCTCTGGTTCAAGTCCTCACAGATGATCATGAAGGTCTTTCCTTGAGGTGTCGTGATGAAGTTCAAACCATCAGGGTTAGACAGGTGCTTCTCAGGGTATCCAGCATTGACCGATACAGAAGAAGAATTTCCGTCACCAGGATAAGGCCCACCTTCTAGGAATACGTGTGTCTCACTTGTAGCAGGATCGTAGCAAAGGATACGTCCGTGTGCATCTGTGAAGTTCTGAGAAGCCGTCAACCATTCGCGTACAGAGTCATTAGATACGTTTTTCAGGTCAGGGAAGCGGAAACGTGCTGCTTCGAGGTGCCAGTTACCGATCTTACCATTGTATCCATTTCCGTTGTAGTCAGCGATAGAAGTGGGAGAAGACTTGTGTAGACGGTAGTCCGTGAACTCATTCCAGAATCCTTGGTTACCTGTCTCCGCCCAGTATACGCGGCCATTGTAAGCAGCTACCCACTCGTTACGGATGAACATCGCAGCTGCGCTGTCACCTACAAATGGAGCTCCTCTGAACGTACGTGCACCGTCAGCATATCCGTTACTGGCAGATAGGTTCGCTGCATCTTCAATGTCTGTGATCTCGTAGTCCTTCCAGTAAGCTGTTTCAGTAGCTTCGTCATACGCATAGTAAGAATACGTACCTGTGGTGAAGTCACCAGGATTGTCAGCTACGAAACGTGTGAATAGACCTGGACGTGCATCTTCTCCGAGGTAAACTGTCTTGTTGTCAGGCATGACAACACCGCCTTCCCAGCCCCCACGGCCCCAGTTGTACTGCTTGCGTACAGCCTCGGCATTGCGTGGGTCGATCTCTACCATGTAGTTCATGTTGTCCACCTTTTTGATAGTCTGACCATCGAATCCTGGGAACTCAGGCGTGCTAATGGTAAAATCTGACGTATCGCGGATACCGTTTCCACCTTGGTAGATAGAGTTGACAGAAGAACGGAACCATTCCTCTGCAGTCCAGATACGACCGTCAGCAAGAGAAGTGATACCTGCACAGTTCATACCTGTTTCTCCTACGTTTTCAAACTGTACGTTGAAGTACTTACCTGCACGTCCATCGTTCAAGTTCTGATTCATGATCTGAAGTGTACCGTCAGCGGCACGCTCCACCTTAAATACAGTCATACCTCCACCGTCACCGATGCGGTCGTCAGCTACAATTCTTTCGTGGTTTACAGATACCCATCCCATACCTGTTTCACCAGGACCAGCGGGTGTAAATCCGATAAAGTCATGCCACTGCTTAGCAAGGGCACGTCCAGCGCGCGTCTCAACAGAGTCATATCCACCGATGAAGAGGATCTGCATGGACAAAGGAGACTGAGGGAGCAAAACCTCTGTAGGTCTGTAATCAACCGCAGGGTCGATTGATTCGGGGAACAGCTTAGTCTCGTCTGTTTGGGCAAACAAAGTCAACCCCATAAACAGAGACATAGCGAGTAGAGCTAGAGCTTTTCTCATAATAAAAAGAGATTGGTTAATGGAGATAATTAATGCTAAGATTTTCCCCAAAATTAGATCATAT
>JBCBPW010000133.1:0-13494 GCA_039820545.1 Bacteroidota bacterium | reverse complement strand
AATATCTGGATCAATTGGTCTATCCTCGACGAGCAAGGGTATCTAGATATTCTCGTTGTCATTGAACAAAGAGGCTGCTGGCTCAAAGACGAGGGAATCCTGATTGAAACAGCGGAGATAATTCTGTGTATTGGCATCTGAAATAGCTGTCTGTAGATTCTGAAGCAAAATTTCATAATCTGTAGGGCTCACCCAGGCTGAATTTTGGCTATTGGGAGGTTCAACTTGCCGTATTTGAAAACAAGCTGTAAGCCCCCAAGCCAGAAGACATATGCTACATGCGTACAAACTATTCCGTATCATCTTCTCTAAGATACGGGTTATCTCATGTGAAGTCATCACGATAGATACAGAGATATTTTTTTCTACACACTCTGTGTATCTACGTGACCATTCTCTCCTTATATTTTCTCAAATGATAAAAATCATCATTGCCCGAAAATCTCAACATTCCCCTACCCTATTTTCTAACGCTCCCTTGGGACATTTCTCATAAAACAATCTGCAAAATATTTATAATCAATTATTTGGATTCACAAAAATAGGAATAACCACCCTATCAAAACATGAAGATTCCATCATATATTTTATTTGCTTTTACTAAATGTGTCGTTTTTACTCAAACATTTCTCATAAATCTCTCTCCTTTTTCCAACTCATATGAAAAAAAATCGTAACTATGACCAAACGGTCAACCAAAAATAGCTTTCACCTATGAGTCCACGTTCCTCACAGCAATTTCAGGAAATGCGTCAACAGAGTAAGAAACTCATTCTAGACGCTGCCCTGGAATTATTTGCGACCCAAGGCTTTCACAATACCTCGATTACACAGATCACAAAAAAAGCAGGTGTCTCTAAAGGGCTTGTGTACAATTACTTCGAAAAGAAGGAAGATCTTATGACAGGACTTATGGAGTATCTCGTTGCTGATGGGCAGCAAGCATGGGAGGAAATTGCCAAAGAGTCAGATCCAAGAAAAAAACTCGCAGGTGTATTCGAGGCGACCTTTTTCTACCTCAGGGAAAAGCGACAGTTCGTCCGACTGATCACTGGCTTGGCTTTGCAGATTCAGGACTTTCCTGAGCTAGAAGAATTTGTCAAAGGGAGATACACCCAGGAAATCCCTGTGTACGCACATCTTTTGGAGACCATTGGTATTCCTGATCCGCATGCAGAAGCAATCGCACTTGCAGCGACCCTAGATGGTGTAGGTATGCAGTATCTTGTATTGGGCGATGCCTTTGACTTAGACGCCATGTACCAGCACCTATTGAAACGCTATGATCTACTTGAGACAATAACAGATAACACACATTTAATCGATAAAAATCAATCATTATGAAACCTCGATTTATCATAAGTGTCCTTGTGCTTCTACTAGGCACTTGGCTGACAGGCCAGGCACAAACACCTGCCCAGATCCTTCAGACCTCGGAGGAGATGCGGCGCGGCGTAAAAAGTTCGCAAGCAGAAATGACGATGACCATCGTTCGCCCTACATGGACTCGGAGTATGTCCATGAAGGCGTGGAGCAAGGGAGAAGACTATTCACTCATCCTTATCACAGGTCCTGCAAGAGATAAGGGATCGACTACGCTGAAGCGCGAGAAAGAAATGTGGAACTGGGTCCCTAGAATCGAGCGGACCATCAAGCTTCCACCCTCTATGATGTCACAGTCATGGATGGGATCAGACTTCACTAATGATGACTTGGTAAGAGAGGTCTCGCTCGTAACGGATTATACCCACAAGATGCTGGGAACCGAAGAGCTAGAAGGACGTACCTGCTGGAAAATTCAACTCATACCCAAAGAAGATGCAGCGGTAGTCTGGGGACGCGTAGTCATGTACATAGACCAGAAAGACTATCTGCAACTCAAAACAGAATTTTATGATGAGGAGGACTTCATGGTGAGTATGATGAAGGCTTCTCAAGTCGAGCAGATGGGCGGACGCCCTGTAGCCAAGAAGATGGAACTGATCAATCAAGAAGAAGAGGGACACAAGACAGTGCTAGAGTACCAAAGTCTAGCGTTTGACATCCCCATCAAAGAAGCTTTTTTCAGTGTACAGAATATGAAACGCGTGAGATAGCACCCTTAATCCTCCTTCCTATGTTAATCAAACTTGCCTGGAGGAATCTGTGGCGCAATCGCCGCAGGACCTTCATCACGATGGCAGCCGTGTCACTCGCTGCTTTTTTATCCATCACCATGATGTCTCTCCAAAATGGGGTCTATGAAAATATGATCAACAACACGGTGGGCAGATTCACGGGCTATGTACAAGTGCACCAAAAGGGCTATTTCGACGATCAGACACTCGACAATAGTATGCTGCAAAACCCTGAAGTAGAAGCCGCAATTCTCGATCATCCTGATATAGATCTAGTAATCCCTCGCCTGGAATCATTTGCATTGGCTTCATCAGGTGATCTCTCCAAAGGTGCAGGAGTCGTAGGGATCGATCCAGCACTCGAAGAGTCCTTCTCTGAAATTAGCCGCAAGGTCGTAGAAGGAGACCTCTTCCAGAAAGGAGAGATCTCCGCGCTCATCGGCAAAGATCTCGGCAGACAGCTACAATTGGGTGTAGGAGACACCATTGTCTTGATCGGTCAAGGCTACAGAGGTGCGACAGCCGCAGGAAAATACATGATTTCAGGTTTGCTCGACTTCAATTCTCCCGATCTCAACAGTCGCATTGTCTATCTTCCTTTGTTGGAAGCGCAAGAAATGTATGGGGCTTACGATCTGATCACTACCTATGCCCTACAGCTGGGAAGATCTGATCAAGGAAATCGTGTAGTCCAGGATTTGGAACCGCTGCTCATGGACAAGGGCGAATACGAAGCCTTGACTTGGGAAACGATGATGCCCGATATGGTACAGTTTATCCAAGCAGATAAAGGCGGAAATGTGTTGATCATGGGTATTCTATACCTAATCGTGGGCTTTGGCATCTTTGGGACTGTCCTAATGATGACGGCTGAGCGTCAATATGAATTTGGTATCATGGTGGCGATCGGGATGAAAAAGGACAAACTCTCCCGTACCATCGTCATCGAAACGATTCTGATTTCGCTGCTTGGCGTACTGATGGGCATGGTGCTCGCCTTTCCGCTGGTCCTCTTCTTCAATATCAACCCTATCCGGGTGGACTCTATGGCTGAAGCATATGCAGAGTTTGGCTTCGAACCCATTTTTCCTGCCATCATCGATCCCAGTATTTTCATCTCCCAAGCCATTACTGTCCTGATCATCGCGGTGATCATTGCTTTCTATCCTGCACTCCGATTGCTTTGGCTCAAACCCGTGGAAGCTATGCGTGCATAAACAGTCTACAAGAAATTGATCCATGAAAATTGAAAAACCAACAATGAAAATTGAATCACTATGCTGATACAAATAGCCTGGAAAAATATATGGCGCAATAAGCTAAGATCCCTGGTGGTGATTCTAGCCGTAGCCATTGGGCTGCTATCGGGGGCCTTTCTGATGTCTTTCTCTTATGGCATCAATCAAGAACGCTCTCGCAACATCATCGAAACCAAAATTTCGCATGTGCAAATCCACCAACCTGAATTTCGATTGGAGCAAAAAGCCAATGCCTTGATCGCAGAAGGTGGGCAGGCCACAACTGACCTTCTCCAAAGACCTGAAGTCAAGGCAGTCGCCTCGCGTCTACTTGTCAACGGCATGTTCTCCACAACCAAAGGAGCCAATGGAGTGCAAATCAACGGGATCGATCCCGAGCAGGAAGCTCTTGTGACGAAGCTACCTGAGCGCGTAACACATGGAACTTACTTCGAAGGGAAGAAGCGCAATCCAATTCTCATCGGAGAATCCCTAGCCGAGAAGATCGGCTTGCAAAGGGTAGATGAGGCAGGCAATGTCTCTTACAACCTCCGCAAACGCGTAGTGCTGACCTTCCAGATTCCTGGCGGAGAAACACAAGCCGCACAGTTTCGGATTGTGGGAACCTTCAAATCTTTGAATTCTAAAGTAGATGAAACCCAAGTCTACGTCAAGCGGAGTGATCTCGCTGCACTCATGGGTACAGGAGAAAAGGTGCATGAGATCGCGCTCATTCTTGAAGATCAGGAAATCAGTGAAGACAGTACTTTCCTCCAGTCGGTACAGGCTACCCATCCTGATCTGATGGTAGAAAACTGGAAAGATCTAGCACCCGACCTCAAGTTGGTGGACGAAAGCTTCGCCGTGAGCCTTACGATCTTCATGTCCATCATCATGTTGGCACTCCTCTTCGGCATTGTCAACACGATGTTTATGGCAATCCTAGAGCGCACACGCGAGTTGGGCATGCTCATGTCCATTGGGATGAACCGCATACAGGTCTTTTTGATGATCATGCTTGAGACGATTTTCCTGACCCTCGTAGGGGCACCCATCGGCATACTCACAGCCCTTGGATTGATCAGCTACTTTGGAAATGTCGGAATTGACATCTCTGCTTTTGCAGAAGGAGGAGCCGCTATGGGCGTAGCATCTACTGCCTATACGTACCTCGAACCCAATGCATATATGGTGATTACTGTTATGGTGTTCATCAC
Organism: Bacteroidota bacterium; assembly: GCA_039820545.1. Taxonomy (GTDB): domain Bacteria; phylum Bacteroidota; class Bacteroidia; order J057; family J057; genus JALEFZ01. Next base: position 8,922 of record JBCBPW010000133.1, on the reverse strand, counting down.
GGCACTGATTGCTTCTATCTTTCCTGCAAGACGCGCACTCAAACTCAATCCAGCAGAAGCTGTACGGGCCATCTAATTTTCATTCACACATTTATCTTAGAAATCATGAATGTAATCGAAACACGTCAATTACATAAAATATATAAAGGAGCTGTAGATGTACATGCTGTAAATGGAGTCGATCTCCAAATCAGACAAGGCGAATTTACGGCCATCGTAGGGCCCTCTGGCTCTGGAAAAACCACCTTACTGAATATCATCGGTGGACTGGATCAACCTACGAGTGGAGAAGTGATGGTGGGGGGTGCCTCTATTCATACGCTCAAACCCAATGAACTGATCGATTTTCGCCTCAACAACATTGGCTTTGTCTTTCAGGCCTACAACCTGATTCCTGTACTGACGGCCAAGGAGAATGTGGAATTTATCATGCTCCTTCAAAAGCGTGCCAGATCAGAACGGGATGCCCGTGTGCAAGAGCTTATGGAGGCTGTGGGACTTACTGACAAGCTCAACAATCGTCCTTCTCAGCTTTCAGGTGGTCAGCAGCAACGCGTAGCTGTCGCGAGAGCGCTGGCATCCAAGCCTAAATTTGTACTGGCGGATGAGCCCACAGCCAATTTAGATTCGCTATCTACGAGCAATTTGCTAGATATCATGGCGAGATTGAATGAAAAGGAAAACATGACATTTGTCTTTTCGACGCATGACCAGCGTGTGATTGATCGTGCCAGGAGAGTCATCACACTGGAAGATGGACAAATCGTGCGTGACGTCCGCAAAGAAATCGAAGCCGTAGGATAATCATTTAAGGGGAGGTGGATCGCGCTCCTCCCTTTTTCTCTCTTAAAACTCCTTTATCATGCAAGCGAATATCAAATATTTCGCATGGGGCCTGTTTTGGCTATTTTTTATGTCCGCACAACTCCATGCACAAGACGAAGAAAAACCTAAAAAGTTTGTGGCCAATGGATACGTGAAGTATCTACACAATACCAACTTCTTTGACCTGAATGGAAACTCCCTCAGTACCAACCTTATTCACCATAGACTCAACCTCAAATACTTTTTCTCTGATAAACTCTCCCTTGCCGTAGATACCCGAAATCGTATCTTCTGGGGGGAGCAGCTCAAGCTAGACACAACTTTTGCGGATCAGATTGACCAGTACAATGGAATTGTAGATCTGTCTGCTCGATGGGTAGATACGCGCGGCCTCTACCTCCACAGCATCATTGATCGGGCCTATCTGGACTATACTTCAGGCAACTGGGAAGTACGCGTGGGACGGCAACGCATCAACTGGGGGCTGAATTTAATCTGGAACCCCAACGACTGGTTCAATGCCCTCAACTTTCTAGATTTTGACTATGAAGAAAGACCTGGTAGCGACGCTGTGCGGGTACAATACTATACAGGTATGCTCTCTCATGTAGAGATTGCCTATGCGCTGTACGATTCCTCCCAAGTCGCAGCGGCCCTATACAAATTCAATGCAAAAGGATACGACATCCAAACCCTCGCGGGCTTTTATCGAGGGGATCTTGCTGTGGGTGTGGGTTGGGAAGGCAACATCAAGGACGCAGGATTCAAGGGTGAGGTTAGCTACTTTTATCCTCTGGAGGATCTCTCACCTGATACAGCTCAATCTGTACAAGCTTCGCTCAGCGCTGACTATGTCTTTGGAAATGGCATGTATCTGAGTGGGGGCTTGCTGTACAATAGCAATGGCAGGCAACAAGGAGGTGGGAATGGGTCTGAAATAGCCAATAATGCGTTGGCCTCTTCTGCTCTATCCCCCAAGAACCTATTTCCCGCCGAATGGGCATTCTCTGCCAATCTCAGCCATCAGGTCACGCCCCTTACTTCTGTTAATCTCTCTGTACTATATGCACCCGTAGCTTCTATTCCTCCGTTGATTGACCGACATCTTACCTTAGCTTTACCTACAGTTACCCATTCTATCAAAGAGAACTGGGACTTGGATGCCGTGGCTCAGGTATTTATGGGAGGAGGGAATGGTCGCTTTGGCCACCTGTACACGGGCTTTTTCTTACGGTTGAAGTGGTCTTACTGACCGTTCATGCAAAATCTAGGATCCAGTACTTCGAATTTCGCGAAATTATTAATATCACTTTTAAGTCGACATACTACCTACCTCGAACTTTAGGAGAACTCAAAATAGAGCCCTAATTTTCATGAGAGATTTCGATCTACACCAAAGGAAAAATGGGTATTTTTTTTTGAGTCATCCTCATTTTACCCAATCACCAAAAGGTAAGGACCACTGCCCAGTGGTCCCTTTTTTTATTTGTATTTTGTTCTAAAAATTCGCTCTCATCATGTAGGTCCTTTCCAGTTTCTGACTTTTTCACGTCCATAAAGTCCTTTGATGAGCAGTGGAATCCAACCGAGTAAAGGAATATAGTACCCAATGAGGATGGGATTGCGGAAGATGATACGCCAAAATTTAAACCAGCCTCTAATTACACCAGTGGTAGGTTTCTCTTCCTTCTGGTACCTCCGATCAAACTCCGTAAATAAGGCAGGCCAACCAATAGGTGTCCAGTAAGGAAGGTCCCACCAGTTCTTCGCTAGCTTCTGCCTGAACTCCTTCCAGTTAAAGGGTTTCTGACCATACTCCTCCACTCCTTTTGTCAACTCCACTTGCATATCTGCCTGAATCTCATCGCGAATCGCCCGGATCGTTTCTTCCGAAACTTCTTCAATAGGCTTCTTACCTGCCATCTCAAAGGGGCTATACCTATTGCCTCTGATGTAGGTGAGCTTGGCGGGCAATCCGTAGTAAAACATCCAAGGCAAAATGAATAATAGCGGAGTATGAACAGCTACAGGCAAATAAGGAAGCCCAAGCTTATTGACGAGCTTATCGAGAGATTTGACAGAATAAGAATAAGGATTGATATACTCGCCATTTACACAAGAGATCCCAATGATGTCGGTCTGATACTTGATGGCCATCCGAATCATCGAGGTCGAAAACGTCTGCAGCTCATACTTTCGATTAAAGCCCTTTCCAATACCAGGAACTCCTTCAGGATAAATCAATAGATGAGAATCCTCGTACTGCATCATTGTCTCAAAATTGAGCCCTGTAGCATCGACTGCCCCTACACGTTTCCAAAAATAGGGTATCAAAAAAGGATTCATGAGCTTGGATGCAGAAAGCGCAGGAGCAGCCAGAGCCCGAAACAAGCGTTTCAACTCAAAATCATGCTTGTAAAACAGACCCATACCGAAGATCATGGCATCCCAAGGGAAAGCCATACCTGAGTGATTACAAGCATAGATCAAAGGTCGATCTCCTGCTTCTCTAGCAGGCATCTCATCAAATCCGACATATTCTGGACGAAAGTAATTGTCCATCATGCCCACAATCTCTGTATTGAGCTGGCGCACATATTCAGGATCAAAATGCTTATCAAAGATCTCCTTGTTATGTTCGACTGCCCAAGCAGCTTCTTCTGCTGTCAACTGACTAAAGGGCTTTTTCCTTAATTCTTCTAATGAATATTGGGGTTTTGATGTAACCGTATCCATGCATTTATCAATCATCGTAGCCGAGAGCTTCTTTTCTTCCAAAGACACATGGGTGTGATGTCTATGAAAGATGAAAGGTCTTGGCACTTGTAAGTGAGTATATAGTCCTGGGAAATATGCTTTATTCGTAGAACATATCCCCTATATCAGATAATATACATATTGACATCCACAAACTCAACGATTCTCTTGAGAAGCCGTGTTCACTTTTCGTTGACATGCGGGTAGCAGTTCATCTTTGACCCATTCGAAATCAGGATGTTTTTGCAATACCCCCTTATATACATTCATGGCTTTATCGTGTTGGTCTTGAGACTCATAGGCTTGTCCGAGCCACGCAATCGCATGGAGATACTGCCAGCTGTAAGCTTTCGAGCTATTGTCATATAGCACGACTGCCTTTTCAAAACAGGAAATAGCCTTGTCCATATCTCCTCCAAATACAGCTGGCGCATGGTAGTGCATATTGCCATTTTCCACCCAAACCGAGGGTTCTTTCTGACCATATTTCTTCGCCTCGTCAAGATAGTTCTGACTACGGGGTCCCAGATAAATGGCCTTGGCAGGACTCAAAGCGATCTTAAACGCCAGAAGGCCTCCATAGAGAGATTTTGCTCTGGCATTTTGGGGTTCTCGTTCCAAGACTGCTTTCAGAATACTCTCTGTCCCCTTTATCCACTCATCAAGTCCATCTTTTTTCTCCTCTGCAATACAAAATCCTATCAATCCATATTTGGAGTCGGCCAGATCTAACCATACAGGGACTTGATTTATGTCTCTTGCATATTGCTCCATCTCCTGGATGCCCTCCACCCATTGCTCAAAATCACCCGATTTATAGGCTTCAAACACTTTTTGTCTGTGTGCTTGTCCAAATAAAGAGAGAGAAAGTAGACAATATCCCCAAATGGCTATATGCAAAACGATTCGTTTCATAAGTCTATTTTTGAGGAAAACACTTAAATTCCTCTATTAGTTGCTTGAAAAGTCATAACAGAATGTTAAATGCAGAAAAAATATCCCTAATTTCATTGGATTAGGAAATCTCGTTGTTCGGAGGCATTTAGAATTATATACACACAAACAAAGACTAGCAAAAAATGGGAGTATTTTCAGGAAAAACAGCCTTTATTAGCGGAGCTAGCCGAGGCATCGGCAAAGCTATGGGACTCAAGCTTGCGCAGGAAGGTGCCAATATCGTCATCGCTGCTAAGACAGCTGAACCTCACCGTATCCTACCTGGTACCATCTTCACGGCTGCTGAAGAAATGGAAGCCGCAGGAGGGAAAGCCCTACCCCTCATCGTAGATGTAAGAGAAGAAAAAATGGTAGAGGAAGCTGTGGCCAAGACGATAGATACCTTTGGAGGCTTGGACATCTTGATCAACAATGCCTCGGCCATTATGATGACAGGGACCCTGGAAACGAAAATGAAGCGTTTCGACCTGATGCATCAAGTCAATTTTCGCGGAACGTACATGACCTCCCAAAAATGTATCCCTCACCTCCTGAAGTCCGACAATCCCCACATCCTCAATATTGCGCCTCCACTCAATATCGAGAAGCACTGGTTTGCCCCTCACCTCGCCTACACTATGGCTAAGTATGGCATGAGTTTCTGTACCTTTGCGATGTCGGAGGAGTTTAAAAAAGAAGGCTTGGCAGTAAATAGCCTATGGCCCAGGACAGCTATTGCTACTGCGGCGCTGAACGTACTGGGGGATAAAATGCTTGTTGCCCAAAGCCGAAAACCTGAGATTATGGCTGATGCGGCTTTTCATGTCTTGAAGCGGGAAAGTAAATCTTGTAGTGGAAACTTTTTTATCGACGATGAAGTGCTGGCAGAAGCAGGAATTACAGATCTAGAAGGTTACGCAGTAGACCCGAGCCAAGAGTTGGCACCTGACTTTTTCATCTAAAGTTTGGGCTAATATCAACGGATTTTAGTTATGCTGTTCATTGCAGGGCTGAGAATAGCATTCCGCTTCTCAAGAAAAGTGTTTGCTCAAGATACTTTCTAGGCAGGAGGAGGTAAGGGGTTTATTCAAGAAATCTGCGATGTATCGGTTCTGTTGTGCCTTTTCACGGTCTTCGGGATTGGGAGAAGTGGATAGCATGACCACAAATACGTGCTCATGAAATTCAAAATCTAGCTTTTTATATTCTTCCAAGAACTCCCAGCCATTGATTCCTGGCATGTTGATATCTAGAAAAATCAGGTTGGGTTCGGGGAAGCGGGTTTTGTCATGTTGCTGAAGATACTCCAGTGCCTCCTCGCCTGTCTGCACGATGCGGATATCTTGGGCGATCCTCATCTTCTCTATGACCATTTTATGCAGATAGTTGTCTGCTTGATTGTCGTCTACAAGCAGGATGCATTTAATTTCTGCGTGTATCGAGGGGGCCATGTTTAGATTTGTTTGATGGTGAAATAAAAGGTGCTTCCCTTCCCAAGCTCTGATGATACCCAGATCGTACCTTTATGAAGCTCTACAATTTTCTTACAATGCGCAAGTCCGATTCCTGTCCCCTCATATTTTTCGTGGGCATGTAATCGCTGGAAAATGTTGAATATCCTTTGGTGATGACGGGGATGAATCCCTATTCCGTTATCCTTTACTTGAAATTCCCACTCTTCCCCATTTTGTCTAGCAGAAATAACGATCTGAGGGGCTTCATCTGATTTTCTAAACTTTATCGCATTGGTAATAAGATTTTGAAACAATAAGCGGAGTTCTAATTCAAACCCTTCAAATACAGGTGGTTTCCCCTCCCACTTCACATGTGTATTCGTTTGATCAATTAGTACACTCAGATCTGATAGCACTTCATCGACTACTTTATGAAAGTCCACAGACACGACCTTCCGCTTCTTCCCCAACCTACTAAAGTCCAGCAGACCTTTGATGAGATGAATCATCCGATTGGAGGCGTCTGAGATAAATTTGATATAGAGTTCCCCTTCTTCATCTACATTCTGGAGGTAGTTTTCCTTAAGGAGCATGACAAAGTTCTGAATGGTACGCATCGGTTCCTGCAGATCATGAGAAGCGATGTAGGCAAACTGCTCCATCTCCTTATTCTCTCGCTCCATTTGCTTGGCAAACAACCTGACTTTTTCTGCTTCCTTGATATCGGATATATCCAAAATGATAGAGTCCCATACGTAGTCTCCATTTTCCAACTTAGTGGGAATTCCTTTGCCATTCAACCATTTGATGGTTCCGTCCGACATCCTGATGCGCCACTGATGGTCCCAGTAGGTCATGGTCTCGGCAGATTGAAAGATCGATTGTTTCAGCGACTCAAAGTCCTCCTTTAAGACAGGTTTCCACAGCTTACTCAAATCATGAAAGGCTTCTTCCCAAGGGATACCCCAAACCTCTTCTGCTCCCTGACTCAGGAATAATAGGGAGTCCTTACCCTCTTTAGGATCCAAATAGTACCTCAAAACAGCTCCTGGTACACTATCTGTGATGTTTCGATATTTTTTCTCACTCTCAATAAGCCCTATCTCTGCTTGCTTCTGATCTGTAATGTCAAGAAAAAATAGAGAGATCCCCTCTTCTGAAGGATACAACCTAAATTCAAACCATGATTGTGTATCTGGAAGAAATTCTTCCAACACTTCTACTTTACGGGTTTGTTTGACTCGTGCCAATGCCTCATCTAGTGTCATCTCTGCCCAGCTTGGTTGGACTTCTTGAATAGTTTTTCCCAGCAGTTCTACTTGCTGCTTTCCAAATATTTGCTCCGCTTTCTTATTGAGATACGTAAATCTTCTGTTTTCATCTAAAGTGACAAATGCATCACTGATGCTACGCAGGATATTTTGCAGTTGCGTAGCGTACTGTTGGCGGGTTTCCTCTGCCGCTTTTCGCGCACTGATATCTAGCAAGATTCCTCCTATTAAATCCTTATCTACGGAGAATTTGATTTCTTCGTACCACTTATCAGATACAGGGTCGTGTAGTTCGCGTAATTGGCTCTGTTTTGTGATGAAAACACGATCATCTAAAAAATTACTCTCCTTGACAAACTCTTCACTTATCAGATCTTCTGATTTGAGTTTTTTGTACGTTTCTAGATCTATTCCAAATCGATCTAGGATCAACTGATTGCCAAAAACATGTTTCCCTTTAGGATACTTGATGTAAGCCATCCCAGGAATATTATTGGCGAAGGCTTCAAATCGATCTTCCGTTTTTTTCAGCGCTGATTCAAACTCTACGATAGGCGAAACGTCTATATTGATGCCGATCAGCTTGACGATATTTCCTCCCTCATCGTATATAGGAGCACCTGATGCTATCACATGCTTGACTATGCCCTCAGGGGTTTGAATCCTAAACCGCACATCGTGGACGACTTCACCATCTCCTATCTTCTGCAACTCGCGGTCTGCAACAGCTAGGTCCTCTGGAAAGACACGCTTCCTGAATCCCTGTATATCCTTTTCAAACTCTTCCCTTGTCAATTCATAAATGCTCAGCAATTGGTCATTCCAGTGCAGGGAACCATCGTCTAGCTTGAGTTCCCATATTCCGAGTTGGGCTGTGTCGATGGCCAGTTCCATCTGCTGTTTGTTTCTCAAGAGGTCCTCTTCGGCTTTCTTGAGCGTAGTGATATCCGTAGATATCCCTATGTATCCCATGATTTTCCCCTCATCATCTTTCACAGGATTATTGGCCACTAAAGCATAAAACTCGTTTCCGTCCTTGTGCCTGACCAAGAATTCGCCCTTCCAGGATTTTCCTTCAACCAATCTCTGGATCAATCGTTCTCTTTCTCTTGCTGTGGACGGGGAAGTAAGCGCCCCTTCTGGCAAGATTGCGTCCATCACCTCCTCTCTTTTCCAACCAAAAAGCCGCTCTGCTCCCTTATTCCAGTACTTCACACGCCAATCTGTGTCAAAAAATATCACCGACTGTGAGACAGCTTCTAGTAGATGAGATTGAAACTTCAGCTTTTCTTTTTGTTCCTTAGATTTGCTTACGTCTCGGGTAATCAGGATGATTTCTGTACCCTCTGGATTGAGAGACCCTATCGTTTCTCCCCATAGATAGCCTCCATCTTTATGCTTTACTCGATGTTCTAGCGGCTCAGGAGAGGCCCCTGTCGACATCAGTTCTACGACCTTGCCCATAGCGTCCTGCACATCATCTGGATGAACCAGTTCCTCAAAAGATTTACCGATAAGCTCTTCCTCCTCAAAACCATATTTGGAGATAAATTTAGGGGATGCGTAGGTAAATATTCCATTGGGCGTCATCTTCAGGACAGCATCTTCCATGTGATAGACGAGCTGCTGAAAAACTTGCAAATTGCTAGATTCTTTTGATATATCGTGTCCTACACAAT